>JAPLRR010000080.1 GCA_026399075.1 Methylococcales bacterium
CATGGTTAGGCTCCTGGTTCGGTGAATGGTTTGGTTTGGTTTGGTGCCTCCATTCTATCTGGTTATGGCCGGGAGCTTAATCTTTTTATTCACATATCTAACTGTAATTTAAGCTTAATCGTATTAGCGGTAGCAGTATTACACTTAAGCCCTTATTTCCAAAAGAAGGTTAAAAAAAGCTTAATGGGTGCGTTCAAATTCCGCCATAAAATCGATCAAGGCTTGAACGCCCGCATCGGTCATGGCATTGTAAATACTGGCACGCATACCGCCCACCGAACGGTGGCCTTTCAATTCAAACAAACCATTGGCTTCGGCAGCCGTCAAAAACGGTTTGTCCAGTGCTTCATCCGCCAAAATGAACGGGACATTCATGCGTGAACGCACAGCAACATCGACAGGATTGCTATACAGGCTGGATTGGTCTATCGCCGCATACAATTTTGCCGCCTTAGCGATATTGTGCTGCTCAATGGCAGCCACGCCGCCTTGGGCTTTCAACCATTTGAGCACCAAGCCCACCAAATACCAGTTGTAAGTCGCTGGGGTATTGAGCATGGACTCATTCTTGGCCTGTTCGGCATAATTGAACACCGAAGGCGTCAATTTAGTTGCATGACCGACCAAATCATCACGCACAATCACCACGGTCACGCCCGCAGGGCCCATATTTTTTTGCGTACCCGCATAAATCAACCCAAATTGGCTGACATCAACAGGGCGCGACAAAATATTGGAGGACATATCAGAAACCAAGGTCAGCCCTTGTGCATCGGGGATGCCTTGGAATTCCACACCGTGGATAGTTTCATTGGAGGTATAGTGCAAATACGCCGCATCATTGTCCAAGGCCCAAGTCGCCGCACCAGGGATGCTGGTAAATTTGGTGTCTTCTGAACTGGCACTCACCAGCACATCGCAATAGGATTTAGCGTCTTTAATGGCTTTTTCTGACCACGCGCCGGTTTTGATGTAGCAAGCCTTGGTTTTGCCATTTAAAATATTTTGCGGGATCAAAGAAAATTGCGCCGACGCACCGCCCTGCAAAAACAGCACTTTATAATTTTCAGGCACCGCCATCAATTCGCGCAAATCAGCTTCCAGTTCTTTGGCAATCAACGAAAAATGCTTGCCGCGATGGCTCATTTCCATCACCGACATGCCACTTCCCTGCCAATCCAGCATTTCTTGCTGCGCTTGGAGTAAAACCGATTCAGGAAATGCGGACGGGCCGGCACTAAAATTATAAACTCTGGACATGCTGATTCTCTTAGGTTTTAAGTTAAATACGTCGCTTAAAGCGGCTTAGGGGTATTGCATTACAAATACAGGGTCAGGTGTTCACTCTGACCTAAACTGGTTTTATCTGTTGGGGTAATTGGCCTTGCCACTTTCGACAAATGCCGCCAATTCGGCAAAAGACGGGCATTTGTTTTTAACAACTGCTAAATCAAGATACCCCATTATTTTTTCATTATGCAACACATGGTTATATAAAGGTCTGGGCTTGTCGATCCTGCTCAAGCTTTGCAAAACCTCTTTAGGATTTTTTATGTCTTCTGGACTACCATCAATTTTGTTATGCGGCCAACTAGAGATAACATTTTTAACGGCTTTTATGTCCGCCAGTATCCATGCTTCAATTTCTTCGGTTGGGATTAAAATGCAAATTTCTTTATTGTTAATGCCCGCATTCTTTATAATTCGATCATCAACATTTTTATATACCGATTGATATGAGCTTTTATCCCTATCGTGACAAATAATGAATTTACTAAACTTGGCTTGGTTACTATAAGTATTGAGAAATCTAGCGCCCTTATTCAACATATTTCCACAACTACCAAAACCCTTACCTTCTATAGTAAGAGGCTTATCACCTGCCAACCGTTTAATCAGAACTTTTAAGCACTTAACATCGCTAGCATCCTCAGCAATAACGACATACATTACTCATCATCCATCGCATCAATAACGTCAAACAAAGCCCCTTCGTTCTTCAGATAGTCATGGATATAAGGCAAGCGCTCGGTATCCAAAGATGAAACCTTCGTACCGTTTTCAGTCATCCTGACTAACCTAATACTTTCAGGCGGCACTAAATTAATCACATCGGGTGAATGGGTGGCGATAATGATTTGCCTGTTATAGACTGCGCCATATTCAAAACACAGTGGCAATAATTTCTTTAACAAGCCAGAATGGATACCGTCTTCGGGTTGTTCTATCAATAAAGTGCTACAGTTGTCATATAGCAAGGCCAGCAATATGGCTAAAACACGTTGTGTGCCGTAAGATAATTGGCGGTAGCTTACCGTTGAATTGACCATGACAAAGTTAACGGTAAAAAAACTATCTTCATCTTTAAGACCTACTGGGTATTTTTCAATATCGAGACATTTAATTATATTTAAACCATTTTCACCTATCAGTGCGTTTAGCTCTGCCAGTGTTTCTTTATCTTTATGCCATAAATACAGCAACTTCATGACCAATGGGGATTTGGTTTTATTTCTTTTAGCTAACCATTGTTTGTAACTACTGTTATCAATATGGGCTGAATAGGGATTTTTTTCAGCACTTTCATACTGATCATCCAGCATATAATATTTAATTGCAGAAAAATACTGATGAACTTGAATAATAGCCGGATTTATCTCGTTTTCTGGCATCAAAGAAAGCAAAGAGTTTATCATTGGTGCATATGATTTTATTTCAACAACACTATTTTCTTTATTATAATGAGTGACATTTTCATCTTCCCTTTTAACAATGATCTGCCAGCCATCACTGATGAAACAGAAAAGATTCTCAATTATCGAAACAATTTGACGACGATAATCATTAGGAGTTTTTAATTCATATCTAAAAAGATTATCACCAATTAAAAATTCAATTTCAAAATTAGCTTCTGAGTCAAAATCAAAATTTTCAAATACTGACTCAGTACCCACCGCAAACCGCGCACACCTCTCAATCGCCTTCAAAACGTTAGTCTTACCCGCCGCATTACGCCCAATCAGCGCAGTCACGCCATCCAGCTCTATGTCCGTATCTATGCACGACAAAAAATTGCGGATATGTATTCTTTTCAGCATGACTGGGCCTTGGGTTGGTATTGGGTAAAGACGTTGCAATGCAACGCCTCTACGCGCGATGGCTTACTCGTCTAAGTCTTGGGCATCATCCACAGGATCATCGGCATCCACTACAGGCAAATCTTGCACCTCATCCAAACCTTCGGCATCCTCTTGGTCATCCACACCCGCCAAACCGGCAATCCTATCCACGCCTATCACTTTTTCCTTTTTGTCCAAGCGGATAATCGTGACACCTTGGGTGTTGCGGCCGACCACGGAAATGCCGTCAACGCGGGTGCGGACTAAAGTACCGCCGTCGGTAATCAGCATGATTTCATCGTTGTCATTGACCAACACCGCACCCACCACATCGCCATTACGCGCAGAGGTTTGGATCGCGATCAAGCCTTGTCCGCCACGTTTGTGGCAGGTGAATTCTTCAAGTTTGGTGCGTTTGCCGTAGCCGTTTTCAGTGATGTTCAGCACCGTGCCTTCGGTGGCGATAATCAACGAGATAATCCGCTGACCTTCTTGCAAGCGCATACCGCGCACACCCGAAGCCGTGCGCCCCATAGAGCGCACGTCGGCTTCGTTAAAGCATACGGCTTTGCCCGTGCTGCCAAACAGCAATACGTTTTGTTGTCCGTCCGTGACCGCAACACCGACTAAACTATCGCCTTCTTTAAGGTCGATGGCGATTTTTCCGGTGGCGCGTTGGCGTTCAAATTCGTTAAGCGGGGTCTTTTTAACTGTGCCTTGTGCGGTTGCCATAAAGATGAATTTATTGTCGGTAAATTCACGGATAGGCAAGATGGCGTTGATTTTTTCGCCTTGTTCCAAGGGCAACAAATTGACAAACGGTTTGCCCCGCGCGGCGCGGCTGGCGACTGGCAATTGGTAGACTTTTAGCCAATACACTTTGCCTAAGGACGAGAAGCACAAAATAGTGTCATGGGTGTTGGCGACAATCAACTTATCGACATAATCCAGTTCTTTAGTCGCAGTCGCCGATTTGCCTCGCCCGCCGCGCCGTTGGGCCCGGTAATCGCTTAAGGGTTGGGATTTGACATAGCCTTCGTGTGACATGGTGACAACCATGTCTTCTTCGGTAATCAAATCTTGTTCGGACAAATCCAATTGGTTTTGGATGATTTCAGTACGGCGCGGGTCAGAATATTGTTCCTTAATGGCGACCAACTCTTCCCTGACCACTTCCATCAGCCGGATATCGCTGCCCAAAATCGCCAGATATTCATCGATTTGTTCCAGCAATTGCTTATATTCGTTGACGATTTTGTCTTGTTCCAAGCCCGTCAAACGGTGCAGGCGTAAATCCAAAATCGCTTGGGCTTGGGTTTCAGACAAGCGGTAAACCGCATTTAAGAGGCCAAATTCAGCGCTGAGGTCTTCGGGGCGCGAACGGGCTGCATCGGCGCGATCCAGCAACGCCGACACCAAACCCGCATCCCAAGTCCTTGCCAATAAGCCTTCTTTGGCTTCGGCGGGATTGCTGGCAGCTTTAATTAAGGCGATCATGTCATCGATGTTCGCCAACGCGACCGCCAAACCTTCCAAGATATGCGCACGTTCCCTGGCGCGGCGTAAGTTGTAGAGTGTGCGGCGCGTCACGCACACGCGGCGGTGGTCAATAAAGGCGTGTAAAATCTCGCTGAGGTTCATGCAATGCGGACGACCATCCAGCAAGGCCACCATATTGATGCCAAACACCGTTTGGAATTGGGTTTGTTTGTAGAGGTTGTTCAACACCACTTCCGGCACTTCGCCACGGCGCAATTCGATCACCATGCGCATGCCGTCTTTGTCGGACTCATCACGCAGACCAGAAATACCTTCCAGCTTGCCTTCTTTAACCAACTCAGCAATTTTTTCTAGTAAACGCGCTTTGTTGACTTGGTAAGGCAATTCAGTGGTAATAATTGCTTGGCGGCTGCTGTCGCCTATATCTTCAAAATGGCAACGGGCACGCAAATAGATTTTGCCACGTCCGGTGGTATAAGCGCTGTAAATGCCTGACGCACCATTGATGGATGCTGCGGTAGGAAAATCTGGGCCCGGAATATGCGCCATCAACTCCAAAACGGTAATTTCCGGCTTATCTATCATTGCCAAACAGGCGCTGACGACTTCCGACATATTATGCGGTGGGATGTTAGTGGCCATGCCGACCGCTATACCTGACGAACCGTTGACTAATAAATTAGGCACACGTGTGGGCAATACTTCCGGCTGAATCTCGGATTCATCATAGTTGGGGATAAAATCAACGGTTTCTTTATCCAAATCGGCCAGCAATTCGTGGGCGATTTTCGCCATGCGCACTTCGGTATAACGCATTGCAGCTGGAGGATCGCCATCCACCGAACCAAAGTTGCCCTGCCCATCGATCAGCATATAACGCATCGAAAACGGCTGCGCCATACGCACCATCGTGTCATAAACGGCGGTGTCGCCATGCGGGTGGTATTTACCGATGACATCACCGACAATACGCGCGGATTTTTTATAGGGCTTGTTCCAATCGTTGCCTAACTCGCTCATCGCATAAAGCACACGGCGATGCACGGGTTTTAGGCCGTCCCTGACATCCGGGAGGGCTCGACCGACGATGACGCTCATGGCGTAATCGAGATAGGATTGTTTCATCTCGTCTTCGAGATTAACTGGAATGATTTCTTTAGCGAAGTTTGACATTGATCCCTATATACACAGTGTACCGACAACTACGCATCGGCATGGTTTCTTGACTAAATACAACCGCACCGTTTCTGGTTCCTTGTGTTAGGCACGGTTACATGGACTTAAATAACCTACTGATTATAACACTACTCGCCAGTGAGTCGAAGGTGTTGGCACGTTAAAGTTAAGCAAATATTTCAGCCAAGAAATTTTCCATCAATAACCAAGAGCGCTGGTCGGCTTGTGGGCTATATTCCATCCCCCTTTCTGGGTCATTGGCAAGTGGATTGGTGAAAGCATGGACTGTGCTGCCAAAGGTATGCAACTGCCAATCTGCGCCAGCGTTGGTCATTTCCTGTTCAAAAGCAAGAACCTGATCGACGGGCCCCAAAGGGTCATCATGGCCATGCAAGGCCAGCACCTTAGCCTTAATCGCGTTGCCCTGGGTATTGTCAGGCGCACCCAACAATCCATGAAAGCTAACCACACCTTTTAAATCAGCCCCTGTCCTCGCCAAATCCAGCGCACACAAGCCACCAAAACAAAAACCGATTGCCGCAACCTTGCTGTCATCAACCCAAGGTAATAACTTAACGGCGTAAAGTGCCGCCTGCATACGTTTTTGCAGTAAGGCCCTGTCATCCATAAACGGTTGCATAAGCTTGGCATTTTGTTCAATACTCGTGCCCAATACGCCTTTACCATACATATCCACAGCAAAACCGACATAACCTAAGGCAGCAATTTTTTTTGCTTTTTCTGCAACAAACTCATCGCGGCCTGCCCAAGTATGGTTGATTAAAACAGCGGGCCTTCGGTTTGGCAATGCGTCATCAACCGCAAAAAAAGCTTCCAATAACACACCGCCATCCAAATAGCCGACAGTATTAGACACTATTGTCATAAGGACACCCCATAGCCTAGTTTCATGAAATACGACCAGTTTGCTGCAACATTGACAAAAAACCCACTGAAGCGGCATCAACCAGATCCAGAACCCGCTCAAAGCCATATTTGCCGCCGTAATAGGGATCAGGCACTTCCCGTTCACCCAAGTGCGGGGCATAATCAAGGAAATAGCTGATTTTATCTTTATATTTCTCCGGGCAAGCCGCCATGAGAACCGCATAGTTGTCATCGTCCATGGCCAATACAAAGTCGAAATCCTCAAAATCCCCCATTACCACTTTTCTGGCACGTAAATGTTTTAATTCTATATCCCTTACTAAGGCGGCGTGTTGAGCACGTGAATCAGGGGGCTCGCCAAGATGGGACGCATGTGTGCCAGCCGAGTCAATCACAAAATTCGCCGCTAAATTTTGCTCTTTTAGGTGTTTTGCGAAAACGCCTTCTGCTGTGGGTGATCGACAAATATTGCCCATACATACAAAAAGAACTTTTATTTTTTCCATATCCAAACCCATTATAAAAAAGACCTTATCTAGCTACAGAGGGCATTGTAACGCCTGAGCAATAAAGTGGCAAAAGCCGGCTGGGCAATCGAAACCCTTGCCTAAGCCTTATTCCCACATCACTAATTATAGCTAAAGAATCCATCCTTTATCCTTCCATTAATAATTATTTATGCCCTACTGCCACGTTTGCCCTGGTTAAGATCAATTTCAGCTGACCCTGTGCCTTTCAAACAAGCCATTCCGCTCACCCAATCCTTGGAAGTTATCTAGCCTTTAAAAAAGCCAAGCACCCAAGCTTTATCTATAGCACACAATGTTCTTGGCAAATTTTTTCGCTATCACCTTCACTAAGCTGCTCTTTGGTCAGGCCACAGCGATACCCTGTAGACATAACGGTGAAATAGTGGCAAGTTTTGCACAGGCCAAATGATTGTGATTTGTTGGCTTTTTGTAAAGCCAACAGGGCTTTTCTAAACATTTCTTCTGAATTGACTGAATCCTGCCCCTGAAATAACTTTGCCGCTTGGGCAAACAAATCCGATGTTCTGGCCTGTTTCAAAATCCCGCTCCCTTTAGCCAAAAGACTAAGATGAACTTTTCGTCGGTCAGCCGCATCGGTCTTTTTCTGTATGTAGCCTTGCTTAACCAGAAGCAGCACCGTTTGGGAAACCGTACCCCGCGTCATGCCAAGATAATTGGCCAAGGCCGCCGGGGTGTCGCTATAGCGGTTACAACGGGATAAATAATCCAATACTTGGAAGTGGACAGCTTGTAACCCCAATTCCGTACATTTTTTACGCTCTTCAGAACGGATTAACGCCGCCATACGCTCAATCAGATCAAAGACATCATCTTTTTCCATAGCACCCCTATAAATCTAATTAACAAGTGTCTATTATAACATGCACTTAAAATATCGATTCGATATTACAATACCTGTAAACGCCACGAGCTTGGATAGAACAGGCAATTAAACCCCCTTCTTGGAATAACTGTTTGCAAGCATTTCAGCGCGACAATATCAGCGGGAAAACTACCAGTATTTAACCTTAAAAACAGGTGTATTTTATGCCCTTATCCCATGTGTTCGACACCTATGCAAAAACTAGCAAAGGGAAAATTTTGCACTTCAATGTGGTACTTGATGAACAAGCCCCCGAAAAAGCGGTACACTACGCCAAAGAATGGTTGACCTCCATAGGCCATAGTGACGCTATTTTAACCGCTGAAAACTGTTATTTTTATCATACTGTTATAGCCCCGCCTACTTTAAGGCAGGAAATCGACAAGCTAGGGTATGCCATCTTTAAAATGGAAGGTTGCCCAAAATAGTCGCCTGAATTTTTGTGCAAGCGTTCAATGTATCAAAAATACCCATTATTCAAAGGACTTAGGTTATCGGCCATAACGTTTATGGCCTTACCAATCCAATGCGCCAACCCCAACTTTCGGCAAAAAACACATGAATTCAACTCTGGAAAAAATGAAAGGCTACAACATCATATCCGTTAAGGAAGAAAGGATAGACGCGCATAATTCTGGTGATTTAAAGGCCTACATCCTGCACCTGATAGAACTTGGCGAGACCCAGCTAATAATCGACCTTGAAAAGGTACGCTTTATCGATAGCTCTGGTTTAGGGGCCTTACTCACCGGTTATAAACATGCAGCGGCCAAATCGGGCAAACTTTCTTTAGTGGGCTGCAATCAACAGGTGTTGGCTATGTTTGAGCTAACTCGGCTAAACCGGGTGTTCGAAATTTATTCTGATTTGAATGAAGCTATTGAAACCGAAGCCTAAAGGTCTTTTATGTGCAACCCAATCCTCCAGGTAGACGTCATCATCCCGACCCAAACCAAGTATCTGGATTTGATCGGCAGTATCGGCGAACATATAGCCAAAGATCTTGACCATTTCAGCGGAGACCGCGAAGCCTTGGCTTATCATTTGAACCTCGTGCTGACCGAAGCCACCACCAACGCCATCAAACATACGCCTCCTAACCCCAAAGACACGGTCAGAATCAGTATCCATATCAAAGACAATGAGCTTAATATTAAAGTTTATGACCATGGACTAGGCTTTGACCTTGAGGCAGTCTCTTTACCGGATTTAAACCAGCCCAAGGAAAATGGCATGGGGCTCTATTTTATCCGCACATTGATGGATTCTGTTACCTATACCAAACAAACCGATGGCAATGTGCTGGAGATTACTAAACGCTTATAGAATTAGCCTAAGCTGGCTGTTTTACTATTTTGGTGTATGTTATAAGCAACTTTAGCAATCATTAATAACTGGTGGACACATGGACGGACAATCAAACAACACGCCCGCTTCTTGGGCAACTTCATTCCAACTGCTGGCAAAAAGGGCTTTAGGCAAGGCGGCCGCCAGCCAGCTATGGCAAAAATACCGGGATGCTTTGCCCTTAGATTATCAACAGCTAGTCTCGCCCCGGTATGCGCTTAAAGACCTGCTCCATCTTGAACAACTCCACCAAGCTACGCATCAGCGCATCAGCTTACTCAAGCCGCATTTGGACTATACCCATTATCGGCTACACTTTTACAGCCCACAGCCACTTTTTCTGGATAGCTATATGCCTGTCCTAGAAAATATGCACTTACGGGTGTTAGACCAAGTCCAGTACCCCATTACCGTGGAGGGTAACACGGTATTTATCCGAAGCTTCACCATTAAGCCCGCTTCCAGTCTCTGTATGCCTTTAAACAAAGTCAACAGCCAATTGCTGGCAACGATACAAGTCATATTGGACGGCAACTGTGAAAATGATGCACTCAATAAACTGCTGGTGCTAACTGGTATGGACTGGCAAGCCATTGATGTGCTCCGTGCTTACCGTAACTATTACTTGCAACTGGGCCACCACACCACCCGCGCTTCCGTCCATCACGCGCTGATCAACAATCCCCGTGTTGCACTCGGGCTGTTTGCCTATTTTGACGCACGCTTTAATCCTAACCCCGACTGGGAAGACCCTGCAATCCGGGAAGACCGAGCCCTATTTCCCTTGCGCCAGCAATTATTGGAAAGCTTCGCCACGGTTTCCGAAATCAACGAAGACCGAATTTTGCGCACCTTGTTTAACTTGATAGATGCGACCATGCGCAGTAATTTCCATCTACGGCGTAGTCTTGATGATTATTTTATAGCATTTAAGATCAATAGTTTGGGGGTTATCGATATGCCCCTCCCAAAACCGCAAAACGAAATTTACGTCCATGCCGCCGATATGGAAGGTATCCATCTACGGGGCGGTAAAATTGCCCGTGGCGGTATTCGCTGGTCTGACCGTCCCGATGATTTCAGGACTGAAATACTGGGGCTAATGCAAACCCAAATCAGCAAAAACACCTTGATTATCCCAACCGGGGCTAAGGGTGGTTTTGTACTCAAAAAGCACAATGGCCAGTCAGACCTTAAAGCAGCCGGAAAAAAAGCCTACCTCACCCTGATGCGTGGCCTATTGGATTTAACCGACAATTACAGTGGCAGCGACATTATCCACCCACAAAATCTGGTCTGTTTTGATGACCCCGACCCCTATTTGGTGGTTGCCGCTGACAAAGGCACAGCCAGCTTTTCAGATATGGCCAATGCCGTATCAGCCGATTACCAATTCTGGTTGGGCGATGCCTTTGCCAGTGGCGGTTCGCATGGTTATGACCACAAAGCATTGGGCATCACTGCACGGGGAGCGTGGGTGTGTGTGCAACGGCATTTCCGGGAATTGGGCAAAGACATTCAAAATGAAGCCTTTACCGTCGTCGGCATCGGCAGCATGGATGGCGACGTGTTTGGCAATGGCTTGTTACAATCGCGCTTTACCCGCTTACTAGCTGCATTTAGCGGGCAACATATTTTTATTGACCCCAATCCGCCTAGTGACGACTCAGCATTCCATGAACGGCAACGACTATTTGATCTACCCGGCTCTAGCTGGAATGATTATGACCGTAGCCTAATTTCAGTCGGTGGCGGCGTTTTCCTCCGAGCCGACAAAGACATCCCGGTGTCTAGCGAGTTAAAAAAATGGCTGGGCATACGCTATAAAACCTTGGATGGTGAAAGCCTGATCCGTTATTTATTGACGGCCCCAGTGGACTTATTATGGCTAGGGGGCATAGGCACTTACATAAAAGCCAGCACTGAGAAACACGAAGAAGTCGGTGACCACAGCAATGACAATGTACGTATCGATGCAATAAACTTAGGCGCAACCGTGGTAGGCGAAGGTGCAAACCTAGGCTTTACCCAAGCAGCCCGGGTTGAATACAGTCTGCGGGGTGGCCGCATCAACACCGATGCCGTGGACAATTCAGCAGGTGTGGACACTTCTGACCATGAAGTGAATTTAAAAATCTTGCTGGTTAGCCTGAACAAACAACAACTCATTGCCGATTATCAACCCTTGTTTATCAGTATGACTGAGGCCGTTTGCCAACAGGTCTTAGCCAATAATTATGCACAAAGCCTTTGCCTGTCTTTAGATGGACTGCGCAGTTCCACCCAGTGCCTGGTTTTTTTGCAAGTGGCTGAAGACTTGGAAACCTTAGGTTTTTTGGACAGGGACGTTGAATCTTTCCCATCCAACAAAACCGTTTTATCTAGGTCTAGCCAGGCACTAACCCGTCCAGAACTTGCCGTGCTACTGGCCGCCAGTAAAATGTACCTTACCTTGCAGATACAACAACAAGCTGCTTTGCTACATGATGCCTGTTGTGACCGTTATTTAAACACCTATTTTCCTGAACAAATCATTACACAGTTTAAAAACAGCCTGCCAGCCCATCCCTTGGCCAATGAAATTAAGGCCACTTTAGTCAGCAACAAAGTGATCAACCAAGCAGGGTGTAGTTTTTTAAATGTGGATAACGACAACGAAAACATTTTAGATCATGTCGGTTGTTACCTGACATTTGAGCGAATATTGGACGCTGATGCGCTACGCCTTTCGATAGCGGCACTGGACAATAAAATTGCCGCCGACCAACAATACGCCTGTTTGCTGCTGCTAGAAAACACCTTGGCCAATTTTTGCCGCTGGGCACTGGCACACGGCCAAAAAATACGCCCACTAACACAGACCCTAGACTATTATGGTCGCCACTTAACCGATTTTGAGCAGCATTTTAAACAACAAAGTTATCCGATTGCCCAGCCGCAACTGGCGCTATACCAACAAAATGGCATTCCCGATGCCTTGGCCTATCGGTTGCTTTTTATCGCTAGCCTAAATGATTTCCCGCTACTCGTTTCCTTATCAACCCAAACTGGGGCTGATTTTGTCACCACCTTCACGCTATACCATGAAATTGGCCATTACCTAGGTTTATTTCTGATCTTGGACGCCATAGCAAAAATCCCCCCACATGACCATTGGGAACAAAAGGTGTCAGCTGATTTGCAGGACGACATCAAACGCAACATCGGCCTATTGCTAAGCAAGATACTGTCAAATTCATCTTCCCGATGCACCGACTACTTCACTTTGGACGCTGAACAACCCAAACTTAACCGCTACCAACGTTTATACCGGGAAATTAGTGCTTCAATGCCAGTGAATTTGATGCCTTATATTGCCCTGCTTAAGGGGCTGGAGAAACTGCTGGTTTGAATGGGTACACAAGCCGACCCAATGTTTGCAATGACAACATTATTTAGAGGACAACCATGAAACAACGCCGTTCTTTCGGTATCCAACCACTAATCTTTGCCGTGGCGCTTTTAATGGCCTGCCCATTGAATACCCGTGCCGACAATACCTGGAGCTATCATCAAGCAAACGATAGCGTAAACAACCAGAGTTATAGCTTTGCCCAATCCCCCCTGCCCCGCCCCGGCCTTTATGACGATATGATGCTGGAAATTGTGTGTAAGGCCCATAAATTACAGGCGGTAGTTGAAACTGAGGATTTGATTGCCTCCCAAGGCAGCAGTTTTAAGCTGGATTATCAAATTGACAAACACCCGCCAGTTACAGTGGCCATGAAAACCTTCCCTGACTCAAAACGCAAAGCTTATACAGAAGAGTTAGCACTAGCGATGGCGGATGATTTGTTGACAGGGCAAACCGTGTTTATCCGCGTCAACACCATGTTGCGCACCGTGCTTTCTAGCCCGATACCCTTGGACAATGCCGCCGCCCCGATTAACCATGTACTTGCAGACTGTGGCCTTCAGGTTTCGGCCAAGCCTGAAACCGGTGACAACTATAACTTGGCTGAGTTTGAGCAGGCTTTTAGCAAGCTAACTGCCGACCAACAACAGCAAGTATTGGCCAAGATTAAAAAACTCATGCTGGAAATACAATAGCGTGGTCTGGGCAGCCCACGCAAAGTAGATTTAATCGGTGGGGCAAAAAGCCCCACCCTGCTAAAAAATTACCGTATCGCGGGCGTCATGACTAAGCTTCCTATAGCCTGCCCAAATGAAGCGCCCAGTTTTCCGGCTAACTTGTCCAAAAAACGCCCTTTCTGGGTAAAATCCACTATTTTTTCCGCACCGATGATATTTTTGGCGACAGAATCGTCATTGCCATAAGCATCGGCCACACCTAACTTAAGGCCCGCCTCACCCGTCCACACCAAACCCGAAAACATGTCAGGTGTTTCTTTAAGACGGTTGCCGCGTCCGGTTTTAACCGCTGTTATAAATTGCTGGTGCACTTGATCCAATAAGCCTTGCATGTATTGGGTCTCGTCGGCTTTAGGCGGTGAAAAAGGGTCAAGCATGGCTTTGTGTGCACCTGCGGTCAACAAGCGGCGCTCCACACCCAATTTTTGCATCACATCGACAAAACCAAATCCATCCATAAGCACACCGATAGAACCAATCAGGCTGGATGGGTTGACAAAAATCTTGTCACTGGCAGCGGCGATATAATAACAACCAGACGCGCACATATCGCTGACCACCGCGTAAATGGGCAACTCTGGATGGGCTTTTTTTATGTTCCTAATTTCTTCATAGACATAAGCGGATTGTACCGGACTACCCCCTGGTGAGTTAGAATGCAGGATGATGCCTTTCGTGTTAGGGTCTTTAACGGCATCCCTTAAGCTTTCAATAATGCTGGCGGCATTGGCATCCTTATCTTCAGCAATCACACCAACCACGTCAATGACAGCCGTATGGAATTTACCGTCACCCCCCAAATCCTCTTTGATACTTGGATAAACTGCCATGCCAAAAATAACTAGCAAATAAACAAAAACCAATGATTTAAAGAAGTTACTCCAACGCCGGGCACGGGTCTGTTCTGTGATGGCAGCAAAGGCCAATTTTTCAATAATTTCCCGTTCCCAACCTGGGGCTGAAGTGGGGTCGGTTTTATGCAGTGGGTCTTGTTGGTTGTCCATGAGGTTTTAACCTTAAATAAAGTTCAGTAATTCAGTTGGCTGTTGCAAACACAGCAAAGGGTTGTATCGCTGTAAACATTCGGCAGAATGCGCACCACAGGATACGGCTACCACTGACATAGGGGCATTATGTGCCATTTGCAAGTCATGGATAGAGTCTCCCACCATTAAGGCGCGTTCTTTTGCCGTATCGGTGTGCCGGATGATCTCATGCAGCATTTTAGGGTCGGGCTTGGATGCGGTTTCATCGCTACAGCGGGTAATACTAAACAAGTCTTCTGTGCCTGTCGCCGCCAAGGCATGCTGTAAGCCTAGCCTAGTTTTCCCGGTCGCGACGGCCAGTTGGTAACCCGATTCTTTAAACTGGACCAGCATCTCATAAACTCCTGGGAACAAATCATCCCGGTTAAGTTCCTTGGACGCATATTTTTGGCTGTACAGACCCACCAACCGCTCTTGGGTGGGCAAGTCCACACCCGGAAACAACGCTTGCATAGCATTAAAAATACTGAGGCCAATCACATCCTTGGCCGCTTGTGCACTAGGGATGGGGTAATGGCATTCTATGGCGGCATATTGCAGGCACTGGGCAATCCAATCGATGGAATTGATGAGGGTGCCATCCCAATCAAAAATAATCAAATCAAAGCGGTTCTTCATGGCTTAACAAATGTTCCAATTGCAAAGGTAAGGGGGCAGTGATGGCCATTAGCACACCGGTCACCGGATGTGCAAACCTCAGGGTTTGCGCATGCAGGAACATACGCTTATAGCCTTTATTTTTAAAAATCTTATTGGCCTCATCTTGGCCGTAGCGTTCATCGCCGACGATAGGATGCCCCAAACTTGCCGCATGGACGCGGATCTGATGGGTGCGGCCAGTTTTAGGGGACGCTTCGACCAAGGTCACGTCGCGGAACAATTGTAAGCGCCGAAACAGCGTTTCGGCAGCCTTACCGGATGGGCTGATGACCACAATCCGCTCACCACCCTTACTGATGTTCTTTAACAAGGGCGCACTGACGACCAGCTTTTTTCTGGGCCATTGCCCAGACAACAACGCCTGGTAGGTTTTTTGAATTTGGCTTTCACGGAACAACGCCTGCAAGCTCCGAAGGGCGCTACGTTTTTTGGCGATTAGCAAACAACCGGACGTATCCTTATCCAGCCTATGCACCAGCTCCAAAAAATGCGCCTCTGGCCTAAGTAGTCGTAAACCTTCGATAATGCCTGAACTGACCCCACTACCGCCATGTACCGCAAACCCCGCCGGTTTGTTGACTATCAAAAACCCATCGTCTTCAAATAAAATGCCTTGTTGCAAGGCCAGTTGCAACCCTTGGGGAACGTAGGCCTCTTCGCTACGCTCGGCGACCCTGATGGGTGGAATCCTAACTATATCACCGGTAACCAACCGATATTTAACATCGATTCGGCCTTTATTAACCCTGACCTCACCTTTTCTGACGATGCGGTAAATATGGCTTTTGGGCACACCTTTCAAGCGCGTGATTAAAAAATTGTCCAAGCGCTGGTCGCAATGGTCTTCGGTAATTTCGACATATTCAACGTGGGGTAAGGTGCTTTCTTCTTTGTTCATAGGGTAAATAATAACAGTGCCGTAGGGTAAATGATGCTTTAAAATTGATGTGGGGCGATAAGGTTGTTATATTAAGCGAGTTTTTATATAAAACATACTTAACGCCTTGCGAATTTCACCCTGAAATTAGGCTTGTGGCGACACGATGAAGATAAAATAACACCAGTGTTATATAATTGACGCTTCATTATACGATTTTCGGGTTCATCGTTCGACCCTAGACGCACGATTTTTTAAACCTGTTTAAAACAGAATTTACCACCCAAGACTGAGAAATATTAACTTAGTATCTGTCCGCGCCCACGCTTTGGCTACCATCACAGCCAGACATAACACCAACTATGCGCAGATGACGGAACATAAGACCGTAAAAACTAAGCTGATTGTGTTATTGGAAAACCTATTGCTTCGTGCCCGTATAGACGGCCCACTTGAAGCGGTGACCAATGCCAGTCTTGCTGTAAACTCTGACAATGGAGCAGGACACTACAAGGATACAATATGAAAAGAATGCTTATCAACGCTACGCAGGCTGAAGAACTGCGGGTCGCTTTGGTAGACGGTCAAAAACTTTATGATTTTGACATAGAAATCCCTTCAAAAGAACAAAAAAAATCAAATATTTACCGGGGTATTATCACCCGGGTAGAGCCTAGCTTGGAAGCGGCCTTTATTAACTATGGCGCTGAAAAACATGGTTTTTTGCCATTTAAGGAAATCTCCCCGCTGTATCGGCAAGTACAAGAAGGCGCTGAAACCGACGGCCGCCGCCCAGCCATAAAAGACTTAATTAAGGAAGGCCAAGAAATTGTTGTCCAAATTGAAAAAGAAGAACGCGGCAACAAAGGTGCAGCCTTAACCACCTACATCAGCTTGGCAGGCACTTATTTGGTGCTAATGCCAAACAACCCCAAGGCTGGCGGCATTTCCCGCCGTATAGAAGGGGAAACCCGCAGTGATTTACGCGAAGTCATGGCTTCGCTGGATATACCCGATAGCATGGGCTTGATAGTCAGAACTGCAGGCTGTGGTAAAAACGCCGAAGAACTGCAATGGGACTTAAATTATCTCTTACAACTTTGGGAAGCCATCGAACGCTCATCCAACGAGCAAAAAGCCCCATTTTTGGTGTTCCAGGAAAGCAACGTCATCATCCGTGCCTTACGCGACCATTTACGCGGCAATATTGATGAAATTTTAATCGACAACGAAGATTCATTTAAATTGGTACAGGACTTTTTAAAACAAGTCATGCCGCATTTTTTGCCTAAAGCAAAATTGTACCAAGACGCAGTACCCTTGTTTAACCGCTATCAAATTGAATCGCAAATCGAAGTGGCTTATTGCCGCGAGGTGTCATTACCTTCTGGCGGCTCCTTGGTCATAGACCACACCGAAGCCCTAACCTCCATAGACATCAACTCTGCCCGTGCCACCAAAGGCAGTGACATTGAAGAAACCGCACTCAACACCAACCTCGAAGCCGCTGAAGAAATTGCCCGCCAACTGCGGCTACGCGATTTGGGTGGCTTGTTTGTGATCGATTTTATCGACATGCTGTCCAATAAAAATCAGCGTACGGTTGAAAACCACCTGCGTGATGCCTTAAAAATTGATAGGGCCCGCATACAAACCAGCCGTATCTCACGTTTTGGCCTGTTGGAAATGTCCCGGCAACGGATGCGGCCTTCGCTGGGTGACTCCACCCAATTGCCGTGCCCACGCTGCAAGGGCCAAGGCACAATCCGCAATGTTGAATCAGTGGCTTTATCAGTATTACGCATACTCGAAGAAGAGGCGATGAAAAAAGGCACGGAAAAAGTCATTGCCCATTTGCCTATCGAATGCGCAACATTCCTGCTGAATGAAAAACGCCATGCCATTGAACAAATTGAAGTTAGGCTTAAAGTCGGCATCATCATTTTGCCCAGCAAACATCTTGAAACCCCAGCCTATAATATTGAACGCATTAAAGAAAAAGAGCTTAGTGACGAAAAACCAAGCTATGCCCAATTAAAGGCGGAAGAGATCACCATCCCAGATTTTGCGCAACAACTTCGGCCAAAAGTTGAAAAAGCCGCCATTAAAGAGTTCATGCACGACTCGCCAGCGCCCGAACAATCCAAAAATGAAGCTGCCAGCTTAATCAAACGTTTTTGGCATAAACTCGTGGGGCCGGTTACTGCCGAACCAGAAGCAAAAGCGGTTGCCCCTGTCGTCGTCACAACACCCGTTGTCGAAAAAATCAAACCGACACCTGACGAAACCCAACCAGGCAGAGGACGCAACAACCGTCGCGGCAGAGGCCAACAAAAAAATCAAGAACCACGCCCAAACCGCCCACCGCTTGGGCAAGAAACAAAGCCTGAACAACAAAATAAAGAACCTAGGCCCAACAAGGTCAGCCAAGAACAAGAGGACAAGCCAGAGCAACAAAACAAAGAACCACGTCCCAACCGCAATATCAGGGGGCCTGGACGTAACGTAAGGCGAAATCTGGCCCCCGCTAATAATGGTGGTGATGAAGTTGTGGCTGAACCACTTAAAAACGACGTGGTGGTGGCTATTGTTGAATCCGCTAGCATGGAGCCGGCAATTGTAGAATCTGAAGCCACTATCGCCACTGAAGGGCAAACCAAGCCGAATGTACGAAAAAATCTTAGCCGCCGAGGCCCAAATCGTAGGCGCCCACGCAACCCCAACTACAAAAAACCCGAGGGTGAAGGTGAAGCGCATGGCAACGAAGCCGGTGACACGTCCTTGGAAGCAAGGGATGATACGCGCAGTGAGCAGCGGCCTGCACCCACGCGATCTTATGACAGTGATTTTGCTGAACGGGTAGAAAGGACAGAACGCCCAGAACCCCAAGCTGTAAGTGCAGCGATCCCTGAGCCACAAAAACCTGTTATTGAGGTGATGCCTAAATCTATTGAAGACTAGCTAGAAACCTTAGGCGGACAGCAAAACAATTATTCGCCTAAGGCAATGGCCTTGTCCAAGCCAGCAACACCTTTGCTTTAAACGTAAAGACCCCCAAGGATTTTAAATCCTTGGGGGTCTTTTGGGTTTTACAGCGTGTAAATAACGATTACTTATCTATCTTCAACGCCAAAAATGCAGGGCTACCACGGCGTTGAACCAAAACAGCGATTGATTTGCCAACCGGCAAGTCCTTAAGACTATTCTCAAAGTCAGCGACATCACGAACCACATGGTTACCCATACGTAAGATCACGTCACCAGCAAGAATGCCGGCATTCTTGGCCGCACCTTTACCCACGTTTTGCACTAACACGCCGCCTTTGCTTACTTCCAAGGCTTCCCTTTCTTCGGCGTTTAAGTCATTGACACTGATGCCGAGTTTATTCGAGGGTTTGGATTTTTCAGGTTTGGCCTCAGCCAACTTATCCGCTTGGTCGGGCAACAAACCAATATTGAAAGTGATGGTCTGTTCTTCACCTTGCCTGAGGATTTTTAATGTCGCCTTATCATTGATCGGCGTCATACCCACCATGGGCGGCAAGTCACCTGAAGTTTCAATGGGCTGGCCATTAAATTCGGTGATAATGTCACCAATTTGCAAGGCGGCTTTTTCTGCCGGGCTACCTGGCATCACCTTAGAAACCAAAGCGCCTTGTGATTTCTTCATGCCAAACGATTCAGCCAATTCCCGTGTGACATCTTGGATCTGCACACCTAACCAACCATGCGCGGCCTTACCCGTCTTTTTGATTTGGTCGACGACACTCATTACGACATCCATAGGGATGGCAAACGAAAGCCCCATAAACCCGCCGGTACGGCTATAAATTTGGGAATTGATACCCACGACCTTACCATCCATATTAAACAGCGGCCCACCAGAATTGCCCGGGTTTATCGCCACATCAGTCTGGATAAACGGCACATAATTGCCGCCAGGCAGACTGCGGCCCTTGGCGCTGACTATACCTGCGGTCACAGATTGCTCAAAGCCAAAAGGCGAACCGATGGCCAACACCCACTCACCGACCTGGAGCTGGCTAGGCTCACCAATGGTCACTGCGGGCAAATCGCTGGCGTCCACTTTTAACAAGGCAATATCAGTCCGTGCATCAGTGCCAATTAGCTTGGCAACCAACTCGCGCTTATCAGAAAATTTAACAATTATTTCGTCAGCATCCTTCACCACATGATGGTTAGTCAATACATAACCATCTTTGGAAATAACAAAGCCAGAGCCTAGTGATTGCGTGTCGCCACCGCCATACTCGCCGCCCTCAGGGGCATTATAAAAGCGTTTGAACAGCTCCTCCATTTCTGGTGGCAATCCTTCTGGCAAAGGCGGTTGTTTCTGGGGATCGGCTGCCGGTTCGGGCTTGGCTTTTTGGGTGGTGCTAATATTGACCACCGCCACACCATTAACTTTAACCATTTCGGTAAAGTCCGGCAATTGCGCAAATACAGCCTGATTAAACAAAAAAACTAGTAAAACACACCAACCCAATTTTTTGAGCATAATATCTCCATTCCCTAACATTAAAATAGTTGTCACGTAAAAGATTGTGGCACCGACTCCCTAGCGCCCATTAACTCACCACTACAAAGCAGATTTAAATAATGTGCCCTGTTCGTCAATGACCTAGGACAATCTAAAAAGTTGCATAAAAGCATGAAACCAAGCGGCAAACGGCAAGTTTGATAAATCCTGCCTCCTTACCAGCGCACGGAAGATAGTCATCTTAGGAAAAAGGCAACCGTCACCCTCCCCTAATCCCGAAGTTTAACGCCTTCTGCAATCAATTTAATGGTTTCTGCCGGGACTTCACCCATAACAGTCAACTCATAATTGTTTAAGGTACGGCTATAGGAATTGACTGCACCCACTGATTGTAGGCCGGACTGCACGGCGGCAACTTGGTTTTCCATATAAATGGAAACCGTGGCAAAACCATCACTAAGCAACAGATGGTCAACGGGTTGCTCGGCATTGTGCATAGGCTTTCGGATAAAGAAAACCTCATGAAAACCTTTGGGGAGGTCGGTCACCTTAAAAGTGGCCTGCGCGGAGGATTGGGGGGATGACTGGTGGATGTGCTGAACGGGTAGCCCAGTATCAGAAAGGCTGACATCAACAATCGGCAGCGCCTCTTTAACCGCTATCTCAGTAAACACCAACTGCTCCAGGGGAACGCCTGAATTATCATAAAGCACCACCTTAAGCGGCAAAAACTGTTGTTTTTCTATCCATATTTTTCGGGAATACCTGGCCTTGTCTTTCGGCACAATCGCCACAACATAGCTGGGCAACAAGGCGACGTCTTCGCTGCCAATCACTTCAAACTGATAAATGCCATCCAAGTCATCAAGGTTGCCTGGTACATCCACCAAAAAAGAATGCTCAAAAGGCCGATGGTCAACGATTGATTGCCTAGTTTCCTTAAACAAGCAACTGACTTTATCAGCATCCCGAACTATTTCACGCAATGGGGAATTCAGGGATAGCAAACGTTCTTGCTGTTTTCCGTTGGCAGCCGCATGGCTGTATTTCATGGGTTCCAGCTTATCATTTTTGAGAAAAGCAACGGTGCCTTGGTAATTTAAGGTGGCCATCGCTTGGTTCATTTTTGTTAATAATTGCTTGGCATCCGGCTCAGGCGCTTCGGCCAAAACCTGCCCTGCTGACAGGAGCACCACCACAAAAAAACATTTTGCCACGCTCATTTTTGACTGTAAGCCGTAACTCGGGCGTATGGCTGGAAATTAGCCTCGCCATTGGTATAAACACTGTTGTTGTGCGCTTGAAGGTAATCGTTAATGCGTTTATTAAGGGGCAATTGCTTAACTTCTGCGCTGGCGACGGGCTTGGTGGCTTGCTGCTGGGCTAGCTGAAGGTTTGGGCTTGGGACTGCCGGTTTTTTGGTAACCATCATGTCCCGTCCGACAAGGAGGGCGACGACAGCAATTGAGGCTGCCACAGCAAGCTGGATATGGCCACGACTCACAATTTTACGCTGTGGCAACAAATAGGTTGGCTCTTGCTGGATTTGTTGACGTATTCTTGTGGAAAAATCAGTTTTAGCGAGTAAGAAAACCTCAGTTTTAAGGGCATGGCTGACCGCCTCGTAGCGTTTGAATTGTTCCTGCAATTCAGGCTCTGACTGTATTTTTTTCAATAAGCCCAAGGTCTGCGCTTGATCTAGTTCATCATCAAGAAATTGAGATATTTTTTGCTTTAATTCTTCAGGCATCAAAAATCACCGTGTTCGAGCAAGGGGTTTAATTTATTATCGATAGCCTCACGCGCCCTAAAAATGCGTGAACGTACCGTACCAACAGGACAATCCATGGCTACAGCAATTTCTTCATAACTCATGCCCTCAAATTCGCGTAGCATGATGGCCGTACGCATATCTTCGGGTAAATTTTCAATTGCTGACTTGATGGTGTCAATTATTTCCTGATTCATCAACAACCTCTCAGGCGTTTCCATACCCTGCAATTGCGGGGCATTTTCAATGGCTTCTGCATCCTGTATATCGATTTGATAATCAGAACTTCTTCTTGAGCGTGACACCAAGTAATTTTTTGCCGTGTTAATGGCGATACGGTATAACCATGTATAAAAGGCAGAATCCCCACGAAAATTACCCAATGCCCGATAAGCTTTGATAAACGCTTCTTGGGCAACATCTTGGGCTTCGCTGGGGTCTTTGACATAACGGTTCACCAACTGGATGATCTTATGCTGGTATTTAATCACCAAAAGGTCATAAGCTGATTTGTCGCCCTGCTGTACCCGCAACACAAGGTCTTCATCTAGTTGTTCGCTATTCCTGGTATGACTGCTCACTACTGCTCTTTAATATCAACATGGACAAACACAAGTGCATAAAGTTCTATTATCCACAAAAATTGTGTTATCGCTCTAAAAAGCGTTATTATCCCTAAACCATGATCACTAAGCCACAACCATCATTTACTTAGTTAAATTTTTTTCACTGAATGATGTCTTGTGGACATTAACAAGCTATGTGTTATGCCTAATTCAAAAAACTTAGATATCCTTATTATCGGCAGCGGCGGCGCCGGGCTCGGCTTAGCGCTTAAGCTAGCCGACCAACCCCTGCGCATTGGCGTTTTATCAAAATTTGCCCTGACGGCAGGCAGCACCTACTATGCCCAAGGTGGCATATCGGCAGTTTTTGATGCTGAAGACTCCATTGAATCCCATATCCAGGACACCTTAGATGCTGGCGCTGGCCTCTGTGACCCCGATATTGTCAGGCTAACTGTCACACACGGAAAAAGCTCCATAGACTGGCTACAAAAACAAGGCGTTGCCTTTACATTGGAGCAAAACAATTTGGGGGAAAAAATCCTGCACTTGAACCGCGAAGGCGGACATTCCCATCGGCGGGTCGTGCACACCGCCGACGCTACCGGCAAAGCCGTTTCCTTGTCACTGATTGAACGCGCGCAGCAGCATCCAAATATTGAATTACTGGAACACCATAACGTTGTCGAACTGATCACAACCCCCAATCCTGATTCTGCCAGTAAAAAAGTCGTGGGCGCTTATGTCTTGGATGTCAAAAAAAACCGGGTCATCACCATCAGTGCCAGGGTTGTTGTTTTGGCGACTGGCGGTGCCAACATGGCGTATATTTATAGCACCAATCCGCACAGCTCTACCGGGGATGGCATCGCATTGGCTTGGCGTGCGGGCTGCCGGGTCAGCAACATGGAATTTATGCAGTTCCATCCCACCTGCCTTTATCATCCAGTGGCCAGGTCTTTTCTTATCAGCGAGGCCGTCCGTGGGGAAGGTGGCAGGCTTATCCTGCCTGATGGACGCCCGTTTATGCAAAACTTCGACCCACGTGGTGAGCTGGCCCCTAGGGATATTGTGGCTAGGGCCATAGACCACGAAATGAAAAAGCGTGGTATAGACTGTGTTTATCTGGACATCAGCCATAAACCCGCCGGTTTTATCCGCGAGCATTTTCCAACGATTTATCAACAATGTCTCGAGTATGACATAGACATCACCCAACAACCCATACCGGTCGTTCCTGCGGCGCATTATACCTGCGGCGGTGTGCTGACTGACAGCTTTGCCCGCACCGACATCAAGCACCTTTATGCCGTCGGCGAGGTAGCTTGTACAGGATTGCACGGGGCCAACCGCATGGCCAGCAATTCGTTATTGGAATGCTTGGTTTTTGCCGACCGCGCCTGTGAAGACATTTTACGGAATTTGTCGGGCATCCCGCCCACTCCCCAGATACCGGACTGGGATGAATCGAAAGTCAGCGACTCTGATGAAGAAGTGGTGGTTGCCCACAACTGGAATGAGCTACGCCACTTTATGTGGGATTATGTGGGCATAGTCAGGACGGATAAACGCTTAAGCCGCGCCATGAACCGGGTAGAATTGCTTAAAAAAGAAATCGGCGAGTATTACAGCCATTTTCGTGTCACCAGTGACTTGCTGGAGTTGCGTAACTTGGTCATCGTTGCTGAACTGATTATCCGTTGCGCGCAACAACGCAAGGAAAGCCGTGGTCTGCATTACACACTGGATTATCCAGAAACCGACACTGGCAAACCTGCACAAAACACTATCCTTAAACCTTAAGCTGGTGTCAGGCAGCATCCCAGACCTGTTTGGGGCATAAATTTTTAATGCCCCAAAGCCTTATGGCCCTAAGCGGACAATTCTACAAACCCGTGCAAACCCCGCTTGGATTTAACCGCCAACCATGTCTTTAAGTAGATTAATTCTTCGGTTTCTTCCAAGCTGTCCAGCGAACCTTTGTTCCTTAACAACCGGAATGCCGCTTCAAGGGTTTTATAACGGCTCCCGGTAATGCCTGCCCGCCTTAAGCCCACGGTATTCAACTTATAGTGCCGGGCTGGACGGCCACCCACCAACATAAACGGTATGACATCCATGTTCAGCCCCGTAGTCCCCTGCACTATCGCAAACGACCCAACCCGACAAAACTGATGCACCACAACAGCCCCGCCCATAAAAACGTTATTGCCGACTTCAACGTGCCCGCCTATCGCCACATTATTAGCAAAAATCGTGTTATTGCCGATTAGGCAATCATGGGCAACATGGCTGTTATTCATAAAAAAACAACCGGAGCCGATACGGGTTTCACCATTTTCCTTGGATGACCTGTGGGCAGTAAAGCCTTCCCTGAACACATTATTGTCCCCGATGACCAGCCACGAAGTTGTCGTGGGCTTAAAGCCAGTGTCTTGGGGCAATCCACCCAAGACGGCATGGGGATGCAGGATATTGCCATCGCCCATTTTTACGTGGCCGTGGACGACTGCATGGGCACCCACCTGACAATCGGCACCGAGTTGGGCGCCAGATTCAATCACGGCAAAAGGGCCTATGATGGCATTGTCCCCAAGCGTGGCATCTGGGGCTATAAAAGCGGTCGGGTGTATGTCTGTTGCCATTTTCTAACCTCTAGGATGAAATTTTGAATGTAATTCTTTTAAGCGTTCCCGGGCAATATGGGTATAAATCTGGGTAGTCGATAAATCAGCATGGCCCAATAATAATTGCACAACGCGCAAATCGGCCCCATGGTTCAACAAATGGGTGGCAAATGCGTGCCTTAGCGTATGGGGTGACAGCTCTTTGCTAATACCAGCGGTGTAAGCATGGCGTTTGATAATATGCCAAAACGCCTGCCTGGTCATGCCATCCCCACGCTTGGTGACAAACAAAAAATCGCATTGCCGCTCCCCCATCAGCGTCTGTCTGGCCTGGCCCACATAAGCCTCCAGCCAGCCCATGGCCACCTCACCCACCGGTATTAAACGCTCTTTATTGCCTTTGCCAACGATCCTGACCACACCCTGCCTAAAACTGACTTGCCCGAATTTTAGGCCAACCAATTCGGACACCCTCAACCCTGTCGCATAAAGCATTTCCAGCATAGTTTTATCCCTAAAACCCAAGGTATTTGTGACCTCAGGGGCGTTCAACAATAGCTCCACATCCTGTTCGGAAAGCGAAACAGGCAAACTGCGGCCTATATAAGGGGATTCCACCAAGGCTGTTGGGTCAATGCTGATGCTATTTTCCCTGATGAAATAGGCATAAAAACGGCGCAGGCTAGACAAAATCCGCGCCGAAGTGCGATTGCCTATGCCTGCTTGATAACGGCTAGCCAAAAACCGTGATAAATCACCGTTATCGGCTTCCAATAGCGGTTTATCGCCCAACCATTTTGCATAAATCCTCAAATCGCTACTGTAAGCAGACAAGGTATTTTTACTCAACCCCTGCTCAACCCAAACCGCATCAAGGAACTGATCAATCAGCGCTTGGGCATTCATACTTTATGGCTGGCTTCAAAGGCCAGCAATTTATGTTTTATGGCCATCAATTCACCCTCAGTTTGCCCGCAATAACCGCCAAATCCAGAAACGGACACCACCCGGTGGCAAGGAATAATCAGGGGATAAGGGTTGTCGCGGCAGGCATTGCCCACTGCCCGTGCGGACGAGCTTATAACTTTTGCCAATGCCGAATAAGTCATAGTTGCCCCAAAGGGAATTTTGCACAATTCTGCCCAGACTTTATGCCGATAAGCGCTGCCTTGTTTTTTCAAGTGAATTTTAATGGGCTTATCGCCATTTAAACAATACTGCATCAATTGCCGCTGTATGTCTTGATCTGGCAGTCCGAAGTCTTCAGCTGAACCCCATTCCCCACTCGTAATAACACCTTGCTGGCTATATAAAACCAACAAACCCCCAGGGGTGGGAATCT
Organism: Methylococcales bacterium; assembly: GCA_026399075.1. Classification (GTDB taxonomy): domain Bacteria; phylum Pseudomonadota; class Gammaproteobacteria; order Methylococcales; family Methylomonadaceae; genus Methylobacter_C. The sequence continues at coordinate 26,965 of JAPLRR010000080.1, forward strand.
TGGTAACCGCCTCAGTCCCGGAGCAAGTGTCTACCCAGTCAATTACAAATGGCATCAAATAGAACCTAAAGGGTAAATGGGTTGAATGAAATTACTTCTGGGAATTTGGCCATCTGTAAACTCCAGACAACTAGTATCAGTGCCTTGAATGCTATACCATTGTAAAGCTTCTTTACCCCGCCAAGGGCTGAACCCCGGCGGCCAGAATCCCGGATAGCCAAACACCTACTAACAGCAATGTTGCGGCATTAGCAGGCAATTGTTGAAGCTATGCGGCGAAATTCTCCCACAAGGATCTTCACCCGGGTATCCCACGCGTTTTCATGTGCATATCGTATGATATATGACTCGTCCCAAACAGTTTGCAATCCTTCCAATATAGCCGCCAATAAAGCCGATGAATCGCCAAAAGGGACAACCGCCCCTAATTTAGGGTTATTTACCACCTCTTTATTGCCGCCAACCTCAGTAGTAATAACGGGCAAACCACACGCCATGGCCTCTAAAAATACATTCGCCCAGCCTTCATTTGCGGTAGCCAACACGAATAAATCAGCGGCAGACAAAGGCAGCTTTAGCTGCCCTGAAGGATAAGCCCCCAAAAAGCGGACATGGTCTTCAAGCTTTAAAGCCTTAACCTGATTTTCCAGGCGTTCCCTTATATTCCCCTCAGGACTATCCCCACCGACAATCAGATAAATAAGCCCAGGATGCTTGGCCACCAATTCTGGCAAAACCTCTATTACCCGATGAAAACCTTTCCGGTCAACCAATCCACCGACAGAAACCAAGACCTTAGCATCTTCTGGTATATTTAATTCCGCCCTAGCTAGGGTTTTAGCGAGCGGATAAAACTTATCGACATCAATGCCATTACCAACCACACGAATCTTGTCACTTTCAGCGCCTAAGGAAACGACATGCTGTTTGAGGGAATCGGATACCGAAAACACCCGGCTGGCGCTTTTTAGCGCTGTTAATTGCCTAGTTTTACGGCCCGGCAATTTAGACAAAGGCACTTCGGTACCCCGCAGGGTAATGGTGACGGGAATTGCCAGCCATTTCCCCAACAAAGTCGCCGCATAACCATCCGGGTAGGCAAAATGGGCATCGATGATATTAAATTGCTTCCTATGCTTGATGAGCGTCGGCAAACTACCCAGGGCCATAAAAAAACCATCATAAGATTTGAGCAAACCTGGGATTGAAAAAAACCTGGGGAAATACACCCTCACACCGTCTTGTTCCTCATAGCTGTCCGGCTGTGGCCGAAAATGTGGCCGCCAATATCTGATGATCCCCTGAAATGGAAACCAAGGCACAGGCGAAACCACAATAACAGGAATTTCCTGCTGTACACGAAACATCCTTTCCCTAATGAAAACACCCGCATTAGGTCGTTTTTGACTGGGAAAAAGCGATGAAAAAACCAACAGTTCAGGGGATGGCATAATCAAAAGTTCATTTAACGGGGTGATAATTGATTTTGGCAAGCAGCTTGCGGACTAAGCGGATTAACGGAAGCTCCAGTAAACGGGAGGTAGCCACACCACCAACCACGGCAGCAACAAACAACAGTGCATACGTAACATCGAGGGGAATCCTGCTCAGTACGCCAAAGACATCCAAAATCTTATAGGCAACACCAATAGACAGCAAATGGATGAGATAGACGGAGTAAGAAGCCTCCCCAATGATGACTAAAGGCCGCGGCGTTATGAAATGTTCCACACGCTCCCACTCAACCAAACCCATGAGCATAAGCATTGAGGAAAGGCCGTAAAACAACCGGGCTATCCCAGCGGTGCCATCTAAAAGATAGAGATTTTCCAGCACACCAAAAGCTAAAAAGGCAAGTAAGGAAATCCAAAACAAGGCTTTCGGACTACGCACCTTATTTTGCAATAAATAATAAGCAGCCAACATACCCAACATAAACTCAATGTTCCACGGGGAGAATACCATATTTACCCATTCAGGGCTTATCGGCGGCATGAAACCAAGCGCTTGTAAGGCTATCCCAAGCACCCAAAAGGCGAGCATTATTGCACCTATACTTCGGGACATTATGGCGATGGCAAACATTCCGTAAAAAAACAGTTCGAAACGCAAAGTCCAAGCGACACCCAAGGTGTTTAACTCAGCCATAGGTAGCAAAAAAGCATCCATCAGAAACGCCTTGGGCGATGGCGTCTTATGGGTCACTAAGCTTATCCCTAAAAGAATAAGAATGACTATCCAATAGATCGGAAAAATACGCGTGAAACGCTTAACAAAGTAAGACCCGAGACGGGCCGGATTACCAATATCCTTAGAGTGGACAAAAAAGATAATGAAGCCACTTAACACAAAGAAAAAATCCACGCCGGCACGGCCAAAATGAAAAAAACCCCACAAAGGTAAATACCCAAAATCGGCCTTCAAGTGGTTAGCCGCGTGATGTAAGACCACTAACATCGCGGCAATACCCCGTCCAGCCTGCAAGCCATTAAGCTTGAATCTTTCAGCACCCATCGGCAGCTTCTCCAGATTTTTTGTGGCCAACCTGTTGTCTGCGGAGCAACTGATCTTGCCTAATACGTATTTAATAATTCTATGGGTCAGCTAAAGTTAGCTTCTCCCGATCCCATAATAAACAATGCCTTGCTTCCTAAGTGATTCAGGCTGGTATAAATTTCTGCCATCAAAAATCACCGCATCTTTCAAGGTGTTTTTTATCAAATCAAAATCAGGGCTCCAAAAGTTTTTCCACTCAGTCACCACGATCAGGGCATTTGCCCCCTGCAAAGCATCTTCAGCAGTTTCAACCAACGTTAAGCCGGATTTATCGCCATAAATTCTTTTTGCTTCAGCCATGGCTTCTGGATCAAATGCCCTAACCGTTGCACCCGCATTAATTAGTGCCTCAAGTATGACGCGGCTAGGTGCTTCCCGCATATCATCCGTTTTTGGCTTAAACGCCAAGCCCCAAAGCGCAAAAACTTTACCGTGCAAATCGCCATCATAATGCCGGATGACTTTATTAAATAAAACCTGCTTTTGGCGATCGTTGACATTTTCGACGGCATTAAGCAATTCGGCCTTGTAACCCATTTGTTGTGCAGTACGTTCCAAAGCTTTAACATCTTTAGGAAAGCAAGAACCACCATAACCACAGCCCGGATAGATAAACGAATAGCCTATGCGTGAATCAGAGCCAATTCCGTTCCTGACTTGTTCAATATCCGCCCCTAACAATTCAGCCAAATTGGCCAATTCATTCATAAAGCTAATTTTTGTCGCCAACATGGCATTTGCGGCGTATTTTGTCAGCTCGGCTGAACGCACGTCCATAGTAATAATACGTTCATGACTACGGTTAAACGGCGCATACAATGCTTTCAACAATTCGGCAGTCCGTGGGTTGTCGGTACCGACAACAATCCGGTCTGGCTTCATAAAATCGTCTATGGCCGCACCTTCTTTTAGGAATTCAGGATTGGACACCACATCAAAATCTATCGCAACACCACGCTCGGCCTGTACTTTCAAAATCGCTGCCTTAACTTTATCGGCTGTACCCACAGGCACCGTTGATTTATCAATGATAATGCGGTAATCAGCCATATTTTCCGCGATGGATCTGGCGACTGCCAACACATATTGCAAGTCCGCAGCCCCGTCCTCATCAGGCGGCGTGCCTACAGCAATGAACTGGAAGACGCCATGGCTGACAGCTTCTTGTATATCCGTGGTAAATTTGATGCGCCCCGCTTTTTGGTTGTCTTTAACCAACTCATCCAAACCAGGCTCATAAATGGGGATAATACCATTTTTTAAATTATCAATTTTTTGTTGGTCAACATCAATGCAAACAACATCATTACCCACCTCAGCCAAACAAACGCCTGTCACCAAACCGACATAACCGGAACCAAATACTGTCACTTTCATTTTTATTTCCTAAGAACGTGCCATCAATCGGGCATAAATATTTTTATAACAACTGACACTATTAGGCCAATTTCTTGTCTGTTCCACATACGCGCGGCCTGCCAAACGTAACGGCTCCCATAGCTGTGGCTGGTTTAATAGATCAAGGACTGTAGCCGCCAAATCATCAGCATCATTGGCTTTAAACAAATAGCCATTGTGCTGATCAATGACCATCTCCTTATGCCCACCAACATCGGAAGCCACCACCAACCTACCTTGGGCCATCGCTTCCAAAGGCTTAAGGGGGGTCACTAAATCCGTCAACCGCATAGACAAGCGCGGATAGACAAAAATATCAACCTGGTTATAGTAATCCTGCACCTGCCCGTGGGGTACGCGGCCTGTAAAAATAACGGCGGATTCTAAGCCCAACTCTTTAGTCATTTGTTTAATCAGCGCCTCTTGGGGGCCACCGCCGACCAGCAACAACCGGGTTTCAGGATGGTTTTGCAGTATCTTTGGCAAAGCTTCCAACAACAGCGGCAAGCCTTCGTAAGCATAAAAGGAACCAATAAAACCTAAAACAATTTTATCTTGCAAACCCAATTGCTCCCTTAAGGTTTGATCCGGGCCTTGTCCATAAGTGAATAGCTCTACATTGACGGCATTGGGTATTACTGTGATTTTTTCGGGACTAATGCCCCGTGAGGCAATATCTGACCGCAATCCTTCGCAGATAGTCGTTATCGCATCAGCCTTTTTAAAAACATAGGTTTCTAGCCATTTGGTCAGCTTATACCGCAAGCCGCCTTCAGTAGCTGTGCCATGATCAACAGCCGCGTCTTCCCAAAAAGCCCTGCATTCATAGACTAAGGGGATATTGTATTTCTTGGCGGCCCTAAGTGCTGCCAAACCGTTAAGTGCAGGGGAATGTGCGTGCAGTATATCCGGTTTTATGTCAGGGATAATTTCATCCAGCCGATCAGCCAAAGATTGCACAACAGCCCACTGGTTTAAAACAGGCAACTTTGCAAGAAAGCCTTGGGGCTGACCTGAACGATAAAAAGTAAACCCGTCCACCGTTTCGCTAGTCGCGGTGGCGATATTGTGCTTGGGCGAGGTTACCTGGAAAGTTTCCCATCCCAGTTTTTGCTGTTGCTCCAAGATGGCTTTGCTGCGAAAGGTATAGCCACTGTGCAATGGGATCGAATGGTCAAAGATATGAAGTATTTTCATACGGTATGTGAAAGTGGATGGTGTGGTGATTATAACTTGCTTAACATTTAATGCGGCTCTTTTCCAAGCACCCGCCGCAATGATTTACGTAACAAATGGGAAACCATCAAGTGGACTGGCATTCGTAGCCAATGTGACCTGACATACAATAACCAGCGAGCCAAGCCCGTCCAACGGTCATTACAGCTGGCATGGTCAGGCATAAGCGCCCTTAAAAAAAGGGCATCCATCAATGGCGTGTTGATCTTTTTACCCGCTTGCCGCCCAGCAGCATCAAGAATTCTTTCCGGCACAGGGGTTTGCAAAATTTTCCGGGTATAGCGTAGGGCATAAAACAAAGGGACTTGTTGTTTGAGTGCTTCCGCCCTTTGCAACAATTTCTCCCAAAAATCCCCCTCCCCTGAAAACTCCCTAAGCAATAAGTCCAAATCAGACAAATCCCGGAAGCCTTGGCCAAACTCACCTTCATGAAACAGATGCGTGGCACTGTGTAGCACCCTATCTTCAGTCGCCAGAACCCAGCTGTCTTGCCCATCAATTTTGACACAATTAGCCAACAATAGGGCGGCATCTGGACAAAATTCAGTCGTTTTTGGCAGAATATTATGATGCACATCAATGGATGTTTGTCGATCCAAATGCCTTAATGGCGGGATTTCGTGCATCCATTGCCGATAATATTTTTGGTCGTAAGGATCCAAAGTACTGGTTATCCAACCGGCGTTAATTAAGGCCCACTCCACTTCAAGTAATTTATCCTCAGGCACCAAAATATCAACATCCGAAAAAGTCCGTCCTTTAGCAGCCGCATTAACCGCCATGATATAGGCCGACCCTTTGAGCAATACTAGCGGTACATTAGCAACACTTAGCGCATCATGGACATAGCCGATTTCCCGCTGTAGCGAACTATAAAACCGCCCAAAATACACAAGTGCGGATTCAAGATGTAGTAAGGGTTTTACTGGAATCTTCCCCCACAGACCGGCATCTTGTAATAAAAACCCCAACCTTGCCAAAACATTGGCAGCCCTTGCTTGCCGGATCAGCATATCCCATTGTTGCAAATTTAAATCCAAGGCGGCATTGGGATTTATAAAAACCGTACATAAAAGCGGCTTCATTGCGCCATTCCCGTAAACAAGGCGATTGCTTCATCAAGATTACTGTACTTGAACTCATAACAATCACAGCAATCAACTAAATCAGCTAGGCTGTTAAATCCGTGTAGCCCCAAGACATTATAGTTAAAACTATTCTCGGCCAGTTTTAACAAGGCCCGGCCCTTAGTTAATTGGGTAAGGCTGGTTTCAGATCCTTGTTCGTATTTAGGGAAAATCAGTTTGGCAGGCTGGGCAGGGTCAGAGCCGAACCCGACACTCTTGTCAGGCGGACGCAAATGACCTACTGTCCCTTTTGAGGTGTCATTAACAACCTTCCCAAAAACTGCTTCGGGGTAAAAGTTACGGATCACATCAATTGAACGGTTTTTTAAGCTGATCGGCCTAGGCACGGGGTAAACCAACCCGTCGGCTAAGGACAACAAGGTCATCTCATCGGAAAGCAAGCGCCAGCTACTACACACTAACGCTGCACACAAGGTGCTTTTACCACTGCCCGGAACCCCAGGAAAAATAAATGCCTGTCCATTTAACTCGACGACAGCGGCATGAGCAATCAGATATTGATGGGATTGGCTGGCTATGCACCAATTTAAGCCCCATTCAAACATCGCAGAAGCCTGGTCATAAGGCAAAGGTTTAAACGGAAAATAACCGTCGAATGAGAAGGTAACTTGGGGACGAAAATAACGACGAAGTAGGCTTGGGGATTCTAATGACGTATAAAAGTCAATAAAATCGGCCTCATCAACAAGCTCAAAAGCACCATAAAGACTTGCCAAATGAGCTGCAACATCAGGAATAGAAGAGCTTAAGCAAACAGTAAAACCGCCTATTTTTAATCTAAGGCCTTGGCTTTTAAGTGTCTGTACAACCGTCTCTTTTGAAAGAGTTTCAAGCTTCACGCAGAATCATTGTCCGTAACGGCCAATAGGCCTAATTTTTGGTATTCCAAAATTAAGTTATCCAAAATTAGGCCCATATCAGCATTATTTTCCAGCTCAAAATTGCTTTGTAAATTTGCCAGCAGATCATCGTAGGTAATCGCTGCCTCTGAAACCAGCTTAAATACTTGTGCACCAATACCTTCGATTAAATGGGTTTGTCCAAATAATTCCTGATAAACAACGCAATCATTTTCCCAAAAGCGACAACTAACTATACCACCTTTAGGAAAAGCAATTAAGTCAGCACTTAGCACAGAAAAAGATAACTTTAACAATTAAAAACTACCTAACACTTACGCATAGACGGAAATCTGACTCGGCACTTTGCCGCGCACTTGAAGTTTTCCGATAACGAGGCTCAATCCTTTAACGGCACGGTAATGCTTGCCAAACCAGAAATACCCAACCAATTCTATTGGTTGGTTACAGGGCTTATCCAAGATGCCGTCACCCATATACAATGCGCCAACCAAGTTCAACAGGAAACAATCCATGTTGCCGCAGGGGATACCCATGGCTTTGAAAAGGCGAATGCATGTGCTTAATCTCGGTTCGCTCATCAGAAATCCCATATAAATTGCTAAGGTGCAACCCATTGTGGGCGGGCAGGAAGTTTTATTATCATCCGTGAACATTCCTAAGGCCAACTACCATGTTGTTTGAAAAAAAGCTACTTTGCCCGCATTAGTATTTGGAAATGGGGACGGCGGAGCAAGGGAGCCGTTTCGTAAGGCGAGAACTTCTGATTTAGTCAAAATATAGTTAGGAACAGCCACCGAATTTAACAAAGCCGCAGTAAAACAAGCATTGGTGTTTGTTATTGATCCACATAAAATTTCGCGCATTATAGTCGATATTGAATCCCCAATAAATCCAACAGAAGAATCATTAAACCTTGTTCCCCCGCTATAGGTTGGAGTACTACACACTGAAGTGCTTGTACCTGTACCATAACTAAATCCAGACGGCCAAGCGCCCTTATTAAGCGGGCTTTTCCAATAAGCAGGGTTTTTTCCTTTAACACAGCCTCCCACAGGCGTACCAGACAAATTCCCTGACAGTTGTTGCGATAAACACAACAATCCGCCCAATACAGACGGGCTTGCCAAAGTCAACACGACTGGCGTAGCGGCGGTTGCACCTTTAATAAACCGACGCCTATTTTGCACATTGGCTTCCTCTGTGATCTTACTTTGATTTTGTGGTTCTTGATTGTTCATAATCGTTCACCTGGAAATGGAAAGTTTTGAAAAATGCTTCAGCATAAGCCCTTAAAATTAAGCGCAATGGTCGGAGTCACTAGAAATGTTTAACAAACAAAGCCGACGACAAAATGGGCACACCCTAACAAACAAATTTATTTATGGCATTATACTTTACAACCAACATTCGCCAAAATATATTAACGAAAATAAACCTTAAGAAGTGACTCGGTATCCAGGCATAGAAATCTGCCCTAAAATGACAGAAAACCACAATTTGCGCCCATTACATTCAATTCGTCCAGCAAAATCATGCTTCCTAAATCCCATAACCCCCTAAATAACTCTTATAAGTGCTTAGCAACAAGTCGTCATGTATACCATCCTATTCAATGGCGTAACTGCTACACTTTGTTGTGGAAAATACATGCTAACTTTTTGCAATTCGCTTATCGAATCAATACCTAGCTTTCAATTAAGGCCAAGGTATGGGTAAAATGTTAATTCGATACGGTTGCGGGCACTTACCCATAAAGGCCAGCCAACCCGAACCCTAAATAAGCAATAGTGCTGGCTTATAAGTTTATTGGCATTCAATGTTTATGGGCGTGAAGGGAAGTGCGGACAACGGCTGGATAAATCAACACAGGCAAAAACTGCAAAAACAAGCCAGTATGCCTATTTGGCAAATTATTATAAACTATCAGACAACTCAACCATCCGCCAACCATCCGCCAACCATCTATCCATGAAACCCACATTAACCGTTAGCGCCGTCCAACAGCCCTGCAATGAAGACAGGCAGACAAACTTGAATTTTTCAATTGCAAAAATTGAGGAAGCCGCCTCAGCAAATGCGGATTTGGTGGTGCTCCCCGAACTGCATCTGGGGCCGTATTTTTGCCAAAATGAAGATTATAATAATTTTGCCTTGGCCCAGCCCATTCCGGGCCCTGCGACTGAAATTTTGGCGACCGTGGCAAAAAGGCTCAAAATTGTCATTGTCTCAACCATTTTCGAAAAAAGGGCAGCGGGACTCTACCATAATACTGCCGTGATTTTTGACAAAGATGGCAGCATTGCCGGTAAATACCGAAAAATGCACATACCCGATGATCCAGGATTTTATGAAAAATATTATTTTACACCTGGCGACCTTGGATTTAAGCCAATAGATACTTCCATCGGTAAATTAGGCATTCTGGTCTGTTGGGACCAGTGGTTTCCAGAAGCCGCAAGATTAATGGCCTTAGCAGGGGCTGAGTTGTTAATTTACCCCACCGCCATCGGCTGGGATCCACAAGACACACCAGAGGAACACCAACGCCAATTGGACGCATGGATCACTATCCAACGCTCACACGCAGTTGCCAACGGCATCCCTGTTATTTCCTGCAACCGAATCGGCTTTGAACAAGCCCCCAACTCAGATGCTGGCATTAATTTTTGGGGCAACAGCTTTATTGCTGGCCCTCAAGGGGAAATTTTAACCAACGCCAACGCAACAGAAGTAAAACTATTGACCGCCACACTCGTCAGCACGCGTATAGAAAAAGTAAGGCAGATATGGCCTTATTTTCGGGACCGCCGAATTGATGCCTATCAAGACCTGACTAGGCGATTTATTGACTAAGCCTAAAAAACGGCATGCGAAGCCTTAAAAGGCTTCGCTCAACACAACTACACCTCAAATTCTGAGAGATCACGGCCCGAGTTTTTCAGCGCTTGCAACCAAACCGGCATAACTCCCCTGCCCGTCCACGTTTTTTCTGGATGCTCAGGATGCCGATATTTAACCGGCACTTTGATACCTTTACGCACAGAAGCCTTATCCACCTCATGTATGTCCACCTGCACATCAATAGAAGCGGCCAATGCTTTAATCTGTGCAATCACTTGTTTACGCTTTGCCGCCTGAATATCCTTTAAGGCCTTTTCAGCGCTTTCAATAACAGTCTGTAATTCATTTTCAGAGAGCTTATTATAATCAGTCATCGTCATTCACTTATTATTAAAAATATATATTCTAACACTATTATCCCCATTATAAAATAAAGTGCCTTAAGTAAGAAACGCCCAGCAATATCATTGGGATCATCCATAACTACCCCTTTTGAAAAGCGGCAGAGCTTGCAGGGAAGTTGAAAGGGATTGAACCCTAACCTAGCTTTTCTAAAGACCAAGGGCCGAATAGTTATCCTAATTCAATATGCGCATTTAAGTATGACATATCAGTTTCTAGTACCCAATGAAGTTGTATTAACTAAAAAATGCTGGCAAAGCTTTATAAGCTAAGCCATCCTATACTAAGGAGCTGAAAATCTTATGGCCGCCCAGCTATTCGTAACTGACCTCAACCCGCATTTCATTTAACATCTGGCCAGTTTCATCAACCAACCTTGCTACCCAATGGGTTTTATCGCTATAAATAAATAACTGACGGCAGGATGTACGCCAAGTATTATCCGAGATATTCACTTTTTTTCGGGTGATCAGTTCACCGTCCAATAACCACTCATGGTAAACAGTACGACCTTTCATATCGTTTAATCCAACAAAATAATATACCGATGTTGGCGTTTTTTTACTCAACTTCAACGGCAATACAATTTCACCCACGGGCTCATTATCATTAACTTTAAAAGTAAGCAGCGCCCTTGTGATATTTTTATTGGTTTCTAATTGTGGCCCGACGGGGATATTGACGACCTTTTCGGCTTTAGTGACCTCCAACGGCTTGACCGGAGCTACAGGAGCAGCAGCTGGGGCGGCTAGGGCAACAGACGAAACAGGTGCAACCGTAGCAACTGTAGCAACAGGAGGAGTTGGGGGCGGCGGGGTAGTAGGTGCATCTGGAATAAAAAATAATACCAGTCCCACTACCACAAACAACAAGCCCAAGAAAGCAAACAGCAAACGCTTAATGTTCCAAATGGTCACTACACTGGGCGAATGGGCGGCATTTTCAGGTTTATTTCCCGCAGTTGGATATTTGACCTTAATGACAATATTTTTTTTGTCTTCCATATAATTACCTGACGAAATGGTAACTTCTCATTAATGGTAGGCTATAGCGGCAAACCTGCGAGGTTTTATAAACCTCGCAGGTCTTTATCCTGCCAATAATGAGAAGTTACAAGAAATGCCTTGTAAACCATCGGCTATTCGCCTGAATGCCAAACAAAGCTGATTAACGGATGTCCACATGATTAATATTTAGCGCGGCAAATGCAATAGACTGCCCTAAAAGGCATTAACAAAAAGCAGAAACAATGCTCACTTAACCATTATAAATTTAATAATAGCATCCATATAGCCATTCGGTGTAATTTACACTCGAATTTGCATAGCTTTCAGCATAAGTATTTAGCACCCCTCTTTAGAAAGAAAAAAAAAGGCTGGCTTATGTGGGCCCTGAATAATTACCGTTCTTGCCAATTAAGCCGTTAAACCAACCACCGGAATCATACGACTACACTTACCCACTCCTAAATCCCGTCTTCTTCAAAATCCTAGTACTATAAAGTACTTCCCCACCTAAATTTAATTCCCCCAACACCGCGTTAATCTGGGCGATTTGCCCGTCCACCTCCGCTAGGCTTTTGCCATGCACCATTGCAAATAAATTGTAAGGCCAGTCGGGCAGATGGCGGGGGCGATGGTAACAGTGGCTGACAAACGGCAGTTGCCCGATTTGTGCGCCTAGGGCATCAACGTGGGCATCCGGCACATTCCAAACCGTCATGCCGTTGTAGCGGTAGCCGAGTTTGTAGTGGTTAGGCACAGCACCAATGCGGCGGATACTGCCCGCCGCCTGCATGGCAACAAGCCGTGCCATCACTTGTTCGGCACTGATGCCCAGTTGTTCGGCAAGAGCTTGGTAAGGCTCGGGGACTAGCGGCAAGCCCGCTTGGGTGGCGCGCATCAGCGCCAAATCGGTGGCATCCATATTAAGCTTCCAAGCGTAAGCCGACAAAATATTCGTTAATTTTAGGCATGTTGTAAACAGGCAATCCGGTTTGTTGTTCGATGTCGGCGAGGGCTTGCTGTAGCTGCGCCGGGGTTTCGGTCGCCAGCACAAACCACATGTTTAAGACATGGTTGCGCTGGTAATTGTGAGCGACTTCGGGGAAGGCGTTGATAATGTCGGTCACTTCGTCGTAGCGTTCCGGCGGCACTTTTACGGCGGCTAAGGTCAGTGCGCCGCCCACCCGTTCGGCATGGTATAGCGGCCCAAAGCGGCTTAGAGTGCCGTCTGCCAACAAGGCTTGTAAACGCGCCAGCAATTCGGCCTCGCTGATACCCAGTTGCTGGGCGGCGTGCTGATACGGGGCGGCGCAAACCGGAAAACCGTCTTGCAAGTGGTTGATAATCTGGCGGTCGATGTTATCCATAAGCACGTTGTTTGCTGGCGCGTGGGTAAAGGGCGCCGCGTTGTTTAAAACATTGGCGGCTGAATAAGATTTCGCGCTTAAAGTCAGCCAGCTGGCAAGCACTGTCCAATTGCGCCAATTGCGCCAACACGGTGGCGCGGTCTTTGCCGTGGATCATGCAGTACAGGTTATAAGGCCACGCTTCTAGGCGCGGGCGTTGGTAGCATAAGGTGACAAACTCATAGCGGCTTAATTGCGTTCCCAATGCGTGGATCAAGGCATCAGGGATGTCCCAAACAATCATCGCATTGGCGTTATAGCCCAAGGGACGATGTTTGACGATAACGCCCAAACGTTTAATCAAACCTTGTTGTTTAAGGCGCGTTAGCCGTTCGATGACTTCAGTTTCGGGCATAGCGATAGCATCGCCTATCGCCTGATAAGGTCTTGCGCACAGCGGCAAGCCGAGTTGGATGTGCGCCAATAGCTGGCGGTCGCGGGCATCAAGCATGGGCTAAATCCAGTGGGAAGCCCAAGTCGATAAAAAATTCCTGGACTAACGGCAACGACAGCACAACGTAGCCCGTGTGCTGTTCAATATCGTCCAACACAGCTTGCAAATGGGCGGCATCGGCAGCAATCAGCACAAACCATAAGTTAAAGTGATGCTCGCGTTCGTAATTGTGGTTCACTTCGGGGTAAGCACTGACCAAATCTGCAACCGCCTGTAACTCGTCAGCGGGGACTGCCATCGCCACTAAGGTGCTGGCGCCGATTTGGTTAGGGCGGATGACCGGGCCGATGCGGCTGATATAGTGCTGGGCGTTGAGTTCGGCAAACGCCGCCAACACGGCTTGCTCAGTCACGCCCAATTGTTCGGCTATGTCTTGGTAAGGTCTGGCGGATAAAGGGAAATCGCGCTGAAAATCATTCAGCAAGCGTTGCTGTAACGGCGACAACATCCTATAAGCCTATCCGGTGGGCGCGGGCGCTAAAGAAAATGCCGTTGGGTTTCAGCGCGGGCAAGCGGGCGATGACTTGTAAGCTGTCGGTGTCATAAACCAGCACTTGGTCATCATCACGCACCGCCACCCAGACTTGTTCGCCGCGCGGGGTAAATTCGCAATGCAGCACCGCCTTGCCCGGGGTTAGGGTTTGTTTGACTGCCAAGGATTGCACATCCAGCACTTGCAATAAGTTGTTGTCGGGCATCGCAAAATTCACCCACACTTGGCGTGCATCCGGTCTTGCCATCACAAACACCGGTTGCCCCGCCACGGGGATTGCTTTTAGCAATTGCCAGGTTTTTTTGTCCAACACCCACACTTCATGCTTGCCGATGGCAGGCACAAACACCGTATCCCCCGCCACGGCCCAACCTTCAAGATGGGGCATTTTGTACACGGGCTGTTTGTCTTCGGGTTTGATTTGGTCGGCAAGTATGCGTTTGACACCTGCTTGAGGATTCCACAAATCCAATAAAGCCATGCCCGGCTCGCCGAACAGACCCGCAATATAATAGCGTCCGTCTGGCGTAATCAGGGCATCGTAAGGCTGTTTGCCGATGTTTTTAAACTTTTCAATAATAGGTTGTTGGGGATTTTTGACATCCAATGTCCAAATTTCGCCCGCATCAAACAAGCTGAACACAAAACGCTGCCCTGGCACATCCACCAAGCCCACCACTTTGGACAGTTTGCCATCGCCGTAGCTAGCCGGAATGTCCGCCACCAATTCCAAAGTATCGGCGGCAAACACCTTCACGCCACCCGGCGTGTAATTGGACACGGCAATCAGCTTGCCGTCTTGGGAAATCGCCCCGCCGATGCTGTTGCCCGCTTGTAAAATGCGTTTGTCCAACTTGTCTTGCAATAAATCAATTTTACTTAAACCGCCGTCGCGCCCAAAAATATAGGCATAGCGTTCATCCCTAGAAAACACCACCGAGGCATGGGACAAATCCCCCAATTGCTCAATTTTGGCGAGTTGCTGATGGCGGCTGGTGTTGACGATTATGGCCGCGCCCGCTTCGCGTTCAATGACAATGCCAAGATCACCCGTGGCACGCAGTTCGGCGTGGCTGTTGAGGGCGATGAGTAGGGCGAGGAGGGGGAGGTGTTTTTTCATGGTTGAAATATTAACTTAAGTTAGCGATAAATGTCTTTACGATGTCCGATTTCAATAACGAGGACAATGAGCCATGTAGGTTGGGTTGCATCTTTTCGCAACCCAACAAACCGTGCGGATATGTTGGGTTACGATTTACTTCCGCTTTCGCGGAAATAAATCTAACCCAAACTACAAACTAGCGGCGAATCCGCCTTACGGGTTATGTCATTAACCACATCACAATAAGTTCAAAACGTTTAAAAAACCACTGGCATTAGAGTCTGATCCCTTTGATTCACGATGGTTATAAACAATTCTACGACTGGTAGGAAAATGATGGATAATATGGTCAACGAGAACGTGAATGTTATAGTGAAACTTTGCACTGTAATAGACGGGTTTATTAATTGTTAAGCCTGTTGATTCGTTAATACGGTGTTGTACAGAGTGTGCTTTTTCCTCCAAAAAATTAACTAGCGTAGGCTCTGGTTTGTTACTGTGGGTATTCCAATAACGTCCTTTCATCGCCATATCTGCTTGGTTAATGGCAACAATCACCCGTTGCGGTTCAATTGCTTTTAGCACGACCGATTCAAGCAACTGAAAAGCAGTGCCTAAATCACGCGAGCCACCATCAAGCAAAACCATCGTCAAATCCATAAAATGGTAATCGGTGTTGCAGGTTCTTTGTAGCTCCCAAGTGATATTTTTCGCGTGGTTATAGTCATTTTCCTTACCATCACCCAGCCCCGCCGAATCGTGAAAGCGTAAATAATCATGTAACGAATGAGCCGAAACATGTTGTGTTTCAGGGTCAACGCCTTCGCCTACTTTTGCTACCGTTGAATTGAATAACGCATTTAATGTCGAGCTTTTGCCAGTTCCCGTTCCACCTACCAGTAAAATATCTAACGGAGTTAATAGGTTATAACGATCTATGTGTGATTGAATATCTTGGAATCTATAATTTTTCATGTTTAGTCAAACCAACTAAAAACTTTCTTAAATGCTCCACCTATAGCACCCGCTACGCCACCGACAACACCACCAACGACCTTACCAAGAGCTTCGCCAATTCTTTCTCCAGTTTTACCAAGATAAAGTTCACCAAGACCTCCCAAAATATTGCCACCAATATCTGCGCCAGTTGAGGCGCCATAAGTTATTGATTCGATAAATGTGCTTCTAATTTCCCCGCGATAATCTGACAATCTATCATCATCTTTCCACATATTGCTGTCTTTATTCATATCTTGTGCAAACGCAGCTCTTTTTTCCTGTTTAGTGTGTTGCAAGATTAAAAGCATTAATTTGGAAAGATTGTATGGATTTTGTGCTTGGTCACAGTCCTTATAACCCGCGCTGTAATAAATAGGCTCAACATCAACGCCAGTGGCTTCTTTAATTCTCCAACGAGTTGATAACACTTTTTCCTCAAGAAATTTTTGCAATTCGGGTTCTGGATAATTTTTTTGGTGATTCCAATAACGTCCTTTCATGGCAACATCGGCTTGATTGATAGCAACCAACAGCCGCTTTTTATCTTCACCCAGATTAGGAATAATGACTTCATTGATTAACTGAAATGATGTGCCGAGGTCGCGGCTTCCACCATCAAGAACGACTAAAACCAAATCAATCAGCAAATTGCCTTTATCATCTGTTTCATAAAGCTTGGCAGTGATATTTTTTGCGTGTTTTAAATCTGCTTCTTTACCATCACCCAAACCAGGCGAGTCATACAAGACAATATTGCTTAACTCGAACTTTCTAATATCCATTGTTTCTGGATCAACGCCTTGTCCGACTTTTGCCAAATCTTTTTTGCCAAACAGCGCGTTAATGGTCGATGATTTTCCACAGCCTGTAGCACCTGTAATTAATATATTGACTTTGATGTCTTTCATTTTTCTAAGGTTACTCATAATCTGAGCCTTAGTTGCTGTATCCAACGTGTCATCGCGTTGAATGTCATCCGCTAATTTATCGGTGAAATGTTCTTCTTTTTGCATTAAGTGCCTAACCTGTGGTTAATATTTCAAATAAAAATGGATTAGTTGTTCAAAGACCAACGTTAAGCCGCGTAGGTTGGGTTAGATTTATTTCCGCGAAAGCGGGAATAAATCTAACCCAACATTCCCGCACGGTTTGTTGGGTTGCGAAAAGATGCAACCCAACCTACAAACTGACACCCTGATTAACCAAATCCGCCATTGCCCCAGCATCCGCTAGTTGGCTGGTGCTAAGCCCTTGTACCACGCTGACTTGATTTTCCTGAGGTTGGTTTTGGCTGACTTTCCATTTGCCCGACAAGCGGGTAATCATTATTTCTATCCCGACTATTGCCCCCAGCAGCCGCTCGGTAAAGTCATGCGGGGCATCGGATAGCTGCCAAGGTTGCGGCATATTGGCTTCATGTTGGTCAGTCATTGCCTCAAGATGGGTGCGCAGCCAAGTGGCATCATCAATCTGCTGGAGCTTGCCGTAGGCATGGACTGTTGTGTAGTTCCATGTAGGCACTACTTTCCCTGTTGCTGGTTTAGTTGCGTACCAAGTCGGGCTGATGTAGGCATTCGGGCCGTGAAAGATGACCAATACTTCTGCAAGGTTGCTGTCACCCAATAGCGGGTTAGCGCGGGCGACATGGCCTTGTAAAACGCCATACTGACCAGACTCTGCGCTAAGGTATAACGGGATATGGTTGGCGTTAAGCCCTTCATCACCCAGTGTAACCAAGGTCGCCAACGGATGGCTACGCATCAGCGCGTGCATCATTTCGATGTTGGTTTGTTCAAAATGTGCCGGGATGTACATGGGCTGCGCTAAGTAAGAGTGTTGAAAAATAACAGGAGATTAAAAGCCGTTTAGGGCGAGATAACAGCCGTATAGCATAGCAAAATAACGGCTTACTGGTGATATTAGCGAAAATTTTCGCTTAGATTTACTTCCTCTGTCACGGAAATAAATCTTAACCAAACGACAAAGGTGAACATCGAGCCATAGCCCTCTGATAAATAATCGCCCATCCCGACCTGCCCACAAACATCAACTCTCAGTGAAAAACCATTCAAATCATAGAGATAAAGTTACCATCCAACATCGCTACTTGCTTGATTTAAAACCAACTATTGCTAGCCCCCCCCCCCGTATTTTATAATGCGCCGTCTTTTTTGCACGCCTTATCCGCAGCATCGACATTTCGTATGGTCTAGAGCTGCTGTAAGCCCCGCCCTAGCCAATTTACATCACAATTTTATGAGCCTTAAGCATGACTAAAATCACCCAAATACTTCGCACCCTGCCTTTGCTAGCCCTGGCCTTGGCAGCAAACACCGCCCACGCTTCCACGATAGTAGCACCAAACGCCTACGATGCCACCGCAGGCAATCAAGTCTTAAATACCCTGATCAACACAAGCACGCGTACTTATGAAATGCAAATTGCCGCTAGCCAACTGGCGGGCATGGCGGTAGGCAGCAGCATCAACGGCTTGGCTTGGCGGCTAGCAAGCAGTGAACCCGCAGCAGGTGGCATCCGCAATTGGAGTGACTTTGAAATCACCGTAGGCCAAGCTGCTAACACTATCGCGGGCATGAGCACCACCTTTGCCGCTAATCTGCTCAACCCAGTGTTAGTGCGCGATGGCGCATTGAGCTATGACCTTAGTGGTTTTAGCAATGCGGGAACGCCTACGCCTTTCGCGCCCAGCATTAGTTTTTCCACGCCCTACACCTATTTGGGCGGCGATCTGGTGGTGCTGATTTCACACACCACAGCCACTGGCGGCACTAATTCTTTCTTGGATGGGTGCATTCTGCAACAGCCGGTTATGGCAGCGATTATAGGGCTTTGTCGAACACCTCATTCCAAGCTGCCACCGCAACTACAACCACTCAAATCTTCACCATCACCCAATTCGATTTCACCGCCCCAACGGCTGTCCCCGAACCGGAGCTGATGGCCTTGTTTGGCATCGGTATGCTTGGCCTGATGGCCCGCCGCCGCAAGCTGGCTTAAAACCAGCCACCTTGGGTTGCCGCGTTTTGGCAACCCATCTCCCCACTATGGCTTCCCCTTCCGCAACACCCCCACCAACCACAAAGCCTCATCCTTATCCATAAACGGTTGCCACGGCGGCATCGCCGTGCCTTTGCGCCCGCTAAGCATGATCGCCAGCGAATGGCTACGCATCAGCGCGTATATCATATCGATGTTATCGTGTTAAAAATGTGCAGTGATATATAGGACTTACGCTAAGTGACATTGTTAAAAATTAAGCTTCAATTTGCTTAACCATTCGGCATCGGGGGTAGTTGGAACAGCCAAAAAAGGTTTTGCCTTGGTTAGCCCCTGATTTTGTCGTCCTCACTACCATCGCACTGCCACATCGGGGGCAGGCATTGTCTTGGTTGTTCCGCTGCTGTTTTTGTTCTACCAAGGTTTTAACGTGCTTAACGTGGTTACTATGTGTCAGCAATGACGGTGATAGCCGTTCTGATTGTATTTTGGCGCAAATAGCCAATACATTAGTATCAGCTAGAACGACGTCAGTTTGGTTTTTGATATAGCGGATATATCCACCGATATAAACAACATTATCAGGCATAGCCGATTTGAAAGTGCTATCGCCAACAAATACCACTAATGAAAAAATTTGCCGATCTTCCAATTGCAAAGCCGCTTGCAGGGTTTTTACATGTTTGTAGTTTTGATGCAATGGGTTTTGGAATTGAGTTTTATGCCGATAGAGTGTTTGCGTCCACATTTTTTGCTGGGGATTGCCAAATATCCAACCATTCATGTTTTTGGTCTCGATCACAAAAACACCGTAACGGGACACAATAATGTGGTCTATTTGGGTGGTTCCGGTTCCTTCAGTTGTTAAGGTCACATTTTTGAATAAGCTATAGGTGCGCTTATCAAGAAATAGCTTATACGCCAGGTTGACCTGAAACTCGCCTAAGACACCTTTTATAAAAGGTGATTTTAGTAAACCCAACAATACAGGCACTAAAAACACCCACCAATAGCTGATTAAGATTGGTGTTAATGATTGAATAATGATTTCTGATGGTGTCATATCTCTTCCAAGGCATAAAACACAAATTTAATAATTACGATTTCCCCTTCCGCAACACCCCCACCAACCACAAGGCCTCATCCTTATCCATAAACGGTTGCCACGGTGGCATCGCTGTGCCTTTGCGCCCGTTAAGGATGGTCGCCACTAAATAGTCGTCTGGTTTTCCGGCCAAGGTGTCGGGCAATAAGGCTGGCCCCATGCCGCCTTGTAGGCTTAGGCCGTGACAGGCACCACAATCATTTTTTAGCAAATGCTGTAGGACTGCTTGGCGGTCTGGTGTGGGTTCGGCGGCTAGGCAGTTAGCAGCGATGCAGAGTAGTAATAGGTATTTTTTCATTAGATTACTGGTTTTTTGCCTGCATCACGCCGTAGCTCAACCGGAATGCAAAGGTTATGTCTTTGCATTCCGGGGTTTTGCGGTATAGACAGCAAGGTCTAAAGCCCTTGCACTCCGTCGGATAAGCGGAAAACTAATGCAAGCCCGCATAATACGCGGCGACATTGCTGATGTCCGCATCCGTCAATGAACCCGCAATGGCGTTCATAATCTCGGATTTGCGGGTTTTGTCGCGGTATTGGGCCAATGCCAGTTTTAGATACGCCACATCGCGTCCGGCTAAAGACGGAAACGGCGCGTCGGCGGAGGGGGTTTTAATGCCGTGGCATTGCGCACAGACTGCCGCCGCACGGCTTTGACCTGCATAAAGGCTGGCGGCATCGGCGGTAGTCGCCATTAGCCCTAGCAGGAAGGCTGATGAAATTACTAAGCGTTTCATTAGTTCGCCCCTTTCGCACCAGCATCACGCGCCGCCAATTCGTCAGGTGACAAGCCGCGTGTCATATACCGTACCCGTCCGTGCGAGAACAAACCCGCTGGGCTTTCTATCGGCACAGAGGCGACTTTTTCTAAGCTGTTGGCATCGTAAACCACCACTTCATCGCCGCTATAACCCGCGCTGACATACAAAAATTTGCCGTCGGCGCTGTATTCGGGGAAGTAGGCATGACCGCCAACATCTAAGGTTTTCACGACTTCCAAGGTTTTCTTGTCGATCAGCTGGACGGTACGTGCACGACGGTCTTTAGAGATAATGTCCACCGCCACATAAGGCGCATTGGCATGGGCGGCAGGTGATTCGGTACCACCTGCAACCGGCACTTGTTTGACCACTTCCATTTTGTCCAAATCCCAAACGCTGACCACCATTTTGTCGCAATCGCCAAAGTTGGTGCCAAAGCCCAAGGTGCGGCCATCGACTTCAACCGCTGCGCCACCGCCGACATGCGGCACACAGCCCGCTTCCAGCTTTTTGATGATTTTGCGTTCTTTTAAGTCGATGGCGGTGACGATGCTGTCGTCATACGAGGCCACCATCAGTTTGCTGCCGCCGTGGGTTAAAAACGCGTCATGCAAATGGCGACCGACGTTTTCGATGCGGGTGACGGGAAAGCCGTCTTTCAGGTCAACCACCCAGACTTGTCCGGCATTTTCCAGGGCGATGGCAAAAATATCGGCAAACGGTGTGCCGATAATCATGCCGGAATCTGAGCTGACTTGTTTGCCGTCGGGGTCTATGCCTTCCAGTTCAAAAGTTTTCAATGGCTCTAAGGTGTCGGCATTGAGGATAACGGCGTTGTGCGGCACATAAGAACCCGCCATGATGTATTTGCCGTCGCGGGATACGCCTAAGCCCGGGCCGTTAAAACCAGTTTTGACACTGCGCACGATTTGCATGGAATACAAATCGACTTTAAAAATTTCCGCCGTGTCGTTTTTGACATAAGCCCAGCGCGGGTTGGCAGGGTTGTAGTCGATGATATGCGCCGCTGCACCAGTGGAGACTTCGCCAATTTTTTGGTGGGTGGTGCTGTTGATGAACACGGCTTTGGAGCCTTCGCCGCGCCCATATTTGCCACGCGCCGCCACGCCGATGATATTGTCGATGTTGTCGATTTGATAAGTCGGCTTATCGGGCAGCGTGCTTTCATCTTTGACATAGACTTTTATCGAGGCTTTGATGTCATCAATAGTCCAGCTAGGGTTTTCGTTTTTGGGGGTGGTTTGGATATATTTGACTAAGCCACGGATGTCGTCATCGGCTAAACGCCCATAGAACGGAGGCATTAAAGTATCAAAACTGCCAGTCATAATCAGGCTGCGCAAGGCTGTTGGGCTGCGGCCTTTGAGGGTGGCTGAATTCAGGGCTGGAGCGATAAAACCACCTAAATCTGCACCATGGCAGCTGGCGCAATTTTGCTGGAACAAGTCGTGGTATTTTTGGCTGTCATCGCCGGCTTGGGCGCTTAAGGGTAATAGTAGTGCGGTTAGGCTGGTAATTAAGGAATTGGATAGACGCTTTTTTGTTATTTTCATTGTTAGGCTCCAAGTAGTGTTGAATCAATATTATCTTGTCTATACGAAAAGCTCAAGTTTGATTTTGGCCGGGGCTGTTATCTGCGGGCTTTGGCCTTATCAACTGGGCCAGTTTTTGCCATTATTCATTCGTCCCTTCCCGCAGTTCCCGTTTACTGCCCAAATAAACACAGACAAATTGGTTTTTGCCATCATAGTTGATAATGGCAGATTTAAAATCACAAAAGCTGGCAACATGCAGCTTGTTAAGCTGGATAATGTCACCTTTTTTACAATTGTGTTCAATAATAACCGTTTCCACACCCGGTTCACGGATGTTTAAACAAACTTTGCCTGCCTCTTCTTCAGCCGCATGGGCTACCGATAAAAATAATAATAAAACGGGTAGGTAGCGCGTTTTCATCAGCCACTCCATGATTTTGGGGATTGAAGATGGGGTATGATAGTTTCTAAGAACGGCGAGCGGGAAAACACTATGGGCGGGATTTACCCGCCCATAGGGGCTTCATACACTAGCCAGCGTTGCCATGCTGGGCAGGCACATCCCGTTGCGTTGCGCCGGTGTACAACTGCCTGGGCCGCCCGATTTTTTGCTCAGGGTCGGCGATCATTTCATCCCAATGGGCAATCCAGCCGACTGTGCGCCCCATTGCAAACATGGCGGTGAACATATTGGTGGGGATGCCCAAGGCATGTAAAACAATACCCGAATAAAAATCGACATTCGGGTACAGCTTTTTCTCGATGAAGTACGGATCTTCCAGCGCGATGCGCTCCAATTCCAGCGCCAGCTTAAACAATTCATCATCGTGCAAGCCTAGTTCGGTCAGCACTTCATGGCAGGTTGCCCGCATCAGTTTGGCGCGGGGATCGTGGTTTTTATACACCCGATGACCAAAACCCATAAGCCTGAAGGCATCGTTTTTGTCCTTAGCTTTGCTAATATACAAAGGGATGCGTGACACATCGCCGATTTCTATCAACATATTCAGCACGGCCTCATTCGCACCACCATGCGCTGCACCCCACAAACACGCTATACCGGAGGTAATGCAGGCATACGGGTTTGCGCCACTAGAACCTGCCAGCCGCACAGTTGAGGTGGAGGCGTTTTGTTCGTGGTCTGCGTGGAGAATCAAAATCCTGTCCAAAGCACGGACTAACACCGGGTTAGGCACATACTCATCGCAAGGGGTAGCCAGCATCATACGCATAAAGTTTTCCACATAACTCAGCTTGTTTTGTGGATACATAAACGGCAAACCCGTGCTGTATTTATGGCACATCGCCACGATGGTCGGCACTTTGGCAATCAAACGGATGGCGCTGATGTCGCGGTCTTTTTTGGACTTTATATCCAGCGCATCATGGTAAAACGCTGACAAAGCCCCAACCACCGCCACCATAATCGCCATCGGGTGGGCATCGCGCCGGAAGCCTTTAAAGAAATTGGTCAGTTGGTCATGCACCATCGTGTGCATAGTAATGGTGCTTTCAAAGGTGTGCATTTGCGCTTTATCCGGCAATTCGCCGTTCAGCAACAAATAGCACACTTCCAAAAATGTACATTTTTCCGCCAGCTGTTCGATAGGATAACCACGATACAGCAGCACCCCCGCTTCGCCATCAATATAAGTGATGCTGGAACTGCAACTGGCGGTGGAAGTAAAGCCAGGGTCATAAGTGAATAGCCCGGTTTTGTTATACAGGGTCTGGACATCAATGACATCAGGGCCGACAGTGCCTGATAACACAGGCAGCTCAACTAAGGGATCGGCGTTGCCGTTTAAGGTAAGGGTGCAGTGCTGGGTCATGGTTTTATCTCGGTGAGTTTAACAGCGGACAAACAGTTGTTTAGCTTTTGTTGACATTAGCAATGGCTAGGGCCGCCAATTCAGTGACTTTATCCCAATTTTTGGCCTTTACCGCATCAGCTGGGGCCAGCCACGAACCGCCAACACACGCGACATTGCTTAACGCCAAATACGCATTGTAATTTTCTGGGGAAATGCCGCCCGTTGGGCAAAACGTCACTTGCGGGATAGGGCCGGCGATGGCTTTTAACATCGGGATGCCACCTGCCGCTTCAGCAGGGAAAAATTTGAAATGATCCAAGCCATATTCCATGCCCATCATCAATTCGGACAAGGTTGCAACGCCAGGAATCAAGGCAATATTGCCCGCTGTAGCCGCCGCCAACAGCTTAGGTGTTAAACCAGGGCTAATCGCAAATACCGCACCCGCATCTTCGGCAGCTTGCAGTTGTTCAGGCGTAGTGATAGTGCCTGCACCGACGATGGCATCTTTGACTTCTTGGCTAATCAAACGGATAGCGTCCAAGGCAATCGGGGTGCGCAAGGTGATTTCCAATACGCGGATACCGCCAGCCACCAAAGCTTTCGCCAAGGGTACAGCGTCGTCCAAGTTTTGGATGACCATAACGGGCATCACAGGGCCAGCATTTAAAACGTCTTTGGGTTGGATTTTCCAGTGGGTTGTGTTCATAATTTTGGGTTGGGTTGTGTAGGGTTAGCATAGCAACGCTGGAGCGTTACCGGATCCGTTCCCACGCAGAGCGTGGGAACGGTAGTCAATGATAGCCAAGGTAGTAGAAACATCGTTCCCACGCTCTGCGTGGGAATGCCGCCCCAGACGCTCCAGCGTCTTCTTACCAAGGATCAATTTCAATAAGGCTTTCTAAGCCCGCATAATGGCTAGCGCTTGAATAACACCAATGTTCAGGCAAACGGACATAACCCCGTTTTACCGGATTAGCATGGATATAATCCAATTTTTCACGCATCATGGCTTCACTAAAGACCAGTTCGGCATGTACACCTTCTTGCCAAAACTGATATTCCCGGTCGGTTTTGTGCGCCCGCTTGGCAAAGCGTAACCGCGATAACAAGCGTTCGGCATGATGCAGTTCAAGGTAATCCAGTATTTGCCTTGCGGTATAGGATTTAAAGCCATGCACACACTTGTTCAAATCGTTCGCTTGGGCAATAAAGTGTAAATGGTTTTCTAAAATAACGTAACCGTAGAGCTTTAGGGCAGTATTTTCCCGTTGGTAACGCCAGCAATCCAGCACTATTTGCATGGTGTCAGGGCGGGTAAAAACTGGCAGCCATTCCAGTACCGTACACGTCATAAAGTGTGGCTTATCGGCTTCGGTAATGGTGTAGCGGCTTCTGCCCATAGTGCTTTTTCATGGCCTAGGCAACGCTGGAGCGTTGCGGGATTCATTCCCACGCAGAGCGTGGGAACGATGAGTTTCTTTTTTTAACTTAAAGCTAGTGGCACGAACCATCAAAACGGTGTAGCCATTTGTGTTAATGATGCAACTGCTCAAGCTCCTTAAGCATTTCTGCCCGCAATATAGCGTTCATTTGGTTTTGATAGCCTTTACCTTTGGATTTTAACCACAACAAAACGTCGGTATCGACACGCACGGTAGTGGTTGTTTTGCTTGGATTGTAAAAAGGATTGCGCACTGCATTTTGCCAAAACTCTTCGGTCAAAGGCGGGATGTCACTATAATCAATTGCTTCGTCTGGCATGGCTTGTAATGCGGCGATTTCTGCTTGTTGTTGCCCAGTCAGCGTAGCGGCTAAATTTAGTGAAAAATACTGGTCATCTAGTGGCTTGTTCATAACGTTTTCTCTCTTTAGGGTCTGCGCGTCTTGCGGAGATAATCCGAATGATTTCTGTATCGTTGTTTTCTTCAGTGGTATGTGCAGCAAGCAAGAGTAAACAACCATCAACCATGCCGATAGTTTGCCATCGGTATTCGCCATTCTCGATACGATCTTGATAGGACAGGGCAAACGGGTCGGCAAAAATGCGTGTTGCTAGCTCAAAGCTAATCTGGTGTTTTTGCAAATTGCGTACTGCCTTATGCTCGTCCCATACAAATTTTATGTTCATAATAGCAATATTTCATTATTCCCACGCGCTGCGCTTAAGGCGTTTAACAAAATTAGACCTAGTATTCTCAGTTTTATCGCTTACAAGGCAACGTCTAAAGCCGTTGCACTCCTGTCGTAATTGCTTAACTGGGCAGTGACAGAGCGTGGGAATAATCTAACGATTAATCACAAACAAACAAATTACTCGCCCCAGTTTCCGCCGAAGACGCGTTTAAGCGGAAACGTCCGAACATTTCCCGGCCCATGCCGTAATGGTGGTTTTTGGCACGGTTGGGGATGGCGACACGGGCGTTAAATTCGGCTTCGTCAACTAACACATTGGCATCACCTGTTTGCAAGTTTAGCGAAATAATGTCGCCGTCCAAGACTTTTGCCAAGGGGCCGCCCGCTTCACATTCAGGGCATAGATGGATGACCGAAGGCACTTTTCCGGATGCGCCGGACATACGCCCGTCGGTCACTAAGGCCACTTTAAAGCCCTTGTCTTGTAACACGCCTAAGGGTGGAGTCAGTTTGTGCAGTTCCGGCATCCCGTTGGAGCGTGGGCCTTGGAAACGGATGACGGCGACAAAATCTTTTTCCAGTTCGCCACGTTTAAACGCTGCCAGCATGTCTTCTTGGTCGTCAAACACGATTGCGGGGGCTTGGACGATTTGGTGGTCTTCGGAGACGGCGGACAATTTGGAGATGCCCCGCCCCAAGTTGCCGTGCATCACATGCAAACCGCCGCCGGTGGCAAACGGTTTGGCGACTGTGCCTAACACCTCGGTATCTAATGATGTTTCTGGCACGGCTTCCCAGACCAATTGCCCGTCTATCAGTTTAGGTTCTTGGGTGTAGTTGTCCATGCCACGTTGGTCGGCAACGGTGAGGATGTCGGCATGCAACAAACCATTGCGCAACAGTTCGGCGATCAATACGCCCATGCCGCCTGCGGCTTGGAAGTGGTTTACGTCGGCTGGGCCGTTGGGGTAGATCTTGGCGATTAAAGGCACAACTTTGGACAAACGGTCAAAGTCATCCCAGTTCAGTACGATGCCTGATGCGCGGGCAATGGCGATCAAGTGCATGGTGTGGTTGGTTGAGCCACCAGTTGCCAATAAACCTATCACCGCGTTGACGATGGCTTTTTCTGAGACCATGTGTGCTATTGGGCGGTAATCATCACCTAAAGCGGTGAACTTTAACACTTGCTTGGCGGCGGCTTTGGTCAGTTCATCGCGTAAAGGCGTGTACGGGTTGACGAAAGAACTGCCGGGCAAATGCAGCCCCATAATCTCCATCATCATTTGATTGCTGTTGGCAGTACCGTAAAACGTGCAAGTGCCGGGGCTGTGATAAGACGCTGATTCCGCTTCCAGCAATTCTTTACGGCCTATTTTGCCTACCGCGTAGGCTTGGCGGGCGCGGGCTTTTTCTTTGTTGGTCAAGCCGCTGGGCATAGGGCCTGCGGGCACAAACACGGCGGGCAAATGGCCAAAGCTGAGTGCGCCTATCAATAAGCCTGGGACGATTTTATCGCAAACGCCCAAGTATAATGCGCCGTCGAACATATTGTGGCTCATGCCGATGGCGGTGGTCATGGCGATTAAGTCGCGGCTGAACAGCGACAATTCCATGCCCGGTTGGCCTTGGGTAATACCGTCGCACATCGCAGGCACGCCACCCGCGACTTGGGCAACACCGCCCGCCTCGCGGATGGCGGCCTTAATTAAGTCAGGCGCATCTTTGTACGGTTCGTGTGCCGACAACATGTCGTTGTACGAAGTGATGATGGCGATATTGGCTTTTTGGTCGCCCGTCAAATCGGCCTTTTCAGCCGCACTACAAGCCGCAAAACCATGTGCCAAGTTGCCACAACCCATACCGGAGCGGATAGGGCCATTTTTGGCAATTGCATCAATATATTTTAGATAAGCCGAGCGGGTCGGATGGCTGCGCTCAACAATGTCTTGCGTCACTTTTTCAATGATAGGATGCATAGTAATTCCTCTAGGATTTGGCGAATGAAATCGTTGGCTAACAGATAGCTTTGTTTATAGCACACGGATGGGCATACTTTACCGGCCCGCTTGTTTTATAGGAGCCGAAGCTGGTAAAGCGACATTTGAAATACCCACACCCTAACCCTCTCCCAAAGGGAGGGGGAATCTTGTGTCGCCTTACCAACTTCGTACTCTATAATCACCCCGTGGGCGGTTCTGTTGTGTGCACTCAGCTTATCAGCCCACCTTGCGTCATCCGTGTTATTGTCCAATAAACTAGGCCAGTATTTTATTCTTCCCAAGCACGGCCATCACGGGCAATTAATGCCACGGCGGCGACCGGTCCCCAAGTGCCTGCTGGGTAAGGTTTAGGGGTGTCTTTATAATGGTGCCAGGCGTTTTGGATGGAATCTATCCATGCCCATGCTTGTTCAATTTCTTCACGGCTAAGGAATAGGGTTGGGTTGCCACGCATGGCTTCCAGCACCAATTTTTCGTAACCGCCAAAGATACGGCTTTTTTTGAAGGCATCCGAAAAGCTTAAATCCAGCTTGGTTTTTTTAAGCTTGATATGTTCGTCGATACCCGGAATTTTATTAAGCATTTCAATTTCCACGCCTTCGTTAGGCTGCAAATGGATGATTAATTTATTGGGTGGCAAATCGCGGAAACTGTCTTTAAAGATGTTATGCGGCAATTGTTTGAAGTACACCACGATTTCTGTGCGCTTGCCCGTCAGGCGTTTGCCGGTGCGCAAATAGAACGGCACACCCGCCCATCGCCAGTTATCGATGTCCACGCGTAACGCCACAAAACTTTCGGTGGTGCTTTCGGTGTTTGCGCCCTCTTCTTCCAAATAGCCCGGCACCGATGCACCTTTAATATAGCCAGCGCAATATTGGCCACGCACGGTTTTTTCTTCAACATTGTTGCTGGTGATAGGCCGCAAGGCTTTCAGGACTTTAATCTTTTCATTGTGGATACTTTCGGCTTCCAGATTGACGGGCGGCTCCATCGCAATAAAAGTCAAAATCTGTAGCAAATGGTTTTGCAACATGTCGCGCAACTGGCCGGTTTTATCAAAATAATCCCAACGGCCTTCAATACCCACTTCTTCAGCCACCGTAATCTGGATATGGTCGATGGTGTTATGGCTCCAGTTAGTGGTAAAAATCGAATTGGCGAAACGCAGGGCCAATAAATTAAGCACGGTTTCTTTGCCCAGATAATGGTCAATGCGGTAAACCTGATGCTCTTTGAACACACTGGCCACCACATCATTAATTTCGCGGGAGGATTTTAAATCGTGGCCTATAGGCTTTTCCATCACCATGCGTGAACTGTCGGTCAGCACACCCGATTTTTCTAGCCCTTGGCAGATGCTTTTAAACAAAAACGGTGACACCGCAAAGTAATTGACCATAATTCTGGATTTTTGGTCGATAACGGCATTAAGTTGCTGGTACTCGTCCAATTGGGTCAAGTCAATTTTCAGGTACGACAAGCGCGCCAAAAACCGCTGCCATACGGTTTCGTCTATCTCATCATTCAAAAAAGCCTGCAAGCTTTTGTAGGCCAGGTCAATAAACTCGCCGTTGCTCATCTCGTGGCGATCTACCCCGATAATCCGGGTATCCGCTTCAATAAAGTTGGCATTTTCCAAACGGTACAAGGAGATGATCAACTTGCGTTTCGATAGGTCGCCCAATGCGCCATAAATTACTAAATCACAGGGGTTAAATGTTTTTTTGTCGTTCATGCGTAGTTTGCCGGTTAAAAAGTGTAGGCTGGGGAGGGTAAAACGCGTGCTAATTGCGAAAAATTAGTGGTCATTATCGCAGAATTCGTCCCAAAATGCTGGAATGATTGCAATCTGCCCAACAGGAAAATCGTTAATCGCCATCAGTTTTTTTCAGCCACCTCTAAAAATGCGGCGCTTATGCCCCTTATTAATATCGGATCGAAATTAATTGACAAGGAACACCACCCACCCTATAGTATCGACTCACTACCATAAGCGATCCCGTCGGGCCACAAAGCAGTAGCGGCGGATTCCACCGCAATCCAAAAGCTTAGGTAGTGCCTGAATTAATCCAGCTGTTTTAACACTAACCCGCATCCATTGATGCCATAAAACAATAACAAGGTGAAAAAAATGAACGGAGCAACGCAACCCAAAGATAGGTTTTGGCTGTACGTAGGCATTGCCGTGTTTGTCATCGTGACTGGCATATTGCTGATTAAACAAAGTGAAAATGAGAAATTTGCCCCGATTAAGCAGCAAGTGGAAGCGGAAAACGCGCAAATGAATATCCGGGTGTTGAACTGATCTGCAAGCCTGTTTGACTTTAAGGGTAGCCTAAACAACACAAAATCACATAACAATAATAATCAGGGGTGTACCATGAACTATTTACTCGCCGCCTTGGTGGCTAGCGTCGCTATTTTTGCCAATCCAGTCTTGGCAACCGAATATATCTATCGGGACCTGATGGCAAACACACTGCCTTCCCCAGGCTGTAGCGCCGAAGGGCTAGCGATTGCCTTGGCCTCCAAGCCATATAACATTAAAAACTACAGCAAGCGGTTTTGCCAAACCCAAGGTTATGGCTGGCATGTGGAAGCCATAAAAGACAATGGCAAAGCGGTATGCACGGATTGTGCAGGTGGCCAAAAGAAATGCCACGTGGAAGATGTGGTGGTGACTTGCAAACGCATCAAACCCGGCTCGGTGGGCATGTTACCCGGCAAAAGCTAACATTAAGGGGCTGGCTGATTTCCCTTGCTGCCGCACTACCCTGCATTAATTTCGGACTAGCAATTCCCATTGGGGCGGTATCAGCCAAAATTGGAATTGCTGGCGACCCACCAATAAAAATTAGCAAGCTTCAGTCTGCGGTTTCGGTGATAGTAATTTTATGGGTTTTCATTAAGCGTTTTGGTTACTTTCTAATTTTGCCCTCACCCTAGCTTTCAAATCGTTGGCATAGTCTTGATTAAATGTTTTAACACGACCTGCTTCTGCATCGGCTACCCCTGCAAGAATGCCATTTTTAATGTCATCTTTAAATGAGTCACCCACTTGCATCAATGATTCAATGTCGTGCATGGAAAAAAATATCCCGATCGGGCGATCTCTTTTAGTGATCATGATCGGCTCCCGTTGAGCGGCGTCAAGAAAGTTACCAAAGGCATTCTTGGCTTCTTTAGCTGAGATGGTTTTCATATTTAGGATTCCGAGTTAATCAATACTGAGTAGCCATTCTAGCTACTTTCGGAAAAAGTCTAAACTACGTAACTCGGATTAGGCGTAGCTGTAACCTGACCTGTTGATAGGATTGTTTGTCGGCTTACGCCTAGCGGCTAAGCAGACAAATTCAGAACGAATGCGTAAAGCCAAATCGGAGCCCAAAACCTGTTTTCGACCCCAAAATCAAGCGGAATTATTAGGCAGTTTTACGACGACGGCGGGCAGCAAAACCTGTGGCACCGACGGCAAACAAGGCTAAAGCGCTAGGTTCGGGAACAGGAACATCAACAGAGCCGAAAGCAACTTCAGAAAGTCCAGTAAAAATGGTTGATGAATAGTTGCTGGTAATGTTAAAGCGCACATAAGACGCAGTAACGGGGGTAAACGTGAATTGCTGTGCTATCTCAGAAGCAAAATCAGCACCCTGGGCAAACACCCCCGGCGCACCGACCAAGGACGAATAGTTCACACCATCAGTTGAAGTCAAGATGCTAAGGTTTTTCACACCAGCGGTACTAGCACCATTAAAATTCCATACGGCTAAACGGTTCAAATCATAAGTGCCGTGTAAATTGAAATCGATAGTACCAGTTAATGCGAAGAGGCTGCCAGCCCAAGCATTGGTATTAGCAGCAATATCATGCGTATCCGAAAATGACAGCGCTGACAGCCCAGAACCGTCAACGATTTTGCTGATGTTATAACCGGTATACGCCCCCATATTGGTTGTTGCGGTGACTCCGGTAATAAAAGTGGCGTGCGCATTACCTGCAGTTAAACCCGCCGCAAGTATCGCGCAGCGCAGGATGGATGGATGGATGGATGGATGCTTTAGATTGTTTCATGTGTTACTCCTCTTGTTGTGCGAAACTCGCGGTTAAATGAACGTTATCCCATAAGATAACAAGGGTTATTTTACTATAGGTTTTTGAAAAAATAAATTTAGGCGGGCCATCATGGCAGCCGGGTCGGACAAGGTCTTTTTGTTGCCCGACATTTCCTGGGATTTGCCGGGCACGATAAAGCCCTGCCCAACATAGTTTTGGCCTGGCCATTAAAAATGCAATAATGAAAAAGAGATTTTCGCAAGGCCACAATAAAACCATGACCGAACCACTACCGACTATTGGCACTACACACCCTGACCCACCTGCCACAGAAAACCTAGCCATCAGTTTGGTGGGACGTGGTTTAGCGGCAATCAAGCATAAGGAAATAGGGTCGCTAGTTAAACAGGATGCGCTTTATCGACAAGCGCGGGACATCTATAACCAAAAAACGGATTATGGCTTTATTTACCGCTTTAAGGTTGAATTGTTGCCCACTGCTGACCAAATACAAAAAGACCCCCTATTGTTGCAATTGCAGCCTTTTTACGATTTGATTAAACAATTGTCAGAAATTTTTTACATATTCCAACAATTGGCCGATGAAGGCTATGGCAAAGCCTATTTTTCACTAGCACGCATGTATTGGGGCGGCAAGGGTATAAAGCAAAATATCGGACAAAGTAACTATTACAGTTGTTTGGCCTTCAAATGGTGCTACGCCAACAAAAATGAAGATGACCCGGAGATATGGACGGATTTGGGTTGGATGTACCAAAATGGACGCGGTGTAGACCAAGACCATAAACAGGCTGGCTATTGGTATAGCAAAGCCGCTAAACAAGGTGATGCCAGGGCACAAAGTAATTTAGGCAGGATGTACCAACATGGCCAAGGCGTGGAGCAAGACGAAAACCGCGCCCTGATGTGTTATTTTAAAGCCGCAGAACAAGGCCAGGCAAAAGCGCAATAT
Organism: Methylococcales bacterium; assembly: GCA_026399075.1. Classification (GTDB taxonomy): domain Bacteria; phylum Pseudomonadota; class Gammaproteobacteria; order Methylococcales; family Methylomonadaceae; genus Methylobacter_C. The sequence continues at coordinate 60,289 of JAPLRR010000080.1, forward strand.
AATTTGGGCTGGATGTTTGACAGTGAACGTGACCGCAGCAATATCAAAGGACACTGCATCGCACAAGATAATGAACGCAGCCTGTCCTGGTACCGCAAAGCCGCCAACCAAGACCATAGCCAAGCGCAATATCGCTTAGGTTTGATGTATGCCAAAGGCCAAGGTGTCAAACAAAACGACAAGCAAGCGGTGTCCTGGTATCGTAAAGCCGCAGAACAAGGTGATGCGGATGCCCAATATAATTTAGGCTGGATGTACGCCAACGGCTTTGGTATAGAAAAGGACAACCACCATGCTGTTTTTTGGTATTCCGAGGCGGCGGAACAAGGCCATACGGATGCCCAAAACATACTGGTAAAACTAGGCATCAATTGGCAGGAATCCTAATGCTACCCGAAGAAAAGGCACTTAAGCAATTACTGGGCGAACAAGCCCAATTAGAGGAAAAAGTTAAGGACGGGGAATTACTATTGGCAAGTCGCAAAGCCGAAAACACACAGTTTCAGGATCATTATTACCAATCCATCGGCTTGCTGTATGTTGAATTGGATCGGCTGAATGCACGGCTTGCCAGGGCTGAGGCATTGTCAGACCTAAACAATCCCCTAGCCCAAGAAAAAGCCACCCTTGCCGAAAAGCAAGCACAACTTTCTGCCGAAGAAGCGGGTGTCATACCCAAACCAACGCCAGCACCAGAAAAAACGCCGCAATTGGAACATGCCTTTGCCTTGGCTACCCAACTTATGTCCCCTGACATGGGGATTAGCGGGGCCGAGCACGAACGCCGCGCGGCATTCATGGCACAGGTCAATACGGCTTATACGCTAGGCAAAACAGACCTTATCGAAAAGCATATTCTGGCATTCCGTCATGACCCTGACGCCATTACGGCAAGCGATACAGCGTCCCGCTTGGTCAAAACCATACGCCGTATTGCCCAGCTCAAGCAGCGTTTGTTGGACATTGAACAAGAAATCGGGCAATTAAACCAAGGCGAATTGGCCGAATTAATGGCCTTAGTCACTGAAGCGAAAGCCTCGGGGGTCAACCTTTTGGCTGATTTGGCGCTACGCATCAGGCAGCAAATTGCAGAATGCACACTCCAGCTAAACCCCCTAGCCTAGCGGTGGCCTAAGCCATAGCAGCCACAATGCTATTTTAAGGGGACTTATCCCTAGCGCCGCTTATGTTAGAATGGCTGCTTTACCCTTTAATCTTTTGTTTTTATGAGCCTTACATCCAATCCAGCCCAACTCATAGACCGTTTCGGCAGAACCGTTGATTATTTGCGGATATCCATCACCGACCGCTGTGACTTTCGCTGTGTGTATTGCATGGCGGAAGACATGACTTTCTTGCCGCGTGCGCAAGTGCTGACCTTGGAAGAAATTACCACCTTGGCGCAAGTGTTCGCCAGCTTAGGTGTAAAAAAAATCCGGGTGACTGGCGGCGAGCCTTTGGTTAGGAAAGGCGTGTTAGGGCTGATGCAGAACCTAGGCAAAATTGACGGTTTGCAGGAGTTGGTGATCACCACCAATGGCTCGCAACTGGCAACGATGGCGGCAGACTTAAAGGCGGCGGGGGTTAAACGCATTAACATCAGCGTGGATACCTTAAATGCAATCAAGTTCAAGGCCATCACCCGAACCGGTGATTTGCAGCAAGTGCTAGCTGGTCTGCAAACCGCCAAAGCCCAAGGTTTTGAACGGCTAAAAATCAATGCCGTAATCCTCAAAAACCGCAACCACCAAGAGGTGGGTGATCTGGTGCACTATGCGGTTGATAACGGCATAGACATCAGTTTTATTGAAGAAATGCCGCTAGGTGTCGTCGACCAACATGACCGATCGCTAGCCTATTATTCCAGCGCGTCAATCAAGGCAGATTTGGCCCAAGACTTTTCCTTGGTGGCCCTGCCGGATAAAACCGGCGGCCCTTCCAATTATTTTCAAGTGGCAGGCAGCCAAACGCGTGTCGGCTTTATTTCCCCGCACAGTGAAAATTTTTGCGGCACCTGTAACCGGGTGCGGCTGACTGTCGAGGGTCGCTTGCTGCTATGCTTGGGCAATGAACATTCAGTCGATTTAAAACACGTCATGCGGGAGCATCCAGGCAATACCGATTTGCTCAGGCAGACGATCATTGATGCGATGCTGATCAAACCAGAAAAGCATGAATTTAACATCCATGAGCAACCGGTCATATTGCGTTATATGAATATGACGGGTGGCTAAGGTAAGACAGTAGATGCGGATAAATCCGCACCTACACTGAAAAATCATTTCACGTTCTTGCATAAGCTATTTTATGCACGTCCTTAAGTATAGAGTACGAAGTTGGTAAGGCGACTCAAGATTCCCTCTCCCTTTGGGAGAGGGTATTTCAAATGTCGCTTTACCAGCTTCGGCTCCTATAGTTGCCCCTAAGCATTTTCATAAAAACGTCCCACCTGAATGCCTTTACGTTCCATTCAGCAAGTCCCCCTTCCCATCCACAATCAACACCCTACACCTTAGATACGCGGGCAAACCGTTTTGTCATCACCATTTTGGCAGAAAACGAGGGAAATTTGTCATTGCGTAATAGCCACCCATCGGCGTAAATTAACATTGTCGTTTTGATTTTGCATTACCAGTCAATGTCTTAAACCTATAGAGAACGCAGGAAGTAAAGCGACATTAAACCCCCTCACCCTACCCTCTCCCTGAGGGAGAGGGTCTTACACGTGTAGGTTTTTAATAAAAAGTATGACGAGACAGTGCGTTGAGGTAAATTGATGAGAGTCATCAACATCTATTTACCGAAGGTACCGCCATGTCTCGCCACCCAGAACTATACCAATGGATCGACACCGTT
>JAPLRR010000021.1 GCA_026399075.1 Methylococcales bacterium
GGGCTATACAAGGTTCCGACAAAGGCTGGCTGGAAAACAGCGCATGCCTTGGTGTGAAGAACATCGGAAAGCCGTGTGCGTTAATAGCGCATGCACGGTTTGATGAGGGAGGGCAGGCGAGAGCCTGTTCTCTACTCTACCCGATTGTGACCCCGATTGTGTGGACCCCGATTGTGGATTGTACAATTGCTGCGGAATAAAATCCGCTAATGGCTGTTGCAAATCGAACTTACCCACACGGATTTTTATCGCCATTTCCCAGACACTGGCTAAGCTCAAATAAGGCAGTGCGTCATTGCCTAAAAACAAGTCCACCGCTGCCTTGCCGCGTAAATAGGCATAATCATCATTAATCAACCACAAAAACGCATGAGTATCTAATAGCAGCTTCATTGATATTCAGCAAAATCCGCTAAGGGTTCATTAAAATCTTCGCTAAGTTGAAATAAGCCTGTTGCCGTTCCCAGTTGGCGTTTAGGCATGGGATTCAACGGGGTAATTTTAGCGATAGGCTGATTATGCTGTAACACAATGATTTCCTGCCCAAGTTGCATCAGTTTTAACAATTCGGGTTGTTGTTCAATGTGTAGGCTTAGCATGAGGATTCTCCAGCTTATTTTGCTTTTTTGGTTTTCCAGCTTACGTTTTAAGCCTTCGGGGGACAATTACTTTATCATCGACATCTAATGCCCGTAATTGTTGCATGGCAAAGGCAGTTTTCTATGATGTAATTTTGTAAGACCTCACCTCATTTTCTATTGGTGTGGTGGATACGTCAAGCAGAGCTTGAAGGTAGGCATTCCCAAGCAGAGCTTAGGAACGAGAAAATACGCCTTACGGGTTATGCCAAATCGTGGATCAACCCAGCTTAGGTAATCAGAGCTTTTTGAATGTAAAACTGAATGAATATTCCCTAAGTTCAAGATTTGGAACGCTCTGTGCGGCTAGAGTAACGCGGGGATGAAAACTGCTAGCAACCAGAATCCCTCTAACGCTTTTTCCTTCTTCTTTCCACAAAGATGCCATGTACGCTAATATTTGGGCGATGCTTTCAGGTTTTGCCTCACCCGCTTTTAACTCAATGGCAACCAATCGTTGTTCTTTATCTTCTGCAGTAATGTCAATACGGCCTCCTTCAACCGTTCTTTCTTTTCCAGCGTCTATTATTTTTAAGCCGTCTTCTAATTGTTCAATATTACGACGAAGCGCCATTTGCAAATCACGCTCAAGCCCGAAGATAATTTCCTCGGCTTCTTCTTCCAGCGAATTTTCCAATGTGTTGGGTAATTCTAGTTGGTTGCCTAGATAATGTGGATTGATTGTAGTGTTCACATAGTCGAATACATAGCCAATAGGGTTCGTCAGCTGCAGATAGTTCCCTTCTTTTGATCCATGCGATTTTGGATTTTTAAAATTACCCTCAACATCCAAAAACCAGTCCAATTGTTTATCTTCAAGGCGCGTAATTTGACTTTCTTTCATCAATGCAAGTAAGGGATCAACGCTTGTATTTTTTAAAACGTTCGTACCGCCTCTTAAAATTCCCAGTTGCTTGAGTTCCTGTGCGGTAAATCCGCTAAAAAAGTCGTATGCGTTTTTCGTTGTCATAATTTATTTTCCATTTTGAAATATCTGCTGATGATAATCTTTTTTTGGCGCGTAACTTCAACCCGTAAGGTGTATGGCTATAATAACTGTGGGTTATTTTTATGACCCTAGCTATTATCGCCTTGCAACAAAATCAACATCCCTAAAATACACCCTGGTTTGTGATAGTTTTCGACTATTTCCTCTACCCATCTTACTGCCTTACTTAGCCCTTCTTCCACTAAGAAACACGCCCGCGAGTCCGGCGAGTGCTGCACCCGCTATGGCTGCGCCAGCCGTCGGTTGGTTTTGTAGGGCAACGTATGAACCCAAAAGCACACCAGATAACCCGATGACAAAAGCAAATACTTGTCCTGCGATACGTTCAATAAAGGTATATCTATTGACTATGATGATCTGGGCGCGCCTATGTTCGGCTTCTATTTGGGTTTGATTTATGATCCAGTCAACCGCTTCGGGCTTGAAACGTTGAAGCTGCTCTAATTGGACAACAGGAAGAATAGGGCAATCAGTTTCATGCTGCTGGATTGATAGCTGCTGATCGCCTTTAGTATTTTTTACTTGCGCTGTTGTATGCTTGTTCGCCATAGTTTTTAGTGACTTTGCTTAAATCTGAGGCAATATTTTCTGCATCATTCCGTAATGAAGACGCGTCTTTAGAAAAACCATTGCGGGTTGGAAGTATGTATTGGGAACCTGTGTCCAACACAAGAACTTGTTTTACCCCTTCGAGAAAGTTTTTTATATGTTCCATAACATTACCTTTGATGGACTAATATCGGTAGTCGCCCTGCTGACAATTTGAACCATTTTAGTTTTATATGAGGCGAAAAGAAAAGCCTAAAAATTTAAATCTTCTTATTGGCAGGGTGCTATCTACATGCCGTGCTTTGTGGCTTAAACCCAATCTGTCAGCTTATGCAATAAAAAACGACTAAGCAAGCACTCAGGCATACAGATAATACCCAAAACCCCACCCAATAAACAGCAAATAATCCCCCTCACCGCCTCCCCCTAAAAAAACCCCTCAACAACTCCGCACACTCCTCTTCCAACACTCCGCCCAACCAAGCCACGCTATGGTTTAAAAACGGCGCATCGCTTAAGCTTAGGGCGTTGCAGACTGCGCCGCGTTTGGGGTCAAACGCGCCGAAGACTAAGCGGGTGATGCGGGCGTGGCTGAGTGCGCCCATGCACATGACGCAGGGTTCTAGGGTGACGTAGAGGGTGGTGTTGAGCAAACGGTAGTTTGCCAAGTGTTGGCCCGCGTTGCGTAACGCCATGATTTCGGCGTGGGCGGTGGGGTCGTGGTGGGCGATGACGCTGTTCCAGCCTTCGGCGATGCAGCGGTCATTTTGGACAATGAGCGCACCGACCGGGACTTCGCCTTGTTGTTCGGCGTATTGGGCGAGGCGGATGGCGTGACGCATCCATGCGTCGTCTGGCGTGGGGCTTATTCCCATTCGATAGTCGCGGGGGGTTTGCCGGAGATGTCGTAGGCAACACGGGAGATGCCCGCAACTTCGTTGATGATGCGGCGGGAAATGAGGTCTAAGAACTCGTATGGTAAATGCGCCCAGCGTGCGGTCATAAAGTCGATGGTTTCAACGGCGCGGATCGCGACAACGTAGTCGTAACGCCGCCCGTCGCCCATCACGCCCACAGATTTGACGGGCAGGAACACGGCGAAGGCTTGGCTGACTTTGTTGTATAAGTCGTGGCGGTACAGTTCTTCGATAAAAATGGCATCGGCCAAGCGCAATAAGTCGGCGTATTCTTGTTTGACTTCGCCAAGTATCCTCACGCCTAAACCAGGGCCAGGGAAGGGATGGCGGAACACCATGTCGGCGGGTAAGCCGAGTTCCAAGCCCAGTTTTCTGACTTCGTCCTTGAACAATTCGCGCAGTGGTTCAACGAGTTTTAGCAGCATGTTTTCGGGCAAACCGCCGACGTTGTGGTGGGATTTGATCAAATGCGCTTTGCCGCTTTTAGAGCCCGCCGATTCAATCACGTCGGGGTAAATCGTACCTTGTGCCAGCCATTTGGCATCGGTGATTTTGGCGGCTTCTTCGTCGAAGATTTCTATAAACAGGTTGCCGATGATTTTGCGTTTTTGTTCGGGATCGGTGATGCCGCTTAAGGCGTCAAAATAGCGTTGTGCAGCGTTGACGCGAATGACTTTTACGCCCATGTGTTCGGCAAAAGTCGCCATCACTTGGTCGCCTTCGTTTAGGCGCAATAAGCCGGTATCGACAAATACGCAAGTGAGTTGGTCTTTGATGGCTTTGTGCAGCAAGGCCGCAACCACGGACGAATCAACCCCACCCGACAAACCTAAGATAACGTGGTCGGTGCCGACTTTTTCGCGCACGGCGTTGATGCTGTCTTCGATGATGTTGCTGGCGGTCCATAAGGCATCACAGCCGCAGATATCCAACACAAAACGCGATAAGATGCGCCCGCCTTGTTTGGTGTGGGTGACTTCGGGGTGGAATTGCAGGGCGTAGAAAGCTTTGGCTTCGTTGGCGATACCGGCAATCGGTGCGCCGTCTGAGCTGGCGATCAGCATAAAACCGTCGGGCAATTGCACGACGCGGTCGCCGTGGCTCATCCATACATCCAGCAAGCCGTAGCCTTCGGGGGATAAATGGTCTTCTATACCCGTCAGTAGTTTGGAATGTCCGCGCGCGCGGATTTGGGCATAGCCAAATTCGCGGTGGTTGGAGCTTTCGACTTTGCCGCCCAGTTGTTCCGCCATCGTTTGCATACCGTAGCAGATACCCAACACGGGGATGTTGAGTTCAAAGACGATTTGCGGGGCGCGTGGGGTGTCGCCGCTAGTCACGGTGTCGGGGCCACCGGACAAGATGATGCCGTTGGGTGCAAATTGGGTGATGTCGTCGGCACTGCATTCGCAGGAATAAATTTCGCAATACACGCCAATTTCACGGATACGCCGGGCGATGAGCTGGGTGTATTGTGAGCCGAAATCGAGGATCAGGATTTTGTGGGAGTGGATAGAAGTGGCTTGTTGTTTCACGGTAGGGTCTTTGGTTATTTGGGAATGGGATGCGCCTGGAGTGCAACGGCTTTAGACGTTGCCGTGGCGGCTGGCAAGTGGAAAAGCCGACGCTTTGGTTAAGCGTCGGCTAGTCGCGGCTTTACTCAGCGCGGTAATTCGGCGCTTCTTTGGTGATCGTCACATCATGGACATGGCTTTCGCGCATACCTGCACTGGTCACGCGCACAAACTGGGCTTTTTCATGCAGGATGGCGATGGTTTGGCTGCCCGTATAGCCCATGCTGGCGCGGATGCCGCCTAATAATTGGTGGACAACCGCCAATAAGCTGCCTTTATACGGCACACGGCCTTCGATGCCTTCGGGCACCAGTTTTTCGGCGCTGTCGGATTCTTGAAAATAACGGTCGCTAGAGCCTTGCTGTTGCGACATGGCCCCTAAAGAACCCATTCCACGGTACGATTTATAAGAACGGCCTTGGAATAATTCCACTTCGCCTGGCGCTTCTTCGGTACCGGCAAACATGCCGCCCAACATCACCGCATGGGCACCTGCTGCCAAGGCTTTGGCGACATCTCCGGAATAGCGTATGCCACCATCGGCAATCAAGGGTACGCCTGTGCCTTTTAAGGCATCGGCAACATTGCTGACGGCGGTGATTTGCGGCACACCGACACCTGCCACGATGCGCGTGGTGCAGATTGAGCCAGGGCCTATGCCGACTTTAACGCCGTCCGCACCGGCTTCAACCAAGGCCAAGGCCGCAGCGGCGGTGGCGATATTGCCGCCGATCACTTGCACTGAGGGATAGGTTTGTTTAACCCAACGCACCCGGTCTAAAACGCCTTGGGAATGGCCGTGGGCGGTATCGACGATAATGACATCCACGCCCGCCTCAACCAAGGCCGCTACGCGTTCTTCCGTGCCTTGGCCAGTGCCGACTGCGGCACCGACACGCAAGCGCTCCAAATCGTCTTTGCAGGCATGGGGGTAGTCTTTGGCTTTTTGGATGTCTTTGACCGTGATCATGCCGCGTAAATGAAAGTCGTCATTAACCACCAGCACTTTTTCTATGCGATGTTGGTGCAATAAGGCAATAACTTCTTTACGGTCGGTGTTTTCGTGTACAGTAACCAGACGCTCTTTGGGGGTCATTACCTTTGAAACGGCTTCATCAAAGCGGGTCTCAAAGCGTAAATCCCGGCTGGTAACGATGCCAACCAGCTCATCGCCATTAACGACAGGCACACCGGAAATGTTTTTGGCGCGGGTCAGTTTAATGACATCACGGATACTGACATCGGGTGATACAGTAATGGGGTCTTTAATCACCCCGCTTTCGTATTTTTTGACATGACGGACTTCACGGGCCTGCTGCTCGATGGTCATGTTTTTATGGATAATCCCGATGCCGCCTTCTTGGGCAATCGCAATGGCAAGCCTGGCTTCCGTGACCGTGTCCATTGCCGCAGCCACCAAGGGGATATTAAGGGTGATGCCGCGTGTCAATTGGGTTGTCATTTCTACATCGCGTGGCAGCACAGTAGAGTGCAAAGGCACTAATAAAACGTCATCAAACGTGAGCGCTTCCTGAATAATTTGCATAAACCACACCTAAACAATTACTGAATTAACCAAGTATTATACGACGAGTTGCTAAACTACTGTAGCACTAAAACACTAACTCTATCCTTGAGTGGATGTTTGCCTGTAAAATTTTATCATGAAGCTGTCTGGCTTAATATCGATAGTCTAAAAAAGCTGATATAACTACTAGGTTTTTTAGCGGGCGTTCAATCCTGCTTTGGAAATTTGGGTTAGTTGAATAGTTAGCTTAAAGCGACCCGATTGAGTTGCCACCTTAACAAAACGATATTCTATGCGCCAAAACGAACACCTTGAAGCACCTCCCACCCGCCGTCGTCCTTGGACTTATCTATTGCTAGGCATTCTGATAGTGCTTGCCATTGCGGGGGGAATCTATTATTTCCAAACGTCGCCATCGGCTGTGGACAGCAAGGGCAAAGCCAACAAAACCAAAGAAATGACAGCTGAATCACCCGTGCCTGTTGCCCTAGAAACTGCGGTTAAAGCCGACTTTCCCGTTTATCTGAATGGTTTGGGCACAGTTACGGCTTTGCGTACGGTCACGGTAAAACCCCGGGTTGACGGGGAACTGGTCAAGGTATTGTTCACCGAAGGCCAATGGGTTCAAGCCGGGGAAGTGCTGGCGGAAATTGACCCACGCCCTTTTCAAATCCAGTTGCAACAGGCTCAGGGCCAATTGCTGAGGGACGAAGCCTTATTAAAAAACGCACGTATTGACCAAAGCCGTTACCAAACCTTGCTTGAGCAAGATTCCATCGCCGCCCAACAGACTGCCACCCAAACTGCCCAAGTCAAGCAATATCAAGGTGTGGTTGAAATGGATAAGGCACAGGTCAATAACGCCAAGCTGCAACTCGATTATGCCCATTTGACTGCACCCATCTCAGGGCAAGTGGGTTTGCGCCTGATTGACCAAGGCAATATTGTCCATGCCAATGACAGCAACGGCATAGTGGTCATTACCCAATTGCAGCCCATAACCGTGGTGTTCACCTTGCCAGAAGACCAAGTGCAGCCAGTGATGCAGCGCTGGCGAACCAATCAATCGGTCGCCGTCACCGCCTTCGACCGGGCCGGTAAAACAGCCTTGGCAACGGGTACCTTGCTGGCCATAGACAACCAAATCGACCCCACTACCGGCACATTAAAATTAAAGGCGCAATTTGACAATACGGGGCGTAGCTTGTTCGCCAACCAGTTTGTCAATATCAAGATGCACTTGGACACCTTACAAGATGCCACCTTAGTCCCTACTGCCGCCATACAAAACGACAGCTTGGGCGCTTTTGTCTATGTGGTCAACTCAGCAAATACGGTGGAATTGCGCCGGATTAACTTAGGCCCCACCGAGGCCGACCACGTGGTGGTGCTGGATAATCTTGCGCCCGGCGAAACAGTGGTGTTGGAAGGGGCTGACCGCCTACGGGCAGGCAGCCTTGTTGATGTTACCCAAAAGGACGGCAAAGCCGTGGCGGCATTGCCCGACCAATCAGCCAAGCCGGATGGCAAGGCCGGTAAACGTGGTCGCCGACCCTGAATATGGGCGATACAGTGCAAGCCACAACCACATTTAACCCGTCCCGGCTGTTTATCTTAAGGCCAGTCGCCACATCGCTATTAATGGTGGCGATGTTGCTGGTCGGCCTTTTAGCGTATCGGGTGTTGCCTGTGTCCGCCTTACCGCAGGTTGATTACCCGACCATCCAAGTCGTCACCTTATATCCGGGCGCTAGCCCCGACGTGATGGCATCAGTTGTCACTTCGCCGCTAGAACGCCAATTTGGCCAAATGCCGGGGCTGACCCAAATGTCGTCCTCCAGTTCGGGCGGTGCCTCAGTCATCACTTTGCAATTTAACTTAAGCCTTAATTTGGATGTGGCCGAACAAACTGTACAGGCGGCGATCAATGCCGCCAGTAATTTTTTGCCCAAAGATTTGCCGCAAGCCCCCATTTATAGCAAGGTCAATCCGGCGGACACCCCGATCATGACTTTGGCGGTCAGTTCCACAGCCTTGCCCTTATTTAAGGTGGAGGATTTGGTAGATACGCGCTTGGCACAAAAAATTGCCCAATTGCCTGGGGTTGGTTTGGTTGGTATCAGTGGCGGACAGCGCCCGGCGGTGCGCATTCAAGCCAACCACAAAGCCTTGACGGCTTATGGCATTAGCTTGGAAGAAGTTCGCGCTGTCATTGCCGCCGCCAATGTCAACCAACCCAAAGGCATGTTCAACGGGCCTTTACGTTCGGCGATCATCGACAGCAACGACCAGCTACGTTCAGCAGAAGATTACCGCGATCTGGTGGTGGCCTACCGCAATGGCGCACCGCTTCGGCTTGCTGACGTGGCGCAAGTCGTGGACGGTGCGGAAAATGTGCGTTTGTCAGCTTGGGCCAATGACCAAGCGGCTGTCATCGTCAACATCCAACGCCAACCCGGTGCGAATGTCATTGAAGTTGTAGACCGTATCAAAGCCTTGCTGCCCACCTTGCAAGCTTCCTTGCCATTGACTATCAAGGTTGTGCCGCTAACTGACCGCACTGTGACCATACGCGCTTCCATCCATGATGTGCAGTTTGAACTGTTGCTGGCGATTGCGCTGGTGGTGATGGTGATTTTTCTATTTTTAAGGAATGTGCCTGCCACGATTATTCCAGGCATCGCCGTGCCCTTGTCTTTAGTGGGCACGTTTGCCTTTATGTATCTGGCCGATTTCAGCATCAATAACCTGACCTTGATGGCCTTGACCATCGCCACAGGCTTTGTGGTGGACGATGCCATAGTAGTGATTGAAAACATTTCCCGCTATATCGAACGCGGCCTATCGCCTTTGCAAGCGGCATTGAAAGGTTCGGAGCAAATCGGCTTTACAATTATCTCCCTGACTTTTTCACTGGTTGCCGTGCTAATTCCCTTGCTGTTTATGAGTGATGTGGTTGGCCGGCTATTTCGTGAGTTTGCCATCACTTTGGCGGTCGCCATTTTGATTTCTGCCGTAGTATCGCTGACGCTGACCCCGATGATGTGCGCTAAACTGCTGCGCCCTGGGCTGGCACACGAAGACAGCGGCCATGCGTCTGGCTGGTTCGGCAAACTGCTTGGCCTGTATGGGCGCAGCTTAAGGTGGGTATTGCAACGGCAAGCGTTAACCCTCTTGGTGTTTTTTGCCACAGTGGCCTTGACCGTGGCCATGTACATCAATATCCCCAAAGGGTTTTTCCCTATCCAAGACACCGGCATTATCCAAGGCATCTCTGAAGCGCCACAAAACGTGTCGTTTGCCGCCATGGCCGAACATCAGCAAAAATTGGCCAAGCTCATCCTTGCTGATCCGGCAGTCGAAAGCCTGTCTTCCTTTATAGGCGTTGACGGGATTAACACCACGCCCAACAGTGGTCGTTTTTTGATCAACCTAAAACCCCATGCTGAACGCAAAACCAGTGCGGCAGAGGTCATTGCCCGCTTAAAACCCAAGCTGGCCACACTGCCTGGGGTAGTCCTGTATTTACAGCCGGTGCAGGATATGACCATGGAAAACCGGGTTAGCCGCACCCAATACCAATTTACCTTGGAATCCCCAGATGCAGAGGCGCTTAGCCATTGGACCTTGCTGTTGGTGGATAAGCTTAACGGCCTGGCGGAATTCAGTGATGTTGCCAGCGATGTGCAAGACAGCGGCCTGCAAGTGTATGTCAATATCGACCGCAGCACCGCCAGCCGTTTGGGAGTCACCACCGCCGCCGTGGACAACACCTTATATAGCGCTTATGGGCAACGTTTGGTGTCAACCATTTTCACCCAGTCCAACCAATATCGGGTGGTATTGGAAGTGGATCCTAGTGCCCAACAATCCCCGGAAACCCTTAAAGAATTGCGGATACCTTCCAGTAACGGCACACAAGTGCCCTTATCAGCAATTGCGGACATTTCAGTACGCCCCACCAGCTTATCCATTAACCACCTGAACCAGTTCCCGGTGGCCACCTTATCCTTTAACCTCGCATCCGGCGCTTCCTTGGGTGATGCAGTTAAAACCATAGACCGCGTAAAACAGGAAATCAGTTTGCCGACTAGCATAGCCACCAGCTACCAAGGCGCGGCACTGGCCTTTAAAGCCTCCTTGGACAACACCTTATGGTTAATCCTTGCTGCCATAGTCACAGTGTACATCGTGCTTGGTGTGCTATACGAAAGTTATATCCACCCCATCACCATCTTGTCCACCCTGCCATCCGCAGGCGTAGGGGCGTTATTAGCGTTAATGCTTGCAGGCGGTGATTTGGGCATTATTGGCATTATCGGCATCATTTTGTTGATTGGGATTGTCAAAAAGAACGCCATTATGATGATAGATTTTGCCCTTGAAGCAGAGCGCAAACAGCACCTGTCGCCGAATGATGCGATCTATCAAGCTTGTTTGCTGCGCTTTAGGCCTATCATCATGACCACCTTGGCCGCCTTGTTGGGGGCTTTACCCTTGATGCTGGGCAGCGGGGTGGGCTCGGAATTGCGCCACCCTTTAGGCATCACCATGGTCGGTGGTTTGCTGCTCAGCCAATTGCTGACCTTGTACACTACCCCAGTGATTTATTTGTGGATGGATCGCGGTGCCAAACGCGTGTCCGGCTGGTTAAACCTAAACCCTGCCGAAACGACCTATCCTGATAGGGATTTGTAATGAATTTTTCGGCACTGTTCATTTATCGGCCTGTTGCCACCCTGCTGCTGACGATTGCAATTGCCTTGGCGGGGACGCTGGCTTTTTTGAATTTACCCGTGTCGTCATTGCCGCAAGTAGATTTTCCAACAGTGAATGTACAGGCCAAAATGCCGGGGGCCAGCGCCGAAACCATGGCCGCCACGGTTGCAACACCGCTGGAACGGGCGTTGGGGCGTATCGCGGGCATTACTGAAATGACCTCCAGCAGCACCTTGGGTGCCACCTCTATAACCCTGCAATTTGATTTGGAACGTGACATCGACGGTGCATGCCGCGACGTGCAAGCGGCGATCAATGCCGCCGCCAGCCTATTGCCCAGCGGTATGCCCAACCGCCCCAGTTATCGGCGGGACAATCCCGCCGACGCACCGATTTTGGTGCTGGCGCTGACATCTGAAACCGTCAGCCGTGGCCAAATGTATGATGTGGCCTCCACAGTATTGGCGCAAAAATTGGCGCAGATTCCTGGCATGGGGCAGGTGCAAATCAGCGGCTCTTCTTTGCCTGCGGTGCGGGTAGAACTTAACCCAACTGCCTTGGGCAAATATGGCATCGGTTTGGAGGATGTTAGGAGCACCATCACCCAAACCAATATCACCCGCCCTAAAGGCAGTATTGAAAACGGGGTGCACCGCTGGCAAATACTAGCCAATGACCAAGCCAAAAAAGCCGCCGATTATTTGCCGCTGACTGTCAGCTACCGCAACGGTGCGGCGGTTAGAATCCAAGATCTGGGCACGGTTGTCGATTCGGTGGAAGATTTGCGCAACACTGGCCTAAAAAACGGCAAGCCTTCGGTGTTGCTGATCCTCAGAAAACAAGCCAGCGCCAATGTCATTCAAACCGTTGATGATGTCATGGCCTTATTGCCGCAATTACGCGCCAATCTGCCGGGTGCGGTTGATCTGTCGGTAGTTGTTGATCGGTCTTTGACCATCCGCGCGTCCATCGCCGAAGTGGAACACAGTCTACTTATCGCCATCGCCTTGGTCATTTTGGTGGTGCTGGTGTTCTTGCGGGATTTTCGTTCGACTATGGTGCCTATTATTGCCATACCCGTGTCTTTGATAGGCGCGTGTGGGGTCATGTATTTTTTAAACTATAGCCTCAATAACCTGACCTTGATGGCACTAACCATTTCCTGCGGTTTTGTGGTTGATGATGCCATTGTGGTTTTGGAAAATGCCAACCGTCACATCGAAAAAGGCACACCGCCTTTTCAGGCCGCCATCTTGGCCACCCAAGAAGTCGGCTTTACGGTGATGGCCATGAGTGTGTCACTCATCGCTGTGTTCTTGCCGATATTATTGATGGGCGGCGTAGTAGGCCGTTTGTTTAGGGAGTTTGCCGTCACGCTATCCGCCGCCGTGTTGGTTTCGCTGTTGGTGTCATTGACGGTGACACCGATGCTGTGCGCCCGTTGGCTAGGCAAAGCACCGTCGCAACACGGTCGAATTTACACCGCCATTGGACGGGCATTTGACAGTTTGCAATCGGCCTATGAAACCTCGTTACGGTGGGCACTACAGCA
This sequence comes from Methylococcales bacterium, assembly GCA_026399075.1. GTDB lineage: Bacteria > Pseudomonadota > Gammaproteobacteria > Methylococcales > Methylomonadaceae > Methylobacter_C. The sequence goes on from JAPLRR010000021.1 coordinate 12,487, forward strand.
TGGCCGTTTTATGATGGTGGTTTTACTCGCCACCATAGGGCTGAATATCTATCTGTACACCATCATCGACAAAGGCTTTTTCCCTAGCCAAGATGGCGGCAGAATACAAGGTGAAATCCAAACTGACCAAGGCACCTCATTTTTTTCCTTACAAAAGAAATTATCCGAAATTTCCGCGCTGTTAATGCAAGACCCTGCTGTCCGCAATGTCGCAGGCTTTGGCGGCACAGGATCCAGCAGCAATAGTGCGAGAATTTTTATCGTGCTGAAACCACATAATGAGCGTGAACCTATCGGTGTAGTTATGGGACGCTTACGCGATAAAGCCAAGCGCTTGGCGGGCGCTGAGTTACACCTGAACCCAGCGCAAGAACTGCGTCTAGGCGGCAGGCAATCGGCGGGGTCTTATGACTACGCCTTGCAATCCGACGATTTGGTTTTGTTAAGGGAATGGATGCCCAAAGTCATCAGCGCCTTGTCCAAGCTCCCTGAGTTCAGCGATGTCAGCTCCAGCGAACAGGACAAAGGCCAACAAATTGGTTTGTTGGTTGACCGGGATAGGGCGGCTAAGTTTGGCATTAGCCAAGCAATGATAGATGACAGTCTTAATAATGCATTTGGGCAGCGCCAAGTGTCGGTGATTTATAATCCGCTTAACCAATATCGGGTGGTGATGGAGTTGGCGCCAGACTATTGGCAAAGCCCGGAAGCCTTAAAACAGGTTTATATCCACGTACCGCCCCAAGCTCTAGCGGATGGTACCTTAAGCCCCGCAAAACAAGTGCCGTTATCGGCGTTAGCCAGTTTTGCCCCGACCAATACGCCATTATCAGTAAACCATCAAGGCCAATTTGCCGCTGCCACGTTGTCTTTTGAACTTAAACCCGGCGTCCCGTTATCCACTGCCACCCGGCTGATTGACAAAACCCTGCGTGATGCGGGTGTGCCCAGCGCCATACAAGGTGGTTTTCAGGGAACGGCCAAGGCTTTCCAAGAATCCTTGCGCAACCAGCCTTTGCTGATACTCGCTGCCTTGCTGAGCATTTATATTGTGCTGGGCGTATTGTACGAAAGTCTTATCCACCCGTTGACCATCTTGTCCACCTTGCCTTCGGCAGGGGTTGGGGCACTGTTGGCGCTCATGGTTTGCGGCACAGAATTTAGCATCATTTCCCTAATCGGTGTCATATTACTGATCGGCATCGTCAAAAAAAATGCCATTATGATGATAGACTTTGCCTTGCAAGCTGAGCGAGAGCATGGCGTGGATGGCAAGACTGCGATTTTTCAAGCCTGCTTACTGCGTTTTAGGCCGATTATGATGACCACTTTGGCGGCAATGTTTGGTGCGCTGCCCTTGGCGCTAGGTACTGGCTATGGTGCGGAACTGCGCCAGCCCTTGGGTATTTCCATAGTTGGCGGCTTGATTGTCAGCCAATTGCTGACTTTGTATACCACCCCCGTGGTTTATAGCTATTTAGACCGTTTACGGCTATGGTTACATGGCCGATTTTATAAAGCCCCCCACCTTGTGGACAAATCCGTTTGAACCCCAAAACCACCATGATTGCTCGCCTAAACCCCAACCTAATCCCTGTGTTACTGGCCTTAGCACTGGCTGGCTGCACCGTCGGCCCAGACTATGTGCGCCCACCCACAACCGTGCCGGTTAATTTTAAGGAGCTTAAAGGTTGGAAACAGGCCCAGCCGCGTGACAACGTGCTACATGGCAATTGGTGGGAAGTATTTAAAGACCCCAAGCTTAACGAGCTTGAAATCCAAGTCGCCCCGGCAAACCAAAGCCTGGCGCAAGCCGAAGCCCAATACCACCAAGCCCAACATTTGGTGCAATCGGCAAGTTCGGCCTATCTACCCACTAGCACCTTATCCGCTAGCGCCAATCGGTTCCGGGCAGCCAGCGGCCAAAGTGTTGCGGTAAAAGGGGTCAGGAATTTATTCAACACCGCGCTATCCATCGCCTGGGAGCCGGATTTGTGGGGCAGTGTCCGCCGTCAAGTTGAATCCCGTGAAAATGAGGCCCAAGCCAGCGCCGCCACCCTACAGGCCTTGCAACTGTCCCTGCAAGCCACACTGGCCGCCAATTACTTTCAACTGCGGATACAGGACGAATTAAAAGCCTTGCTGGATGAAACGGTCGCTATTTACAGCAAAACCTTGGTCATCACCAAAAACCGTTATGCGGTTGGGGTGGTTGCTAAAACTGATGTGGTGCAAGCAGAAACGCAGCTTGAATCCGCCCGAGCCCAAGCCATCGATGTGGGTGTACAACGTGCGGCGCTAGAGCATGCGATTGCGGTGTTAATTGGTAAAACACCCGCCGCCGTGTCCATCAAACCGGAACCCCTCACAGCCCTACCGCCTGCAATCCCCGTTAGCCTGCCTTCAGAATTACTGGAACGGCGGCCAGACATTGCCAGCGCAGAACGTAAAATCGCCGCCGCCAATGCCCAGATAGGGGTTGCCAAGGCAGCATTCTTCCCCTCAGTCAATTTGGCATCTAGCACCGGTTTTCAAAATTCCACCTTGTCCACTTTGTTTACCGCCGCAGGCCGCTATTGGGCTTTGGGCCCCGCTGGCGCAGCATTGACCCTATTAGATGGCAGCGCCAAAAACGCCCAGTACAAACAAGCCCTAGATGGCTTTGATGCCAGTGTCGCCGCTTACAAACAAACCGTGCTCAGCAGTTTCCAAGAAGTTGAAGATAATGTGGCGGCACTGCGCATACTGGAACAAGAAGCCCTCGTTAGGGATAAAGCCGTCACTGGTGCCCGCCAAGCTTTGTCGATGACCGACAACCAATATCAGGCAGGCACGATCAGTTATTTGAATGTGATTGTCGCGCAAACCGTCGCACTATCCAACCAGCAAGCCGCCGTGGAATTATTGGGTGAGCGCTTGGCCGCCTCAGTGGCATTGGTCAAAGCCCTAGGCGGTGGCTGGAATGTGACGATGTTGCCCTCCCCCGACGAAGCAGGCGGCGAAGTCAAATGGACGGACTTTTTACCGTATCCGATGGATTAAACTATCCCGTGGGCTAGATTTGCTGGGGGCATAAGGAAAATACCCCTGTAGCAGCCTAGCCAATTGACTCACCGCCCAAATCCGTTATAAGGTTCTTACACCTTAATCCCCCTGTCAGGTAATCACTATGTCCAATTTGCTAAGCCCACCCGCAGACGACGTTTTCCAACACTTTTATAACACATCCGCCGATGAATTATTGGCGGGACATCAAGCTATAGACCCCGAAGCCAAAATGCTGGCATTGTTCAAGCAATGCGCGGCAACGGTTCCGGCTTACCGCCATTTTTTGGCAACACACGGCATAAACCCCGCTGACATCAACAGCTATCAAGCATTTCAAGCCTTACCGTTGATGGGCAAAGCGGATTACATGCGGGCTTACCCGTTGCCTGAGCGTTGCTTGGGCGGCAGTTTGGCAGGCGCTGACCGGGTGGCTGTGTCATCGGGTTCCACAGGCCAACCCACCTTTTGGCCACGCTCCGCCCTGTATGAATTGGACGTGGCGCTGCGATTTGAACAAGTCTTCCATGATAGCTTCCGTGCCCATGAACGCAGCACCTTGGCCGTGGTTTGTTTTGCCTTGGGGAATTGGGTGGGCGGTTTGTTCACCACGTCTTGCTGTTGGCATTTAGCGCGTAAAGGCTATCCGCTGATGGTTGCAACCCCAGGCAACAATAAGGCAGAAATTTTCCGGGTGGTACGTGAAATGGCACCGCATTTTTCCCAACTCGTGTTATTGGGTTATCCGCCGTTTGTAAAAGATGTGCTGGATGCAGGTGCTGCCGAAGGCATAGACTGGCCTAGCCATAAACCTAAACTGGTGTTTGCCGGTGAAGTGTTCAGCGAAGAATGGCGTAGCTTGATGGGGCAGCGTATCGGTTCAGCATCACCCTATCATGATTCCGCTTCGCTCTACGGCACAGCCGATGGCGGTGTGCTCGGCAACGAAACGCCGCTGAGCATTGCCATACGCTGCTGGCTGGCTGACCATCCCGAAGCGGCGCGTAGTCTATTTGGTGAATCACGACTACCCACCTTAGTCCAATACGACCCGACTAGCCGATTTTTTGAAAGCCACCAAGGCACATTGGTGGTGAGTGGCGAAAACACCGTGCCCTTAGTACGCTATCATATCGCCGACCAAGGCGGTGTGATCAGTTATGCGGACATCTGGCAATTCCTTAACGGGCACGGTGTGCAGTCGGTTGTTGATCTAGGCTTGGCTAGCGATTTCCAGCCCCGGCAATTGCCATTTGTTTTTGTATTCGGACGCGCCGACTTTACCGTATCCTATTATGGTGCCAATATTTATCCCGAAAATGTCACCGTCGGCTTGGAACAAGCCAACATCATGGCCAGTGTCACCGGAAAATTTGTATTGGAAACCCAAGAGTCCGAAACCGGCGACAGCGAACTGCACATAGCCGTGGAGTTGTTGCCCAGCATTACGCCAGACATCGGTTTACCGGCCTTGATAGCCTCATCGATACGCGCCCAGTTACTGCGCTTGAACAGTGAATTTGCCAACTACACTCCTACAGAACGGCAACTGCCGCTTATTACGTTATACCCGTTTGCTGACCCTGGGTATTTTCCGGTGGGCGTCAAACATCGCTATAGCCGCCGATGATTGTATAGCCTTGGCATAACGCTATAATAAGCGACACCCAACAGTTCAGCGTAGTATTGCCCCACAAAAACGACCTTTAACAGAACACCCAATAATCCTTAGTATCGACTCAAGTTTTAAAGAACATAAAGTTGCACAATACAGCTCCCTCTCCCCTAGGGAGAGCTTACACGTGTAGGTTTTTTCACTCCGCGCACCCAACCGCAGTAACCCAAGCCGCCTGATTGATTCCCGGTAAGCTAGGCCACGCCTCCGGTCGGCCAGGTTTGACAGGGAGCAGTTGATGGTTAAGCAAAGCCGCAAT
>JAPLRR010000049.1 GCA_026399075.1 Methylococcales bacterium
GGCTATACAAGGTTCCGACAAAGGCTGGCTGGAAAACAGCGCATGCCTTGGTGTGAAGAACATCGGAAAGCCGTGTGCGTTAATAGCGCATGCACGGTTTGATGAGGGAGGGCAGGCGAGAGCCTGTTCTCTACTCTACCAAAGTAATGCCGCTACGGGTTGGGGGTGTGCGTGGTGTGCATCCCCGGCTTAGTTTCACCCGTCCAATTGCCGGGCAATTAACGCCACCGGATGGACCACCTCCAGCCTGATACCCCGTTCTTTCAAGCCCGCGGCGATATGCAGGGCACAGCCAATATTGGAACTGACCAGATAATCCGCTGGGCTAGCCAATACCACTGCCAACACATCAGCCAACAATGCGTTTGCCATTTGTGGATGTTCCAGCATAAACCCGCCCGCCGAACCGCAGCACAGCACGTTTTCAGGTAAAGGCCTTAATGTAATGCCAGGTAGCAATTGCATAAGCGCCAGTGCGCCATTTTCTTGATGCATGACATTTTTTAGCGAGCAGGGCGTGTGTACGCAAACGCTTGCTGTCAATGGCTTTAGCTGGGCGCTTAGTGTGGCTTTTGAACGGCTTAAAAACTGGCTAATATCCATTATCTTATCGGCCAGAACCCGGTTTTGGTATTCTTGCAAATGGGCACCGCAACCACTGGCGATAGTCACCACCGCGTCTAAATTGGCCTCTGCAAAAGCATGGACATTGAAAGCCGCCAACTGGTCAGCGGTTTTTTGGTCACCATCGTGCAAAGCCAATGCACCGCAACAATGTTGGGTTTCGGGAATTGCCACATTATAACCGACCGCTGTCAGCACCTTGATGGCGGCAGCTATGGTTTCCCTGTCCAATAACTCCCCCATGCAGCCAATAAACAAACCGACCGTACCGTGGGTAGGGCCAGTGGCGGCATAATAGGGTTTAAAAGACTGTTCGTTAGCGAAGCTTATATCCGGTACTAAGCGGTCAATGGTTTGTAGCCGAAGTAGTTGCGGTAATTTCAGGCCACGCACTGTTTTTTGTAAACGGGAGTTTTGATAAAACCCTAAGCTGCTAATGGCCAATCGCTTGATGGTTTTGTTATGGGATACTTGCTTAAGCACTGACAAGGCAAATGATGGGGGGCGTTGCGCATAAAGCTTGCCCCGGAAATTATCCACCAAGCGGCCATAAGGCACGGCTGCTGGGCAAGCATTTTCACAAGCCCGACACAACAGGCAGTTATCAATATGGGCCAGCAATTGCTTGGTTGCGGGTAGGTGTTGGCCTGCCACGGCTTGAATTAAGGCAATGCGGCCACGGGGTGATTCGTTTTCGTTTTGGGTTTTGGTATAAGTTGGGCAATGCGGCAGGCATAAGCCACATTTGACACACAGATCAGCATCGGCCAATAAGTCATTCATGTGCTTTGGTGGCGAGGGATTCGACAATTTGGTGGTATTCCTGGGCTTTAGGGCGATACAAAAACATCCCCAAGGCTGATAGGCCGACCATGATATAAAGGGTGTTGACGTTATCACCCAATACAAACATGACAAAGCCAAAAATACCGACGCTTTCAATCATGGAGAGCGAGACTACTACGGTTGTCAAATAGCGTTTTGTGGCCACCTGCTCGACAGTTTTATCGGAAAATGGCATGGTTTGGTTGAGGCGCAGTTGGATGTGGCGCAACAAATTGGTCATAGGAAAGGTGATGATGGCAATGATGTATAACACCGTCCTTATTAACTCCCGCTGGCTTTCAGGCAGGGGTTCCTGGATTTCCCCGCCTAGGCTAAGGCAGACTATAAGCAAACTTGCCAGCGTAGCCAACATCAAGCCTTGGATGATCCAAGGCAGGAGTAGGGCGGATTTGGTTTGTTCTGAATCGGTGTGGTCTAGCATGATGTATCCTGATTAGTGGGTTGATGGCGGATTTATGGGCTGTTAATCGCCAGTGCTTAGCTTGCTAGGTGTCCGTGTTTGCACTGCTGTGTTTTGTTGATGATTGCAGCACAAAAAAGCACCATTAAAATGCTATGATATTGGGCTTATCATACTATACCTACTAGTGTGATGGACAACCTTAGCTGACAACAAAATATCCCAACACACTTTTAAGCCGGACGAGACCAGTATGCACGAACTAACGGAACGCGAGTTATATCAAGCTTTGGAATATGCCAAGAGCCTAGATGAAGACAGCGGTAAACGGCTGATGTCACAATTTGAAATGGACCAGCCCTTACTTTTCCAAACGCTGTTTGGCGTGTTTCCGGGTATTATTGCCGAACAAAACCAAGACATGGCGCATTTGTTTATGGATTTGTGTTTTGAGCTTATTTGCGTTTATCAAAAAGCTTTTGGCGAAACGCCAAAATTTGCCGATGACCCCACGTGGATGGAAAGGCAGGCCGTGTTGGTTGATGCGGAGTTTTTGTCGCTGATGCAAAAACCGCCTGGTGAGCAATCGCGTATCAAGCTGCAAGCCCATTTTCTCAAACATCATAAAAATATGCCCCAGCTTGGCTTGCTGAAGTTTATGAATGAATCCATTGATGAATTTGCCTCGTACAGCACCCAACGGGTAGCGGCCATAGAGTTCACCCAAACCATGATGTTGGTGGTGGTCAAGCTGTTCAACAGTTTGTTTGACAAGCCCGTCATCCATTAGTCCGGGTTTTAAGCTTTTTAGACCAAGTCCTGCCAAGTCCCTTGCCGACAAAATGTGAATTTTTCCTATAGCGGAACTGTATGCCCCTGGCCAATAATAGCTAGTTTTGCAAACTGTTGAGTCGTTTATACCATGAGCCTACGCTACCAAATAAATCTGCGCATTTTGCTTGCATCCTTGTGTGTTCTAGTACTGGGCGGGTCGATAGCCATTTGGCAGGCACGTCTAGCCGTGGAAAAAGAAGTGGGCTCTTCCATTAATTTGGCGGTGCAATTGGTCACCGTCGGTTTTTTCCAACCTTCGCCTACGCAAACTGAAACCCAGTGGTTGCAACAGTTTGCTGCCTTGAAAGAAACCCGGCATTTAAGCATTGAAGTGAAAGCACCTTCAGGCGAACGGTTTACGATCACCCCAAACCAGCCACAAGCCGTGCGCCGTGATTTGCCACCGCAATGGTTTATCGGCTTGGTCCAAGGCCAAGCCCACAAAGCGGAACACCTTATCAGCACCCTGGGAGGCAAGCAGTTGGCGCTGATTATCCAAGCCAACCCTTTGGATGAAATAACTGAAGTTTGGGAAGAAAGCGTCGGTTTTTTTAGTTCTTTATTGCTGTTGGCTTTTTTTACGTTTTTGGCGGTCAATTTGGCTTTTGACCAGGCACTCAAATCCATCGCCGTGATAGTCAATGCCTTAAAAATCATTGAAACTGGGAATTATCAGCAAAAATTACCGGATTTTTCCATACATGAATACGATAGTATTGCCAAAGCCATCAACCACATGACTGGGGAGCTTCGTGCCAGCCAGCTGGAAAACCGGGCCTTAACCCAACATTCCTTGGCTATCCAAGAGGATGAACGGCAGCGTTTGTCCCAAGAACTGCATGATGAGCTAGGTCAATCACTGACTGCCATTAAAGTGATGGCGGCGACTATCGGGCGTCAGGCGGGTGGCGCCACCAGCAAAACGAGCGCTGATGCCATCATTGGTATCTGTGACCATTTGATGGGGGTGGTGCGCTCCATGATGCATCAGCTGCATCCGCTGGTATTAACGGAATTGGGCTTAAAGGCCACCATGGAGGATTTGCTTAACCATTGGGCCATAAGAAATCCAGCCTTGAAGTTGGGCATAAACTGTCCGGATGAAGTGGATGCCATTGATAAAAAGATCACTATCCAAGTGTTTCGGGTCGTCCAAGAATGCCTGACCAATATTATGCGTCATGCCCAAGCAAGCCAAGCGACCATTAACTTGGAGATAGTGCCGTCAGCAAGCACTGACGACAGGGCATTACGTTTATGCGTCAGCGACAATGGTGTTGGTGTCGCAACTGGCCCGTTGACGGCCGGTTTTGGCCTGTTGGGGATGCGGGAGCGGATTAACAGCCTCGGCGGCGAATTGACGGTACATTCACAGCCCCAACAAGGCACTAGCATTACCGCGAGCATCCCCTTATGAAACCGATAAGCGTTATTTTAGTCGATGACCATGCCGTGGTGCGGGCGGGTTTTCGGCTGTTATTGTCCACTGAAAGCGGTATTGAAGTGGTTGCTGAGGCTGACCGTGGCGAAGCGGCTTGCCAGCTTTATTGGGAATTGCAACCGGATGTCATGGTGTTGGATTTATCCATGCCAGGTATCGGCGGCTTGGAAACCATCCGGCGTATCTGTAACCGGGATAGCGAGGCTAAAATATTGGTGTTTAGTGTGCATGATGAGCGGGTTTATGTCGATAGGGCCATCAATGCCGGCGCAAAAGGCTATATTACCAAACATGCCCACCCCGATGTGTTGATTGCCGCGATACAGAAAATTGCGGGGGGTGAGGTGTACATCGAAATGGGTTTGGCTAGCCATAATGTGGGGGCCAGTGATGGACAGGCTAAAGATGGCTTGGATTATAAGGCCATTATCGGCGCATTTTCACCTAGGGAGTTTGATGTGTTTTTGTTGTTGGCAAAAGGCCTGACCGCCCATGCTATCGCAGGGCAACTGTGTTTGGGTTATAAAACAGTTGCCAATTATGGTACCCAAATCAGGAGCAAGCTTAAGGTGTCATCCGTTGCCGAATTGGCGCATATTGCCATTGTTTTGGGGGTGATGAAAACTTAAACTGTTACCTAGCCGTTTTTTGTGACTTCTGTTAAGGCCGCCAACAGTTCTTCGATATGGTTTTTGACTTTAACTTTACGCCACTCAGCGATAAGTTTGCCTTGGGGGTCAATCAAAAAAGTGCTGCGCTCTATTCCCCGGACTTGTTTGCCATACATGGACTTCATTTTAATGACGTCAAAGGCATCACACAGTTTCTCGTCGGGATCAGACAGTAAATCGAAAGGGAAGGCCTGTTTACTTTTAAAGCCTTCGTGGCTACGGACACTGTCACGGGAAATGCCCAATATGACGGCGTTTAGTGCGGTAAACAGATCGATATTGTCCCGAAAGGCTAAGCCTTCTTGGGTGCAGCCAGGGGTATTGTCTTTCGGATAAAAATACAGGATGACATAACTGCCACGGTAATCGCTGAGTTTGATGGTTTTATCGCCTGTGGACAAGGCTTCAAAATCGGGGAGGGTGTCGCCAATTGCAGGGGGCATAATCTATCCTAGCGTTTGATGGGTTCAAGAATGGCATCGATGTTGAGTTGGTCGCAAAAATCCAAGAACTCTTCGCGCAAGGACAATAGCGGCAACTTGGGTGGTATTAAAATAATAAATTTGCTTGAAAATACCGATGTTTGGATATAAGGCGCTTGGTAGGAACTGCCCGATATTTCTTCAATTTCGATGTCGCGGTCGAATAAGAAAGACGTGATGGATTCAACCACGCTGTCTTTATCGAGCGAAATGGTTTCTAACGAATAAGGTACGCACTCTTTGCTTTTTTCTTTATCTTTTGGTTCTGGGCGCAAAGTATGGACTTTGATTTCCAAACGCTTTTGGATAGCCTCCAGGGTGTTTTCAAATTTGGCTATTTGGTTCCAATTGCCTTGGACGAGCAGGTAGGCGGCGGCAGATTGGCCTAAATGGGATGATCTTAATTCAATAATTGTGCAGTTACAATCACGGATGGCAGGCAAAATTTCACCGATAAAATTGACCTGATGGGAACCTAAAACAGTAATGGCTAGTTGCATAATAATTTTTAAATAGTTTTTTGCGAGTTTAGCATTAAATGCCAAAACATTACTTTTTATTAGGATTAAAATAAAGAAACAGGGCTTGCCGCTAATTTATGGCGGACACTTTACAACGTATATCGGGCGTTACGCCTTCACTATAGAATACTATATGACTAAAAAACAAAAATTCAAGCGGAATGGTTTTACGGCGGGTTTGAACGCCAATGAAGATGACTTAATTTTAGCTGACCTTAATGGGGTGCTGGATGAAAATGATCCGCCACCTGTGCCATTACAACATTTTCTTGACGATGACGCATTAATCGATAGCTTGCTTGTTGACACGCATTTTAACACCAATGCCGACTTGGAAGAAGCAGGAAATGGGCGGGCGGCCATGGTGGTGGATGATATAGATCTGGCAGAAGACAGCGATTTGTTCGGGAATTTTGTTGTGGGCCCGATTGATGCCGTAGCCTCTCCACTGTCAGCAGACCATGGGGGTATGGCCGATATAAGGCCAGGTTTGGAACTGTTTGATGATGAAGATGCTGCTGCTGTTGAAAGTTTGATGGTAGGCGGCTTTGAAATTGGGGATGTCGGTTTAGATGACGAAGGGCCAAGTCCCCTGTTTGATGGGGGAGATGAGGATAGTGGCGATGCGTTGGGGGCAGGGCAAAGCCTGCAAACCAGTCCAAATGCCAAAGTATTTGCAGCAATCTTGGACACCCGGGCCGATAGCCAAGTGCTTTTGGACAGCGATTTGTTCGATGAGGATGAGGCGCTAGGGCAAGACGCTATTTTGCCGCCGATTGAACACGAAGAGTGGACAGATGTAGATGGTGAAACTGATGATGCTTGGGAGGAGGATGTTGATGCCGAAGCTGATATTCAGGGCTTTGTCCCCGATGGGCAGTCGTTTGATTTGGATAAGGCATCTAGCCGGGGAACTATTGCAAATCCCGGTGGGCAGTCCCCATTTTATGCTAACCCCGATTTAGGTGCCGTAGCCGATAATAAGCCAAACCAGCGGGTTGGCATCGCCCCCGTTGAAGGGGGAACGCCAACTACAGCAAAAAACGCCACGCTAATCACCTATGCCGCACTCGGATTAAGTGTTGTTGCCCTATTGTCAACAGTGGGTATGGGGCTAGCTTATTTTAGTATGCAGGCTAAAGTTTCAAAGTTATCGGCCTTGGTTTCTATCCTCGAGGAGGATATGAGCGCTGTGGCCGAAAAAACGGCGCAACCGGAAATTAGCCCGGCGAATGCCGTAGTTGACACACCTGTAATTGACAATGGCGATGCGTCCCCAGAGGCTGAAGAAGGGCAAAACCTACCCCCTGAGGGATCAGGGCAAACTGGGGAAAGCGCCATCATCAATCCAGATAAGGCAGTTAAAACCGTATTGCCTGCGCTTAAAAAACCAGCCGAACCACCCAGTAAAAAAAGCCAGCCCGAAAAGTCGCACCCGGACAAGCGCTTGATTAAGCCGCTACAGCCTGCCCAGGCAACAGCAAAAAAAAAGCAGGCGGCCGTCACAATAACGCCGCTGAATGATGCTAAGCAGCCACATAAAACCCTGTTGGAAGATAAAAAAACCTCGGCTAAGGATGCAAAAAAGAACCCGTCGGCTTCGGGTTGGACAGTTAATTTGACGGCTTATAAAGACCTTGGCTATGCCAAAAGCAAGGCTGGATCTCTGCAACAAAAAGGCATACCCGTTAAAATATCCACAGTTGATATGAATCACACAAAATGGTATCGGCTACAAGTACGCGGCTTTAAAGATAAAGAAAAGGCGGTTTCTTATGCCAGGAAAATTAATGCGGCACATCAGTTAAATGCGGTTTCAGTGCCTGAAAATTAGGGCTGCCAGGGGACAAGCAATGCAAGGGTATCTGGGAGAATGGGTATGGTTGTAATCGGCAAGCAAAAATTAGTGGTCGCCATTTCATCTAGGGCTTTGTTTAATCTGGATGATTCCCATGCCATCTTTGAAACGCAGGGCAAAGAAGCGTTCTGCCGTTACCAAATAGCCCATGAAGACGAACTGCTGGCACCCGGCTATGGGTTTCCTTTAGTGAAGAAATTGTTGGCGATCAATGCGTCTTGTCAGGACGGCCCACTAGTCGAAATTATCTTATTGTCCCAAAACAGCGCCGACACAGGCTTAAGGGTTTTTAACGCCATTGCCCACCATGGCTTGGCAATTACCCGTGCGGCTTTTACTAGCGGGGCGTCACCCTACAACTATATGTCCGCCTTTGGGGCGCAGTTGTTTTTATCGGCAAATGCCGACGATGTGGTTAACACCTTGGCCGCCGGTTTTGCCGCCGCAACCATTTTAAGCGGCTCTCCTGTTGCAAACCCAAGTAGCCAGTTACGTATTGCGTTTGATGGGGATTCGGTGCTGTTTTCCGATGCTTCTGAGCGTATTTATCAGCAGCGCGGTCTGGCGGTGTTTGCTGAAAATGAGCGGCATGAAGCGAAAACGCCTTTGCCAGGCGGCCCGTTTAAGGAATTCCTCGGTGCTTTGCATTATATCCAAACCCAATTTGACCCAGATGCGTCGCCTATCAGGACGGCGTTGGTCACTGCCCGTTCAGCCCCGGCCCATGAGCGGGTGGTCAGAACTTTACGGGCCTGGGGCATACGCATAGACGAGGCGCTGTTTCTGGGTGGCTTGCCCAAAGGCGTTTTTTTGCAAGCCTTTGGGGCAGATATTTTCTTTGATGACCAACGGGGCCATTGTGAATCCGCCAGCAAATTTGTGGCCGCAGCCCATGTGCCACATGGGATCAGCAACGAGAAAACAAGCAAAGGTTAATAGCCTAAGGTGACGGTACCAGACACCCTCGCCAATTACTGGCTGGCAGGGCTAGCATCAGGGCTTAGTGTTACGCGGCTTAGGCCAAAAAGCTAAGCCGCTATTCCAAGTCGATCAGATACAAATCTTCAATTAATGTCCTTTCAGCCGGTGTCAATAAAATGCGCACATATTCTTCACCTGCATCAATTGGTTCGGCACGGTTTTGTCGGCGATCCTGCAACTCACGGTCAGCTTTCCGCCTGTCCCCTTTACGGCGGTCATAGACGGGGTAATCTACCCCGTTATTTTTTACATACGCTAACCATTCAGGTGAGCCGAATTCGTAAGGGACTTTTCGCCTATCCCCCGTACGTTCGTTTTGGGAGGGATTTTGTCGGTTGTTTCTCAAATCAATTATGTTCATGGTATATCCTATAGGCTATAGAAGTTGCCGATTGTGACCCACTACTTAAATAATAGAAGAAGTTTTCAAAAAATACAAAGTTGGAACAAAAATAGTTAAATGTCTTGTGAAGTCTGCTTCTGGGCACAAGTCCAGTGTCCACGCTAATCGCTGGGGTGTTACCTTTTATGGTCAATGCTGCTACGCCAAGGTTGGTGTTATGGGTGGCCAAAGTGATGTGGCCAGCGGGCGGGTTTTAGCTAGTTAAATCGTGCAGCTAAAACCGTTCCCGCTCCTTGTAATTACAATGACCTTGCCAAACGGTGCAGCGCTTCACTGCCATGGTTGAAGATTGGCCAGCCGTCACCCGTCAATACGGCTTTAATGCCGGGCAAGTCAGCAATGCGTTTGACTGACTGTATGGCTTTGTGCAAATCAGTGAGCTTAGGTTCGGGCAACATGCACAACTCTCCGCCGATGTGGCAACGGATTAAATCACCCGTTATTAGGGTGGTGTGTTCTAACAGCAAGGCCAGTTCGCCAGGCGTTTTAGAGCCTTCCAACTGGTAGGCGGTCAAACCAGGCAACACTTCTTCATTGTCATGCAGCCAGCGGTGGCAGCAAATGGGAAAAGATTCTTCCTCACCGGAGGGCCCAAACATAACCGCGCCCATGGCGTTGGCGATATGCTCGGCATCACGGCAATGGTCACTATTGGTGATGATAATATAATTGACGCCTCCTAGGCGTTGTAAATGTCCGTGGTCATGTTCTGACATTGGCAGCGGGTCAATTAACACATTGCCGCCCTCACGCACCCACAGCACGCTATGAAAATCCAAGTTGCGTTCATTGTTAAATTCAGACCAGCCAAATAAATCTTTTCTATGTAATTGTTTCATTATAAATCTCCTTGTCAGGACATTATATAGTATGAATTTTCGGCGAGATAGGCTTTAATCAAGAGTTTTCTGTAGGTTTTTTTTGCGGTTTTTGGCGTTGTTCAGAAATTGGCGGCGGGTTTCGCAGTCCACTTCAGTCCAATGGGTGATTTCATAAAGCGAACGGTGACAGCCTAGGCAAATGTCTTCTTCATTGAGACAACACTGGCGGATGCAAGGGGAAGTGGTAGTGTCCATAGCGTATTATGGCTGGCGTCAAAGTAGGAAAATTCTATTCGGGGCTTAATAAATAACCACACGACTTTTAAGGGTAAATCCCTGTATTACCCAAAGGCACTGCTTGCATGGGCAAGGTGGGCAGCCTTGGGGTTCCGATGGTGTTAAGCCAATCCCAATAAAGCGTCCAAGCGTTTTTGTTGGTCCAAGGCATACAAATCGTCGAAGCCACCGACATGCAAATCCCCGATGTAGATTTGCGGAACCGTACGGCGCTGGGTTTTTTCCATCATGGCGGCCCTTAGTTTGCTGTCGCCGTCCACATTAAGTTCTGTGTAAGCCACCCCTTTCTTGTCCAGCAGGCGTTTGGCCATGATGCAATACGGGCAAATTTTAGTCGTGTAGATCAGTATCTCAGGCATGATGTAAGGATGTTTGTTAATATAGGCGGCTAGTGTAAAGGTTCAACGTTCAGGGTTCAAGGTCAAAGCCAACAGGCTGCGAATAAAAATCGGTTTTAGCATGTACCTTACACATAATGCCTTTTACTTTCTATTGTAGAGATTTAACAATGTCGAATTTTCCAGAACATTTAAAATATGCAGCCACCACCCACGAATGGGTTGAGGTAGAGGACGATGCGCTAGTGCGGGTAGGCATAACCGACTTTGCCCAACAACAGCTGGGTGACTTGGTGTTTGTGGAATTACCTCAATTAGGTCGGAAAGTTGTTGCCCAAGAGCAATGTGTGGTGCTTGAGTCAGTCAAGACGGCTTCTGAGGCTTATAGCCCCGTCTCTGGGGAGATTGTGGCAGTAAACTTGGCCTTGGAAGATGCACCTGAGCTGGTCAATGATGACCCTTATGGCGCTTGGCTTTTTTGTGTCAAAGCCGACGATTTGTCAGAATTGGACAGTCTGTTGACAGCCGACGCCTATCGCCAGCGCGTAGATGGCTGATTACCCTATGACAGTTATAGAGTACGAAGTTGGTAAGGCGACACAAGATTCCCTCTCCCTTTGGGAGAGGGTTAGGGTGAGGGTATTTCAAATGTCGCTTTACCAGCTTCGGTTCCTATAACACTGGCAAATCTATGCCATCCCTATCCGGTTTTTCATATAATAGCCGATCTATAAACCAAGAATGAGTTCACAATGGCAAACCCAAATGCAAAAGGCGTAAAGCGTCTGATTAACGCCTGTTTTTTTTCAGTTGCCGGATTTAAGGCAACTTGGACACACGAAGAAGCTTTCAGGCAAGAAGTTATATTGTTTGTGGTGACGACCCCGCTGGCAATCTGGTTAGGGCAAACCACTGTTGAAAAACTGCTGTTGATCGGCAGCATGGTGTTGGTGATGCTGGTTGAATTGTTAAATTCAGCCGTCGAGGCCGTGGTTGACCGGGTGGGTCTTGAACACCACGAATTGTCAGGAAGGGCCAAGGACATAGGTTCCGCCGCCGTGATGATGTCTTTAGCTTGGGCCGCAGTGACCTGGGCATTAATTTTACTGTAAAGGGGAATACGATGAGTGCATTAATTTGTGGATCTATGGCTTATGACACCATCATGGTGTTTCATGATAAATTTAAAAACCATATCCTGCCTGAAAAAGTCCATATCCTGAACGTGTCATTTTTGGTGCCAGTCATGCGTCGTGAATTTGGCGGTTGTGCGGGTAATATTGCTTATAACTTGAACTTGCTTGGCGAAGAGCCATTAATCATGGCGGTCGTAGGCCATGATTTTGCACCCTACAGCCAATGGCTGAACCAAAACAGTTTGTCCAGTGAGTTTATCTATATCATGGACAACCATTTCACTGGCCAAGCCTATATCACCACGGATGAAGAGGCCAACCAAATCACCGCCTTCCATCCTGGGGCCATGAGTTTCTCACATTTAAATTCAGTGCCTACCAACCGCGACATACAAATTGGCATTGTTTCACCGGATGGCAAAGATGGCATGACACTCCATGCCGAACAGTTTGCTGAATTGGACATCCCGTTTATTTTTGATCCCGGCCAAGGGATGCCGATGTTCAATGGTGCGGAATTGCTGAAGTTTATTGACCAAGCAACGTGGATGACCTTGAACGATTATGAATCCGAGTTGATGCAGGAGCGCACTGGCTTGACGCTGGAGCAGTTGGCGGAACGCGTGGAAGCCTTGATCATCACCTTGGGTGGTAAAGGGTCAAAAATTTATACCCAAGGCCAGTGCATTGAAATCCCCTCGGCAAAACCCAAGGCGGTGTTGGATCCTACGGGCTGTGGTGATGCCTATCGGGCAGGTTTGCTGTATGGCTTGATGAATGACTTGGATTGGGAAACCACCGGGCGTATCGCTTCGCTGTTGGGCTGCATAAAAATAGAGCATCATGGCACCCAAAACCATACTTTGGATATGGACGAGTTCAAGCAACGTTACCACGAAAATTTTGGCAGCTCTTTCTAACATGCTGGACAACACCGAACAGCTGTTAGCCCTGATGGCACGGCTGCGCAACCCCGAAGATGGCTGCCCTTGGGATCTTAAGCAAGATTTTGCCAGCTTGATCCCTTACCTGATCGAAGAAGCTTACGAAGTGGTTGATGCCATTGAGCGCAATGACATTGACGATTTGCGTGCAGAATTGGGCGATTTGCTGTTGCAAGTCGTCTTCCATGCGCAAATCGCCAATGAAAGCGGGCTGTTTGATTTTGAGGACGTGGCCAAAGGCATCTCTGAAAAACTCATCCGTCGGCATCCCCATGTGTTTGCCGATGCGGTTTTTGACACCGATGCCCAGCGCCACCAAGCCTGGGAGCAAGCGAAAGCGGACGAACGGGTGGCGAAAAATAAAACGGCGCAACGGGAAAGTGTTTTATCCGGTGTGGCGGCCAGTCTGCCTGCCTTGCTGGAATGTGAAAAAATCCAGGATAGGGCGGCCCAACATGGTTTTGACTGGCCGGATGTACCACCGGTGTTTGATAAAGTGCTGGAAGAACTCGACGAGGTAAAAGAAGCCTACGCGTCCGGTGACCAAGCGCATATCCATGAAGAAATTGGCGACCTGTTGCTGGTGGTGGTTAATCTGGCGAGACATTTAAACGTCAATCCCGAAATCGCCCTCAAAGACAGCACCAAAAAATTCACCAAGCGTTTCCATTATATTGAGCAGCAGGTGGAAGCGTCAGGGCGGGAGTTAAAAGACTGCGCACTCATGGAGCTTGATGGCTTTTGGCATGAAGCCAAGGTGGTTTTGAAAAAGGCTTGAGACGATGGCGGGCAAGCCTGTCCGTTGATACCCCAGTTGGGGGGTTGGCAATTGCTGATAACCACCCTAATAAATTTGTAACGTAAGGCCCCGCTGCTTGGCCGCTATTAATTCCAAGCAGCAGGCCAAACCGAGTTTGCCGGCTGCAACACATTCAAACTGATAGAAAATCCCTACCCATGAGTAATGATTATAATGCCTCCGCGATAGAAGTATTAAGCGGATTGGAGCCTGTGCGAAAACGCCCGGGCATGTACACGGACACCACACGCCCTAACCATTTGGTGCAGGAAGTGGTTGATAACAGCGTTGACGAAGCCATGGCGGGTTACGCCAAAACCATCGACGTGGTTTTATATAAAGATGGCGCGGTGCGGGTCAGCGATGACGGGCGCGGAATGCCGGTAGACCTGCATCCCGAACAAGGCATTTCGGGGGTGGAGGTTATCCTCACCCAACTCCATGCGGGTGGCAAATTTTCCAATAAAAATTACCAGTTTTCTGGCGGCCTGCATGGTGTCGGCATTTCAGTCGTGAATGCCTTATCCGCCAGATTGGAGGTTGAAGTTAAACGCAATGGCAAAGTCTACCGTATGGACTATGCCGATGGCGACAAGCTCACCGAATTGCTGGAAACCGGTACCGTAGGGCGCAACAACACCGGCACTGCCGTCACGTTTTGGCCCAACGAAAAATACTTTGATTCCAATAAAATTTCCGTCACCAAGCTTAAGCATATTTTGCGCGCCAAAGCGGTGTTATGCCCCGGCCTAAAAATCAGCCTGACCGTTGAACAGCCCGAAGAAGCCTACCAATGGTGTTACCAAGATGGCCTGAAAGAATATCTGTTAGATCGCATCGGCGATATTGAGTTTTTTCCCGAACAGCCTTTTATGGGGCAAGTGGCCGCCAATCATGAGGCGGTGGAATGGGGCATAGTCTGGGCATTGGAAAACCCGCCCGAAATCCTTAACGAAAGCTATGTCAACTTAGTGCCCACCGCCCAAGGCGGCACCCATGTCAACGGCTTACGGGCAGGTTTGACCGAAGCCATGCGGGAATTTTGCGACATCCGTAGCATTTTGCCGCGTGGGGTAAAAGTCGCGCCTGAAGATGTCTGGGAAAACTGCCATTTTGTGTTGTCGGTCAAGTTGGAAGACCCACAGTTTTCAGGCCAAACCAAAGAACGCTTAAGTTCCCGCGAATGTGTGGCGTTTGTATCGGGCGTGGCCAAGGATAGCTTCAGTTTGTGGCTGAACCAGAACCCTGCCGAAGGTGAAAAAATCGCTGAAATCATCATTTCCAGCGCCCAAAAACGACTGCGTTCCAACAAAAAAATCATCCGCAAAAAAATCACCTCAGGCCCTGCCTTACCCGGCAAATTGGCGGATTGTTCGGCACAGGACATCAACCGGACTGAACTGTTCTTGGTCGAAGGCGATTCCGCAGGCGGTTCAGCCAAACAAGCACGGGAACGGGATTTTCAGGCGATTATGCCGTTGCGCGGCAAAATTTTGAACACTTGGGAAGTCGAGTCCAACCAAGTGATGGCCTCCCAAGAAGTACACGACATCGCCGTTGCTTTGGGGATAGAACCAGGCAGTTCGGATTTGCAAAACCTGCGTTACGGTAAAGTCTGTATCTTGGCGGATGCCGATTCTGACGGCAACCACATTGCCACCTTGATCTGTGCCTTGTTTTACCAGCATTTTCGGGCGTTGGTGCAAGAAGGCCATGTGTTTGTCGCCATGCCGCCCTTATACCGTATCGATGTGGGCAAACGGGTTTTTTATGCCTTGGATGAATCAGAACGCTTAGGCGTGTTGGACAGGATTAAGGCCGAAAAACTCAAAGGCCAAATCAATGTGCAACGCTTCAAAGGCTTGGGTGAAATGAACCCCAGCCAATTGCGCGAAACCACCATGAACCCCGACACCCGCCGCCTAGTGCAATTGACCATCAGCGAAGACGATGACACCAGCGGCCAATTGGATTTGCTATTGGCAAAAAAACGCTCACCAGACAGGAAACTCTGGTTGGAAAGCAAGGGGAATTTGGCGGATTTGGGTTAAGATGGGGAGTTGGGCACATGCTTTTCGTGCCTGACTATTCAATGCTAGGGCTCCGAAAATATCCATAATTTCAGCCATGAAAAAATCAATGCCCAAAAATCGTTCTGAGCTCGAATATGGATGTGATTTATACGAAGAAGGTAAATTTCAGGACGCTTTCCTTGCTTTTCAACGGGCGGCGAAACTTGGAAATCCACAGGCTCAAGTAAACCTAGCCAACTTGTATGATGCTGGCGAAGGAGTTGCTCAAGACCGGAAACAGGCTGCACATTGGTACAAACTTGCGATAAAAAAGCAGGTTCCAGAAGCCGCGTATAATTTGGCTATTTCTTATCGGCAACAAGGGAAAAAAGCTTGGGCTCAGTATTGGTTTAAAAGAGCCGCAGAAATGGGCGATGAAGATGCAACGGATGAACTTAAATAAATGCGGTAATTTGTAAACATCGGCGCGATAAAGAGATTACGTTCCATGAATATAGAAACACAAAAAATCACTGATTTTATGGCATTAAAACCGAGATATTTTGATCTCTTGAAATCTATAAGTTTAACTAGGGATGTTAGTCAAGAAGGTTGCTCAAGATATGATATTGAAATAGTGCTATGCCAGCTTGAAGGTAACGATCAAAAATTACGTATAAATTTTATAAACGCTTTCGATATTATATTAAATCGTCTGGAAGGGCTGCCTAGTCTATTAGTAGATATCGAAGATGTTAGTAGCATGCAGCTTGAAGGTGGTAAATATCGAGTAGTAGAACAAGAAGAACGGGCATTTTCTTTTTACTGTGAAGATTTTTTTGCGGAATTAATTACCACAGCCGAGTAGGGTTAGAAAAGAGGGTGGATAATGTCAATTGTAAGGCCTGACCCTGAGGTCAGAAAAGAGGGTGTAATGTCAATTGTAAGGCCTGACCCTGAGGTCCAGCTTAAACACCACAGCCGGGTAGGCTGGGAACATGCTTTTCGTGCCCGGCATTTCATTGCTAGGGTTCGGAAAATATCCATAATTTCTTCTATGAAAAAGACGGGGGTCAGGCCTTCTAGCAATAAGAACGTAAATTGTAAGGCCTGACCGTTCGCAGTAACAGCAATAAATCTAGCGGGTTAAAGTCCCGTCCAAGGAATTGTCCGTACGCCTTGGTAGTATGAGGAAGCGGCATCGTGGTAACACGGTGTCGTGAGTTTCCAAACAGCAAAAGAGC
>JAPLRR010000077.1 GCA_026399075.1 Methylococcales bacterium
CGGTGTCGATCCATTGGTATAGTTCTGGGTGGCGAGACATGGCGGTACCTTCGGTAAATAGATGTTGATGACTCTCATCAATTTACCTCAACGCACTGTCTCGTCATACTTTTTATTAAAAACCTACACGTGTAAGGGGAGTGCCAGCAAGCCTAGCCTAGTTTTACTTGCCCCCGTGCTTAAGTGATGGGTCATTATCGCTCCTAATTTTATTATCAGCCGTTTTATCCGGTTATTTATGTGGGTTAAGCCGACTAAATACGCAATATTTATACCGTAGGAATAATTATTTAGTTAATTAGTGCTTTAGGCTAATTTGAGCTGAAAACTTACTGGGCAGATAAGGTCATATAACGTAATTTTTATTAAACTATGTTATATGGCCCAATTTAAGGGGCGCTGGGTTTTTCGGCGGTAGCTGGGTAGGGGCTAATTTGGGAGTGAGGTTTTAATCGGCCAATAACGCCTTAAACGCCGAATGGTTTTCTTCATGCCTGAAGGTGGCGAATTTTTCAAAGAAGTCCTGTCTAGCTTGGGTTCTCTGCGTGTCCAGGTTTTGGATCAGTACACCCATTGCCATTAAAGTGTTGGCATGGACGTTCTGGCTAAGCATTTCTTCGCTAAATTGTTTTAGGGTTTCTTCTTGTACGGAACAATCCTGAAAAGTGCCTAGCACTTCTTGTAAGCCTTTTAAGTTTTTTATAAAGTGCTTGATCTGTTGTTCGTGATAAAGGCTTTGGAAAAATTCCATCAAATAGCGCAGTTTTTTACAGGATTTTCGTAATTCATGTAAGTCATCATGCGGGGAATCTTCGGTGATGGCTTTACCTTCTTTTAAGACGCGTTGGTAATTTTTCCATAGCCTTCGGTTTGCCAGATGTTTAATGCTTAGGTTGGCATGGGCTTCAACGGGGTTATTCGGGGCTTGTTGTTTGAGGTATTGTTCCCATTCGGACAGGGTGGCTAGGTAGTGGGTGGTCTTTAGCTTTTTGGCAAGTTCCTGTTGTGATTTTTGTTGTTTGGTGAATAAAAATTCATACAGCGGATCCAGGTCGTCGCGGATGGCCTCCGGCAGGCTGTTTTTAAAGTCGGCAAACATTAATAAATAAACATCCAAATCGCGGGTAGGGCCGGTGATTTGTCCTAGCCAAGAAAAAAACTCGGTAAAGCGGGTGCTGGTTTGTTCCGGCAAAACGTTTTTGAGTTGGCTTAAGCCCGCGCGGGTTCTACGGATTGCCACCCGAAAGTCATGTAAAAATTCGCTGTCGGTGTCGGCAATCGTGCCTTGTTCATTGGCTTTAATGGCTTTTAGCAAATGGCTGTAGATATATTTGGCCGCTATGTCCGCCCGCATATCTGGGGCCAAGTTTATGGTGATTTTTGACGAATAATCTTTGGGCTTGCGGCCCTGAAGTTTTAAAGCGGGTAGCAATAAGGGTTGTTGGCTGGGTGTCAGCCCCAGTTCATCGGTGAAGGCACTAATAAGTTGTTCAGCAGCTTTGTTATAACCTTTAATTTTTTGCACAGTGACACGGTTAGGGAGCAGTTCGTGCTCTTCTAACTGTAAGCGCAAAACGGTTTTTTCATCGTGATTGGTGAGGTTAAGGTAATAAATGTCATAATCCAAAGTACAGACGGGCAATAATGCCCGCATTTCCAAGATTGGGCTAAGCAGTTCGCGCAGCTCCCCAGATTGGAACTGCTGGCTAAAGGCAGGGACTTCCTTAAGCTCAACGCTGGCGATGGTTTGGTCTTGGTCTGGCTTTTTAAAGTGTATAACTGATGCGGTTTTAGACCGGTTGAATTCGCAGAGGATGCCGTTACTATATAGCCGCCAGTCGAAGCTATCATAATAAGTCTTTAGGGTGTATTGTCTAGAGGCCAAGTGGACGCCCGTCATCGTGCTTAATCGTTCAATAAACTTGTTTGCGCTTAAGTTGGCGGGAAAATCAAATTGTAAGGACATATTGATTGAGGCGTGGTGAGGTTTGCGGGATGTTAAACCTTTTATGGTAACAAAGCTGTATTAACAGTTAATGACAAGGTAATAGGCTGTTGCTATCGTACCTGAAATTTTAGTTTAATCGTACAAAAAACACTGGGGGGATTTATGGGTAGGGAATTATGGTTATTAAGACATGCCAAAGCTGAGCGCAATTTGGCGCTGGATGATTTTGACAGGCCCTTAAAAAAACGTGGTAAACGGGCGGCTGAGCGGCTTGGAAGTTGGTTGCGCCAACAACGGCTACTACCGGATTGGATAGTCAGTTCACCTGCCAAGCGGGCGGTAGCCACGGCCAAGGCCGTGCATAAAGCCATGGCAGTTGAAGGGCTGGTGATTGCCCAAGATAAGCGTTTATATCAAGAAGGCTATGAATGCCTGAAAGCGGTATTGGCAGAATGCCCTGTTAATGCCAAACGGGTGATGTTGGTGGGGCATAACCCTGACTTGGAAGATTTGCTGGTGCATTTGGTGGGCGTGGATCATTTGCCGGATACCGATAAATTATTACCGACGGCAACCTTGGTAAGGTTGATGGTGTCTGTTGAATGGGTCGATTTGGGCGCAGGCTGTGCGACTTTGTTATCAATTACCAACCCTAAATCGTTGCTTGAAGAAGGCGCGGAGTAAGGGCTAGAACGATTGTTCGGTTTACGCGGAGGGTCGGTGTAATAAAATTGTCACAATTCTGTCATTTAAATGACTTAAAATAGGCATAATCTAAACTTTCCTCGTTGGGGCTTGACGGTTTGGCGTGTCTATCGTCCTGCCTTAAGCGTATTTTAGTTACCTGAGGAAGTGTCCTTAGCCCTGTTGGTCGATAGTTTTTCAGCTCGCACAATGGCTTGGATGCGGATTTAAACCACCATAATTTACTTGAGATTTGATGATGAAATTATCTTTAAAGACAAAATCGTTGATTGCAGCGATGGGTTTTGCAACTGCGGCGTTGGTTAGTGGGACTGCAAGCGCAGTGCAAACTGTTGATGCTGGCGTGCCTGATTATCAAAAAGCCAGCGGCATTTCTGGCAACTTGTCCAGTGTAGGCTCTGACACCTTGGCAAATTTGATGACCCTGTGGGCTGAAGAATTTAACCGTGAATACCCTAACGTCAATATTCAAATTCAAGCCGCCGGTTCTTCCACTGCGCCACCTGCGTTGACAGAAGGCACGTCAAACCTTGGCCCTATGAGCCGCGAGATGAAAGATGACGAGTTGGAAGCGTTTGAAGACAAATACGGTTACAAACCAACAGCTGTGCCAGTTGCCATCGATGCCTTGGCGGTAATGGTCAACAAAGACAACCCCATCAAAGGTTTGACTATCCCACAAGTGGATGCGATTTTCTCTTCTACCCGTAAATGCGGCAATGAAAACGACATTGAAACGTGGGGCGATGCCGGTGTGTCGGTTTGGGGTTCAAAAAGCATCCAGCTTTATGGCCGTAACTCAGTTTCAGGCACTTACGGTTACTTTAAAGAACACGCTTTATGTAAAGGCGATTTCAAAAGTAACGTAAACGAGCAACCTGGTTCTGCATCTGTTGTGCAATCAGTGACTTCATCTAAGAATGGCATTGGCTATTCAGGTATGGGTTACAGCACATCTGGTATTAGAATGGTGCCTTTGGCAAAAGCGGCAGGCCAGCCTTTTGTTGATGCAACGCCAGAAAACGCCATTAAAGGCGCTTATCCTTTGACCCGTTATTTGTATGTTTACGTAAACAAAAAGCCTAACCAACCGTTAGCGCCTTTAGAAAACGAATTTATGAAAATGGTCTTGTCCAAAGCAGGCCAGCAAGTGGTTATTAAAGACGGCTATATTCCATTGCCAGCAAAAATCGTTGAAAAAGTGTTGACCACTCTGAAATAAGTTTGAAATTCTGCGCCAGAAATGGCGCTGGTTTAGTGCTTGATTGCACAGGCAAGGATGTCGGTTTGCAGAAGTCCGGTTGCCCTTTCACGTAAGTAAAGACTATGCAGACAACAAGGCGGCTGAGATTGGGTTATCAATCTTGGCCGTTTTTTTATGTTTTGTTATGCCATTGTCACATATAATTTCTATAATTGCCCTACGTCTACAATAAACCAAGCTTCCCATGTCTGAAATTAACACACATTCAAAATATTCATCTGCCATCAATCAATCATCGGGTGGTGCGCATGAGCGTTGGCGGCTTATTAAGGATGCTATTGCCCGTTACGGGGTGATCGCTGGCGGACTCGGTGTCATTGTTGCCGTGGTGATGATTTTCTTTTACTTGCTGTATGTGGTGTTCCCGCTGTTTTTGTCGGCCACCGCTGAGCCTGTTAGCCACTATGATGTCCCTGAACAGGCGCTAGGCAAAACTTTGTTGTTGGGTGTGGAAGAGCAAAACGAAGTCGCCGCGCGATTTACCGATGTGGGGCAAGTGATCTTTTTTCAAGTGCCGACGGGCAAGACGATTTTGACCGAAGCCATAAAAATTCCCCAAGGTGCACAGATTACTAGCTTTGCCCAAGGTAGCCCAAATAACGAGGGTGCGGTGATTTATGGCTTGTCTGATGGCAAGGCGGTTATCGCCAAGCACCAATACAAAATTACTTATCCTAATAATGTCCGGCTGATTACGCCTTCCATCGCTTACCCAATGGGTGAAGCACCTTTGGTCATTGATCCTGCTGGCGCTGCCATAGAAAAAATAGCCGTTAAAATTGGTGATAAAGCCAGTACGGTGGTGGCGAAGTTCGGTGGCAAAATCCACCTGAGCCATTTTGAAAAGGAAACGTCCTTATTTTCTGATGAGGCGACAATTACCCGTACGGATTCGGTTTTAGAATATTCAGCGGTTGATGTCACCGAAATTTTAATCGACAAAGACGAGGCCAACCTGTATTTGCTGGATAAAGCAGGCCGATTGGGTTTGGTTGATATCGGCAATAAAACTAAACCAGCGCTTATTCAAGAACAAATTGTTGTTGAAGCGGGACAAAAGGTTACTAGCCTAGCTTTTTTGAATGGTGATTTGTCTTTACTGATTGGTGATACTAGCGGTTTGGTATCGCAGTGGAGCAAGGTGAGGGACAAATTAAACCGCTATGCGATGCAAAAAATCAGGGTATTTAAAGTGTCAGACAAAGCCGTGGACATGATCAACACGGAACAACGCCGCAAAGGTTTTATGACGGTTGATGCAGACGGCACCTTGGGCATTTACCACTCTACGTCTGAACGGGAAATGGTCAAGGAAGCTGGCGCTGGTTCTCATCCAACGGCAGCCGCCATCTCACCCAGGGCCAATGCGGCGTTAATCCAATCAGATGACGGCAAAATCAGTTTCTGGAAAGTGGATAATGAACACCCCGAAGTGTCTTTGCGCTCGCTTTGGCAAGAAGTGTGGTACGAAAGTTACCCAAAACCGGATTATATCTGGCAATCATCGTCGGCCAACAGTGACTTTGAACCGAAATACAGCTTAACCCCGTTGGTATTCGGCACCTTGAAGGCGGCTTTTTATGCCATGTTGGTGGCAATGCCGCTGGCGCTGATGGGGGCGATTTATACCGCGTATTTTATGACCCCAAAAATGCGCCAATATGTGAAACCTTCCATTGAATTGATGGGCGCTTTGCCAACGGTCATTTTAGGGTTTTTGGCGGGTTTATGGCTGGCGCCGTTTATTGAAGAGCATTTGGCCGGGCTATTTGCTTTGCTGATGTTTGTGCCCTTGGCGGTGATACTGTTTGCTTATGTTTGGCAGTATTTGCCCAAATCAGTTTTGGAGAACATTGCTGAAGGTTGGGAAGCGGCGGTGCTAATCCCCGTCATTTTGCTGAGTGGTTGGTTTGCGCTGAGTGTGAGTGTGCCGCTGGAATCCTTGTTATTCCATGGCACTTTACGCGATTGGTTTAAGACCGAATTGGGCATAGGCTATGACCAACGGAATGCCTTGGTGGTAGGTATAGCCATGGGTTTTGCGGTAATCCCGACTATCTTTTCAATTGCTGAAGATGCCATTTTTAGTGTGCCTAAGCATTTGACCGTGGGTTCATTGGCCTTAGGTGCAACCCCTTGGCAAACTATGATTAAAGTGGTGTTGCTGACTGCCAGCCCCGGTATTTTTTCGGCGGTCATGATTGGCTTAGGCCGTGCCGTCGGTGAAACCATGATTGTGTTAATGGCGACAGGTAACACGCCCGTGATGGATATCAGTGTTTTCCAAGGCTTGCGTACCTTAGCGGCCAATATTGCCGTGGAAATGCCGGAATCGGAAGTGGACAGTACCCATTACCGGGTCTTGTTTTTGGCTGCCTTGGTATTGTTTATGTTTACCTTCGTTTTTAATACCCTAGCGGAAATCATCCGCCAGCGTTTACGCGAAAAATACAGCTCGTTATAGGGTGTGGGGTTTAGCAATGAACTGGCCTTGTATATTTTTTAGTTTTTATAAATAGCTCATTATGATTAGATTATGGTTTAAAAGTGGGTCTCCTTGGATATGGCTTAATGCGGCAGCGGTTAGCACCAGCCTGATTATGGTCGTCGGTGTGCTAAGTTTGGTGACAGTGCGGGGGGTAGGGCATTTTTGGCCTTCCCAAGTGACCCAATTTAGCTATCAGGAAGATGGCAAAGCACTGCGGACAATTATTGGTGAGAAAGTTGACACCAGTATCACCCCAGCGGCGATGGCCAAATCGACAGGCTTTAAGATGGCCGACGATGAGGACACCTTGGTGCAGTATTTAATCAAATCCGGTAACCGTGATTTGACTGGTGCTGATTTCCAGTGGATACAAGCCCGTAATGTCAAAGAGCAAAGCGACCCTGTGGATATGATGGTTGTGGAGCGTAGGGAATGGGGCAATTTTTATGGCAAGCTGATTGAAGTCAAAGAAGGCGGAAAGCCCATAGCCTCAGGTGTCCAAGCATGGCCTGTTTTACAAACCAAGATAGATGAAGCCTTAACGGTTTTTAAGGAAATTTCGCATTTAGAAAAAAAGGAAATTGGTGCGATTAACTACTCGCTAGAGCGCTTAAGGCTTAAAGAACGCAAGCTGGAACTGGAAAATAAGCTGGACGACGCCGCTAAAAAAGACTTGGCAGCAGAAAAAGCGGGTTATGAAGCGGAATACAAGCAATACCAAACCCAGTTGGCAGGCTTATATCAAAAGGTAAGGCTTACTAGCTTGGTGGCAAGCACCGAATCTGGCGAAACCTTGGAAATACCCTTATCCAAAGTGGTTAGGGCTTTTCAGCCGAATGCGATGGGGATATTTGATAAAATAATCCATTATGCCACCAAGGTCATAGAATTTCTGGCGGATGACCCGCGTGAGGCCAATACCGAAGGCGGTATTTTTCCGGCCATTTTTGGTACGGTGATGATGGTGATGATGATGTCGGTGATTGTCACGCCATTTGGGGTGATTGCTGCGGTGTATCTACGTGAGTACGCCAAACAAGGCTTCACCACACGCTTGATCAGGATCGCTGTGAACAACTTGGCGGGTGTGCCATCTGTGGTTTATGGCGTGTTTGGCCTAGGCTTTTTTGTGTACATTTTGGGCGGCAATATTGACCAGCTGTTTTTCCCAGAATCATTACCCGCGCCAGTTTATGGCACACCTGGTTTGTTATGGGCTTCCATTACTTTGGCATTGCTTACCTTGCCGGTGGTTATTGTATCTACCGAAGAAGGCTTGGCGCGCATTCCCAGCTCCATCCGTGAAGGCAGCTTAGCTCTAGGCGCAACAAAACTGGAAACCTTATGGCTGACTGTTTTACCGATGGCTAGCCCAGCGATGATGACTGGTTTGATTTTGGCGGTGGCACGGGCCGCTGGTGAAGTGGCACCTTTGATGTTGGTGGGTGTGGTTAAGCTGGCACCGACCTTGCCTTTGGATGGCAACTTTCCGTTCTTGCATCTGGACAGAAAGTTTATGCACTTAGGGTTTCATATTTATGATGTTGGTTTTCAAAGCCCTAACGTAGAGGCGGCGAGGCCGTTGGTTTATGCAACAGCATTATTATTGGTTTTGGTTATTGTCGGGCTAAATTTGGCTGCAATTGTCATTAGGAATAATTTGCGGGAAAAATATCGGGCACTGGAAGGTTAAGAAATGACAACACAACAAGTACGCACACATTCAATAGATATGAGTTCAGTTTTTCTCGGCAAGGAACAATCGCAAGAGCCAAATGAGACCTGTATCAAAGTAGAAAACCTAAACTTGTTTTATGGAGAAAAACAGGCATTGCATGGTATCAACATGGAAATGCACAAGAAAAAAGTGACGGCTTATATCGGGCCTAGCGGCTGCGGAAAATCCACCTTGTTACGCTGCATCAACCGCATGAACGACCTGGTTGACAGCGCCCGGATAGAAGGCCAAATTTTGCTGGATGGCGAAAATATCTACGACAAGTCAGTCAATGTCGCGGCATTGCGTCGTCGGGTAGGCATGGTGTTCCAAAAGCCTAACCCGTTCCCAAAGTCGATATTTGAAAATGTCGCTTACGGCCTACGAATCCAAGGCGTTAATGACAAACGCATTTTGGAGGAAACGGTTGAAAATGCCTTGCGTGGTGCCGCCCTTTGGGATGAAATGAAAGACCGTCTGAATGACAATGCTTTGGGCATGTCTGGTGGCCAACAACAACGGCTGGTTATCGCCAGGGCGATAGCGATAGAGCCAGAAGTGCTGTTGCTGGATGAGCCAGCTTCTGCATTAGACCCTATTTCAACCTTAAAAATTGAAGAATTGATTAATGAGCTTAAAGAAAAATATACTATAGTAATAGTCACCCATAATATGCAGCAGGCGGCACGGGTGTCAGATTACACGGCGTTTATGTATATGGGCGAATTGATTGAGATAGGTACAACCAGCGAGTTGTTCACCAACCCCAAAAAAAAACAAACTGAAGATTATATTACCGGCCGGTACGGATAAATAGGAGCGCATAAATGGACAACAGTAAAATAGGTCACCACATATCCGAACAGTTTAATCGGGAACTGGAAGATATACGCAATAAAGTGTTAACCATGGGCGGCTTGGTTGAACAGCAAATTGAGCTGGCCATAGAGGCTTACACAACGGGCAATATGGAAATGGCTGAACTGGTTATTAAACAAGATAACCAGGTTGATGCGCTGGAAATGGCCATAGATTTGGAATGTACGCAGATTTTAGCGCTGCGCCAGCCCACCGCCTTTGATTTAAGGCTGTTGATTACAGTGATAAAAGTTATCCATGAAATTGAACGGGTAGGTGACAAGGCGGAACGTATCGCGGAAATGGCCATAAAACTGGCTGGGGTTGAAAGTAGGTTTCCCCATCATGAGTTGGAACACATGGCCGAGTTGGTTAAAGGCATGTTGCATGATGCGCTGGATGCTTTCGCCAGGATGTCTGTAGAAGAAGTGCCTGAGATTACCGCACGGGATGAAAATGTTGACCGTGAATATGACAATATCCTTAGGCAATTGATCACACGGATGATGGAAGACCCCAGAAACATCACCCGCACTTTGGATGTCATTTGGACTGTTCGCGCCTTGGAAAGGATAGGCGACCATGCTTGTTATATCTGTGAGCATTTGGTGTACATGGTAAAAGGCGAAGATGTGCGCCACTTAAGCCAATCAGAATTGGAAAAGAAAGTCGGCTCACCCCGTTAACCTTAAACCTTTATGGGTGTAGCAGTGCTTGCGGTTGGCAAGCATGATAAATCTACAGGGCAAAGCACACATGAACTGTCCAAAATGCCAAGCTGAGTTGCAAAATTCCCCCGAAAT
The DNA here is from genome assembly GCA_026399075.1 of Methylococcales bacterium. GTDB lineage: Bacteria > Pseudomonadota > Gammaproteobacteria > Methylococcales > Methylomonadaceae > Methylobacter_C. The sequence goes on from JAPLRR010000077.1 coordinate 9,784, forward strand.
TTGCCCGCAGTGCGGCATTGTTTTTAAGAAATATTTCAAATATCACCCTGAACAGATGCCGCTAGCATCTGTTCAGCGGCCTACCATTACCATCTTCCAACAACCAGAAGACTTAGCCGCAAAATTGCTGTTGCAAGAAGCCCAAAAAACACCGCTGTTGTTTGTTTGGGGGCGGCTGCTGATTTTGGTGGGGCTGGTAATTTGGAGTTGGCGGCTAATCGCCCCGACAATTGCCAGTAATGCTGTTGGTGAATCCTTTCTGCATTTGGTCAACCTGCCGTTCCATGAGGCAGGCCACATTTTTTTCCGGCCATTCGGTGCATTTATCACTTCTTTAGGCGGTAGCTTGGGACAATTGTTAGTGCCTACGATCTGCGCGGCCACCTTATTGTTTAAAACCCGTGACCCTTTTGGCGCGGCTGTTGCGGTATGGTGGTTGGGGGAAAACTGCCTCGACATAGCACCGTATATGGACGATGCCAGGGCAGGGCAGTTGCCGCTGTTGGGAGGCAATTTCGGGCATTCTGCACCTTATGGTTTCCACGATTGGCAATATTTGCTGACCGAGTCCGGTTTGTTGCAATACGACCACACTTTGGCTAAAGCCATTTTTTTTATCGGTTCGGTAATTATGCTGCTGGCAATGTTATGGGGCGGGATGGTGCTTCGTCGGCAACTGAGGGCATAGCCCCTGCTTATTAGTGTTAGTCGGCAAGCCAATAAACTGGTAAGATTCCGTGGGCTTTAACGCGGTACACCGCAAAACTTTAGCCCCATGCGCGACGAGTTAAGTCGGTGGTCGGCGCGAAACAACCTTAATGTTTGACTACGGAGGATACCAATGAAAAAAATGCAAAAAATTGCTTGGGCAGTGCTGGCTATTTCAGCAATCAGCGTAACAACGGCTCAAGCCGAAGCCCCGGCAGCAAAGCCGCAACATGCGGAATATAAAGATTGGCGGGTGCTAGGGGTTTCCCATCGCCTGGACAAGAAATTCGTACGTTCCATCTTAGGCAATGACGTTGCCATTGCCGCCGCCCGTGCTGGCAAAACCCAACCTTGGCCTGACGGCACTATCATTGCCAAACTGTCATGGAAAGAACAGCCACATCCCAACTGGCCGCAGGCTATAGTCCCTGGAGAGTTTGCCGGGGCAGAAGCCATGGTCAAAGACAGCAAGAAATTTGCCGACACTGGCGGCTGGGGTTTTGGCCATTGGGAAGGCAAAACTTTGGTGATGAACAGCGCAGAAAAAACAGCCACTTGTTTTGCTTGCCACACACCCATGAAAGACCACGATTACGTTTATACCGCCCCAGTTCTGCAATAAGCGTAAGCAGGTGTTCATAAGTTACCCGACTAAACTGTGGGGCGGTTTATAGCCATCACTATTAACGCTAAACAACTTATGTCGGGTTACTTAAGGTAACTATTCAGCCCTGCTATATCAAAGCGGGGCTGAATGCTTGTAACGTAACCAGAAATTGCATAGCTTGGCATGATGCCAGGAATCCCCCATTGCAGAGATGTTGGCAGAACTGCCTTTTATCCATAAGTCTTAATGGTTTAATTGAAAAATTGGTACGCTGTGCGTACCATTGACCTCGCTAACGCCAAGTACCAAAAGTACGCATAGCGTACCTTCTTCGGCTAGTCATGTTAAATACTTATATATGGTTATTTACTTTTACACAGGTGTTCCAGTGGTTTCTGAAGTCTATGATTCCATTAAAAAAAATAGGGTTGAAAGCAAAAAATATATAAGATAGCATCAAGCAAACATAAAGATCAGGCCAGTGACGCCAGTGTCTGTTCTTTAGTTTTAGATACCTTAAATGGGTATCCAGGTTCTACGTGGGCTGTGCTATCGGAAAAAATACATAATTCTCCAATCATTGATGATATTAATGGCCTGACGTACACAGTTCCGGAAGTACTCTCGGATCAACAATAACAAAGAGGATTGAATTATGTTGTGTAAAACTTTGCTAACAGCAGTGCTGCTGTTTTCGGTTTCCGTTGCCCATGGTGGTTTTGTAACCTTCGAGGCAGCAGGGGCCAACCCGGCGGCGATCACCTCAACCCGCGATGCCTTCCGAACCGCCGTCGGTGGCGGCACAGTCGCTGGCGCGAATGGATCTTTCGGCGGACTGCGCCGCGAGATTAATTGGGACGGTGTGCCAGATATCCGCGCCGATCCCAACCTGATGCCCGCCAACTTTTTTAATGTCAACTCGCCGCGCGGTGTCGTGTTTAGTACGCCAGGCACGGGGTTCATGGTCAGTGCCAACAGCGGCCAAGCCAGCCCTGTGCTGTTTGGTTTTCCTAGCGATTTGCAGACGTTTAGCACACAACGCCTGTTTACCGCCCTCAACAGCCCGATCACTGACGTACATTTTTTTGTGCCCGGCACCACTATCGCGGCAACAACCAGCGCCTTTGGTTTGGTCTTGGTGGATGTCGAAACCGCCTTTTCCTCCAAGATTGAATTCTTCGACCAGAACGACTTACTGATCTATAGCCGGGATGCCATGGTGGCTGGCAATCAAGGGTTGTCATTTTTGGGTGCGGTGGCTAATGCTGGCGAACGCATCAGCCGCGTCCGTATCACCGCAGGCATCAATACCCTCGTTGCTAATGGAGATCTTGGAAATCCAAACGACGAATTCGTGGTGATGGACGATTTTCTTTATGCCGAAACAGTCCCAGTCCCAGAGTTGCCCACCATCGCTTTGCTTGCCTTAGGTCTGTTGGGCTTTAGCCGTCGTCGGTTGCGGCAGGAGGCTGTTTAAGTGGCGTAATAGGCTGCCGTCAGGAGCGGGGTGTGTAGCGCTGACTGTTTGGGGGGGGGGGTAAAACTTCCATGTCAGAACTACAACTCCGCCACCTTATCCAATGCTTCAGATAAGGTGGACACCCCGTAAATTTGCAGCCCTTTAACCGGGGTTTTCGGGACATTGGCCTTGGGGATCACAGCAGTTTTAAAACCATGTTTGGCCGCATCATTCAAACGGGCATGGCCATTGGCGACAGGCCGTATTTCACCGCTTAAACCAATTTCACCAAAAAAGAACATGTCATGTGGGATGATCTTGTCGCGCAGGCTGGACACGACCCCTACCACTATCGCCAAATCCGAGCTGGTTTCAGTGATTTTGATGCCGCCCACCACATTGGCATAAATTTCATCTTGGGCGGTAAAAATGCCGCCATGCCGATTGAGCACTGCCAACAACATTGCCAAGCGGTTTTGGTCAAAGCCCACCGCCAAACGGCGTGGATTGCCATATTGGCAGTCTGTCACCAAGGCTTGAATTTCTACCAGCAAAGGCCTTGTGCCTTCCCATAATACGGTTACTACGCTACCTGATGACGGTTTTTCAGCACGGTTTAAAAACATCGCCGACGGGTTTTTGACTTCTTTAAGCCCTGTGCTATCCATGGCAAAAAAGCCCAATTCACCGACGCTGCCAAAGCGGTTTTTATCGGCACGTAACACCCGGAACCTTGCGTCATCAGTAGCCCCCAACATCACTTGGGTATCAACGATATGGCTTAAGGTCATAGGCCCTGCCAAAGATTGGTCTTTGGTCACATGTCCGACCATAAAAATCGAGACGTGGTGCTTTTTGGCGTACTGGGTCAGATAACTGGCCGATTCTCGTACTTGGGACACAGAACCGGGCGCCGAGTCGGTGTCTTGGGTGTGCATGACCTGTATGGAGTCAATGACCAAAATGTGCGGTTTGATTTCGTCCAGCATGTCACATATACGCTGAACTGAAGTTTCCATCAACATCATAATTTTTTCGGCGGGCAGTTTTAGGCGGTGCGCCCGTTCGGCAATTTGTTGGAGTGATTCTTCGCCTGACACATACAACACACTAACGCCCCGGTCGGCAATATTGGCGATGGCCTGCAACAACAAGGTGCTTTTGCCAGCGCCGGGTGCACCCCCGATCAAGACCACGCTGCCCCGGACAATGCCACCGCCCAGCACACGGTCAAATTCTGAAATGCCTGTTGAAAGGCGTTCCGCTTGCGACAAGCTGACATCTGACAGCAGTTTGACCTCTGATCGGCTACCTGCGTAACCTGTCCGGCTATTGCGTTCGGTGCTGGCTGAACCAAGGCGGATTTCCTTGATGGTGTTCCATTCCCCGCAGATGGTGCATTGCCCGCCCCAGCGTGGCGATTCGGCACCGCATTGGTCGCAGACATACGCGGTTTTTATTTTTTTGCTCATGGCCTGATTAGGTGTTGCTTAATTAATTTCTGAGTTTAACAAAATTACTTCAATTTCTTCGGTAATTTCTTCTTGGCGGTAGATTTGGGCTTTACGGTGAAGATTGCTTGTTTCATCATCCAAATGTTTTATGGCACCTTCCAAATGTTGTAACCGTTGTTGGCTTTCCGCCATGAATGAGCGATAAAAAATGTCATAAAACACCGCAAGCAGATACTGCTCCAACAGGCTGGCATAAAACGCTGTGGGCATCAGGTTAAGCAGTGGCGGTATCCGATAAGGTTGCCGTTTTGATGTCTGTCTTGGGAAAGGCGGGAGTATCTGCCGCCGGGTGATTTGTCCTGGCGTGGCATCATGGTAAACAACCGTCACTTGGAATGGGTGGGTGGCCAGCAACTTAGTTTTTAGTGTATCTGAACCTAAGGTGTCAATGAGCTTATTGATGATGGTAGGCACTTCTTCTGAAACATTGGCGCCGTCAATTGAGGCTATCACATCCAAGGGGCTATCAGCCGCCCGATTACCAAGGCGGTCGCCTATGGTGATGATGTGTGGGCTATTATCCGACAGCGCCGTATGGATCAATTGGTCGTTAAAGTCGCCGCAAAAACCACGTTCAGCACCCACCAAAATGTTGATAGGCGTCACTGCCGTCACAGTGGCAATCGGATAAAAATCCAGAAAATCCAGCGCGGCATGTTCAATATTGGCGACAGCCTGACCTTGCATGGCTTGCAAACGGGTCAATTTATGGACTTCAATGAGTGCCAAGTTTTTCATGGCATTTAATATGCTGCGTATCTCCTGCATTTGGGTGATGTGGAGATGCAGGTCGCGGCTTTGGCTCATGCGGGTTGTCCGGGTGTCAGTTTAAGCCAACTGCTGATGGCTTGCTGCCATTGGTCGGGGCTGCTGTCTAGCGTTAGGTTAGATGCTTTAAGGCCTTGGTTTATCAATTCAAGTTGGCTGGCAATGTCTTTAGGTTCAGCTGTTTTAAAAAAGTCGGCATTAAATGCGCTTAGCCAAGCAAGTTGGAAAAGGCTGCTTTGTGGGGATAATCGGTCTTGTTTAAGTATTTCACGCAATAAGCGCCCCCGTTTGATACGTGCTTCCATAGTCGCTTCCAAGCGTTGGCCAAAACGGGTGAAAGCTTCCAGTTCCAAAAATTGCAAATAATCCAATTTCATTTGTCCGGCTTGGCGGCTGATAGCGGGGTGCTGGGCTTTGCTGCCTATGCGCGAGACGGATTTGGTGATGTCTATGGCTGGGCGAAAGCCTGACACAAACAAATTGTTGTCGAGATAGATTTGCCCATCGGTGATGGAAATCAGGTTGGTGGGGATGTAGGCGGCAATTTCCCCTTGTTTGGTTTCAACAATCGGTAAAGCCGTCATACTGCCACCGCCGTTTTCTGCGTTCAAGCAGGTTGACCGTTCCAGCAGGCGCGAATGGATAAAGAAAATATCCCCAGGATAAGCTTCCCGTCCTGGTGGTCTGCGCAGCAACAAAGACAGTTCGCGATAGGTTCTGGCGTGGGTGGATAAATCATCGTAAATGACCAGTGTATCCTGGCCTTGTGCCATCCAATATTCGGCTAGGGCGCAGCCTGCAAATGGCGCGATGTATTGCAGGCCCGGTAGGGCACTTGCCTCGGCGACCACGCAGACCGTGTAGTCCAACGCCCCCTGTTTGCGCAGGACATCAATCGTGCTGACCACAGCGGAACGTTTTTGCCCTATCAGCACATAAATGCAGATAACATTCTGGTTTTTTTGATTGATTACCGTGTCAACGGCAATGGCGCTACGGCCTAAGCCCTCATCACCCACTATCAATTGTCTTTGCCCCCGGCCTATGGGAATCAAAGTGTCAATGATTTTAATACCCGTATAAAGTGGTCTTTGGACAAAATCCCGGGCGATAATGGCAGGTGAGTTTTTCTCCAGATTTTCCCGGCCAGTATGCGCGGGTGGTGGCAGGCCATCTAACGGCGAACCTAAGGGATCGATGATACGGCCTAAAAATTCGTCACCAACGGGGATGCCCAGCGAATGTCGGGCCAGGAAAACAGTTGTACCTGCGGTTAGGGCTTCAGTTTCATATAATAAAATGGCACCTATCCGGTCGCGGTTAAGGTCAAACACCATGCCCCGGCTACCATCGGCAAAAATCAGGATGTCTTCAATGGCTGCCGAGGGTAAGCCTTTAATCCAGCTGATGCCGTCCCCGACAGCAGCGACTGTGCCTTGCTCAGTGATCCGAAGGCCGGGCCGATAAGCGGCCAACCAGTCAGATTGTTTGTCCAAGAGGCTGGTGGCAGATTCTGGATTATTCAGATTCATTGGCCATCTCGGCGAATGCGGTCAGCTCATATTGCAGGTTGGCATTTAAGACCCAAGCGCCTATGTCTACGCGTATGCCTGCAATTAGCGCGGTATCTTGATGATAGTGGGGACTTAACGGATTATTGGCCAGCCCATCAAGCTTTTGTTCCAGCTGTCGCTTTTGTTCATCGGTCAATGGATAGGCACTGCTGATAGAGACCGGTATGGGTTGATTTGTGCCCAGCGCTTGCATACTTGCCAGACAGGCTTCTGGCAAGGTCTTAAGGTTATCCATTAACATCCCCAATAAGCTTGCTTCCAAAGTTGGGCTGGCTGCTTGTGTGAGCAGCATCGCAGCAAAACGGGCGCCGTTTTGTAAGGCTTGCTGTTGGGCCAGTTGTATCAGCCCGTTTTGTTGGCGTTGGCAGTTGACCTCCAGTTTTTGCCTTTCCTGGTTGAGCTCGACCTCCAGCTCGGCCATCAAGGTTTTTCTTTCTGCGTCGATTTGTTCATGCAGCCCGTTGAGGGCGGCTTGCTTTTCTTGTGCCCACAATTTTAAGCGGTTTTCATAAAGGGTGTGCTGGGCTTCCGCTTGCAGTTTCATGGCATTCGCCTCATTTAAGGCTTGTTCAATGAACTGCTTACGTTTGGCAATGGCGGCTAACACAGGTTTGTAGAACAAGCGCTGCAAAATCCAAATCAGGATTAGGAAGTTGATTATTTCAAGGCTAAAGGTGGATAGGTTGAATTCCATTGCTTATTTGTTGTTGGTCGGTATTCGATAAAAAGTTGGGGCACGTGGACGCACCTTGGATACCAAGCATCCATGCTTTTAGGATATAGCAGTAGCCCATAATAGGGTTCCAGGAATCATTTAACGATATATTCCAGTAACGGGTTTTTGAACAGCACGATTAAAATAATCACCAAACAATAAATGGCCAGCGATTCTATCATCGCCAAGCCGATAAACAAGGTGCGCATAATGGAGCGTTCTGATTCAGGTTGCCGTGATAAGGCATCCAAGGCGCTACTGATGGCCTTGCCCATAGCCAGTGCGGGCAGCATCACCCCCAAGGCAATGCCGATAATGGCGGCGACGCTAGAACCTAGGACGATCCACGCTATGTCAGTCATGACTTATTCCTTAGAGATGGGTTGTTGGGATTGCATGGCACCGGCCAGATAAATCAGCGCCAGCATACCAAAAATATAAGCTTGCACCAGCGCCTCGATAATATGTAACATCAAAATGGGGATGGGTGCAAGAAAACCCGCCACCAGTAAAATCAGCATGGCCGCCATTTCAAGGCTCATCATATTGCCAAATAGCCGGATTGCCAGTGCCAAGGTGCGGGTAAACTCGCTGATGATATGAAAAGGCAGCAATATCGGGCTGGGTGACAAATAATGGCGTAAATAATTTTTCCAGCCTAAGGTTCTGATGCCAAACCAATGCACCGAAAAAAACACCAATACTGCCAGCGCACAAGTCACGGAAAGGTCACGGGTAGGTGAGTGCAAACCCGGTATCAAGCCGACCAGATTGGCAATGGTCAAAAACAGCCAAAGTGTGGCAATAAACGGCATGATTTGCCGTCCGTGTTCGGGTGCAACTGCGGCTATCGCCCCGTCGATAGTGGCAACAATGCTTTCTGCGGTCGTTTGTAGCGTGCTGGGTAGCCTTTCCAAATGCCGTGTTGAAAGCCAAGCGACCACCGTTATCAAGAGCATGATGCCCCATGTGGTCAGCAGTGATAGGCCAATGTGGAAAGGGCCTAGGGATAATGAAAATTCAGGGGGCATGTCCGGTAAATGCTAGCTTAGGCAAACGATTACCTGTAAAGATACACCTTATAAGGCGAGGCGGCTACATTGGGGGCATTCATTCCCGTTCTTTAATCAGAAAGTACACATTAAAAAAGCCAATGACTAAGCCGACAACCAATAGGCTAAGTGTCCATAGGGACGAATAGCCGTCCATCTTGCTGTCCAGCCAGTGCCCCAAATAAACACCACCAATGATTGGCAGCACCATAACCAACCCCAAGCAGCCGATATAGGCTGTCTGCGATAACAGGTTTGGCCTTTCTTGTTCGGCTTTTTTTAGACGTTTGATTTGGTTTTCAATTTTGTTCTTGAGTTGCTGTTGGTCTTCTTCCATCGGCGTTGTTTTGAAATGGGGATGGTTAGATAAGATTACCTAATTTTGCTGGCATTAGGAACCAGCTGTCCATAAAGGCATAAGGCACATAAATTGTATGTGGCGCAAAACTCAGGTTTTGCTTAGTAAGGTGTGTATCGGGAATTGATGACGTAGCCGTAGGCTAGAATTTGAGAGGGGTTGTAAGCCAAGTAAATGCAAGGCTCCAAAGTCTGTTTTAACTTGACTATAGGGTAAAACACCGTCATTCAAGCTGGAATGACGGTGTTTTTTGATAAGCTAGGTAAGCCTTATCCCGAACTTAACTTAAGATAGTGATTAGCAGTATCCCAGTGTTTTACAACCAGCAGCTCCAGCACCATCCATAACCCAAAGCAACTGTCCATTAGCGGCAACACTTGCTGTTAACGTAACAGTTGCACCGTCAACGTCATTTTTACCTGCTGTATCAGAGCCAGTAGCGGTAATAACGCCACCTGCTACAGTAATTCCAGCGACCGCACCAACTTCGGTGGCAACGTCAGCTGGAATACCCATAGATAAAGCGGTACATTGGGCAATATCAGTGAATGTCGGATCCCTAGAGCAAAGCTCAACTGCGGCTTTACGGCTTTCTGCAGCCAGTATAACTTCTGAAAATTTAGCTTTTTTGGTGTAGGTTTGATAGGCAGGAATGGCCACTGCGGCCAAAATACCAATGATCGCAACAACGATCATCAATTCGATTAAAGTAAAACCTTGTTGAGTTCTTTTGATTTGAGTTCTCATGTCATAAATTCCTAATTAAGTGTTAAGGGTTAGGTATAAACTGATGGCGGACGTTGCTAAGTCCAACATGTAAAAAGGTAATTAAAAAAACAAGCAACTGATGTTAGGCAGGCAAACCAAGAATCTACAATGCAACAAGTGACAGCAAGCTATTGATAAACCGTAGTCGGTGTGTAACAACCGTTAAAATTGGTTAGCACAATCCAAGTTTTTTACAGCTTATTTGCGAATAAGTGCCTCCGGTTACAGTCCAAAGTAGCTTTCCGTGACTTGGAACGGGGACTAAAACTACAGCCGGAGTTGTGTAAGGGGCGCTGGCGCCGGAGCCGGAGCCAGTTCCTGGCTTGACCTTAAAAAAATCTGCATTGCCATATGCCGAGATTTGGCCGCCAACTACTTCCACCGAGTCGACTACGCCTACTGGACCGTGTGCTGCCGGGATACCATTCTCATCATTATTGCACGGACTGGTATCCGTACTATCTCCAATTTCCCGGAAACAAGTTTCTACGGCGGCTTTAAGCGATTCTGCAGCCAGTATAACTTCAGTAAACTTAGCCCTTTTTAGGTAATTTTGGTAAGCAGGAATTGCAACTGCAGCTAAAATTCCAATGATGGCAACAACAATCATCAGTTCAATTAACGTGAAGCCAAGTTGGTTTTTTTGGATTTGAACATTCATAATTTTAATCCAGTTAAGTTAAATGCGAAAACCTAAAAGCCCTCAAATACCCTACTCAGGAGTGTGCATGAAATAACGCGTGAAAATGTAGGGGCGAAAACTCATTCACCTGGGGCGTATAAACCTGCCCCTACATGACACCTAATTTTTTTCAGTGGTAAATCTATTTACGACCCTAAACTATGAATGCCCCGGCCCATTTGCTGCCATAGTCATTTAAGATTCAGCTTAGCGCAAATAGATCAACGTTTAGAGCGCAATGAACTTAATTTGCAGATGGGTAATCAACTATGGGGGCCTGGTTTAATTTCTAGGTTAAACCTAAACTCAGGTTTAACCTAGAACTCAGGTTACATAGGTATTAGCAGTAGCCCAGTGTTTTACAGCCAGAAGCACCCGCACCAGACAAAGTCCAAGTCAGCTGGCCATTAGCTTCAACAACTGGTGTTAATACGACAGTTGCGCCATCAACATCGTTTTTACCTGCTGTATTAGAGCCTGTAGCGGTAATAGCACCATTTAATACTGAAACTGAAGCGACCGCACCAACTTCGGTGGCATCGTTTGCTGGAATACCGAAAACTAGAGCGTCACAATCACCAATAACAGCGAATGCCGGATCCCTAGCGCAAAGTTCAACTGCGGCTTTACGGCCTTCAGCAGCCAGTATAACTTCAGAAAATTTAGCTTTTTTGGTATAAGTTTGGTAAGCAGGGATAGCTACTGCCGCCAAAATACCGATGATCGCAACAACGATCATCAATTCGATTAAAGTAAAACCTTGTTGGCTTTTTTGGAGTTGAGTTTTCATGGTCTTTATTCCTGTTTGTTGTTTAAAGAATGGTTTTTTGGAAATGCCACAATAACAATTGTGGTCTTTCATAGCAAGCGTCAAAACAAGGGTTGATATTGTTTCTCCGGCTATGTCTTGTATTAAGCATACGCAGTGCCAACACGTTTGTGTTAGAAAAAATAATTTTTAAATTTTACGTGTGACCCTGCCAAGTTATCTTTAGCTGTTGAAAATAAAAGGGAGTTTTATATTGACGCTTTTGGATTGTTGTTTTCAGTCCATTAAAAATTTGGACTTAACTTTTCATAAGGGCAGCAGCAGCGGGGGAATTTAGTTTGAGCTGACAAAATTTGTCACTAAGTGACCAAGAAGTTATCTGAAGAAGTCCCGCTGAGGGGAAAGCTGACATAAACGGAACTTGGGATGTAAATTGTCTTTTCGTGGATTTAATGCTTTTCCATAACCTTCCATATACGCTGTAAACGGTCAAGTTTTCGACTTTTATTATTTATTGGCGGGTCTTTTACATTGGTATTCATGGTGACTTTTAAAGATACGCACTGCTTAACTGTGTGCAGTGACTGCATACCTAAAAAAACCGAAAACCTGAGCCCCTGAAGTATATTGGGTAACGCACTTACCTGAAAATAATGGGGGCAAATCATACACTGGCTGCCCGGATAGTTATAGGGTTCATTTTTCGGGTAATATAGCCCTATTCTGATGTCCTATAACTTTCACTAGATAGACCATGTTAAATAAATCTTATGCGCTGCTGTTGGCGCTTGTTTTTTGGGGTTCCTTGGCGTTTGCCGATGGGCATAAAGTGGCGATTGCCAGTGCGCATCCTTTGGCGACGGCGGCAGGCTTTGAAGTGCTGGCAAAAGGCGGCAATGTGTTTGATGCGGCGGTGGCCGTAAGTGCTGCTTTGGCAGTGGTGGAGCCGTCTGGTTCGGGTTTGGGTGGCGGCGGTTATTGGTTGTTGCACCGCCAAAAAGACAAGCTTGACACCTTGATTGATGGTCGTGAAAAAGCGCCTTTGGCAGCACATAAGGCTATGTATTTGGATAAAGATGGCCAAGTAATACCCAAATTATCTTTAGATGGGGCTTTGGCAGCGGCTATTCCAGGCATGCCAGCTGCCTTGGTGCATTTGTCCAAGCGCTATGGCAAGTTACCTTTAGCCGATAGTTTGGCACCGGCGATCCGGTATGCCGAAGCGGGTTTTGCTGTCCGTGAACGATATTTAAAATTGCTTAAATTTAGGATGGCCGTACTCAGCAGCCAGCCGGAAGCGGCGAAAATTTTCTTACCCGACGGCAAATTGCCTGAACTGTTATCGACGCTTAAACAAGCTGATTTGGCGCAAACCTTAAAGCGCTTGGCGGCTTTGGGCCGTAAGGGGTTTTATAGTGGCGAGACGGCCGCAAAACTGTTGGATGGTGTTAATAAAGCCGGGGGGATTTGGACGCAAGCGGATTTGGACGCTTATCAAATTGCCGAACGGAAACCGATTAAAGGCCGTTATAAAGGCATTACAATCACCAGTGCGCCACCGTCTTCATCGGGTGGGATAGTGTTGGTCGAGGCTTTGAATATTTTGTCGGGCTATGAGTTGAACAAGGTTGACACCATTACCCGCACCCATTTGATCACCGAGGCCATGCGCCGTGCTTACCATGACCGTTCCTTATATTTGGGGGATGCGGATTTTATCGATATGCCGGTTAAACGCCTGTTAAGTGAAGATTATGCCGCAGGTTTGCGTAGCAGTATCCGGCTGGACAAGGCCATGCCTAGCGGCTTGCTGTCCGGTGAAATAGACCTTCAACCCGAAGGTACGAACACCACGCATTTTTCAATTATTGATCAGCGGGGCAATCGGGTGGCGGCAACTTTAAGCATTAATTTCCCGTTTGGTTCGGGGTTTGTCGCCGCGGGTACTGGGGTGTTGTTGAATGATGAGATGGATGATTTTGCCAGCCTTCCGGGTGTTATGAACGGCTATGGCTTGGTTGGCGGGGCGGCAAATGCCATTGCGGGCGGCAAACGCATGTTGTCCAGTATGTCACCCACTTTTTTGGAAACGGACACGCAGGTGGCGGTGTTGGGTACGCCTGGTGGCAGCCGCATTATTTCCATGGTGTTGTTGGCGGCGCTGGATTTTGCCAAGGGCAACATGCCAGAATCGTGGGTGAGCCTGCCACGTTTCCATCATCAGTTTATGCCCGATGAATTGGAATATGAACAGTCCGCGTTTAGCGAAGCCGAAATTAAAGGGCTGACGGCGATGGGCCACCATTTAAAACCAGCCCGTTACCCTTATGGCGATATGCAGGCCGTGTTGCTGGAAAAATCGACGAAGGCTCTGTTTGCGGCCAGTGACAAGCGCGGTGAGGGGCAGGCAGTTGTTGGGCAATGATGAGGTGGAGCTTTGGTATGGCAGGGTAAGTGCCGAAGACACCCGTTACCAAGCCTGTTGGTCTATATTGGATGCGGCAGAGCAAATGCAGGCGGCTAAGTTTAAAACGGTGCTGCTGCAACAACGCTATGTTGTTGTTCATGGCCAGTTACGGCAGATTTTGGCGCTAAGCCTTAATGAGCGGCCTGAAAAAATAAGGATTGCCAAAGCGGAACATGGCAAGCCTTATTTGGCTGATTATCCTGAGTTGGCTTTCAATTTGTCACATACCGAGGATAGTTGGATGATCGCCTTGGCCAGGCAATGCCAATTGGGGGTGGATATTGAGTTTTGTAAGCCTAGGCCGAATTTGTCCGGCTTGGTTGGGCGGTGTTTCTCTGAGGAGGAAGCGGCTTACTGGCAGCAGTTGCCAGAGGCGGAAAAAATACCAGCGTTTTACCGTTTCTGGACGCGTAAAGAGGCTTTTGTAAAGGCCACAGGTTTGGGGATTGCCCTAGGCTTGAACCACTGTGCCATTAATCCTGAAAAGCCGACGGAGTTTTTAAGGGTGCCGGAAATTTGTGGGCGGGCGGATACGTGGTTTGTGGCCGATGTTGACGGGGAAGCGGGTTTATGCGGCGCTTTGGTGGCGGACAAGCATTTTTCGGTGGTTAAGTGGCAAAGTCCTTAGGGCGGGCAAGTCTTTAGCTACGGAAATAATAGGGGATCACCATCAACACCAAGCCAATTAGCACTACTGCCAGTATGTTTGGCACAAAGTAAGGGTACACCATTAACACTATGCCACATAATAGCGTGATTATTCTGAGTTGCTTCCTGCCATAGATAAAGTAACCAAAACCAACTGACCCAAAAAATAAGCCCCAAAGAAGTGCCGCCTCGCTAACCATTTATTTGCCTTAATTTTTTGCCCACGTTATTGTCTTTACTCTGCATCGTTCACGTTTTTGAAGAGGGACGGCACGGACAACAACCCGAATGAAAATAGCCACGTTTTGAGTGCCTCTTTGTAGCGGGAATTGGCTGTGTAGGGTGCTGTTAATTGCGGGGTTGGCCAAAAAAGTTTATTACTCATTTGGATGCCAAGCTCTTGGCGATGATGCCGTTAAGATAATTTGCACTTAGGACTATGCCGTATTTTTCAGCGGCCACTGCTTTTAAGATTATATAGGGCTGCCCACTGGCATCCAAATCTATTTTGGATAAGTCAACTATCCGTTGGGAGCGGGGTTTTTTATCTTCATCCAGCAATAAAATAACTTTAGGTTTTAATCTTTTTTTCTGATCCACTTCAATTACTATGGCAATTTCGCCATTAGTCATTTCAAGGATGCTGCCTGGCGGGTAGACCCCCAGGCATTCTATGAATTTATACGTCAGCCCTGTATCAATATGGTTACCGCATTGGCTGGTCATGATGGCTATGGCATCAGGATGGGTCCTGCGCTTTTGGTATGGGCAGTCGCTGGTAATGGTGTCATACATATCAGCAATGGCGATTATGCGGGTGAGCGGGGAAATATGTCCAGAACTGAGTCTGCGCGGGTATCCCATGCCATCCAAGCGCTCGTGATGGTTATGGGCCACGTCAACAACCGAAGCAGGCAATTCACCGCTGGCACGTAATAACTTCCAGCCTAAGTCGGTATGGTTTTGTACCGTCTCCAATTCGCTAGGGGTCAATGGCCCTGGCTTATTTAAAATTTCTAGGGGAACATGCAATTTTCCCATATCGTGCAACATGCCGCAAAGGCCAAGGGTTTTTAAGTCTTCAGCAGGCAGATCAATTTGGCGGCCCAAAATGATAGCCAAAATGCAAACGTTTAGGCTGTGTTGGGAGGTATAAAAATCCCTATTTTTTAATTGCGTCATCCAGAGTAGGGCATCTGGTGTATGAAGGATACTGTCCACACAATCGGCTACGGCTTTTTTGGGCAGTTTGAAGGAAATTGGCCGTCCTAAGCGTAAATCTTCCATAAAGCTTTTGATTGCAAATATGGTTTGCTGATAAACCACGCCCGCATGTTCAATTTCATCCCGAAAAGAAGCCAGCCGTTCGGGCGGTGTCCGGGATTCCAGCCATTCTTTGCTGTAAGGCACAGACTCGGTTGCCATTGCCAAGGCTTTGCTTTGCTTGTTGACATCAATAAAGACAAAAGCGCATTGGTCACTAATCGCGTCAATATCTGCCTGATGTTTTAGCATAAAGCCATGATATAAAAAGCTAGTCTCCAGCCAAGGCTTGTCCAGCTTGGAAACATACATCCCCACTTTCAGATCCGCAACTTTAATCAGTGTTAGGGTGCTGGATGTGGCCGTAAAGGGTGATTTAGGATCTTGCATAGGTATAGGGTCGAATTCAAATTTTGCCACGTTGTGGTCAATATAATTGCACTTAAAGCGGGTATTAAAAATGTATACGCGTATTTGATTTTTTGCCTTGGATGAACTTTAACAAGTTATCCATAGACACTACAAAATCTAAGCAGTTAATATGCCAGAAGTGGATGCCTGCAAATGTGTTGTGGTTGACGGGTTACAATTCGGTTGTTGCTATTTTGGTGCGTTTCAATAGCCTATGATTATAACTTGATACAGCGCAGCCCCACTACTATTTTGAACCTCATCCGGGCAATCCATTTAAAGTGTTGTTTACTTCGGGGTATTTTTAAGGAATAAATGTCTGTTGACAGGGTTGTCAAAGAGCTTGGGCTGTAAATTAGCGCCCGAATAGTGCCTAACCACCCCTTTGCCGCTTTGGCTACGATTCGATGTGGCTGGGAGGGTAGCGAAAGGCTAGCGGGTGTCAATTTTAGGGGCTTTGAACACCTTGGAATAAGTCTGTCCCTAGGTTTTGAACAGGCTGCGTTGTTGGTTCATTTCCAGGCAAACTTTAGTTTCCAAGTAAAAATACGCAAGTACATTGTTAATTAGCCTTTTTTTCTTTTATACTTAATGGCTAAACACATCAAGGAGCTATCATGGAAAAACCATTTATTTTACACATGTTGACCACCGCTAAAAACTTGAGCCCTTTCGACGTCAATATGGCGCTAGATGCGGGCTGGGTTTCTGCACTGCCCTATACGAATGTTGAAGCCAGCGAAGTTCAAGGCTTGGTTCAGGATGCCATTTTTTCGCGTAGCGCAAAAAATTTAAAACGCACCGGGATCTTCATTGGTGGCCGTGACACCAAACAGGCGATGGATATGTTGAAAACGGCCAAACGTTCTATGGTGCCGCCCTTTGAAGTTTCTGTGTTTGCAGATCCTAGTGGTGCGTTTACCACGGCTGCGGGCATGGTGGCGGCGGTGGAGCATGAGCTGATCACTAAATTTAACACTACGTTAGATGGAAAAAATATTCTGGCCTTAGGTGGGACTGGTCCCGTAGGCCAGGCAGCCGCAGTTATTGCAGCCCAAGCTGGCGCGAATGTAAGAATTATAGGCAGGCAACTGGATAAGGCGCAGCATGTTGCAGATATGTGCAGCAATGAGTTTGGCGATGGTAAAATTACCATCAGCGCAGGTGCCGATGCTGATAAGGCGGAGTACATAAAAACTGCTGATGTGGTTTTTGCAACGGGAGCAGCAGGTATTGAGCTACTAAGTGCAGAACTTATTGCCTCAGCCCCGCAATTGAAAGTGGCGGCGGATGTTAATGCAGTGCCGCCTTCGGGCATTGCTGGTGTTGATGCCTTCCATAATGGCACGCCCATTTCAGGTTCAAACAGTGGTGCAGTGGGTATAGGCGCTTTGGCTATTGGTAATATTAAATACCAAGCGCAAAACCGGCTGCTCAAAAAAATGATTGAAACCGATAAGCCTGTTTATTTACATTTTGAACATGCCTTTGCAGTGGCCAGAGATTATATCAAGGCTAAAGCCAACAGTTAATGCGGGCTTCTGTCTAATCCGCACCCATTACCAAGAGGAACCCTAATGGAGAAACGCAGTATTCTTCACATGTTTGACCCCATGCCAAACAACAGCCCATTTGACATCAATATGGCTATGGATGCAGGGTTTGATGTGCTCATGCCTTATAGCAATGTTAAATTGGACAGTGTTTATCGGCTCACCCAAGATGCTATTTTTTCCCGAGGCCCAGCTGGTGTAAAGCGCACAGCCATCTTTTTGGGAGGCCGTGATTTAGGCTTGGCGATGGATATGTTGGATACTTGCCAGCAAGCGATGGTGCCGCCCTTTGAAGTGTCTGTTTTCGCAGACCCCAGCGGTGCGTTTACGACAGCGGCTGCCCTAGTGGCTTGCGTGGAGAAAGCATTAAAAGATAAGCATGGTAAAAATTTAAGCGAGTGCAATGCGCTGGTTTTTGGCGGTACTGGCCCGGTTGGCATTGCAACGGGCATTATTGCTTCTTTAGCAGGCGCTAAGACGGCTTTGGTTGATCATTTGCTCTTAGAAAATGCAGAAGAGGTTGCTAAAGCTTACAACCGGCGTTTTGCTTGTACACTGACAGGCGCTTGCGCCAGCTCTGAGGCCGAAAAAATTCAGCTTGTCGCCAATGCGGATATTGTTTTTTGTGCCGCTAAAGCGGGTATACAGGTGTTAAGCTCTGCCGTACTGAAAGAAGCGCACCAGCTGAAGGTGGCTGGTGATGTGAATGCTGTCCCCCCATTGGGAATAGAGGGCATAAAACGCAGTGACGCAGGTGCGCCATTAATCCATGCGGGCAATGCGCAAGGCGCAGTCGGCGTGGGCGCTTTAGCGGTGGGTAATGTCAAGTATCAGCTGCAAAATGAAATGTTGAAACTGATGTTGTCAACCGAGCGGCCTTTATACCTCGATTTTAGGCAAGCTTTTGACAAAGCTAGGGAAATAGTTTAGTCACCAAATCTGTATGGATTGAGATTATGTATGGCAGCATTTGGCGCCTATGCCAAATGCTGTTTTACCTACGGGCTAATGGGGGCCGACTTTTAGTGCCTTGGCCTATAAATCCAGCGCCCCTTGATCCTTTCACCCCCTATTTTTTGCACTAATATTTAAATGCTTATTGGCTTAGTTGCTACTTTAAGCTTTTTGCTGTGCTTCTGGTAAAAACCTGTATTGTTTCTGGATTTGTGGGCTTCAATTCCGGGGTCATGCTATATAATCACACAAAATTGTAACCAGCTATCTCTGCATACCAACCATAATATTTTGGGCGGGCTCAAATTGGTCAACACAAAGAGGAATTAGGGTATCAAAATGAGCCGACATAACAGAATTCTATTTGCGGGTGATCCGCATGGAAATTTTAAGCCCATCATTGCTGCCGCCCAAAAATATCAACCCGAAGCGGTTATTTTGCTTGGGGATTATGATTTGGAAATGCCGCTAGAAGATTGTTTGGCCGAAATTATCGGTGTAACCGATATTTGGTGGATTGCTGGGAACCATGATTTTGAAACGCCAAGTAAATATCACAATCTCTTTAACTCCGCTTTTTCTGACAAAGACTTACATTTGAAAGTGACCGAGATTGCCGGGCTTAGGGTTGCCGGGTTAAGCGGTATTTTTTTGGGTCGGGTATGGTATCCCCCGCAACCGCCGAAATGGTCAGGTAAACAGCATTATCTTCATCATCAGCCCTCAAACAGTAAAAATGTGGGTATGTCTTTAAAATACAAATCCGCGATTTGGCATGACGAATTTGAGGCTTTAAAAGCGCTGAAAGCAGATATTTTGGTGACCCATGAGGCGCCAGGTTCGCATCGGCATGGTTTTAAGGTTATTGGCGAATTGGCCGCAGCCATGGGCGTAAAGCATATTTTTCATGGGCATCTTCATGAAAATTATGCCAGCACCCTGAGAAACAACATAAAGGTTTGTGGTGTGGCTAATAGCGCCGTGACAAATTTGCTGGGCTATGCCCTAAGCGAAAAATGAGCAGTGGCTATATTAACGATGCTTAGGTAGCTATAGGATTGCCATTATTTAATGGCTAAAGATCGCTTAACGCTTATCAGGGAAGGGTCTAGTTGGTTGCTTGGCGCGTTATTCCAAACGGCCTATCGGGATCAAAAACCGTGTTTTGATCCCGATAGTTTTTGTATTAAGGGGCTACTGCGGAAGCACCCAAGTCATTGGCGTTGGCACGTGGAACAGCTATGCTGAGTAATGGGTTTGCGTGGTTAGGCTGAAATTCATAATCTAGCGTCAATCCATCCAATTCAGCAGGTAAGGCTTGGCCAGCATCCAATAATGCAGCGTTGCCTGCACCAGGAATTAGGCTGGTGCTATCTACTGGCGATGTTATGTCACCGATAAGGTTACTTATCCCATCAATCACACCCATACCTGCTAAGCCAGTAATTTCAGCCGCATCAAAACCATGCGGTTGCCAGTCGCCGCTAATCCAATTTTTACCCAAATTGATATTTTCAAAATCGTGGCGTGCCAGATAATAATCGGGGCGCGGTGAATTTGCATCCTTAGATTGCAAAAGGAATATGTTATTAAAGGCTTCAATTTTTGTGGTAGGCGTGGTTAACAATGAACCATAACCCATATCAAAAATCGTGGTGCGTTGAAATGGTTTGCTGTCGGCATGGGTCGACACGGTGTTGTTGAAGAAGTAAAGTTTGCCTTGGCGCACCCTTAAGTTGTTATCCCCGCCTTCGTCACCACCAAAATGGATGGGCGCATAAGCACCTTGGCCAATGTTAAGGTTATTGCTGATAAAGTTTCCATAAACATAGGTTTTTTGGAATTGTTTATAGGCTTTGACCACTTCCGAACGGGGCGGCATGTCTGCGGCGCTGTAAGCGGCGACGTATGCATCCCAAGCGGCGGGCATAAAGCTGGTGTCGTAACTTTGTGGCTCAACAAAATCCAATATGCGGGCGCCCTGTGAGAACCAGTTGTATCGCACTACACTACCAACTGAACGGTCTTTAAACATCCCCCCGATAGAACCGTCACGGTTAGGGCCAAAATAGTTGAATTGCGCGGTCATGCCGATGGTTTGTATGTACATGGCGTGTACGCTTTCGGAATGGGTGGCCGCTCCAGGCACATCAACCGCCCCGTTGCCGTGGACATAATTGCTTTCAATCAAAAGATTACGGCTGGTTTGGGATTCGTAGTCGCGTGAATTCGCAAACACGGCATGGCCGCAATTTTCTATTTCATTGCCACGGATAGTAATGTTATCGCCTTTTTGCAAGCGGATACAGGCGGCAAATCCATCATGGTGCGCTGTGTTACCGTTAGCGCCGGTAAAGGTGGTGAACTGGTTTGTACCGGTCAGATGTAAGCCTTCAATAATAATGTTTGAAGGTTTAACGCCCCAGTCTTTATGCTGAATGGTAATCAAACCTAAGGGTTCCAGGACAAACACACCCTCAGCATTGTAACTTCTTGGATTGTCATTTTGAAATGCCAAGTCTGGGCGGGTGCTTGCATTTTCACCGGTGATGGTTGGCAATAGTTTATCACCCACATTGGGGCCGCCCGGAACACCGCATAACTTGATTGGTTCGGCAACAGTGCCAGATGCACTTAATAAAATTTTGTCGGCATAAGGTTCCGCACGCCAATGGACACGCACCACATCGCCGGGTTGTAAATTATTCCAGTCAACATCGCTCAATGTAGGGTAGGGTAGGCCAGTGCCGACTTCCAAGGTGGCTGCCGTAGCTGAAGGCGAGCAATCCACCGCCTTAGGGGCGGGGCTGTTCGGGACGGGGGCGCTCAAATCGGATACATAACCCGGTGCAGGTGTTGTGCTTGGGCTTGTAGACGGGTCTGGTGTTGGGCTTGGGCCTGTTGATGGCGTTGGCGCTGGAGTTGGTGTTACACCTGTTGAACTGATGGTGTAGTGGCCTGCGACGTTCCAGACATCATAAATGGTGATGTCAAAGGTCGTTTTGCCATCACATAAATACGCAGTGGACGCCACGCCGCTGGTGGATGGGTTGCTTGCGATATGAAGCTTTAAGTTGGGGTTGCTTGGGGCGGCAACAGTGGCGGTTACTGGCGCAAAACAATTGGCGGGTTGGGGAATGGTATAGCTGGTGATGTCGGGGTCGAAAGCGGGGCTAAGGCCGGCGATGTCCAACGCGCTTAACTTGCCGCTGACAGGGCTGGCTGGAGCGGGTTCGGGTGTTCCTGCTCCCGTGGAGGTAATGGTGTAATGGCCAACTTCGTTCCAGACATCATAAATGCTGATGTCAAAGGACGTTTTGCCGTCACATAAATAAGCGGTGGATGCTGTGCCGCTGCTCGCTGTGTTACCCGCTATAAAGATTTTTAGGTTAGGGTTGCTTGGGTCTTCGACCGTGGCGGTAACGGGTGCAAAGCAATCGGCAGGTTGGGCAATGGTATAGGCGGTGATGTTCGGGTCGAAAGCAGGGCTGAGGCCTGCAATGTTCAGGGTGCTTAATTTACCGCTGACGGGGGTGTCAGCCAAGGCAGTGCCTGCATAGCCTGGGGCGGTGACGGTTAAAGCCAAGGCGATGGCTTTGCTTAGTGTGTTTAACGGTGTTTTCATGACGGTCTAGTCCTCTTAAAATAATTTAGTGTGGGTGTATGAGTTTGCTCTGACAAGCCGTGGAAAAATCCCTCTGCGCAGCTTTTAAAGCGGTGATCGGTTACTGCGTGATGCAAATGGGTTGTCTTGGTTAATGGTTTTGAAACCAGCGGGTGGTGCTGGGCATGGACTGTAGTATCCGCCCCCAAGGTATCAATCAGATTTTCTGATTGTTTCAATTGTTGCGGTTAGATCCGTGCGGGGGAATTTGGGGGATGAAGGGTTTTTTTTCGGTAAATAGTCAATTTATTCCATTAGGTTATTTATTGCTTGGTGGTTTACGCGCTTTAATTGTTTCAATCGTTTCAATCGCTGACTATATGGCTATTTAACTGTCATAATTGCAGGCATTGCATGGACACGTTAAAGGATCTAATCATGACAGAATTACCTAAAATACTTTTTGTAGACGACGAACAAGACCTAAGGGATATTGCGCTTGAGTATTTCGGTATCCAATATAAAGTCATGACCGCCGAAAGTGCCGAAGCGGCCCGTAAGGTTTTCCAAATGACGCCGCCTAATGTCGCGATTTTAGATGTGCGGATGCCAGGCGAAGACGGTTTGTCATTGGCGCGTTGGATCCGTGAAAACTATCCACAAACGGGTATTGTGATGTTGACTACGGCGGCAGAAGTGGTGGATAGGATCATTGGCCTGGAATTGGGGGCAGACGACTATATTGCCAAGCCTTTTGATTTACGTGAGCTGGCGGCGCGGGTAAAAAGTGTCTTGAGGCGGGCTTTTACCAAGACCGAAGCCGTTCAGCAAACGGCGCTGGACAAACCGCACAGGTTCCGCATCGGCCAGTGCGACCTAGATTTACGGGAGCATAGCTTATACGGGCAGGACGGGGCAGAAATTGCGATAACTTCAATGGAATTTGATTTGTTGAAGGTTTTTGTTGAGCACCCCAATAAAGTCATGAACCGTGACCAAATTATGGCACTAGCTTGCCATCGGGATTGGGATGTTTATGACCGCTCCATTGATTTGCGGGTAATGCGTTTGCGGCGAAAAATCGAAGTTGACCCTGATAAGCCCGAAATTTTAAAAACAGTGCGGGGCGCGGGCTATATGCTGCTGTTGCCATGAGCCTTGGCCAGCGTGATGCCGCCAAATCGCCAGTAGAAATCCGTTTTCACCGCCTGTGCATTAACATTATGCTGCCGCTGTTTGCCTTGGTTGCACTCTTGGCTGTTGCTGAACATATTGTGCTCCTTGACCAAGCGTCCCAATTGCCCATCAAGCAAAACACTGTTTTTCTTGATGTTGGCAAGCCCACTGCCACAACAACAATGCCTGATGACAATCAGCCCAGTTTTGAAAGTCTGAAGGCGATGATAAATTGGCACCTATTGCCTTATGGTCTGATATTTCTGGCATTGTGGGCAACATTGCTGGTTTCGCTTTATGCCTTACGGCGCACATTTATTACCCCGGCCTTAGCTTTGGCTGATTATCTGCAACGGGCCTGCCATCAACAAGCACCTGACGAACCAATCGTGCCGATTTTTTGGCAACCAACCTTGGACAGTATCGCCCAGTGTTTTGGCCAGCACCGGGAGGCCCTGCAAAAATTGCAGGCGGACGAAGCTTTCAAACGGGCGGTAGTTGATAATTCTATGCTGGCGGTTATTTCCATGAGCCAAGAAGGCTTGGTCACCGAGTTCAACTGTGCTGCGGAACAAGTGTTCGGTTTTAATGCCGCACAAATTGTGGGTCAGGATTTGGCGGACATGATTATTCCTGAACATTATCGGGCGGCACATCGGGCTGGCTTGCTACGGTTTTTGGCAACAGGCCAGGGCAAGGCCATTGGTGTCCATTTGGAGCTGAATGCCTTACACGCTAAAGGCCATGAATTTCCAATAGAGCTGACTATTTTTGTTACACCGGTTGACCAGAACCTTTCCTATACGGCTTTTGTTGCCGACAATACCCAACGCAAGCTGGCCGAAGAACAAGTGGCCCAGCAACGGGAGGCATTGCTGCAAAGTGAAAGGCTTTCAGCCATGGGCGCGTTGTTGGCTGGTGTTGCCCATGAGCTGAATAATCCGCTGGCCATATTGATGGGGCGGGCGGCATTGCTGGAAGCCAAAACCACAGATTCTGACGTGCAAGCCGATGCTGAGCGTATCCGCATTGCCGCAGACCGTTGCGGGCGTATCGTCAAAACTTTTTTGGCTATGGCACGCCAAGAGCCTGTGCAACGGAAATGGTCTTTGCTCAATGAAGTGGTGACCAGTGCCGGCGAATTGTTAAATTACAGTTTACGTTCGGGTGGGATAAAGCTGTCCTTAGAATTGGATTCGAGTTTGCCGCTAGTGGAAATGGATGCGGACAAAATAGGCCAAGTGCTGGTCAATTTAATGGTCAATGCCCAGCAAGCCTTGTCCTCGGTTTCCAGTACCCGAACCTTGCTGATTAAAACGGGCCGTGAAGGCGGGCAGCAGTTTATACGGGTGGTGGATAATGGTTTGGGGGTGCCGGAACCCGTTAAGGTGCGTATCTTTGAGCCGTTTTTTACGACCAAAAAAGAGGGGGTTGGCACAGGTATTGGTTTGTCAGTCAGTCGGGCGATTTTGCGTGAACATGGTGGTGAGTTGGTGTTGGAAAGCACCACAGGCGGCGCCTCATTTAAGTTGAGCTTACCAGAGGGGGCGAAAACGGGGCGTATCAGTTATGATCGCCCCCAAATCAGGAATACCGACAGTCAACATGAAGGGACAGTGCTGATTGTTGATGACGAGGAAGAGGTCGCGGCCGTATTGGCGGACATTTTACGTTCAGCGGGATATGAGGTGCATATCGCCAGTAGTGGCAATGCCGCAATCGAATGGCTGGAAGAATATCCCTGTGACCTACTGTTTTCTGATGTGAGAATGCCTGATATGGACGGCATTACCCTATGGCGGACTTTACGGCTGCGTCACCCTGGATTGGTCAGTCACATGGCTTTAATTACTGGAGATACCTTGTCTGCCAGTATTGCGCCATTGATAGCAGAAACTGGATTGCCCTATTTGGAAAAACCGTTTCTTCCTGAGGAAGTCTTGCAGTTAGCCGCGCGTATTGAGGTTAATTGAGGGGCATTTAAGTACGGGGAACAAACTACCGATGAAATCGTCAGGCTTAAATAAGGCGCAAAAATAAACCCCACAAAAATAGGATGTGCTTATTGTGTAGCTTATTTATTGCGGGTTGCCTTAGCGGGCACAAAGGGGGCTGATGGAATAACTTGCGCATTTGTAGGGGTGGAATTCCCCTTGTGTGGATAAATCCACCCCTACCATGTTAGCTAGTGGTTTTTCAGTGGCGCTATAGTTAAGCACGTTCCTTCGTTATGCAGTGTGGCGACTGCCAAGCTGTAACGTGTTGGCCCCTAAAACCTTACTTGGTGATTATGGCAGAGCCTTTTGCTTAAGGTAACAAAACGAAAACGCCCGTAATCAAGGGTTTAACCCTAGCTCGAAGAGGGATTGCCATCAACGATCACCTTAAGCTTTTGGCCTGGGCGTAAGCCTTTAACCAGGGTTGCGGCATTCGTTTTGCGTAACTCATCCACTGAGACATTAAATTTTCTGGAAATTTGGGTCAAGGAATCACCCGCGCCAACGGTGTAGCTGATCAGGCGAGTGGAAGACGAGGCGCTGGCAAGTTGCGGGTTGACGCTCTTGATGGTTAGCTTGCGGCCCGGAATTAATGCCGTTTTTAAGGTGATGTTGTTCCAGCTGGCTATGTCTTTCGGAGTTACAGAAAAACGTTGGGAGATATTGAAAAAAGTGTCGCCTTTTTTAACGGCATAAACTTGGGCATTGGCTGGTTTAGCCTTGGCAAGCAACGGTAAATGGCCAGCTTTTGCTGGGGCAGACGTAGGGAAATGCGTGGCAGTGTGGGTCGTCATGCTGGCCAAGTGTATCGGTTTGGTGGGTGCAGTATGTTTGCTGGCAAGTATGACGGGTTCTTTTTCAAGTTTGGCTTTATAAGGCTCGACATGCGGTTTGCTTATAGCTTGGCTAAATTGCGCCACTTTTTCTTCATGCCTTTCAGGTGCGCGAACTCTAGTTACCACGGGTGCTGCATACTCGTCACTGTCAAACCGATTGCTGGCAACCCGTTCCGAATAAGGCAGCATAGCCAAATTGCGTTTGAAGGCTTGGACTTTGTCAACAGGCACTAACAGGCGGTGCGGGCCGTGGGGGGCTGTGCTGGAGCGGTTAAAGCCAGGGTTTAATTTTAAAAAGGAGTGCAATGGTGTGTTGGCCAATTGTGCTGCTTTGTGTAAATCCAAGGGCGATTTGATGTCTACGACTTCAAAGTAAGGCCGGTTGGGGATGTGTTGTAAATGGATATTGTATTCATCGGCATTGGCGAACAGTTTGGCTATGGCCAATAACCGGGGGACGTAATCTTCGGTTTCTTCAGGAAGGTCCAAAGACCAATAATCCGTTGGTAGGTTGCGGTACTCATTTCTGGCGATGGATTTTTTTACCCGGCCTTTGCCGCAATTATAAGAGGCTAGGGCAAGCAGCCAGTCACCGTCAAATGAATCGCTCAGTTCTTTAAGGTAAGTGGTGGCGGCTTGGGTTGAAGCATAAATGTCCCTGCGGCCATCATACCAGTCATTTTGTTGCAGGCCATATTCCCTGCCAGTGGACGGTACAAATTGCCAAAGCCCGGAAGCATCGGCCTTAGAATAGGCATCAGGCACAAAGGCGCTTTCCACGACAGGCAATAAGGCCAGTTCGCCGGGCATGTTTTTGGCTTCGATTTCGTCTAGGATATGGCTAAGGTAAGGTTCGGCACGTTGTTGGAGAATGGCCAGTGATGCAGGGTGCTCCAAGTACCAATATAACTCACGGTCGATACGCGCGTTGTTTACGTCGGGCAATGAATATAAAGACAAGAGGCGTTCCCAAACCGTGTTTTTGTGGGTTGAGGCGGTCTTATTGAATTTATATTTGCGTAGCGGGCGGTAAGGATGGTAAACATAGCTGTCACTGGGTGCTGTTGTAACAGGTGCTTGCTCAGTAAGGCCCAAGGATTCTTTGGGTGCGTCAGAACAGCCGGTAACAATTAAAGATACTGAAATTAATAAAAAATTAACCGACCTGTTAAAATTATTACGGATCATCTTTAAACCTTAAAGTGTATAGTCAATATTAGGTTTGATTATACCTTTTTTTTTAATGTAAATCATTAACGTGATGTTGTGTGAGTGTGATTGATGAAACGTAATTTTTTGTTTGCCTGGTACCAGACACCCCGTGGCAAATTGCTCAAGGAACTGGAGGCGGGTTATTTGGCGCGTTCCATTACCGTCAGTTGCCAGCAAGTTATCTTGCAGATTGGTGGTTTGGGCTGGGAAGATGAGTTTATTGATTGCACTTTATATAAAAATTATACGGTGCTGGATGCCAAAGGTTTGGGTTGTGCAGGGGCCAGGAAAATTCAGGCAAAAGCGTATTCGTTGCCCTTGCAAAGCGAAAGTGTCGATATGATTATACTGCCACACCTATTGGAGTTTGATACCCATCGGTTCCAGACCATGCGCGAAGTGGAGCGGGTGTTAAAGCCAGAAGGGGTGTTTTTGGTGTTAAATTTTAATCCTTGGAGCTTGTGGGTGAGGTATCAATTTTTGTGGGATAAAAAAATGGCGGATTCTTGGGGGGGGCACTTTATTTCCCGGTCAAGGATTTTGGATTGGTTAAAGTTGCTGAATTTTGAGGTGACCGTGTCATCGGTGTTTAATTTGGATACCATTGATTCAAAGCAGGGGAAACCTATCGTCCATGGCCATTCTTTTTTTTCTACGGCTTATGCCATTAAAGCCATAAAACGCCGATACAATATTATTCCGCTTACCCCGGTAAAAAACGAGGCCCCCCGGTTAGTGCTGGTAAACACCATGAACACCTCAGTGGGGGTAAAAAAACATGATGAATAGGGTGGTGATTTATACCGACGGCGCTTGCCGTGGCAATCCGGGGCCTGGTGGTTGGGGTGTTACTTTTAGCTATAAAGGCCATGAAAAAACGTTATATGGTGGTGATAAACAGACCACCAATAACCGTATGGAATTGATGGCGGCCATCGTTGCCCTCGAATCCTTGACCAGTCCCTGTGCCGTGCAGCTTAATAGCGATTCTAGCTATGTGCTAAAAGGCATTACCGATTGGCTGCCTAATTGGAAAAAAAGGGGCTGGAAAACAGCGGCCAAAACCCCCGTTAAAAACGAGGATTTGTGGCGGCGTTTAGATGCTGCGATTGCTAGGCACACCATAGAATGGCAGTGGGTAAAAGGTCATTCTGGCAACCAAGGCAACGACCAGGCCGATGCCTTGGCAAATTTAGGGATAGATTCTCTGCGCTAATTTACCCTTGCTGTTTCCTTGGGGTGTTATTTTTTTGATCCCAGCAGGTTTTTTAGGTCGGCAAACGGGTTGTGGGTGGCTGTGGATGCGCTGGCCTTGCTGGTTTGCGAACTGCCAAAACGCGTCTCCTCATAGCGGGAATGTTCGTTATCATGGCAGTAAAGGCATAATAATTCCCAATTGCTGCCATCGCTAGGGTTATCGTCGTGGTTGTGGTTTTTGTGATGGACGGTCAGTTCAGTTAAGTTGGTGTGGGTAAACTCACGCGCACAACGGCCGCATATCCATGGATAAAGCTTTAACGCTTGCCCCCGGTACGATTGCTCCCGAAGTTCTTGGTTACGTCTGGCTTCAGTGACGATTTGGTTCAGTTTATCTTTGTTGATGGGTGTTTTTTTTAGCGACATGTATCTGCCTGGATAAGGTAGGTTGGGAAGTGGGTTGCTTGGTTTTTTTCAGAAGCCTCCAGTACCCCCTTATTCCATGATTTTTATTAACCACCCCGCACTGCCCTTACATTGGTTGGGGCCGTTTGCAGTGATGTTGATTCTTGCAAAATCTTTGGTCAAGGTTTCCGGTAAAGCGCCAGTCACCAGAAAACTCTGGTTTTTTGGGGTAATAGTCACTGGGACAATTTGGTCTTTGACGCTCACTTCAATGCTTTCGGGATGCGTATTGCCAGATGCCACAAAAGAAAACGCCGATTTTGCCCTAACCAAGGCATTATTGATAGGGCTAAATTCACTAAATTTGGGTTTGTCACAGGCTTTTTTGCTGCTGCTACTGCTGCCATAAGCCCAGGCATGGGTAGTGGTCGCCATCATTAAAAGTAAAATCCATAAGGGGCGGTTTGATTTCATGGGTAAGCCTTCGGGGTTAGGGGTAGATAAAATCGTTTTTGGTAGTATCACTGTAAAGACATTTACACGGCAAGCACTCAGCTTGTCCTAAGCAGATTATCATAAACCTGCACATAATCACTGACCATCCTATCGAGGCTAAATGTAGTTTCACATCGGCTCCTGCCAGCATTGCCATGCAAGGCCAATAATTCGGGCTGGTCCAAATAGCGCTTGAAGGCCGCCGCCATGGCAACCGGGTCTTGTTTAGGCACCAAAAAGCCAGTTTGTTCGGCTTGCACCAGCTCAGGGTTGCCGCCTACCCCAGTGGCAATAACCGGTAAAGCCGTCGCCATCGCTTCAAGGATGGTGTTTGAAATGCCTTCGTTAATGGACGGCAACACAAATACCGTCAGCGTTTGCATTAACTCAGCCACATCAGACCGTTCCCCCGCGAACCAAACCAGCTCATCAGTGCCAGCAGCTTGGCTTAAGGCTTGCAATTGCGGCAATAAAATCCCGGCACCGACCACAATTAGCCGGACTTTGTTGCGTATTTCAGGATGGTTTTGGACTAAATGGATAAACGCCTGCACCAAGGTAATTTGGTCTTTAACCGTATCCAAACGGCCGACTGTGCCAAAAATGACCAGTTCCGGGTCACGAAAATTTGCGGGTAACAAGTCCAGCGGTTTTTGCCGGTTGAGTTTAAAGCGGTTTAAATTGACACCATTATAAATCTGGGTGATTTTATTGGTCGGTACGCCTATTTGCTTAATGAGCCAAGACTCCAAGTCTTGGGACATAGGGATATAGCGTTGCACCAATGGCCTAAACAGCCGCCGTAAAAACACATAGCGGGGATTAGTGCCATCAACATCGTCTATATCCCGCCCATGCTCGCCATGGACACGATGGCTGACACCCGCCAGCCAGCCAGAAAACTGCGCCTCCAACGCTGACAAGTTGCGGGTGTGCAGTATGGACGGTTTAAGTGTACGCAGCAATTTCCATAAGCGCCAATAAACGGCATAGTCTTGGCCGGGTTTTTTATTGAGGCAATAAACAGCAACATCCGCCTTTTTAAGCCGATCCCGAAAATCAGTATGGTCGGTCATACAAATGACCACATGCCGGTATTTATCCTCAGGCATATTATTGATTAAATTGACGACACCGTTTTCTAGACCACCGGTTCCCAAGCGGAACAGGACATGCGCAATAAGAGGTTGTTTATTCATGGGAAGCCGAGAGTGGTTGTGGGTGATAGTGCAGGGCATACGCCCTATTTTAACCTGAGTGCTTGCCAAGAATCACCAAGATTAACAAATAGCGCTTATTCGATCTATAGTTTGGGGTGTTCATCCTTGTTGGGATGCTATGCAGTTGGATTTGCCTAATAGAATCTCCCCCAACGCATCTTTTCCAACGTGGGGGACTGTTGATTTAACAAACATTCCATCTTGGTGCTTTACAATGGCGTAGTTTTGGAATAGCAACGTTGTAAATGTATTATAATTAACTGATGCTTGAAATTAAGCAACAGTGTCCTGTTAAGGTTACTTACCAGCCGAATAAATGTCAGTTTACACTTCCAGCAATCTGGAAGTATGGTGGAGGACACTTGCAAACCCTATTAATTGTCGATGATTTACCAGAGAACCTGATTGTCCTTAGCGAAATGCTACAGCCCTTTTACCGGGTGCGTGTCGCCAACTCAGGCCCCAAAGCCTTACGTGTCGCTATTACAGCGCCTTGCCCCGACCTGATATTGCTGGATGTCATGATGCCAGGCATGGATGGTTACCAAGTTTTTGAACAACTGCGGGCGAACCCTGCAACCTGTGACATCCCCGTTATATTTGTCACGGCGATAGACTCACCTGATGCCGAACTGCGTGGACTGGAAGCAGGGGCGGTGGATTACATCACCAAACCCATTGTGCCGCCGATCGTTTTGGCCCGTGTCCGTACCCAACTGGAATTGAAGCAGGCGCATGATTGGCTGCGTAACGAGAACAGTTATTTGGAGGCCGAAGTGGCCAAACGCATGGCTGAAAATGAACTGATCCAAGAAGTCAGCATTCGGGCTTTGGCCCATTTGGCGGAAATCCGCGACCCTGAAACGGGGTTCCATATCCTGCGCACCCAAGGCTATGTGCATTTGCTTGCTAGCCTGATTAAAGACCATCCGCGCTTTCAGGCCACTATCAACGATCTTTATATTAAAGTGCTTACCCGTTCGGCCCCTTTGCACGACATTGGCAAGGTGGGAATACCCGATGCCATTTTGCGTAAACCCAGCAAGCTGTCAGCAGACGAATGGACGATTATGAAGACCCACGCCAAAATGGGCAGTGATGCCATAGCGATGGCGGAATGTGATATAACCGATCCGCTGGACTTTCTTAAGGTGTCTAAGGAAATTGCCCATTGGCATCATGAAAGATGGGACGGGTCAGGCTATCCCGATGGCTTGGTGGGTGATGCCATCCCAATTTCCGCCCGCATCATGGCGCTGGCTGATGTATTTGATGCCTTGGTGTCTAAGCGTGTTTACAAAGAACGGATGACGTTTGATGAAGTGCGGGTTATTGTGGCAGATGGGCGTGGGCAGCATTTTGACCCCGATATGGTTGACGCTTTTTTTGCCAATTTCGATGATTTTTGCGCTATTGCCAATCAGTATCGCGAACCTGATTCCATTTAAGCACTATGTCCCCAAAAACAGCATCCCGCAGCAATTTCGCCAACCGTAATGGGGCTATTGCCGTTGTCCTGACCTATGCCTTGTTTGCCGCCTTTTGGATTTTGCTGTCCGACAAATTGGTGCAAATACTTTTTAGCGACCCTAACCAGATTATCTTGATCAGCATGCTCAAGGGTTGGTTTTTTGTGGTCATAACCTCATTACTACTTTATGGGCTAATGCGGCGCTGGATAGGCGGCGGAAAAACGCCCCTAGCCCTTCCGGGTGATGGCTTGCGTTTAGGCTGGCCGTTTTTTTTGGCATTGCTGATTATAACCGCACTTTGTAGTGCGGTTATTACCAAGCATCTCGCCGAACATAAGCAAACTGAGTTTGCTAAGTTGCAGGCCATTGCTGATTTAAAATCCCGGCAAATCAGTGGGTGGCTAAAAGGGCGCTTAGATGACGCGGATTTTGTTACCAGCAGCCCCCTGGTTACTGGGCTGTATCACCTTAAGCAAATATCGGGTGAAATGCCGGGTGGTACCCAATTATCAATGCAATTGGAGCAATTGCTTAAATCCCAAGGGTTCACGGCCATCACTTTACTCAGCCCACAAGGCCAGCCGCTTTGGGGAAGCAGCCAAGCACCCCTTAAGTTGACCGCCAACGCCTTGTCAATAGCCCAGCTCGCCATGGCTAGCCATACAACCCGGCTCACAGACCCATACCTTAATGCAAGTGGCAAGATTAGCCTGGATTTGGCGGTGCCGATGGCGGCGGTCGGCCCAACTCCGGTGGTGATGCTGCAAGTTGAACTTTCCGATTGGATAACCCCGCTTCTGCAAAGCTCGCCAGAGCTTTTACAAAGCACCCAGGTGCAATTGTTCCGTCAGGCTGGCGGGCAGGTGTTATTCCTAAACGGGCCGCTGCATAAACAAGGGGCGGCAGCTTTGCTGGGTGTGCCATTGGCTACAAAGACATTATTGGCCGGACGGTTCCTACGGGGCGAAGTTCCTACAAATGACGTGGTAAAAGGCGATGATTACCTAGGTGTCCCTTCGATTGGCGTGATTCGGCCCATCGCTGGGACTGAATGGTATGTATTGGTTAAACTAGACCAAACGGAGCTATATACCGAATCTATGCAAGATGTCGCTTGGATCAGTTTAATCGGTTTGCTGGTGATGATTTCAGTTAGCACGGTATTTTACCTATTACGGCAAGCCCAACAATTGGCCTTGGTGGGTGCTTTGCAAAAATCCCAGGCAGAGCGTTTAAATACCTTAAATTTACTCCATTCCATTGCTGACAGTTCGGATGATGCCATTTTTGCCACGGATCTGGAAGGCCGCTATATCTTGTTCAACCGCGCTGCTTGCCGCTTAGTCGGTAAGCAAGCTGAGGAGGTATTGGGCCACGATGACCGGAGCATTTTTTCAGATGAACAGGCAGGGATACTGATAGCTTTAGGCCAAAAAATTATGGCCGAAAAAAAATCTTATGCCCAAGAGGAGGTATTGGAGTTTGCGGGAATAAAAAAGACCTTATTTACCACCAAAGGCCCGCTATACGATAGCCTGGGCAAGATCATCGGGGTCTTTGGCATTACCCGTGACATCAGTGACCGTAAGCAGGCCGAGCTGGATTTGCAAGCCAGTGAGATGAGTTACCGTTCATTGTTTGACAATATGACGAATGCATACAGCTATTGCCGTATGCTTTATGAAAACGGCCAGCCCACTGATTTTGTCTACTTGAAAGTCAATGCGGCCTTTACCGCGCTCACGGGCTTTAAATCACCCGAAAACCGTAAAGTTAGCGAACTGATGCCGGGTTTGCGCGAATCCAACCCAGAAATATTCCAAATTAAGGGCAGGATTGCCTTGGGTGCCTCGCCTGAGCGATTTGAAACCTATATTCAGGCTTTGGATAGTTGGTTTTCTGTGTCGGTGTACAGCCCCAAACAGGAACACTTTGTGGCGATTTTTGATGTCATCACTGAACGTAAACGGGCCGAAATAATTTTGCGCGAGAGTGAGCAATTCAAACATGCCGTATTGGACTCTTTGGATGCCCACATTGCGGTCGTTGACAATCAAGGTGTCATAACGGCCGTTAATCGGGCGTGGCAAGCGTTTGCCCAGAATAATGGCCCTTATCAAGATGGGAGCACAGGCATAGGGGCGAGCTATTTTGAGGTTTGTCGGAACAGTGTTGGCCCTTTTTCAGATGAAGCGCAGGCAGCTTTTGACGGTATAAACGATGTCTTGGAAAGTCGTACCCCTAGTTTTAGCTTGGAATATCCCTGCCATTCGCCCAGCGAACGCCGCTGGTTCATTATGACCGTACAGCCTATGGGCTATGGGCAGCAAGGTGCGGTTATCACCCATACCAACATCACCGCCCGCAAATTGGCTGAAGAATCATTGAATGCGTTGAACAACGATATGTCCGCCACCTTGCAAGCCATACCGGATTTGCTTTTTGAAGTGGACGGGACGGGACGCTATATAAAAGTCAAAACCACCCAAGAAGCACTTTTGGCGATGCCGGCCCCACAGTTACTGGAGAGAAAAGTACAAGACGTCATGCCTCCCGAGGCGGCCCAAACCGTTATGGACGCCTTGGCATCAGCAACCCAATCGGGTTATGACTATGGCCGTACCATTAATTTGCCGACGATTATGGGGGATCGCCATTTTGAGTTGTCTGTGGCACGCAAGGCGGGTGGTGCAGAAATTATCCCCCATTTTATTCTTATTTCCCGTGACATAACTGACCGTAAAGCCGCAGAAGAGTCGCTACGTCTTCAAGCCAAGGAACTTGCTGAACGTAACGATGAATTGGTGATATTTAACCGGGCAATGGTGGGGCGTGAACAAAAAATGATCGAACTGAAACAAGAAATTAATGCCTTGAGCGTACAGCTGGGCCAAAAGCCACCTTATCAACTTGCTTTCCTCGGTGAGGGGTCACAGCAAGATCCAGATAAAAGCTAATATGGACAAAAATTTGGTTTTGGCCATCCTGTTGCCGTTTTTGGCTTTGCCTTTGCAATGGCTGCTGTGGCCTTGGCTTACCCCCTTTGTCTGGTTTTTATTTTATCCCACGGTATTTTTTAGCGCCCGCCTAGGAAGCTTGTGGGGAGGTTTGATTAGCACCGTGACCAGCATTGTTATGGTCTGGTATTTTTTTATGCCGCCCCAGTTAAGTTGGGCGCTGGATAACCCTTCCCGGTTGTATTCCATCGGTTTATTCTTAATCATGGGCTATTTGTTCAGTGTTACCCACCAGCGCTTAAAGCTGGCGCAACACAACAATGAAACCGCCCTGGAAGCCCGCTTTGCGGCTGCTTTTGAGCAGGCCGCCGTGGGGATCGCGATGCTTAGCCCTGATGGCCATTGGTTACGGGCCAACCAAAAACTTTGCGAAATAGTTGGTTATAGCCACGATGAACTTTTGGCCCGGTCTTTCCAAGACATCACTTATCCTGACGATTTGGAAGTGGATTGCAATTATAAGCAGCAATTACTACAAGGTAGTATCCAGACTTATGCCATAGAGAAACGCTATTTGCGCAAGGATGGTGGCATAGTTTGGGCTAACTTGACGGTTTCTTTAGTCCGTCATGCTGACGGCAACCCGGATTATTTCGTTTCTGTTGTCGAAGACATCCAGCAACGAAAAAATACTGAATTGGCGCTTAGACAAAGCCAAGCTGATATGGCAAAAGCACAGGGCATCGCCCATCTTGGCAGTTGGAATTATAACTTGGCAGGGGGTTGGGTGACTTGGTCAGAAGAAGCTTTGCGTATTTTGCGTGTCGCTCCGGGCACCAACCGGTTGGATACGGAAGCGCTTAAAGATTTAATAGCACCCGATGACCGTCCGGCAATAAAGGCATG
This sequence comes from Methylococcales bacterium, assembly GCA_026399075.1. Classification (GTDB taxonomy): domain Bacteria; phylum Pseudomonadota; class Gammaproteobacteria; order Methylococcales; family Methylomonadaceae; genus Methylobacter_C. The sequence goes on from JAPLRR010000077.1 coordinate 45,531, forward strand.
GGTTGGCGCCTGCCGGGATGGACAGCAACCCAATGACTTGGTGTTCCGTTACTTACCGCCCGACGGCGGGATGCGCTATCTTTGTGTGCGGGGGGAATTGCTGGGGGATGCAGGGCAACTTCCGGCATCGATGGCGGGTACAATTCAGGATATAACCGAGATCAAACTAGCCGAACGGGCGGTGCAGGAGGGCCGGTTAAAACTGGAGGCCGCTTTGGCGAGCATGAGTGATGCCGTGTTTATTTCTGATGTCGCAGGGCATTTTATTCATTTTAATGATGCTTTTGCCACCTTCCACAAGTTCAAGGATAAGCAGGAATGCGCCATAACCGTTGCCGAGTATCCTGATATTTTGGATGTGTTCATGGCCGATGGCAGCTTGCTACCCATTAACCAATGGGCCGTGCCTAGGGCGTTAAGGGGCGAAACGGTCAATAATGTGGAGTATAGCTTACGCCGTAAAGACACGGGTGAAACGTGGGTGGGCAGCTATTGTTTTGCGCCCATCCGTAATGATAAGGGCAGTATAGTTGGTTCAGTCGTTACCGCTAGGGACATTACCGGACAAAAGCAGACGCAGGAGGCATTACGGGTCAGCCAAGAACGTTTGTTACTGGCCCTTGATGCCAGCCGTGACGGGCTTTGGGACTGGGATTTGCGCACAGGTGCGGTGTTCCGCTCACATCGGTATTATGAAATAGTTGGCCGTCGCCGTGAAGACGACACCAAAGATTTTGATTTTTTCAAATCAACGGTGCATCCTGATGACTTGGCGTCGGTCTTGGCCACCATCGAGGCCCACAAACAAGGCAAGACACCTATTATCAGTTTCGACTACCGGTTGGCTAGCCCTGCCGACAAAACGACTTGGGTTAGGGTGAAAGGCCAAGTTGTTGAGCGTGATGCCAATGGCGCACCGATGCGGATAGTCGGTATTTTATCCGACATTACTGAACATAAACTCGCCGAAGCCCAAATCCGCGGCCTTAACACCGATTTGGAACGCCGCGTGGAGGAACGCACTGCGGCGCTAATCGTTGCCAACCAAGAGTTGGATGCGTTCGCCTATGCCGTTTCCCATGACCTTAGGGCTCCGTTACGCGCCATGAGTGGTTTTAGTCTGGCCTTGCAGGAAGATTATGGTGGGCAATTAACTGGTGAAGCGAGTGAGTATTTGGCACAGATCAATGTTGCCGCCCTTAAAATGGGGGATTTGATTGACGGTTTGCTGGTGCTGTCCCGTAGCAGCCGGGGCGAATTGAGGCTAGATACCGTTGACCTGACGGCGCTTGCCAATAACTGGGTTGCTGAGCTTAAACGTAATGCACCAGGGCGGCAAGTTGCGGTCTACATTGAGCCTGGGTTACAGACCCAAGGTGATGCCCGGATGATAGAGGCCGCGTTACGCAATTTGTTGGATAATGCCTGGAAATACACACAGCATACAGTCTCCCCGTGCATCCGGTTTTATTCGGAATTGAGGGATGGCAGACGGTATTTTTGTGTTGCGGATAATGGTGCGGGTTTTGATATGGCCTATGCCAATAAGTTGTTCCGCCCTTTCCAGCGTCTGCACCGGCAAGACGAATTCCTTGGGATTGGCATTGGCTTGGCAACCGTGCAGCGTATTGTCCATCGTCACGGTGGTACCATAGAAGCACAAGGGGAAATAGGCAAGGGTGCGGTATTTAGCTTTAGCTTGGGACAATAAGCACTAAAAATATGGTTGTAAACAATAAGTTTTTAGGGCATCTGTAACTTCTTATTAGTGGCAGGTCTGCCGCTATTGCCTACAACTAATGAGAAGTTACGGGCATCTAAGCAGTTCAAGCCAAGATGGTGCCAAGAAGTTTATGGACACCTTTTAGTTGGACATTTATAGGAAAGGGAACAACAATGAATAACAAAACGATCCTTTTGGTTGAAGATAACGCCCAAGACGAAATGCTTACCTTACGTGCCTTACGTAAAGCCAAGGTTGCCAACCAGATAGACGTCGCCCGGGACGGCCAACAAGCCTTGGAATATTTGTTCAAAGAAGGCGCGTATGTAGACCGTGACGGGGCAGACCTGCCCACAATGGTGTTGTTGGACATCAGCCTGCCGCGCCTGTCAGGCTTGGAGGTGTTGGAACGGATACGGGCGGACAGCCGCACTAGGTTATTGCCAGTCGTTATTCTTACCTCTTCCGATGAAGAGCGTGACCGTCTGAAAAGTTATGAGATTGGTGCCAATAGCTTTGTCCAAAAACCTGTGGACTTTGCCGAATTTGCTGAGACCGTAGCCCGCTTGGGCATTTATTGGTTGGCGATTAATGAACCGCCCCACCATTAAAATAACACCATGATGGCAAGACCATGAATACCCCATTAAAAATCTTGGTAATTGAAGACGAGCCTGCCGATTTTTTGTTGCTTAAGCGACATCTGCAGCAATCAGGCCTGGATGCGGAATGTTTGCGTGTGGATACCGATTTGGCGCTATATACCGCTTTGCAAAGCGATTGGGATGTAGTGCTTTCTGATTACAATGTCCCTGGTATGGACTTTCGCACCACCTTAAAAAATATCCAAACGCGTTACCCTGATCTGCCCATCATTTTGGTGTCTGGCAGTGTCGGTGAAGAAACAGCGGTGGAGTTGCTGCGTTTGGGGATGGGCGATTTTGTCCTTAAAGATAACTTGATCCGGCTATTGCCCGCAATTCGGCGTTCTGTCAACGAAGCCCAGGAACGCAGTGCCCTTAGAACTGCCGAAGCCACATTGCTTAAAACCCAACAGGCTGCTTTAGAAGAGCAACGTCAAGCCCGTTTGGCGGCGCTGAACCTGATGCAAGACGCGCTGGCGGCACAAAGCAGCGCCGAAGCCGCGAATTCAGCGCTGCGTGAAAGTGAGCAGCGTTACCGTATCCTATTTGAAACCAATCCCCATCCTATGTGGGTTTTTGATTTGCAAACCCTCGCTTTTTTGGCCGTCAATAATGCGGCGGTTAAACACTACGGTTACAGCAAAGAAGAGTTCTTGGCTATGACCACCAAGGATATCCGCCTCTTGGAGGATGTGCCAAGGTTGTTGGCAAAAATAGATCAGAATTCCGATGGCCATGATGTGACCGAGCTTTGGCGGCATCGGCGCAAGGATGGCAGTTTGATACTGGTGGAAATCAGCTCCCACTTCATTGATTTTGCAGGCCGCCCCAGTAAAGTGGTGCTGGCCTATGATGTCACCGAACGCAAACAGATGGAGCAAGATTTGCGTGACAGTGAAGGGCTTTCTCGGGCGGTGACCGAAAACCTGCCTGATGCGTTTATTCTCATGGATGACAAGGGCAAGATCGTGTTGTGGAATCCGGCGGCTGTGAGGATTTTTGGTTATACCGCCGATGAGGCGGTAGGCCAACTGTTACACGATTTTATTGTGCCCAGCCGATTGCAAGCGGCCTTTGCTGTCGGCTTTGAGCATTTTAGCCACACGGGGGAGGGGGCGGTGGTGAATACTATCAGGGAGCTACCCGCCATACACCGCAATGGCCAAGAATTTCCCGTGGAGTTGTCGTTATCTGCCCTACAGCTGGGCGGCAAGTGGCATGCCTCCGGTGTAGTCCGTGACATCACCGGACGCAAACAGTCTGAAGCGCAATTACGCAAACTCGCGCTGGCGGTGGAGCAAAGCCCAGAAAACACCATCATCACCGATTTGGATGCTAGAATCGAGTATGTCAACGCGGCATTTTTGTTTAACTCCGGCTACACTTCTGAGGAAATTATCGGCCAAAAAATTAGCTTGCTCCACTCAACCACTTTAGATGAAACTTATGCTGACCTTTGGGATGACTTAAGGCAGGGGCGGACCTGGAAAGGGGAGCTTCGTAATAAGCGAAAAGACGGCACTGAGTTTATAGAATTTGCCATTATCAGCCCCCTCTATCAAGAGGATGGCAGCATCAGCCATTATGTTTCTGTAAGCGAAGACATTACCGTAAAAAAACTCATGGATAGGGAGTTGGAACAGTACCGCCACCATTTGGAAGAGGAGGTGGACAAACGCACTGCCGAATTGCGCCGGCAAAGCCATGCGTTGCAGGCCTTGATTGACAATCTTCCCCACATGGCGTGGCTAAAAGATAAAGAGGGGCGCTTTATTGCCGTCAACCAAGTTGTTGCCAATGCCTGCAACCGTACTAAGGAAGAACTGCTGGACAAGACAGACTTCGATATTTGGTCTGAGATTGAGGCTGGGCATTATCGTGACCAAGATTTAAAAGTCATGGCCACCGGCCAGCCAATGACCCTGGAGGAACACTTTGATAGGATAGATGATGCCCTCTATGAAGTGTTCTTGGCACCCATCCTGGATGTTGATGGTACACCGCTGGGTACGGTGGGTTTTGCCCAAGACATTAAGCGCCAACGGGATAATGAAGTTGAGTTGGCACGCCACGCCAAGGTTGCCGAAGACGCCACCCGGGCCAAGAGCACGTTCCTCGCAAATATGAGCCATGAAATACGCACACCAATGAATGCGGTTATTGGCCTCACCTATTTGTTGCGCCAAAGCTCGCCAACCCCGGAACAAATTGCCCGTTTGGACAAAATCGATTCTGCCTCCCAGCATTTGCTGAACATCATCAATGATGTTTTGGATTTGTCGAAAATTGAGGCCGACTATCTGGAATTGGAGCAAACTGACTTTGCGCTGGGGCCCTTGCTAGACCATATCCATTCATTGATAGCCGAACAGGCCCGTGCCAAAAGGCTAACAGTTGAGGTTGATATGGGTGATGTACCTCTATGGTTACGCGGCGATCCCACGCGGTTGCGCCAGGCCATACTCAATTATGCCGGTAACGCGGTCAAGTTTACTGAGGCAGGCAGCATTATCTTGCGTGCCAAGTTGCTGGCAGAAGACAAAGACGGCTTGCTGGTGCGTTTTGATGTCCAAGACTCCGGTATTGGCATTGAAGAAGGGCGGCAGATGCTGCTGTTTGATGCCTTTACCCAAGCCGATGCCTCAACAACCCGCCGTTACGGTGGTACCGGCTTGGGCTTGACCATCACCCGGCATCTGGCTGCGTTGATGGGGGGCTCGTCAGGGGTGGACAGTGTTTTGGGGGTAGGCAGCACTTTTTGGCTGACTGTAAGGTTGCAGCGCGGCCATGGCGCTATGCCTATAGAACCACAATCCCAAGCCTGCAATGCCGAATTGCTATTGCGCCAAAACCACGCTGGCGCCTGTTTGCTTTTGGCCGAAGATAACCCAGTAAACCGGGAAGTGGCAATGGAATTGCTACGTAATGTCGGCTTGCGCGTAGATACGGCTGAAACTGGACGTGTTGCTGTGGATAAGGTACAAACTAAGCACTACGACTTGGTGTTGATGGATATGCAGATGCCAGAAATGGATGGACTTACTGCAACCCGGTTGATTCGGGAAGATCCTAACAACGCTGCATTACCGATTCTGGCAATGACAGCCAACGCCTTTGATGAGGATAAGCGGGCGTGTTTTGATTCAGGTATGAATGACTTTGTCGCCAAGCCAGTCATTCCCGCTATTTTTTACAACACACTATTGCATTGGTTGTCCAATGCCGGGTCGGGGCCCCTGCCTCAATATCCACCTGCAATCCAAGATACCCAAGTCCAACCTAAGCTGTTGGAAGATACTAGCCCATTGGCTGCCATCAAGGGCCTAGATATAGGCTTTGGATTGCAGGTGGTAGGGAATGATGAGCCTAAATATCAGCGGCTCTTGCGGTTATTTGCGGATACCCATAGGCAAGACATGGCACGGGTGCAGGGGCTATTGGCGTTAGATGACAAGCAAGCCGCACTACGGCTGTTGCATGACCTGAAAGGGGTTTCAGCCACCTTGGGCGCGACTGGGCTTGCCAGCCTGGCCACCAAATTGGAGAAGGCGCTACGCGAAGATGCCCCGACTACTGAATGCAATGGTCTAGCCCAACAGTGCGATGCCGTGTTGGTGCAATTGGTGGCTGATATTGTGGGCTTGCCCGAACCGCCCGTCATTGCCACTACTGACATTAAGTTAAGCCCAGAACAAATAGACCAATTCTTTACCGCCCTAGAAAATTTGTTGCTGGAAGACGATAGCTTGGCACACCGTTTAGCCCAAGATAATGCGGATGTGTTGCGGGTCAAATTAGGCATCCATTACCCTGAGTTTATCCGACAAATAGAAGCGTTTGACTACGATGCGGCAGTTAAGACTTTGCGGGCTGCCGGGAGGGATTAACGGACTAAGCGTTATTCCACTGCAACAGTCCAAAGGTAAGGCGCGTAACCCTTCCCGTGTCCACGCACACCCTAACAGCTGGCAGTGGCGTGGTACACGGTAAATAGGAACTGTCAGTTTAGCACCTACTCAACAAGCGCAACCCCCCCCACCAATTTCTGATATTGGGTTTTATTTGCTTTGAACACCACAAAACCACCGCCAGATGTCGCCGCCGTAGCAAAATAGAGTTTATTGGCGGCGGGCAGTTTGGCCCATGTTTTGCCATTAGTGGTATACACAACCGAAACCTTAGTGGCTTTAACTTGCTGGCCGTTATAGGGCAGTTTGACCAAGATGTCGCCTTTACCGACATTTTTTAGTGCCGTACGGCGGCTATCTTTTGCCGTCATGGTGTATATATCAGAGCTGATTTTTTTGGCCCCAGTTTTTTTCATCTGCTTGACATCCAGCGTAGACGGGGCACGGCTTTGTACCTGTAATTGCGTGTCTGTCGCTAGGCTAGCGCTGTCCGCTTGGTCGGGCAGTAATAGGGCCATTTTCCGCAAAGAGGCATCACCAACAACTGAGTTAAACACCAACCATTGTTTGGTTTTTAAGGCGGTACTGATTTTGGTCACGGCGTCCGCAGTCAGGCCACTAAATTTACTGGCTTGCGCTGGAGTGGCGATTCTAAAGTGACCGCCAATTTCACGGATGGTTTCAGCGCTAAACAGCGACATTGATGGATTGGTTTTGGTGAACTCCAATACCTCAGCCGCATTTTCAACAATATTGCCTTTGTCATCGATATGTAAATAAGGTTTGGCAAGTATAAATAGGCTTTCATCGACCATTTTGCGGTCTGGCAGGGTGGCCAAGGTGATCAGCTTTTTATTGCCAAACAAACCATCTTCAGACACCGCCGCATTATAGGCATCCAAGTTATTTTTGCTGTGGCAATCCCCACAAGGCACGGCTTCAATGGCTGGGCGGGTTTGGTGGTTAAAATAATACTCATTGGTTTCGGTGTAAATAAAGCGGACATCAGGATTGACATAACCTTTCTTCAACAGATAGCTGTCATAGGCTTTCTTTAGCCCTTTGTAGCTGGCGTAGTCAACGGGATCACCCAATTGGCCTTGGGCATTTAGCGACACTTTGCCCAGTTCAGTGGTGCCATCGGCGGGGTCAATAATAGTGCCGTAGGCTTTACCCGCCGCATCGGTCTTTTTGAGTAAGACGGATTGGGTTTCGTAGCGGGATAAAATCCTGCCGTTGACCACATCTTGTGCATAGTAACGGTTATAGGGTTTATAAGGCACGGTACGCAGCACCCCGTCAAAGTCGAGTTTGTTCCGGTAATGGATCACACCGCCTGCCGTGTTGTTATAGCCTATTTTGTTGATATGACAGGTTTGACAGGCAATTTTGTTAAGATGTACCCCAACTATCTTACTTAAGGCAGTGCCGGGGTAGCCGTTCATAAACCCACGCGTTTTCCACAATTGCAAATGGGCAGCAGCCGCAGTTAACTGGCCTGTCGCAGGTAGGGAAGGGGTTTTGGCGGTATCGTGGCAAAACACACATTCCAGCGGTTCGTCATTATTGGCCAAATCATGGCGCACGTCACTATCCCCATTGCCTTTTAGGAATTGATGGTCAGGCGATAAAGGCACGGGGTCATTCGCTTGCTTGTAGTAATCTTTGGCGTGGCAGGCGTTGCAGTTTTGAATTTCACGGCTGACCCCGTTGTCATGCACCCATACTTTACCTTTATGGACATCGTCCTTAAAATCGTTGACGCGCGTGCCATTGGCCGCTAAAGTTTGCTCTGACTCCACACCAAAGCCATAAAAGCCACGGCGGCTGCCATTGGCTTTGCCGGAGGAAATGCGGTTAATGCCCGCACTCGCCAAGTGGCACATCATGCAGTTGTCATTATTCGGGAAATAATACATGGGCATGGCGACATTGCCGTTGGTATCAAATGCCGCTTTGTTCCAAATGAGTTTAGGCAAGCCCTGTTCGTTGAGGTTAAGCGTGTAGTTGGGGGCGGTGGTTTTGGCCGTGATCGTGCGGTCTACGGTCAATAATTGCAAGCCTTCTGGCAGATCGGGCCGTAAGTTTAAAAACTCCAATATTGCCGAGTTGGAATACCGGAAAAAGCCTTTTTGGATAAATTGGCTGTCTTGTAACATACCCCAATGCGTGTAGGCATCCGCAGTTTTATCAGAGCCGTCATTTTTCCCCAAGTTGCTGGCAGGAAATTTTTTAAAGCCAGAAAAATCAATATGGCAGCCTAAACAATCGATTTCCCGCACGCCGCTGAATTTCCAGTCCCAGCGTTTAAGTCCCGTTGGTGAGGTGCTGTCGCGTTCATAATAATCACCATCATTGGCGGCGATTTTATCATCAGCCATCAAGTCATAGCGGTTGCCGTTGCGGTCTTTTTCTTCCCAGCCGCCCCCTAAATGGCAAGAGCTACAGGCTTTAAGAAACCCGGCAGCCCCCCAATCGCCAAAATTAACGCCATCCGCATTCACTTTTTTGGCCAAAATGCCTGTTTGGCTGCCTTGCACACAGTTATAGCCACCAAAATACCCCGGCCCTGCCAGCGAACCCATGCCTAAACGGCCATAAACGGGCAGTATATCACCGCGCTTTTTACCATAATCGTCTTGGGTTTCTTCGCGGCCTTGCTCGAAATGGAAACCGTGGGCGATTTTATTGTAATCATGGCACGATGAACCGCCGCAGCTTTTTTGGCTGCTATAAGGAAGCCCCGATACCAACACATTGACACCGTTTTCATCTAAGAGCGGGAATGACGGGTTATGGATAACGGGCTTGTCCAAGGCATTGGCGGCCATTGTAGACAACGGCATATATAAGGCCAAACTACCTAGCAACAAAACCATTAAATGGGTGCGTATTGGGAAAAAAGTTAGCTGATTCATATTGATTATAATTAGATGACTAATGGCTATCAAAAAAACTGAAGTAAAAATAAAATTTCATCTAACTATTGCAATACACATGCCAGATAGCATTACAGTTTTTATGGGATATGGGGGGGTAACTTTACAACGGGTGTTGTTGGCCAAGAAAGAGGATTATTAGCATTTAATTAATAATGGATTTTAAGGTTTAGGCAGTAAACGTACCGGTTGCCTATAGGGATTTATAAGTGGGTGAATTGGCAGGCGGGAAAAAACCTGGAGGGAAAGTTCAATGAAATAATAGGTCAATTGACGCAATATTTATAATAAATTAGGTTATTTGCCATGATTGCGCTCGACGTTGACGCTGTTGCGGATATTATTAAGCCGATTTTTTACCACGAAGAACGGACACAAAGTTTTATATTTTTCTTTGTATCTTTCATGTTCTTCGTGGTAATAAGCATTCAGTAAACGTGACTGTGCAGGTGATATGTGTTGGCTTGGCCGGGGGGGCTAGCCGCAGGTCGGTGCGGCTAGCCCATGTCCAAACGGTTTTTTGGTATGGGGCTTGATTAGGGACAGTTGTTAGGCCAACGAATAAAATTCGGTGATGGCGGCACTTAAGGGGCTGTCCTCACCGCTGACGCACCACGCCCACATTTGGGCGAGGGTGTTGGTTTCGGCCGGGGTCTGATGAATTTTTAGCAAAGTGCTGTAATAAGGGAAATTGGCAAATTCATCAAGGAACCCCTGCTTTTGCCCAGTCAGGATTTTCTGTTTCAAGGTGCTGTCAACAATTTGGTTTTGCCAGTTGTTGACTTGGGCATTTTGTACCCACAATACTCGGATGGAGCGGGTGTTGGTAATGCCTAGCAAACGGTTTTCAACGACTTGCAGGGTTTGTTGGTAGAAAGCCGGGTTGGTTTTGGCCCCCGAGCCATTGGCTTGGTACAGGCCGGAACGTAGGGCATCAAATTCACCGTTTTGGTTGGCAAAGACTTGTAAAAAACCTTCAGGGTCAGTTTTGCCTGTAAACGGGTTGACGCCATCGCTTAAGTATTTTTTGAATTGGCCGTGTTCAGCATCATAAGCAACACCAAACAATAATGCCACTTGGGTGGCGGCTATGATCTCCCCCTGTTTTTTTTCCAATACCTCAGCGCCATTGACGAAGGAGATGATTGAACCGACTGTGCCTTGAACTTGGGCGAGCAGACCAGCCACCCCGGAGTTTTCTAAATCGCCACCGTCGGTGAATTGGGTGTTTTTATTGGCCAGCGGGCCCTTAGAAACTTGGCTGACTTGCCAGACATTGTATTGTGGCACCAAAAAGGATTTATCCATGCTTAATAGATCATTGTACATGGCCGCCATTTTGCCGCGCATATCACCGAAGACGAGGTTTTTGGCTTCTTCGAGGAAGTGTAGAAAATGCGAGTGCAAACTGTCATCGTTAAGCCGCATCATTTCACCGAATATTTTTTGCATCAGCTCTATCAATTTTGCTGAAAAAAATGCACTGGAACAAGCGGCGATGTCTGTTAGTGTGTAGGCCCTTTGGAAGTCTGCGGCGACTTGTTGAGGGGCATCGAGCTCTGATAAGTGGGATGTGTAAGCAAAGGTCTCGACACTACCACCGCCAACAATATCATCGGTGCAGGGGTTACGCCCATAAATCCCTGCCGCTACCGGGGTGACTTGGGTTGGGATCTGTAAAGGTTCTGACATGGTATGGCCAGGGCAGCCTTTGCCAACAATGTTAGTGTTGATGATCAGCATGGGGACTGAGGGTTTGCCTGCGGCATTTGTCCGCGCATAAACAAAATCCTCTTTGGACGGTGGGTGGGCTTTGGAAAAAATATGGCGGTCGGCATAGGCCGGGGACAAGCTGAAAAATTTGGCATCAGGATAGTCCCAAGGTGTTTGGTGTGGTCTAAAGAGTGAGTTTTTATAATGGTACAGGCCAAAATCGGCCAACACGTTTTCGCCTATGATATACGCCCATAACCATTTGGATGACACTTTCAGGGGAATGTCCTTGAGTAGCGTGATAGTGATAAAGTCGGCAATAATGTTTTTTATGGGGTCAAGTTCAAACAGGTTGGCGAAGTTTTGGGGGATTTTGCCTAGTGCATTGGCTGCCATGACGCTGACGTTAAAGCCATTAGCTGGGCTTTGGCCGTAAAAGAGCTGTGCGGGTGGATGGTAGCTGCCCAAAAAATCGGCATCGGTGTAGGTCTGCGGCCGAAAGGTATACAACACCGCAGCCCAACTGCCGCCTGAAACAGACGATATATAACGGGTTTTGTCCAGTAAAGCGGTGCCGCTTTTGTCTTTTAAGGTGCTTAGCCCCAGCAATTGGCCCCACGCACACGTTAATGCCCGTGAGCCGCCGCCTGAAAAGCAGACGGCAATGGCTTTGCGGTCGGGGTCGGCTTGGGCGACGGTGGGGTTGATGGTGTTGTCTGGATAAATAGTGGCTTGATGCGTTTCCATAACTGACTCCTAAAAGAGTGGATTATTTAATCGGCCACTGGGCTGATAACATCAACCAACTGGTTGAATTTTCCCCTTAGCAGTTGGCCAGAAGTCCGTAGAAAGCCCAGCCTAGGATGAGGGTCTTGCCCTGCTGCCGCATTGATGGATTTTTGCCCATTCAGACAGTTGCACAGCTGTTTGTGCAGCAGACTATGCCGGGCAATAGGCATAGGATTAACAATCGTTTACGAATCGGTATCCCCAAGGATTTGGCAATGGGTTTGATTTTGGATGTTCGCTGGGGTTTTAGCCGTCAAGCGTTTTGTAGCTGCGATTACCCCTAGCCAACGGTTGCGTTGCATCCAACGGCATTATTTTGACAAGGGGTCATTGGAAAAAGGCATCCCCATCATTTTCATCTTCTATTATCAGCGGCTCGCCCGGTATTCTTTTTTCTTCCATGACCCATTCGCCCAAGTCGATTAATTTACAGCGTTCACAGCAAAAAGGCTTATAAATTTCCCCAGTTGTCCAAGCAACAGGGCGCTTGCAGGTGGGGCATTTGACTGTCAGGGGCGGCATCAGAATAAGCAGCAGGTTAAGGTAAAAGGAATATCATCCGTGCATTGGCTTGGGCGTTTATCGTCTGTGGCAGGTTCCATAAAACGGATGGTGCAACGGTGTTTGCCGCCGCTGATTTCAGCAAAGCAGGCTAAGGACTTATCGACGTTGACTTTAATAAGTTGGAACGGTTGGTTTTTATCGAGCGCAATCTGGAAAAAACCGGCAACGGCAACTTCTTGGCTAGCTGAACGGCTGTTGCGGATAAAATTAAGGATAAAGCCGATGGCGGTATTGATATCGGTGAACGGGCTGGCCCAGTGTTGCAGGTCTTTTTGGCAGACACTATCATCTTGTTCCAGCCAGTAATGGTATTCAGGCAAGTCAAAGGAGCAGGTGCCGCCTGGGATGGAACTGCGTTGGACGATGCTTTGGAATAAATCGCTTTCCATGACTTGGATGCCAATTTTCCCAGTGACGGCATACAGTGATTGGATGAGTTGGGCGAGTTCATCCAGGATGTCTTGGAGTTTGCTGGTGTCAACGCCAGCACTGTTGGCAATCTTGTTGAGCACGGCGGATTGGCGTTCCAGTTCTTTCAGGATTTCTGATTTTAAATCATTGCGCCTGAAAATGGCCATGATGTCCAGTAAAGCGCTGATTGCTGCGCGTTTGTCGGCAACTGTCCCACCTGCTGAAAAATGGGCAAATTGTAAAAACAGTTGTTCTAGCCTGATGAATACACGGATGCGTTCATTAAGTGGGAATTCATAAGTAATGGCGTTAGTTGCTGGCACGGTTATCCTGGCTGGCGCTTAATGAAAGGTACAAATTGTGCAGTTTTTTAATGTCTTCTGCAAGTTTGCCGTCGGTTTTTGAATTGTCGATAAGGTCATCGGCGCGGGCAGCCCTAACGGCGCGGGGCACTTGGCTGGCAATAATGGAGAGTATGCGTCCAGTGGCCATCCCGTCCCGTTGCCGCACCCGTTCGATTTGGGTTTCCGGTGGACAATCAATCACCAATACCCTGTCAACCAAGCCTGTCATATTGGTTTCCAATAGTAAAGGGACGCTGATAATGCAATAGGGGGCTGCCAGTTGTTTCGCTTCGGCGAGTATGGCCTGATAAACCAAGGGATGGAGTATGGCTTCAAGTTTTTTTTTGTGTTGGGGTTCAGAAAAGATGAGCTCACGCATTTGCTTTCTGTTGAGGGAACCGTCTTCATTTAATAATTCTGCACCAAAGCATTGGGTGATTTGGGCAAGTGCGGGTTGCCCGATGGCAACCAGTTGATGGGCAATTTCGTCCGCATCAATGACCGGTACGGATAACTCTTGGAAAATTTTGGCGACTGTCGTTTTACCACTGCCTATGCCACCGGTAAGGCCGATTTTCAGCATAGGCTTATAACCCCATAGTATTTAAATATAACGCGTTGAGCTGTTTGCCCCACAACAATGCTATCCAGCCAGCAGCAGCCAAATAGGGGCCGAAGGGGATGGGCGTGCGGTGGTCGTGCTTGACAAAGACTATCATGCTAAGGCCAATGGCTGCTCCCACTAAAGAAGACAATAAAATGATCAGGGCCAAGTATTGCCAGCCTAGCCAAGCGCCAAACAGGGCCAGCAATTTAAAATCGCCATAACCCATGCCTTCTTTACCGGTTGCCAGCTTGAACAAATGGAAGATTGACCAGAGTGCCAGATAGCCAGCAGCTGCACCGATGATGCTGGCATGGGCATCGGTGAAAATACCATACAGGCTCAACAATAAACCTACCCATATTAAAGGCAGGGTAATACTGTCGGGCAATAACTGGTGGTCTATGTCAATAAAGCTTAAAGCAATCAGTGACCACGTCAACACCAGTGCAAACACCGTTTGCGGAGTGTAGCCAAAATGCCAGGCGACCAAGGCGGAGGTCAAGGCCGTGAAAACTTCTATGATAGGGTAACGTAATGAAATGGGTTGTTTACAGGATGCACAGCGCCCCCTTAAAAAAAGGTAGCTGAGGACGGGTATGTTTTGGTAGGGTTTGATGGGTGTGTTGCAGGCGGGGCAATGGGACAAGGGCAAAACCAAGTTAAAAGGTTCTTCGACGTTGGCCTCAGTGGTCTCGATTTGCAGATATTCGGCGCACTCCTTGCGCCAGTTTTTCTGCATCATTGCCGGTAAGCGATAAATGACAACATTGAGGAAACTACCTACCAGCAAGCCAATAACTGCTGCTAAGGTTACCAGTATTGAGGGTGAAATTAAGAGGCTATCCAATTGTTGTATCATGGTGATGTGGGTAAGTTAGTGTGCCTTGGTCAGGCCGTGTTGGTGAATGGGTATGCTAAAAACAAACTTATCACTGATGATCCTAAGAAACCTAATGGCCTCGGTGCGGTGCTAGTCGTTTCGCTGTTAAGTGGGTGGCTTGCCATTAACTGATGGCCGCACCCATTTTGAATATGGGTAAATACATGGCAATGATTAAGCCACCCACTAAAATCCCTAATATGACCATGATGAGCGGTTCAATTAAGCTACTTAGATTATCGACAAGATTGTCAACTTCTTCTTCGTAAAAATCAGCCACTTTAGCCAACATAGCATCCATGGAGCCGGACTCTTCACCAATGGCAACCATCTGTTGGACCATGTGTGGAAACTGGTTGGTTTGTAACATGGCTGTTTGCAGCCTTTGGCCTGTTGCCACCTCTTCACGCATTTTTAATACGGCTTCAGCGTAGATAATATTGCCACAAGAACCGGAAACTGACTGTAGCGCATCGACTAGCGGGACGCCGGCCGCGGACATGGTTGATAAAGTCCTGGAAAAACGGGCTATTGCTGATTTCTCTATAATCATGCCAATCACAGGGAGCTTGAGTAGGGTTCTATCCAAGAAATGGTTAAAAACGGCGGAGCGTTTTTTGAAATAGCCGAACACATACACGGTAATTACTATAATCCCTAGGATTATCCACCACCATTTTTTCATGGACTCTGACATATTGACAACCATGCGGGTAAACGCGGGCAAATCAGCGCCAAAGCTTTTGAACATATCATCAAATACAGGCACTACAAACAACAGCAGAATGGCGGTGACTATGAACGCCACCACAACCACTGCGACCGGATAAGTCAGCGCCTTTTTGATTTTCTTCTTCATGGACTCTGTTTTTTCTTTGTAAGTGGCGATTTTATCCAGCAGCGTTTCCAATACGCCAGCGTGTTCACCCGCCTCAACTAAATTACAAAACAACTCATCAAAGTAAAGGCTTTTTTTCTTCAGCGCCTCGGCTAAGGTGTCGCCACCTTCCACGTCTGATTTCACGCCCATTAACAGGGTTTGCATACTGGGGTTATCATGGCCTCTGCCAATAATATCAAAGGCTTGCACCAAGGGTACGCCAGCTTTGAGCATGGTGGACAATTGCCGGGAAAAAACCGCGATGTCGCCAGGTGTGATGGCCTTGACCCTGGCTGTGAACATCGGCTTGGGCTTTTTTTTTATTTTAGTGACCCGGAAGCCTTGTTTCCTCAATTCGGCCTTGGCCAGAATTTCATTTTTTGCCAGGATGGCACCGTTGGTTTTCTTCTGGCTTTTGTCTAGCCCTTCCCAGATAAAGTCTTGTTGTTCAGTTTTTTCTGCCATTGTTAGTCCTTGGTTATCCGGTTAATTTCTTCCAAGCTGGTTAGGCCCAGGCGAATTTTGTTTAATCCCGATTCACGTAAGTCGTTGATGCCCTCTTCTTTGGCCAGTTCGGTCAGTTGCAGGGCATTGCCACCCTCCAAGATGAGGGTGCGCATTTCTTGGCTTAGTGTCATTACCTGAAAAATACCGACCCGGCCTTTATAGCCATTGGTGCAGCGTTCACAACCTACGGGGCTATAGATTTTGAGCGTTTTCAATTCCTCCGGTTTAAACCCCGCATGGACAAGTACGCTGTCAGGAAAGTCGGCTGGGACTTTGCAGTGCTCACATAAGCGCCGAGCCAAACGCTGGGCCATGATCAAATTGACCGCTGAAACAATGTTGAAAGGCGCAATGCCCATTTGCATGAGGCGGTTCAATGTTTGTGGGGCATCATTGGTATGTAAGGTGGACAACACCAAATGGCCTGTTTGTGCAGCTTTAACGGCAATTTCGGCCGTTTCCAAGTCCCGGATTTCGCCGACCATAATGATGTCAGGATCTTGACGCAAGAAGGCCCTCAAGGCGGAGGCAAACGTTAGGCCAGCTTTAACATTCATATTGACCTGGTTGATACCTTCCACGGTGATTTCAACGGGGTCTTCAGCGGTGGAAATATTGCGTTCGATGTTGTTGAGAATATTCAGGCCGGTATACAAGGTCACGGTTTTCCCACTACCGGTAGGCCCGGTTACTAAGACCATGCCGTAAGGTTTGTTGATGGCGGCCAGGAACAGCATTTCCTGTTCAGGTTCAAAGCCCAATTTCTCGATGCCAATATTAGCGATGGTCGGGTCTAAAATCCGTAGCACCACTTTTTCACCAAACAGTGTGGGGCAGGTGTTTACACGAAAATCAATCGCATTGTGCCGGGACAAAGTCATCTTAATGCGGCCATCTTGGGGCAGGCGTCGGTCGGCAATGTCCATTTTTGCCATGACTTTAATCCGCGAGATTATCCGGCTAGCCATATTGGCTGGTGGGCTGGCCACTTGGTAAAGTATGCCGTCAGCCCGGTAACGGATGCGGAAGTTTTTTTCATAGGGTTCCATATGAATATCCGAGACCCCTTTTTTGATGGCATCCAACAAAATTTTGTTAACAAAGCGGACTATTGGTGCGTCGTCAACTTCCGCACTGGTTTCGGGTTTATTGGCAGGCTCATCCCCCCCTGTGATGTTGAGGTTGTCGAGATCTTCATCCATCAAATCCGTCATCGAGGTGTCAACGGCCTCTAGGGAGGTTTCAATGGCTTTGACTAATTTGCTCTCATCAACCAAGATGGTTTCTGGATGGAGCCGGCTTTGGAACTTGATCTCATCCAAAGCCAGTAGGTCGGTTGGGTCAGACACGGCGACAAAAAGGGTTTTGCCGCGTCTAAAAAGCGGTAGCGCATGATGTTTTCGGATCAATTTTTCGTCAATCAAATTGACGGGCAGGCTGCGCAAGTCCAGCGCGTCAAGATCTAAAATAGGCAGCCCATATTCTTGTGAAGCCCTTTCGGCGACGATTTTACCATTGACGAGATTGTTGGAGACGAGATAGCTCAAGAACCGGACTCGCCTTTTTTGTGCTTCTTGGCTGTGGATGACGGCATCCCTTTCCGATAGCAGCCCATCATGGACCAGATACTTTGCAAAGCCAGTCAATTGAAAGTCTGTTGGTGCTGTAGCCATAAGATTAGGTTAAAAGTTCAAAAGGTATTAGAAGGATCACAACCAAAATAGTTAAGGGGAAAGGTAGGGGGAGAACCTTTCCCCTTTTGTCAATTCAGCCCTACCATTCTGGGTGGCGTTGTATAGCCAAGGCTTATAACGCCGAAATCCTTAGTTGTTGCTGTTCAAGGTTGTTCAGTGTTGAGCGCATTTCAGCCAATTTGGCCTTTTCTTTATCGATGACATCAGCAGGTGCTTTATCAATAAAGGTTGGGTTGCTTAATTTGCCTTCCACCCTGGGCAAGTCGTTGTTAATTTTTTGGATTTCTTTCGCCAACCGCGCCAATTCGGCATCCTTGTCTATCAGCCCCGCCATGGGGATTAAGATTTTCATTTCGCCCACCAACGCGATGGCTGACTCGGGGGTGGCATCGCCCCTATTTAACCACGTAATTGCCGACAAGCGCCCTTGTTTTTGTAAATAAACGGTATTGTTGGCCAAATAAGCTTGGTCAGCTTCTGAACCATTTTGCAGCAATACTGGCAAGGGCTTGCCGGGGGCAATATTCATTTCCCCACGTATCCGCCGCACCCCCAGAATGAAGTTCATCAGCCAATCGATTTCAACGATAGCATCCGCATCAATCTGGCTTTCATCTGCCATAGGATAAGGCTGTAGCATAACAGTGTCGGCTTGGATGCCTGCCAAAGGTGCGACCCGTTGCCAAATTTCTTCGGTGATGAACGGCATGATCGGGTGTGCCAAACGTAACAAGGTTTCCAGTACCGTCAATAAGGTTTTGCGGGTTCCGCGTTGCAACGCTACATCATCAGATTGCAGTGAGGTTTTTGCCAGTTCCAGATACCAATCGCAGTATTCGTTCCAGGTAAATTCGTAAAGGGCTTGCGCCGCCAAGTCAAAACGGTAATTGTCTATGGCGTTGCGGGTGCTGGCCGTCACTTGGTGTAGTCTGGCCACTATCCAACGGTCTACTTGGGTATAGGCAACCGGGGCATCAGACAAGCCGTTATCGTGGTCTTCGGTGTTCATCAACACAAACCGGGCGGCATTCCAAAGTTTGTTGCAAAAATTGCGGTAGCCTTCGGTACGTGCCAAGTCAAAACGAATGTCACGGCCTGTGGAGGCCAAGGAGGCAAAGGTGAAACGCAGTGCATCAGTACCGAAAGAGGGGATGCCATCTGGGAATTGCTTGCGGGTGTCTTGCTCGATTTTTTTGGCCAAATGGGGTTGCATCATGCCGGAGATGCGCTTGGCAACCAAAGCTTCCAAGTCAATTCCATCAATAATGTCGATAGGATCCAGCACATTGCCTTTGGATTTGGACATTTTTTGGCCTTCGGCATCACGCACCAAACCATGGATGTAGACTTCCTTAAATGGCACCTCACCTTGGAATTTAAGCCCCATCATAATCATCCTGGCAACCCAGAAGAAAATAATGTCAAAACCCGTCACCAATACGCTAGTAGGGTAATGTTTTGCCAATTCTTCAGTGTTCTCTGGCCAGCCCAACGTGGAAAACGGCCATAGTGCAGAAGAAAACCAAGTGTCCAAGACATCTTCGTCTTGCTTAAGGGGATAATCGTCGGCCAAGTTATGTTGGCTGCGGACTTCCTGTTCAGAACTGGCCACATAAATATTGCCTTTGTCATCATACCAAGCGGGTATACGATGCCCCCACCAAATTTGCCGGGAAATGCACCAGTCTTGGATATTGCGCATCCATTCAAAATAGGTGTTTTTCCAATTGTCAGGCACAAACTTAATATCGCCGTTTTCGACAGCGGCAATTGCTGGTTCTGCCAAGGGTGCGACCTTGACGTACCATTGGTCAGTCAGTAGTGGTTCAATAACGCTGTGGGTGCGGTCACCGCGTGGCACCATCAA
This sequence comes from Methylococcales bacterium, assembly GCA_026399075.1. GTDB lineage: Bacteria > Pseudomonadota > Gammaproteobacteria > Methylococcales > Methylomonadaceae > Methylobacter_C. The sequence goes on from JAPLRR010000077.1 coordinate 65,001, forward strand.
TTTATGGTCGGCAATTTTTTCCACTAGATCGAGTGCTTGAAGGTCGGCAATGATTTGTTTGCGGGCCTCGAAGCGGTCTAGGTCGCAATATTTTGTGGGGATTAGTGTGCCTTCATCCGCCGCATTGCTGCGTATGGCGGCATCGGCAGTCAATATATTGATCAAACCGCCGTGCGGCAAGTCTTGGATAACCGAGGTATGGCGATGGCGGGTCCAGACTTCGTAGTCGTTAAAATCATGGGCGGGGGTGATTTTGACACAGCCTGTGCCAAACTCAGGGTCAACATAGTCATCGGCAATAATGGGGATGCGGCGGCCTGATAATGGCAGTTCCACAAATTCGCCCAGCAAATGCTTATAGCGGTCATCATTGGGATGGATGGCGACGGCGGCATCGCCCAGCAGGGTTTCCGGGCGCGTGGTGGCGACTATCAAATGGCCTTGGCCATTCGACAGGGGATAGCGGATATGCCACATCGAACCATTTTCTTCTTCGGACAGCACTTCCAAATCAGAAACGGCGGTGTGCAGCACCGGATCCCAATTGACCAGGCGCTTGCCGCGATAAATGAGGCCTTCCTCGTAAAGCCGGATAAACACTTCCTGGACAGCGTCGGACATGCCTTCGTCCATGGTAAAGCGCTCCCGCCCCCAGTCCAAGGAAGAGCCCATACGCCGCAGTTGGCGGGTAATCGTGCCACCTGATTCTTCTTTCCATTGCCAGACTTTCTCCAAGAATTTTTCCCGCCCGTAATCATGGCGGGTCTTGCCTTCCGCGTTACATAGGCGCTCAACCACCATTTGTGTGGCGATGCCCGCATGGTCTGTACCAGCTTGCCATAAGGTGCTTTTGCCTTGCATACGGTGGTAGCGGGTAAGGGCATCCATAATGGTGTCCTGAAACGCATGGCCCATGTGCAAACTGCCCGTTACGTTGGGCGGTGGGATCATAATGCAGTAAGATTCACCTTCTGGTTTGGCGGCAAAGTAACCTTGTTCTTCCCAAGTTTGATACCAGCGTTGTTCAATTGCATGTGGGGTGTATGTTTTTTCCATGGAGGGGTTTTATTTTTTGTGATGATTTAAATGGTTTAGCAGGATTGGAAATACGAATCTGGCTAGTGGGTTTAGGTTTTAGTTATGTAGCCGTTACCAAACATCCTTGGCAGCTTTACGATATTTTGACCTGTTAGGGCAAAAAAAAACAAGTTGGCTTTCTAAACTATGTGACTGTTACTGGCAAATTCTTGTTTTCTTCCGATTTAGTGATTTTATAAGGCATTGGAGGGCAGGTAAATGATTTTGTTGTTTGCCTATGGGTTCATTCTGCACACATTGGTTTTGCAAAGGGTTGGTTTGTACTACCCATTTCGCACAAGGGCATGGGTGTCGATGAGGCGAATAGCCATTCCATTTTCCAAATAAACAAGTTATTTTAACAGGATTAAACCCAAATTGTGGGGGCGATTAAGCTACAACTTTAAGCCCAGCCACGAATAAGCCAAAGGGCACGAAGGTTGTTAACCGATTATTAAGGGGGAAGAGGTTTTCGATTCGTTTAAGGCAGTTTTTTACGCACAGATGTTACGCAGGCAAACAGAATATCAATGACTTACAATGCAAAAAATGACCGTAAGTTACTGATAAGTTGAAGTCGGTGCGTAACATCAGTTACTCAATAGCCTACAGCGGAAATATATTAAAAACATAGCATTGACCATTTGCCAATACTATTTTTTCCGTTTATTACCAGAGCAAAAAGTGGGTCTGGTATATTAAAATACCCATAAAATCACTTTAACACTAATAATATCAGGGATATCAATGCTCCGCTTCTCTATTCCAATTTTACTGTGCCTAATTTTTTTTATCCGCCCTGTAGTGGCAATGCCTTTTTGGGGGGATACGGCATCCCGCCCAGCCGAGACTGCGCCATTTATGCTAAACCCAGGGCAATTTATATGGAAGGGGGATGCCGTGCCCTATGGCCCAATCGTGGTGGTGGTAAGCTTGCTTGAACAAAAAGCCTATGTCTACCGTAACGGCATCCGCATTGGGGTTTCCACGGCGAGCACCGGTAAGGCAGGGCATAATACGCCGACAGGTGTGTTCATGGTTTTACAAAAAGACAAGGAACATAGGTCGAAAACCTATAATAATGCGGCGATGCCCTATACCGAGCGTCTGACCTGGGATGGCGTGGCCTTGCACGCTGGGGGACTACCTGGCTATCCGTCTTCCCATGGCTGCATCCATTTGCCTTCCGAGTTTGCCCGCCGATTATTTGACGCTTCACCCATGGGCATGACCGTCGTCATTGCCAGCCACCAAAATGACCCTACCGAGGTCGTGCATCCTGCGGCGCTTGCGCCAGTTGACGCCAAAAAAGGTAAAGTGGTGAAAGTGCCCCGTCTTACGCCTGCCGAAGAATTTCGGTGGCAACCGGAGAAAGCCACGGCGGGCCCTATTTCCATCGTGATGAGCGGCGCGGATCGGCGGGTGCTGGTTTATCGTAATGGTGTCGAGATTGGCCGCTCGAAATTGGCCATTGCCAAGTCCAAGCAAGCCGTGGGCACCCATGCCTATATCATGCAGGAAGGTTTGGGTATAGGGACTAGCCCTATCTTAAAGGATGCGCCTGCACATCGGTGGTTGGCGGTAGGCATTCCGGGCCATTTGGGAGAGCATGGGCAAACATTAAACCCAGACCAGTTTGGGGGGATCCAGTTGCCGCCGCGCTTTGCCCAAGCCCTTTACGATAGCCTGACCCCCGGAACTACGTTATTAGTGACCGATGCGCCCGTGATTGAACAGCAGACAACGGGGATTGCATTGAACATTATGAACTCCGATCGGCCAGAAGCCACTGATCCGAAGCACAGATACGTCCACGCCTTATAGTTTTAGGTCAGATGATGGTTAGTTCATAAGCCACTTCCCCAGTGCTTTGTAGATTGGGGGCAAAAAACAGAGTCTATTTTTTCCCGTTTGTCGATCCCTTAAAGTGTGGGTAAGGCAGCGTATCCCGCATTTTTGCAATTTCTTCCGGCGAAAAATTCGGAAACGGGAGCCGTTGTTCCTCCTGCCATTGCCGGGTCTTTTGGATGGCTGCTTCAGACATTTCTTGGTCGAGCCCGGTATCTTTCCCGAGATAAATAGTACGGGACGGGAAGGCGAACCCCGTCCCTGATTTGTTGATGATATCCATAATCCCCAGCAAAAGGTCTTCGCGGATAGCGGTAAATTCAGCAAAATCCGCGGTGCGGACAAGGCTGTAGATTTCAACTAGGAGCGCATTATCACCAAAACCGCTAAAACGCGCCCGTGCAGTATCGGTATCGACTTTGGGGTGCTGGCAAAGCAAACGCCGTAGTTCCGCCAGAAGGTAGCGCAATTGGTCGGGTGTGGTCTCGTAACGTAGGCCCAGGCTAGGGTTGAACAATATTTTGTCACGGCGGCTGAAATTCTCGACGTTGACCGTAGCCAAAGCGCCATTAGGGATGGACAGTTCCGTGCGCTCCGCTGTTCGGATACGGGTTGAGCGCAGGCTAATGTCCTCGACAGTACCGACCCGGTCACCAATCCGGCATAAATCGCCCACCCGAATCACATCATCCCCCAATACCGAAACGCCACCAAACAGGTTTTCGATCGTTTTCTGGGCGCCAAAGCTAAGTGCCAAACCACCAATGCCAAGGCCAGCCAAGGCGGCACTCATGTCAAAACCCAAGGCACGCATGATAGTCAGACCAGCGAACAAAAATACAAATACCTTAAGCAAGCGCTGGCCTAGCAAAATCACCGAACCCCGTTCTGGCCGACCGTGCGCGATTTCCCGAAGGCGCAGCCCTTCCATGCCCCAAGTCAGTAAGCGCAGGGCTGCCCACGCCACCCCGGTCACGTAGCCTATTCTAAGGAGAATATAATAGTAATGGCGGTACAGTATCGGCAAGCCAATGGATTCAAAAAACAGGGCATCAACTAGTACGCCAACAACCAACCATAGCGGGCCAGATACCTGAACCCAGTGCTTGGTTTCAAGCTGTTTTCGGGAATGTCGCCAATACCGGATAGGTAAAGCAGCCAGATTAATGAGTAGCCAGGACAAGGCCGCCGAAGCCGGAATTGCCAATAGCAGTGCTAGCCATTGCCAGAGGGGTGCGCCAAGAAACTCATTTTTTACCAAGGCCGGAGGAAGTTTCGTGTCGGTGTGGCGTGTTTGTAGTGCAGTGTGAATATCAGGGATCTGGGCCAGCGTATCCGCCGAGAACAGCCAAATAGTGCCTGCATCGGCATCACTGACACGGATCATGTCCACATTTATTTCAATGTTGTTTACCGCAATCTTCCCGATTCTCTCGCGGTCAAAAGGCACACCTTCTTGCACACTGCCATCGGGGTTGGTGCTAATGTTTGGTATAGCGCCGACAAAGCCATTATCCAGCACATTTTGCAATTTGATGGCGAGCTGTTCACCTTGGGATTGTTTTCGGGCAGGGCTTAGCTGCAAGTATTGTGCGGCGGTCTGATATTTCCCCAAGCGTACCGCCGTCAGAAATCCTAAGAAACTTCCACTGGGCGACTGCCTGCCCAGCGGGTCGGCACGCTTGGCCGCCCCGGCTTCAAGTGCTGGCGGCACCCCGAGTAAATCTTGACCTGCCGCGTGTGTGCAGACCAAAAGGGCGGGGACACAGATTAGCAGCCGCAGGTATAGTGAACGCATTATTCCTAGCTCGAAATGAAACATAGTTATCTCTTAATTTGACTGTTTACAGGCTTTGCTTTTAGGTTACGGCAGATGCAGTGAGGGTGTAGGTACTTAATAGGCTTAACTTCCATAACTTATTTACGGCCCAGAATAAGCCATTAAGCCAGTCAAAAGTTAAATCTACTCCCATCGATGCCCTTTAATGTAATGTCGTCCACTGTGTGTCAGGCAGCTATTTTTGCCCAGAAATAAAAAATATCGCCGGATATTTTTGAATTATTCATATATCTCAACTATAGTTAATGGCAGATGATTTTCCTTGGTAGGCTGGTGAATTATAGCTATTTACCAACCTTTAGCGAATTCTCGCCTTTATGCTTAGCGACCTGATGGGAGCATTTTGGAATGGCTAGGGTTCATGCGATGTTCCTTGCGGACGTAAATTAATTTTGGGGTAATTATGAACAGCACTTCATTAGCAAATCTATCCTCACAGCCCGCCTCGTGGTCATGGTTTGATGACCAACAAAAGCTTAAATACCACGAGATCCAAACAATTTTGGATGTTTTGGCTTATGCTGAAAATATACCCGTGCGCTTGCTGGATTTTCGGGCGCTGGAAAATTTCCCCATTGGGCAGCTACTTTCAAATGATCCGATAGATCAAAGCATAGCAGAAACCATCGTAGCTGATTTTTGTGATATGACTGAGCAACTGTTTGCTAGTGAGTCTAATTATCAGGTGGCCGATTTAAAAAAGAAAATTTCCAGCCTAATGAAATTTTCTAAATCAACCCCTCATTCGTGGATTGCCAACCATGAACAGTCGATGTGGGTCACTTTACCGAGCAATCCACTGCCCATACATTCATTTTTCTGTATGTACAAAGAATGGTGTTGGTTTTTGTTGGTATGGCTATGGAACAGCCGTAAGCAAATTAAAGAAGCATCCGATCGAAATCAGAGTTTGCCAGCCTTTGGTATTTCAGAATGGGACTATTATTTTCATTGGGTAGATTTTGGTGGTGGAAAAGACTCGCATATCCTGGTTATAGGGCCGATATATAAACCAGCAGCAGTGGGTAAAACCAAAGTTTTTAGCGAGCATGGTGCAACCCAAATCATAAAAAAATTTAATCTGTGTTATGACGCCATTTGTGAAAAGAGTTTGACCGACAGGGGAGACGAGCAAATGATGCAGCGCATGATATTGGCGCGCCTACCCTTGTTTGAAGATGACATTTCAGGGCGAATCGAGTCAGTCACTAGCGTTTTAAACTATATTGTCGAAGGTTTTAAAGATGTTGAAAAAATCTATAGCTATTTACATTTTTACTGTGTTACCCGTTCTTATTTGAGCATTATCCGGCTCATTAAGGAAGGGGCAATTACAGTTCAGCCCACTATCAAAGCCTATTTTTTAATTCAGCAAGATGTCCCAGAAACTTCAGGGGCAACGTTATATTTATGTCTTAGTGCAAGTTTTAATCCTGGATCAACAATGCCAGACAAGATAAAGAGCTCTTGGGAACCGTTGGCAAAGCCGTATAAAGAAGATCAGTATGTTTTGGTGGTTCAAGATCAAGCAATAGAATACTCCCTTGAAAAATTAAAAGCCTTTAATAAAAGTATTAGTAAGTATGAAGACCATATTACTGGGCGGCGGCGTTTATTCCATTCTTTAGGTGGCGATATTTTACAATGTTGGTTACAGGAGCATTTGGGCGACTTTTTAGACGATGATCAAGGGGCATCGTCCGCTAACACACCAACAAAGCTATATGAACAAGTTTGCGGCACGATTTTGGAAGATATGCGGGCTGATTTATGTCAACTTTGGCGATACAACCATTTTAAAGGTAAAGTTAAACGCTTGGGTTCCGCTTATCGCCGCGCAACCTATAAAGCAGCGGAAGAAACCTTGCAAAAACAATTAGAAGAAATTGCCGATGAAAATAAGCAAGATTCTGGCGTTTTTCGATGTATCGATGAAAATAAACTGTTGTTTTATGTTACAGATGATGATATTACAAATGGAAAGGGCATTCCCTGTAAGCCGTTTTTAAAAGAAGGCTTAACTAACGTGGAAACAAAATCCGGCATATTTACGCCGATTTTTTATCAAGATAGAATTTTTGGGGTGATGGAAGTCAGCGGCCTGGAAGCGTATCAATTTTCGTGGTTTCATCAATATGTGTTATCCGGTGTAGTATCCATATTGGGTGTGTATCTATACCAACAGCAATTGCTGTTTTCCTTACGAAAACTTACCGAGTTTGCGTTCAAAAAAAAAGATAAAGAAAATCCTTTACGATTATGCCAATTGCTAAGCAAAATTTTCTTGTGTCAAGGTGCCACTATTTTACTTAGGCATAAAAATCATACGAATGAAATGGCGTATTATGGAAGTACCCATGCTGAGTTATTCACGGATTTACCATTAGCTGCCGATGGTTATGCCCTCGTTTCAGTAAACTTGGGCTGTTTGGCTAATTTGATTGCTGAGTATATACAAGATGGACATGTATACGGCCAAGTTGGACGGTTAGATTTGTCCTCCGATATACAACAACGATTTGCTAATCTTGCATTAGCTGAAAAATTAGCTTTTGTAGTTGTTAGGGAAGTTAAGCAGGGTCAGCGTTTACAGGAGGATATCTTAGGCATAGTGCTGTTACACCACGATAAACCTTGGCGTGAAGCTGGCAAATGGCAACGGATTATCCGCTTAATCAGTGGTCAATTAGTGGCTGTGTTGGACATTTTGGATGTGCTAGATAACCAAGAGCGCGTTGACCAACAACTATTGGATCATGAAATTCGTCAAGATGTAAAAGCATTGGGTAGCTTGCCGGAAGCCATTGAAGGGTCAATAAATGCCCTGACAAGTTGGAGTGTCAAACAAGAAGTAAAAATTCGTGAGGCAAGAAAAATCTATATTCAGCAAATGCGATCTGGCAACGTGGCAAAGAAAATATCCGTTGCTCCCCTAGCACCAATTAAGCCGTCGGATAACGAATGGTTAGTCCGTTATCGGGATTTAGCTGAGTCTTTTTTTGATCCAAGTGGCAGGCTTTATATGCAAGATCTCCATAACTTGCAGCAGCGTCTAGGTAATATGAAAACTTTAAGTATCTCATTGATGACTAAAACAAAAATATACATCAAACTTAGGCAAGGTCAGATTCAGTTCAGTTTAAAAGAGCTTTTTGGAGCAACCCCACAATTGAATAAGTTGGCCGAGGAGTTGGATCTACGTAACTTATGTAATGATGTATTAAATGCCAAGTTGACAGACTTTAACAGTAAAGGCATACATGTCGATTTTGATAGGTTGCCAGCAGGGATTTTATTGTTGCAAGTGTATCCGCAAATGATACGGCATTGGATCAGTAACATGTTTGAGAATGCAGCCAAATATGCCTCACCCAACAGCAATTTTTCCTTAGTGTTTGAAAGAGTACAGCAACGTGGCTATCGGCTGATTTTTGAGAATAAAGGTGCGGCGATATCAGAAGAGGATTCAATAAAGCTGTTTACCCGGTATAGTCGTGCTGCAACCGTGTGTGATCAAGAGGGTGAAGGGATAGGGTTATATTTGGTAGGACACATTTGTCAGATTCTTGACATCAAATACGAGTTAGATATTGTGGCAGCGCAAAAAGGTAGTTTCCGGTTTATTTTTACTATTCCTTCTAAAATTATAAAACTTAATAACCCAGCAAGACATCACTTGAGGTCATGGTAATGAGCAAACAACAGAAGTATCGTGTGGTGTGGATAGAGGATAATCCGCAATGGCATATAAATGAAAAAAAAGTTCTTAATGATGCATTATCAGCAAAAGGCATGACATTAGAATATTTGCAAAATATAAGTGATTCCGATGATCCTGGAGCTGAGTGCCTTAAATTCTTGAAAGACCAGATAGAGACAGAACCCGAAAAAATTGCGGGCTTTGTGCTTGATGTGTTAATACCGATTGAAAATTTGTCGATACTGGGTATCGCTGGCGTAGAAACGTCTGGAGGGGCGACTACTGGTATCGAGATAGCCAGCAATTATTTACTTAATCACTCGAAAAAAACTACTACAAAGTTTAAGTTTTCTGAGACTCCTATCCTATTTTTCTCTATTGCCCCCGGTTTGACATGGAAATATCCTTGGATGAACCAGTTCCCTTGCACCTATATTGAAAAGGAGGAGGATGGATGGCAGGAAGAAATAAAAAATTGGGTTAATAGCCTAAAATAAGGAATTAAATAATGAAAAATAAATTTGTTAGTTGGGTGTTTTTATGTTTTTTATTGGTGATATTTTCACTGATTATATTTTTACTGATAATAAACCCAAATTATTTACTACAAATTATTTCATTTACACCCTATAAAACAGAAGTCAAGATCACAGAAGATTTGTTTACAAGTCTGACAGGATGGATAACGGTTGCAACTTTAGCAGCTACAGTGACGGGTTTTATTGTTGCTTTGGCATCTTTGATTTCGGTATTTACTTCTTCTAAAGAGGTTGGTCGATTAAAAGGAATATTTGAAAAACATGAGCAACAATTAAAAAACATAACTTGGTTGTCCAGGGAAATGGCTGAACGGGATTACAGACGAAAAGAAATTATTTCAACACAAAGACAAAAAATATCCCCAAATTCACCTCAATTAATTACTGAGCAGGACAGATATGAAGCGCTAAGTGATTTTTTTCATAAAAATAAATGGGTTGACAAACTCGAGCTTGGACTTATAGGACTTGAAAGCAACAATATAGACGAACTAAAAAAACATCTCATTTTCCTTGGGCAGCAATTTGAACCTGCGCGAGAACTATTGGCATACATTCACCTTGCTTTCGAACATGGTTTATTTGATGAAGAGCGCTTAGGGAGGCGTGCATACGAAGTTGAAGCGGTTTACAAGGAAGTTGTAAAAAAGCTGGAGCCTAGAACGTATTGAATACCGATTTTTTGTTATTGTGGGATAGGGTTGTTGATTACTGTGCCGCCAAGCTCCCGATGTTTGCTGAAGTGATTAGGGTTGGGGTGAAGGGGTATTCGCTCAATTAGTTAAATCCCCTCATCCCAACCTTCTCCCTGAGGGAGAAGGGGCTTTCTGATTTGTGTAGATACCTATGTGCCTTGGCATAGCGGCTCCTCAAAGCTCTAGGGCTTCTTCCCAATTATCCAAAACCTTCCCATAAACCTCGCTAAGGCTCAAGGTGCAGCCTATGCTGGGAAGCGAGACAGTGGCTTCAAGCCCCGCAATTTCGGTAAATTGCCAGACATCAGACTGGCGTAGATAGTGTTCTATGGTGGGTCGGTCTTGTGATACCAGGAGAAATTCTTACAGGGTTTCAATTTTTCGGTAGCGGGCGAATTTTACGCCCCGGTCATAGGCTTCGGTGGAGGGTGATAGCACTTCTATCAATACCGTAGGGTTGGTTAAGGTGTCCATAAATGCGACTTCCTCAAATTGCGGTGCGCCACAAACCACAACGATGTCGGGATAGTAGTAGTTATTGGCTTTAAGCGCTTTTACGCGCATATCGCTGGTGTAGGATTCGCAGGGACGGTTTTTTAGTTGGCTATGCAATGCCGCCGTTATATTTACGGTAATTAAATTATGCTCACGGCTTGCGCCGGTCATGGCATAAATTTGGCCGTCGTGGAATTCACTTTTGCTAGTAGCACTACGCTCTAACTTTAAATACGCTTCGGCGGTGTAGGCTGTTGGTTTGAGTTGGGTGGACATGGTTCACCTCGTTTAATGTATTGGCTAGGGCATTGGCTTTGGGGAATGGTTGTAAACAAAGCACTAACCATTAAACCATAGGCGTTTTTTCTAAACAAACGCCGTCGGCATTTTCTCGCGTAATTTTAAAAACCGCTGGTATCGGGTCATGGAGATTTCACCTTGCTCAGCCGCCAGGCGCACTGCGCAGCCTTTGTCGTGCAAATGCCGGCAATCATTAAATTGGCAATGGTCCAATAAGGGTTGGAACTCGCGGTAACCATAGGCCAATTGCGGTTCGGACAGGCCAGCCAAGCCAAATATGGCAACGCCTGGGCTGTCGATCAAGTTGCCACCCCCTTGCAAATGGTATAGCGTTGCGGCGGTGGTGGTGTGGCGGCCATGTTTGGTGGTGGCGGACAGGGCATTGGTCTTTAAATCTTTATCGGGGATAATGGCATTGGTCAAGGATGATTTGCCGACACCAGATTGCCCCGCCAACATGCTGACCTGGTCTTTTAGGGCGAGTTTTAATTCCGCCAAACCGGAGGCGTTTTTGGCGCTTACCCGGTAGAGCGGGTAGCCTAGGGTTTCATAATCGCGCAGTTCTTTTTCGATTTGGGCAGATTGGGGCAAATCGGTTTTGTTCAAAACTAAGGCCGCGCCTATGTCGTGGTTTTCACAGACGGCCAGATATTGGTCTAGCAATAAAAAATCACAATACGGTTCCACGGCAAAAACCACATATACCCTATCCAGATTGGCCGCTACGGGCCGTGTTTTGGCATTTCTGGACGGCCGTGTCAATACGGAGCGTCGGGGCAGTATCTCTTCGATGCGGCCTTGGTCGGGGGCCGATTGGGTCCATAACACACGGTCGCCGACGGCGACTGTCTCCAGTCGCCTAAGGGTTTGGCAGAGGGTGATTTTTTGTTGGTGTTCAACGGCAATCCCTTGCCCTAGGTGGGCGATAACCAGTCCTTCCAATAGCTCGGCCATTAGGATTTGCTGGCCAAATGGGCAACGCGGATAGCCGCTGGCGGGTGGCTGTAATGGAAAGCCGAGTACAAGGGGTCAGGGGTTAAGGTGTTGGCATTTTCTTCATACAATTTGACCAACCCACTAATGAGTTTGCTGGCTTGGGCATTGTCCGCCGCAAAGTCATCGGCTTCAAATTCAAATTTGCGTTGGAAATAGGCGCTAATGGGTTGTATAAAAAATGTGAAGGTTGATGACACCAGCATGAACAGTAACAAGGCGGCTGCATGGGAAGGCTGCGCCACACCCAAGTCCGTATAAAACCAGTCTTGGTCTATCAACCAACCTAATACAGCTAAGCTGATCAAGCTCATAACCGCAGTGGCAACCAGCATTTTGATGACATGTTTGCATTTAAAATGCCCTAATTCGTGTGCCAATACTGCTTCCAGTTCTTCGTCGTCCAAAGACGCAACCAGATTGTCATAAAACACGATGCGTTTGTTATTGCCCAAGCCAGTGAAATAAGCGTTACCGTGGCCGGAACGTTTTGAGCCGTCCATGATGAAGATGCCTTGGCTATTAAAGCCACAACGGGCCAATAAACCTTGTATGCGGTCTTTTAGGGAACCTTCTTGCATCGGTGTAAATTTGTTGAATAAGGGCGCGATTACGGTAGGGAACAGCCAACTCATCAACAAGGAAAACCCCATGATGATTGCCCATGCCCATAACCACCACAAGGAGCCCACATTGTCCATAACCCACAGCACCAGCGCTAATATGGGCACACCAAATGCCGCGCCTAAGGCCAAGTGCATCAGTTGGTCTTTAACATATTGTCCGGGGGTGCTTTTATTAAAGCCAAATTTTTCTTCTATCACAAAGGTTTGGTAAATGCCGCTGGGAATTTCCAATAGCGTCATCACTAGAAACACGGTCACCGTGGCTGCAACCCCCGCCATTAATGGTGAAGTGAAAACAGTGGCCCAATAAGTCAAGGCGCTATTGATGCCGCCGCCTAATGTCAGCGCTAATAACACCACGATGGAGACCACCCCATCGATAGTGCCCAGTTTGATTTTGGCAGCGGTATAATCGGCAGCTTTTTGGTGTGCTTCCAAGGATACTTTGGCTATAAAGGCATCAGGCACGGCTGCCCGATGGTCGGCAACGTAAGCCGCATGGCGTTTGGCCAGCCAAAACTCCACGGCGGTGGAAATAAAAAGGGCGATTAAAAAGATAAGGGTAAAGGTATTCATGGGGCTTTTTGATGAGTGTTAAGAGTTAGACGTGCAGATACGCCAATGCTACACTAACCGCCACCTTTAACACAATGGAATCAATCAATGGCAGAGGATACAACGCACCTGATCTGGATAGATCTGGAAATGACCGGGCTTAATCCAGACACGGATTTAATCATAGAAATTGCCACCATCATCACCGATAAAAATTTGAATATTTTAGCACAAGGCCCGGTATTGGCCGTTCATCAATCGGATGAGGCGCTGGCGGCAATGGATGACTGGAACCAAACCCACCATGTCCAATCCGGATTAATTGACCGCGTCAAAGCGTCCACAATAGATGATGTGGAAGCAGAACGGCAAACCATAGAGTTTTTACAAAATTGGGTGCCTGCCAATACGTCACCGATTTGTGGCAATAGCATTGGCCAAGATCGGCGTTTTTTATACCGTTATATGCCCAAATTAGAGGCGTATTTCCATTACCGCAATATTGATGTCTCTACCGTCAAAGAGCTGGCCGCCCGCTGGGCACCTCAAATTAAGGACGGATTTAATAAGAAATCGACACATCAAGCCCTGGACGACATCATCGAATCAATAGAAGAACTGCGGTATTATCGGGAACACTTCATCAGGTTCTAAGCATGAATCAATTGATAGCCGTGGCTTTGGGCGGGTCTTGTGGGGCTGTCGTCCGGTTTTTGGTGTCCACTGGCCTATACCAGTGGCTAGGGCGGGGCTTCCCTTACGGCACGTTAGTGGTCAATGTGGTGGGTTCTTTTTTGATTGGATTGCTTACCGAATCGCTAATTATCCAGCGCGTCGCCATTGGTGTGGAATATCGGGCCGCCATTTTGGTAGGTTTTATTGGCGCCTTCACAACGTTTTCCACATTTTCGCTAGAAACCATTTATTTGTTGGAGCAGGGCAGTTTCAACAAAGCCGCCATGAATGTGCTGGTGAGTGTGCTGGGTTGCTTGTTTGCGGTGTGGCTAGGATTGCTGTGTGGAAGGTCGTTGTTTTTGTATTCGGGCGGCATGGTTTATTGGCAGGGTGAGGCTATCCCTTACGCATTGATGATAGTCAATGCCATAGGCGCATTTATCATCGGGTTGATTGCCACTATTTTGTTGCAGAAAGTCGCGCTGCCTATGGAATACCGCACCACTATCCTGGTGATTATGGTCGGAATGTATCTAACCTTGTCCGGTTTATATTTATTGCTGTATTTGATTGAAAATGGGGTTTCATTTCAAACCCACACCAGCGCAATGCTGGGGGTTTTTGTCGCTAATGGTTTGGTTTGTCTTTTGTTGATCGGGGTGGGCTTGTTGGTGGGTAAGCAGTTATGAGTTTGAAAGAAGTTTGGGTTGCTAGGATTAATACCTTAGAAGGGAACGATGAATTGGATCAGGCCTTAGCCATATTGCATAATGAACATAAAATTTTGGGCCTATCCATAATCAATGGCATCGCTGACTATTGGGGGGACGATGAGGTGCAGACAGCTGCGCAATCGCCCTTGCCGTTGGAATTGCCCTTAATCATAGAGTTTTACGATGAGCCTGCTAGGGTTGACAAAGCCATATCGGTGCTTAAATCCCGGCTAAACCTTAAGCATATCATTTGTTGGTCGGCACAGGTTTTGGATGCCTAGGTCTGCTTGTTCTGTCTGTTTCTACCCCTGCCCCCATTTTTAAACTTTTGGAGCCTATTATCAGAACCTTTAAGCAGAACCTTTAAGGAAGCGAAGGCGTTCCTGTGTTTGCTTATGCACCAAAATAATACTGATTGCCCCGTCGCCATTCTAAACCCACTTTCTATTTCGTTGTTTATGTCCTGTAAATGACGGCTTTGTTTTGGTGGGCAAGGTTTTTAACCGTTCAGAAAGGTCGATAACTAATTTTTAGATTGGCCAGACAGGCTCTTCCATCTTGCTTAGGCATTTGCCAAACAAAACTCGAATGGGCTTGCCCTATTTTGGTTTGCCTAATTTGCCATTTTTGCCAGCGCACCAAGTTTGGGATTAACTTTGGTGCATCAGGCTAATTTTGCCCAAAAGTAGCGCATAAAATATTTCAATAAATAAATTTGCCAATTCTAAAATCAATGGCAGGTTTATAGGGGATATTGGGTTCCCGCCTGATAATTCGCCTTACATTAGTCAGAGTAGGGTATTTGTTAGGGTTTTTTTTTTACTTAATCCCTATTTGGTACATCGTTTGCATCCAATTTAGGTGAGCGGTTGCAGTTATCCGTCAAATAACCAGAGTTTGGCCGTCAGTGTTTTATTGGGCCAGCACTGGGTAAATATGACAGTCTTCCACTGTTGCCAAAATACCTGCATTATCTGCGCGGTGACTATAGTGGGTAGGTTTTTTCAATGTGCTTGGGGAATCCCGTATGACATCAAATAATTCGCGGCAAGTTTATCAAAGTGAGCAAGACCAACCTGTCTCACTGATATCAGCTATTGGTTTTGGGCCAGCACAAGAGGAGAAGCTAAAAGCGCTGTTTCAGTTGGCAAGGCACGGTAAGCCTGTTTATCAATGGGTGCTGCCCAGTGAACAGGGCATTGCTATTTTACTGCTTAATTACGATAACCCTGAAAGCTTGCCAAACCAAGATAGCCTGCCCAAAAACATCCATATTGTTGGCTTTAGCCACGGGCCTTTAAGCCATCCACCTGAACATCACTTTCGCGGTATGTTGACGGGCGCCAGGCTTATGGCCTTGTTAGATAAGCTACCCACTACGGTGGCAACGGTAGCTGAGTTAAAACCTACCAATGTTGCCCATCCCGGCAAACTTGAGTTGGTACAAACACCGGCCAAAACACCGGAAACGGTAGCGGCTGAATTGCCCCAGTCTGCTGCGCCTGTTAAATATCGGGCCTTAGTGGTGGATGATAGTGTTGCTATCCAAAAATCGCTGGAATTAAAGCTTGCTACTTTGGAGCAAATTGACGGCATTGACTTTGCAGAGAATGGGGTGGACGCTTTGGCCATGGCGCAAGCTACCCACTATCATCTTATTTTCTTGGATGTGATGATGCCCGGTATGGATGGCTATGAAACCTGTACCCAATTGCGGCGCATCCCTGATTACAAAAAAACCCCGATTATTATGGTGTCAGGTAAGACTTCACCGTTAGATGAAGTGAAAGGCATCATGGCGGGTTGCACGACCTATTTGACCAAGCCCGTTCAGGATGAGGCTTTCCAAAAGCTTAGCCTAAGGGTTTTGGCTTGGCTTACTGCCCGTAATACAGAAGGGCATTAAGCCCCATTTGGCCTATGTCATGAAGTTATCATAATTACACAATACCATCCCGCTGGGCCATATTAAAAACCAGGGTTGGCAAAAATGCTAACCTGTTATTTTCGTCAAGAACTTAGGTGCCTGACAACCAATCTTTTTAACTCATAATATTATGGATATTCACAAAATATTAATCTGCGACGACTCACCAACTGATTTGACGAACTTAAAAAATGCCCTGAAGGATACACATTATGTGTTAATAACGGCTAACGATGGTACCGAAGCCATTAAGAAGGCCAAGTCTGATAAACCCGACGTTATTTTTTTGGACATTGTTATGCCGGGTATAGATGGTTATGCGGCTTGCCGTGCCTTGCGCGACGATCCTGAAACCAAACACATCCCGGTAATTTTTGTCAGCTCAAAACATCAAAAGGCTGACCGTGTTTGGGCGCAGATGCAGGGCGCAAAAAACCTGATTGCCAAACCTTACGAACCAGCTGAAATTTCCGCTGCCTTGATGACGCTCTAACCCAGGTGTAGAAAATGAAAGCCGATGCAGAAGTGGTTGGTGGCCTGTCAGCTAAGCTTGGGGACAATATGAGTTTCTTGGGCTTTAGGGTGGGAGGGCTAGGCTTTTTACTGCCGGTCAGCCTGCAATGTGAAATTATAGAACGCTTACAAGTCAGTCCGCTACCGAATGTGGAGCCATGGTTTAGTGGCTTGCTAAATGTCCGTGGGGCCGTTGTTCCAGTGGTTGATCTGGGCATATTGTTCGATGTGCAGGTGGATTTCCAAAAAAAGCGCCAACTTTTTGCGATAGATCGCGGTGAAAAAACCATGGCCCTCTGGATAGACGGATATCCACAACTGCTGGCTGAAGTAGGCGGCACACTACAGCCACTAGCTGATTTGCCAGAATTGCCCCCGCGCTTGCAACCTTATGTCACTGCGGCTTATACGTTAGACGGCCAGCTCTGGCTGAAGGTGGAATTTGCAGCCTTATTCAAAACCCTGGGGCAACAACAGACTAAGGAAATCGAATCATGACCCCTTTCCCTCCACTAACCGATGCCGATGGGCTGCCAAGTCTGGCAGAATATAGCGGGCTTATTGGCCTGTTGGGCGATCAAGCCGCAGATGCAGGTTACTTCGGGTTCCAAGACGTTTGCCTACTGCTTGCCGAAGTCTTGGTTGAGCTGTCTCCAGAAAGTTTATCGGAAGACAGCATTGTTGCCCTTCAGGCCTTGCCCAGCCATTTTGGGGCTTATTGCCAAGGTTCGGCGGTGGCAATTGGGGAGCTTCTGGCCCTGCTGCAACGCCCGGAACTGCCGTGTGGATTGGCTGAAGATGAGCTTGCCATGCTGGCTAGCCAATTAGCTTTAGATCAAGCTGCGCAGGCTACTGGGCATCCTGATCCCCAGATACCCGAGCCATTAGAAGACGTTTTGCCATTGTCGGTTGTAGAAACCGAATTTGTTGATAACGAACTGATTAATATAGACACTGACCCTGTTTTTCAACTGGCCGAAAGGGCAGCTAATGACGGTTATTATGGTTTTCAAGATGCTTGCCTGTTGATTGCCGAAGCCTTGGCTGAACAGACGCAAAGCGGTTTAGGCGAAGATAGCCTTGCGGCCTTGGCGGGTTTGCCCTTGCTTTATGAGGAATATAGTTCAGGCGCGAATCCGGCAATTGCGTCTGTTGTTGCCCTTTTACAAATGCCACGCTTAGGGCTAGATTTAGCGGAAGACGAATTGGCGACACTGACAGATCAGTTGCATACGGATATGCCCAAGCCTAATGACCAAAGCACCCTCTTGAATGATGAAGCACCCGGGTTGTCCAAAGAAGTATTGGCCTTGGTGGGGCTGCTAGCTGGTGAAGCTGACGTTATCGACGGTATGCTGGACAAAATTGCCGCCCAGACTGACTGCCCTGCTGGACATTTGGGGCAGCTTTGTGATGAGTTGGAGCGTTATATTAACGCATCGAGAATGGCGGGTTTTGAAGGCCTGGCTTTGGTCTTTGGGCAAGTTAACGCTAATCTTGAGCTGTTTACGGAGGATGCTAACCGCTTCACCACTGAGCACTTGGTTTTGCTGCAAGACTGGATTGGCCTGGTCAAAGGCTATTTGGCAAACTTTAGTGACAGGGATTCGGGGCTGCCTATGCTGGCACAATTGGGGGCGCCTGAATGGCCTTTGCCAGTCAACTTGGATGATGCCACTGCCATATTGGCCCAGCTATCTATGGCCAGCACCAGTGTATTTGACGAAGGCCAACCAGCCCGCAAACAAACGGCCTACCCTGAAGATGTCACACTAGCCCTGCCAGATGACGTTAACCCAGAGTTACTCGACATCTTATTGCATGAGCTGCCTATACAAATTGCCGCATTTTCTACCGCGATCCAGCATTTGGACAGGGGGGGGAGCCTTGCAGACCTGGATATAGCCCAACGGGTTGCCCATACCGTCAAAGGGGCGGCGAACACGGTTGGCATTAAAGGCATCGCTGAACTTACCCATAACCTTGAAGACATCCTGCTGGCTTTTGCCCAGCATCAGCAGTTACCGGGGCGAAAGTTGCTGGATGTGCTGATTGATGCCGCCGATTGTTTGGAGGCCATGGCTGAGTCATTGATAAGCCATTCAGCCGCGCCTGGCGAAGCCCTAACCGTTTTGCAAAGTGTTTTAGACTGGGCAAACCAAATAGACCAAGCTGGTATCGGAGCTATCATAGATGTCCCTGTCATCCAAACACAGGCCGAAACCACCACCAGCAATGCCGTAGACCACACCCCTGGCGCTGCACCAGAGCCTTCTGGGCAGCCCCAAGCGACGATGGTCAGGGTGACAGCGGGGCAAATCGATGAGCTGTTTAAACTGGCAGGGGAAAACGTGATCCTGAACAGCCAAGCCAACGAGCGTTTGCGGCGGATAAAAATCCAATTGCGGGGTATGGAACTACAATTTGGCTTATTACGGCAATTAGGTGATGAGCTGGAGCAATTGATAGACCTGAAAGATTTGTCTGGTCAAGCCTTGGCAGATGTTGATGCAAGCTTTGATGCCCTGGAAATGGACCAATACAACGAATTGCATACGGCTAGCCGACGCATGGTTGAGGCGGCATTTGACGCGCGGGAAATGACCTTGGATGCTGATAAGGAATTGGAGGCCATGGGCGTGTTGCTGGAAGACCAGCACCGATTGGTAAACGAGACCCAGGCGGCCCTGATGGAAACACGCCTAACCCCAGTTTCTTCAATTGCCCAACGTTTGCAACGGGCTTTGCGGCAAACCTGCCGCTTGACCGGCAAGCAGTGTAATTTAAACTTAACGGGTGAACACCTGATGGTGGACGGCGACACCCTTAATGCCCTGATAGAGCCCCTGATGCACGTGTTACGCAATGCCGTAGACCATGGCATTGAAACGGCAGAGGCGCGTGAAGCTGTAGGTAAAGTGCCCTATGGCACCATTTCGGTGGGATTTGATTATGACAGCAACCATATCCGGATACGCGTACAGGATGACGGGCGCGGACTAGATTTTGCCGCTATCCGTGAAGCCGCCGAACGGCGTGGGGTTATAGCGGCAGGTCAGGTCGTCCCTGAAAAAGATCTGGCCCGTTACATATTGCGCCCCAATTTCACCACCCGAACGCAGGCGACCCAAATCTCAGGCCGTGGTGTCGGTATGGATGCCGTTTATCATCAAGTGCAAGCCCAAGGCGGGTCTTTAGTTTTGCACTCCGAGCCAGGCCAAGGGCTGCTTGTGGAAATTAATATCCCGCCACCGCTGAGCCGTGCCCATGCCTTGTTGGCCCATGTTGGCCCTTATGGGGTTGCCATTTCCAGCAAGGGGATCAACCAGATCCTGTTTGCTGGTATGGGGGATGTCCATTTACTCGATGAAGGACAGCGGGTGCAAATAGGCGATGACAACTATCCGGCCATAACCCTAAACAAACTCCTTAGGGTGCCAGAACGCCGTAAACGGGCACAAAGCCATCATACGGTGTTACTGGTGCAGCACAATGATGAACTGACGGGGGTGTTGCTGGATGCAATTAACGAAAGTTTGGATATTGTCATCAAAAACTTTGGCTTTTACATCAAGAAAATTCCCGGCTTTATCGGTGCGGCAATTTTAGGTGATGGTTCGGTGGCCCCTGTTCTGGATCTTCCCGAATTGTTAATGGCTATCGATGGCAGCGGCGACGCAAACATCTATCTGGAAAGCCATGAAAGTCCAACGGCAAGCCTTAGGTTGCCAACAGTATTGTTGGTTGACGATTCACTTAGCCAGCGCCGCGCCCTTGAACAGCTATTGCAGGATGCTGGCTTCCAAGTGAGGACGGCGAGGGATGGCATTGAGGCCACTGAAAAGTTGGCGGAATTGATGCCGGATATTGTATTAACCGATTTGGAAATGCCACGTATGAACGGCATTGAGCTAACTGCGCATATTCGCACCCGTGAAAACTTAAAATCGGTGCCAGTCATCATGATCACATCCCGGACTACCCAAGCCCACCGCAAAATGGCAATGGATGCGGGTACTGATTTTTATTTGGTTAAACCGGTGCGGGAAGATGATTTGCTGGAAAAAATACAAAGTTTGATCAATAGCGCGGTGCTCGCGGCATGAACTAACGCATTGGTTTAGGTTGTGCTAAAGGTAGGGTAAACACCGACACCATTAAAGCCAGTCGCCAAGGTGGTTATTGGCCTTAATTACTGGCTAGCAAAACCAAGCCGATCGCCGCCTAACATTTTATATACTTGAGATAAGACTATGACACAAAAAACTTTAAACCCGTTTAGCCGATTGTTGTTAAGGCAAAAATTTGCTGTATTGGCGGTGATTGCCATGATATTGGTGGGTGTTGCCTTGTACGCCTTTGTAGGCACCCAGATGGAAAAAATTAATGTCACCAAGCGCGAGCAGCAGGGCTTGAAAACCGCTAAGGAATTGCTCGCCTTGGTGGAAATTCTGCCCAGACACCGTGGCTCTTCCACCGGCTTGCTTAATGGCAACAACGATATGGCCAGCGAAGAGAAAGCCACCAAAACCTTGGCTGACCAACAAATTGCTGCTTTCGATAAGCTAAGCCAGTCCATAACCGATCCGGCATTGCTTAAGGCATGGGCAGCGGTCAAACAAGACTGGCCCAAAATTGCCCAGAAGGTGGATACACGGACGACCACTCCGCCGGAAAATTTTAAGGCGCATACCCAATTGATTGCCGACGTGCTGAACATTTTGGATTTGCTGGTGGACTTTTATGGTTTGTCACTAGACCCTTATGCAGAATCATATTTCTTGATGCGGTCGATTTTGGTGGACAGCCCGATATTAACCGAGTATCTGGGGCAAGCCAGAGGCTGGGGCACCGGATTGTTGGCAAAAGTAGCAAGTTCTTCAGCTTCGGCAAATAACGCCCAGAATAGCCTTACTTTGCAGGATCGAAGTAAATTGAGTCTGATGACCAGCATTGCCAATTCCCACATTGAGAACGTTGCCAAGGACTTCAATAAATTTCTTGCCATCAACCAAAAACTGCAAACACCGCTGGAACAACAGCTAAGTAAAGCGACGCTATTGGTTAAGGAGGCGATAGCCCTTTCGGATACAGAAATCGTTAGTAAGCCCGTACCGAATTTTTCTTCAACAGCTTACTATACTCAATATAGCCAAGCTATTAATGAGATGTACAAGGTGATAGACATTGGCTTCAATGAACTGGATGCCATTTTTACCCGGCAAATTAAGACAGCCACCGAAAAATTGTTAATCATTTCGACAGTTATTGTCAGTTTACTGTTGGTCTGTGCCTTAATTGCCATTTTCATCGTTAATTCCATCACCCGGCCTGTCAGCCTTTTGCTGGGGGTTATGCAAAAGTTGGCGGCTGGTGATAGCAAAGTGCGGGCTAATTTGGAGGCTGAGGACGAGATCGGTGTTTTGGGTCGTCAGTTTGACAGCATGGTGGATCAGCGCGAAGCGGTCAGGGTCAAGATTGAACAAGAAAACGATACGCTCAACAACTCCATCGTGGAATTGTTGATGACGGTGGCAAAATTGGCGCAAAAAGATTTAACCGTCAGGGCGACAGTGGAAGAGAACGTGACCGGGCCGTTATCAGATGCGTTAAACCTGCTCTCAGATGAGACCGCAAAGGTATTGAACCGGGTCGTGCAAATTGCGGGTGAGGTGGCGGGGGCTTCTTTGCAGGTGCAAAGCCAATCAGCCCAAGTTATTAACGTGGCCGCCGAAGAAAAACTGGAAGTTGAACAGGCGGCCAATGAGTTGGGAGCAGCCTCTGTAGCCATGCTTGAAATTGCCAAACTTGCTGTTTCTTGTAACGAAGCCGCAGAAAAAGCCATTAAAAATACTGACAAAGCGCAAGAAACGGTATTGGGTACTATCCAAGGCATTACAACCATCCGTGACACCATCCGCGAAACGGAAAAACGGATTAAACGCCTCGGTGAACGCTCACAAGAAATTGGCGGTGTTGTTAGCTTAATCAACGACATTGCAGAACGTACCCATATTTTGTCAATTAACGCGTCCATGCACGCGGCATCGGCGGGTGAGGCAGGACGAGGCTTTGCCGTGGTTGCCAACGAAGTACAAAAACTTGCGGAAAACTCCCGTGAGGCGACATCAAAAATTTCTGCACTGGTCAACAATATCCAGGTTGAAACGGCTGACACCGTAATCACCATGAACAACGCCATCAGCCAAGTGGTAAGGGGTACGGAGCTGGCGCAACAGGCGGGTGATGAAATGCGCGAAACCCGCGACACCACCGCTGATTTGGTGCAATTGGTTGAACGCATTTCAGCCAGTTCCACTACCCAGTCCGAAAATTCGCAACGCTTGGTGGAGCGTGCCAAACAGATCCAAAAAAGCACCGAAGAAACCTACAGCCAGTTACAAGACCAAGGCACCCAAACCGAGTTGTTGGTGAATTTGTCCGGCATGTTGGTGGCATCGGTGGATGTCTTTACCTTGCCGCAAAGCAGCTAGGGATTATACCCACTGTTTAATTGACGTGGGGCATGGCAAACTGCCCCACGCGCAGTAATCCTAAAAGCCATACCCCCAAGATTAAGGCAAGTTCTCCACAGGTGCTTGCCTTGACTGCCCCCTTTTGTCCAGCCACAATAAAACCCTGGCAGAGCGATCACGAACACAATACGTGCATAAGCAGTAACACCAAGTAAAATAGGCCAACTTACCTTGCCCAAACACTGTTTCCACAGGACATTATGAACAATGACACAATGAGCATCCCTAAAAGGGAAGCTGAATTAGCCGCTTATTTGGATAGACAGCCCTATCTTACTGAACTGGACGGTATTAGCCTTGAGATAGCCAAAAATGTTTTTCCGTCTGACTTTGGCATAACCAGCTCATTTTTTGCCCATTACATGTTACAACAAACGCCGGCATCTAACGCGTTGGACATGGGTTGCGGCAGCGGCTATTTTGCCTTTGTGCTTAAAAAAATTGGCTGCGAGCGTGTTTTAGGCGTAGATTTTAATAAAGATGCCGTCAATTGCGCCTTAGGAAATACACTGCGTAATTCCGGCTTGGCGCCTGTTGAGTTTATCCATAGCGATTTGTTTATGGATGTTCCCCAAACCGTGTTTGACATCATCATCTTTAATTTTAATTATTACCCGTCTACAGGCGTTTTTGGCCTAAACCCAGACGGGGGGCAGGCTATTTTACGGCGGTTTTTTTCACAAGTTGGCGCCTATATTAACCATCAAACCCGGATTTATATCCCTTATTCGCTGTTTGTAGGGGAGGAACACGACCCCAAAAATATTTGCGCCGATTTTGGCTTTGTTGCGGAAATCGTTGACCAAACCACCAACCATAGCGGAGTGCACGTCATTTACAAAGTTAGTGTAAACGGTCAATTAAAGTGAACCATTATTGGACATTGCCATGTGTCAATGGGCAACAGAAGTGACACCGGGAAAAGACACCACAAAGTGGCGGGGGTAGGGTTAACAATACGCAGGCCAGTTATCCCTTCAAGCATAAGGCCGTTGTTGTAGCGGTTTGGTGTTAAAACCCAGAAGCAGACACCGTTAGTTGTAGGCAACTATTTCTGGGTTGTCCTTACTACAACGCAATTGACCCATTAGGGGAGGGGACAATAGCGGTTTCCATTTTAAGAGAAGAATGATTTTACGGAGGAAGTTAGGCTGCTCCAACCTTCTTCCAACTTTGATGTTGCTTCATCCCATCCGGATTCTAAAGAATCTTTCAAATCATCCCATTTGTCATCAGCGGCATCGGCAATTTCCAAGGCTTTGGCTTTGGCTTGTTCTAATTTGGGTTCCAAATCACTGATGGCCGCCTTTACATCATCAATGGCTTCATGTGATTCATCTAGCGCTTTTTCTTTAAGTGATTCGAGCTTTGCTTGTTGTTCGTCGATAGTGGTTTGTATTTTTGATAGCAATTCTTCTTTGGTCATAGCGATAATTCCTGGTTGAATTTTTAAAAAACTACATTAACTAAATGAACTCATGATTTTATAAGGCAAAATCTTGAATTTTCGATCTGAATTGTTCTCGGCTTTTACTAAACTAGCTGCCGGATTATCATCTATTTACTTGCTTTTGACAAGTTGGCAATGCCTCTCGGAGGCTGTTACCGCTTACGCCATTACCACATGAAAACTTAAAAAATAGGTAATGGCGCAAGGTCAGTTAAGCTAGGGCCGCTGAACAAAATTAAACAATCCGGTAATCATCCTCCAGCAACTTGGCATGGGCCGCCGCCAGTCTGGCGATTGGGATGCGGGGTGCTGAGCAAGAGACATAATTCAACTTGATATGATGGCAAAAACGGATGGATTGCGGATGCCCGCCTTGTTCCCCACAAATGCCTATCGACATGTCCGGGCGGGTTAGGCGGCCTGAATCCGCAGTCATTTTCATCAACTGGCCAACACCTTTGGCATCCAAAACTTCAAACGGGTTGTCTTCGAGCAAACCTGTTTCGTTGTAAAGTGGCAGGAACTTGTTTTCTGCATCTTCGCGTGAAAAAGAGAAGGTTGCCTGGGTTAAATCGTTAGTGCCAAAGGAGAAAAACTCAGCCACTTGCGCCAATTCAGCCGCGCGGGTGCAAGCCCGTACCGTTTCCACCATGGTGCCGAACTTAAATTTTAAGGGTAAACCGTATTGGCTTTCGACTTCTTGCTGGATTTGATCAACATAAGATTTTACCTTGATCAGTTCCTGCACCGTGATGACTTGTGGCACCATAATTTCAGGCAAAATTTCAGTGCCTTCCTTAGCGCACAACGCCGCAGCTTCCAGAATCGAGCGGATTTGCATTTGGTAAATTTCTGGGTAGGACATGCCCAAACGCACACCCCGATGCCCTAGCATCGGGTTCACTTCATACAATTCCTTAACCTTTTTCAGCATCAATTCTTTTTTGGCGATGGCCTTATTGATGACTTCTTCGTTCAACTGGTTAAACGGTGAGGGCAAGGTCGTGTGCAAACCCAAAGTGTCCAAAGTCACTTGTTGGCCTTGGATGATGAGCTTGTAGTGTTGCAAGGCTTTCAGTTCATCTTCAAGCTGATGTTCGCTAGGCAAAAATTCGTGCATCGGCGGATCCAGCAGCCGTACCGTGACAGGGTAGGGCGACATGGCTTCAAAGATTTGTTTGAAATCGTCGCGTTGGATAGGGAACAGTTTCTCCAAGGCGTCTTTGCGGGCTTCTTTGCTGTCCGCCAAGATCATATCTATCACCAAAGGCAAGCGGTCTGAGGCATTGAACATGCGTTCGGTACGGCACAAACCAATGCCCGTCGCGCCGTAGCTAAGTGCCATGCGGGCGCGTTCTGGCGTATCAACATTGGCATGGACTTCTAAGGTGGCAACATCATCAGCCCACGACAATAAAGTCTTTAATTCGTCAGAAAATGACGGTTCAATCGTGGCGATTTGGCCCAAGTAAATAAGCCCGGTGCTGCCGTCAATTGTGATAATGTCGCCTTCACGGATTTGCAGGTCGCCAATAAACGCCAGGCGTGACCGCACATCAATTTTAATGTCCTCAGCCCCGGCAATACAGGCTTTGCCCATCCCCCTGGCAACCACGGCGGCATGGGAAGTTTTACCGCCACGGCTAGTCAAAATGCCTTGGGCGGCAAAAAAACCGTGGATGTCTTCCGGTTTGGTTTCTTCACGCAGCAAAATCACTTTTTCGCCAGCACGGCCCATCAATTCAGCGGTGTCGGCATCAAACACACATTTGCCAAAGGCCGCACCAGGCGAAGCGGGCAAGCCTTGGGCAACAGGCTGGATTTTATTGCCGGGATCCAGTTGCGGATGTAACAATTGTTCCAACAATTCAGGGTTGATGCGCAACAAAGCCTGCTCTTTGCTGATCAAACCTTCGGCCACCATTTCCACAGACGTGCGCACCATCGCCGTCGCGTTCATTTTACCGTTACGGGTTTGCAGACAGTATAAAATGCCGCCTTCAATGGTGTATTCGTAATCTTGGACTTCGTGGTAATGGTCTTCGAGCTTATTGCGTAACTCAACCAACTGCCGATAAAGGTCGGGCATTTCCAGCGCCAACTCATGGACAGGTTTAGGGGTGCGTATGCCTGCCACCACATCTTCACCTTGTGCGTTGACCAGATATTCGCCGTACATTTCATTAACGCCAGTGCCTGGGTTACGGGTAAAACCTACCCCGGTCGCGCAATCGTTGCCCCGGTTGCCAAACACCATGGCCACCACATTAACCGCAGTGCCGTTAGCCATTTTTGGGGTGATATGAAATTCGCGGCGGTAATCGACCGCGCGTTTACCCATCCACGAGTTGAACACGGCCTTAATGGACAATTCCAATTGCTCATAAACATCTTCAGGAAAAGGCCGTCCGGTTTCTTCCAACACCACTTGCAGAAACAACTCGCTGATTTGGCGCAGGTGTTCAGCATCCAAGCCCACATCGGCCTTAATACCCGCTTGTTTTTTGACTGCCGAAAAGTGCAGGTCAAATTTATCATCATCAATGCCCAAAGCCACTTTGCCAAACAATTGGATAAAGCGGCGGTAAGCATCATAAGCAAAGCGGGTGTCGCCAGTCTGCTCAATCAGGCCAGTCAAGGTGCTGGCATTAAGCCCCAAGTTTAAAATAGTGTCCATCATGCCCGGCATGGAAATGGCCGAGCCAGAACGCACAGAAACCAACAAAGGGTTGTTGCTGTCGCCAAACCCCCGGCCAGAGAGGGCTTCGACTTCGCTGATATGGGCTTTGACATCAGCCAACAAACCGTCAGGCAACTGATGGTTGACCAAATAATCCAAACACGCCCGCGTGGTGATCACAAAACCGGGCGGGACATTCAGGCCGATCTGGGTCATTTCGCAGAGATTGGCACCTTTGCCACCCAGTAAGACTTTATTTTTCCCGTCGCCTTTTTGAAATGAATAGATATAGTTTTCAGCCATGATGTGCCCCAATAATTAGTAAATGAATATAACTTTACAATTATAAGGTAATTTGAGGGTGTTGTGATGACAGTTTTATGATGGGTGGGAGGGAGTGGGCAGAAAAGCTGTTTAATTGCCAAGTTAGCCAGATAAATCGGGCTTTAGCGTTGATTGCTTGATTCCAATGGAGGCAATGCGTGTGGCTGATAAAACGTGAGGGGTATAAGTGCCATTGGGTTAAAAGTGGTTTGAAAAGCATTTTATCTCGCAACCTTTCCTACAATTTTGGGCTATTGCCATGCGGTATATTTATGTTTTCCAATGGGGTGCATTTTTCTTGCATGGCTGTTGACAAACAACAACATATAAGAAGAGAATGAAATTATACGCCTACAAGGTGTTAGGTAAGACACCTTTGGGGGTGTCTAATTACAGTTTGCGGCTCACCTTGAGGAAATTCCATGATAAGTAAGAAACAATTCATAAACGAAGTTATTCGAATCGATAGACAACGTGGTTACATAATTGAAAAAAAAGCACATTCTGGTATTGAATAAATCGACTTCGGTAACAAAAAACTGGACAGAGATCATCTTGACAGTATGTTTCCTGCAATTATTTCAGTCGATGTTTACATACCCATAGTTATCGAACAGGTTGCACCTGGTCGCCCCTGCACGCACATACCTATGCGAGAAATTATTGAACAAATGCGTGTGGAGAAATTGCTGTGATGTACATATTTACAAATGTAAATCTGCCATCGCTAACTTGCGGTTCAAGCCCGGTAGGGTGCGTGATGCGCACCTACGAGGCTAATTATAGTTAGGCATCTAAGGAGAATCATCATGACAATGTGTGCTAGTAAAATAGGAACTGTTCCTACTGAAGGCTTTAATTGGTACATCGTCCTTCTTGAGGGACCATTTGCTGACGCAATCCGGGAGCAAATTGATAAATACTTCGTCACCCTCGGCAAGGAAGCTGGCCCCGATGTCTTGGTAGTACGAGGCTATGACGCGACAACGTTCCGAGATTCATTCATCGAATCTGCTGCCTTCTACGGACCTGATGATTGGAAAAGCGTTGACGTGCCGGCAATTGTTGTTACTGATGCGCTGCCGACCGCTGTCGAAGAGCGTAATGGGCTAGACCAAGCGAAAGTGATGATTTTTCCACTTAGGCAAATCTATGAAAAGCATAACGACATTTCGACCTTCTTCGGGCAGCTGCTTTCAGCTCTTCATTCAAGTGAAGCAAGTAACGCACTCGAGAAGCTCGACAAAGCAAAGATAGAGAAGTACTGGTCTTGGTTTACAGAGTACGCTGAATTGAAGCCCGGATTCTTCGGATTCAAGGCTGACTTGGGAAAGATCATTGCCGACCTGCTTACAAAGACACGGTAGCCGCTCGGCTCAGCAAGTAGCCCGTATGGAGCTTGTGGAATACGGGGATTCGTGGCACTAACATTCCCGCATTCCGCTAACGCTTCATGCTGGCTACGATTCTGATAAACTAGCCGTTAGTCCGGTTGGGTGGGTATATGTGCTTAGTAACCACACGGAATCTGGAACAATCGGCGGGTTTGCAAAATGACGCTTGCCCACCTAAGCGTAATCACCTTAACCAATCAATGAAGAATAACTGGGAATAACTGGGGTCAGAATAACTGGGGTCAGAGTAAACTTAAATTCGCCTAACGCAACGCTCAAGCTGCGTTTTGTATTAGGCGTTTTCAAAATTTGCATTTAATACGGGGGAAATAATATGAAAAGCAATCCTGTTGTCTGGTTTGAGATTTATGTGCAAGACATGGAACGGGCCAAAGTGTTCTATGAAGCCGTGCTCGCTGTTAAACTCGAAAAAATGCCTGCCCCAACAGATGAAATGGATAGTGAGATGTGGAGCTTCCCGACCGATAAGGAGGCTGCACCCAATTCTTATGGCGCATGTGGAATGCTTGTAAAAATGGCAGGTGTTCCTTCTGGATTCGGTGGCACCTTAGTTTATTTTGCTTGTAAGGATTGCGCTGTTGAAGCGGCCCGTGCTGCCGAGAATGGTGGCAGTATTTTTAAAGAAAAAACGCCCATTGGCGAACACGGCTTTTTTTCACTGGTTCATGACACCGAAGGTAATCTAATCGGCTTACATTCCATGTGATTTCACCAGCTTGGTTGGGCACTTGCTTTTCGTGCCCGACGGCTGTATTTTTTACCGTCAACTCTGTATCGCTAACAATATTTACTGATCGACCCTATTGGCCAGTGGCGCGACCCGTTGCGCCACACCAAACCTTTCCCCCTTCCTTATCGATGCTTGGGCGTTGATGTACGATGCACTGGCACTTGTCGGCAATGAGGCGTAAACTCACTTGAAGCGCTAAAACAATAGGACAGTTCTGTATAAGGCCTATTGAAGGGCCCTGAAAGGCTGGTGACAACCTTAATACAGGGGATTTATCACCTAAGCCGTGTATTTTTTAAAATCTATATAATAAGTATGGTATCTTTCATTACCCAGTTTTGGTTTGGCTAAATCGCTTGATATTGAGTAGGTTTGCAAAGCTAGCCAGGTTAAGGGCTGACACAGGTTTGCGCAAATTTTAGGACTCCTTACATGAAAGAAAATTTTGATATTGTCATTGTTGGTGGTGGCATGGTTGGTGCAGCAGTGGCCTGCGCATTGGGTGATAGCACATTAAAAGTTGCTGTTATTGAAAGCTCCCCGCCGCCGCCATTTTCACCTGAGCAGCCCCATGATTTACGTGTTTCAGCCCTGAGCATCGCCTCTAAAAATATTTTGGCAACCGTTGGTGCTTGGGAGGGGGTTGTCAATCGGCGGCTATGCCCTTTCCGTCGGATGCGGGTCTGGGAAACGGCTGGCGACACCGAGTTTTGCAGCGATGATATTAGTTATCCCGAGTTGGGTTTTATTGTTGAGAACCGTATCACCCAATTAGCCTTGTTAGACCGTTTACAAGCATTTTCCAACATTGAGCTGATTTGTCCCGCCAGTATCAACAAAATCAATTACACCATTGGTATGGACAGCTCCCTAGAATTGGCCGATGGTAGGGAGTTATCAGCCAAAGTGCTGGTTGCGGCTGATGGTGGCCAGTCCCGGGTTCGGCAAACCGTCGGTTTGGGCGTGACCAGTTGGGATTATCAGCAACATGCTTTGGTGATTTATATCGAAACCGCTTACGAACAGCAAGATAAAACTTGGCAGCGTTTTGTGCCCAGTGGCCCGCAAGCGTTTTTACCGTTACCGGGCAATCATGGCTCTATCGTTTGGTATAACTCGCCGGATGAAGTTAGCCGCTTAAAAGCCTTGTCACCAGACGCATTGAAGGCAGAGCTGGTTGCGGCTTTTCCTGACTGTTTGGGTGAGGTCAAAAGTGTGTTGGGAGTTGCCAGTTTCCCGCTAAAGCGCCAACATGCGCAAAACTATGTCAAGCCTGGCGTGGTGTTAGTTGGGGATGCCGCCCACATGATCAACCCTTTGGCGGGCCAAGGGGTCAATATTGGTTTGCTGGATGCGGCGGCCTTGGGAGAGGTGCTGGTTGATGCGGCAAATAAGGGGCAACCCCTAGGCGATTTGAGTGTGCTAAAACGCTACGAAAAGCTGCGCCGCAATGAAAACTTAAAAATGATGACGGTGATGGATATGTTTTATCAAGTGTTTAGCAATGACGTGTTGCCAGTCAAGTTTATCCGTAATTTAGGCTTGGGCTTGGCGGAGCGGGTTTTGCCCGCCAAAAATAAAGTGATGCGCAGTGCGATGGGGTTGGAGGGTAAATTGCCCAAGTTGGCTAAAGGGGAACGGATTATTTGATTTGAATAGGAATACCGGTTGAATCATTTTTGCAGGCGTACTATTTATTGCGTCATTGTTTTAGCGCTTGATGATTACTTGGTATGTTTTTTTTGAAGTTTTAATTAGGCTAGGAAGAGGTTTTGAGCATGATTAACAATACCCCAAAAAGATTAAAGGTGCTGCTTGAAATGCGCCCTGCGCTGGAAGGCTTTGCTGGAATACCGCAGGAAGTGCGTCTGCTGTTTCGTGGCCTATGCAAAATCGAATCCGTGGATGTTGAGGGAATGATACAAACCTCACACCGCACGTTGGCCCGAGGAACAAAAGTGGGCGGTGGTTTTTTTGAGAAAGCGCCTTCCCCAGCCAGAAAGATCAACCGCTATTCTAGGGTTATCATTTCAATGGCGGAAAAACCGTACCGGAATTTTTTTGATGTCATTCTGGGTTATGGCGGCAAGCAGTTATCTTCCTCCAAGCTGTTTTTTATGACAGTATTTGGGCTGGGAAGCGTTAAATTGACCCGTTTTGAATCCGCTTTATTTAAAGATTTTACGTGGCGTACATTGTTCGCAAAAACGCTGCCCGCTGCCGATTTTGAGCTGGTGTCTTCTGTGGATCACTGGATATGCCCCACACCATGGCACATGATGCACATGGTTGGCTTGAAGACCTTAAACATCTCGATGACACCTAAATACCCAAAACTGGACACCAAAGGGATAGACATCTTTATTGGGCAAACGCCATATCCTGGGCGAGTCCATAAAGATACCGCTTTCGTCATCCGTTACCATGACGCGCTTCCGGTTTTTATGCCGCATACTATCCCCGACAAATCCTTGCATCAGGCGACGCATTTTTATGCCTTAATGAGCAATGTGAAATCAGGGGCTTGGTTGGCTTGCGTCTCCGAGGCAACCAGGCAGGACTTGATCCGGATTTTCCCTGAGGCTGCTGATCATTCGGTGACCATCCATAATATGGTTTCTGGACATTATTTTAAAGAAGACTCGCCATTAATCCGTGTGGCAGGCATTGTCAGGGGACGGTTGCATGAAGGGGATACTGCGAAAGGCATCGATTTAAACCCACATTTCTTAACGCTTAGGGAAAAGGAGGGTTTTTACAGGCGTGCGCTTGATTCAAAGAATTTCAAATATCTTCTGATTGTTTCAACCATCGAACCCAGGAAAAATCACACTCGGCTTCTGGCGGCATGGGAGGTGCTAAAATCCGATGTTGACCCTGATTTAAAGTTGATCGTTGTGGGTGGGCTAGGTTGGGACTATACGCCAATTATAAATGGTTTCCGTTCATGGATTGATCGGGGGGAATTGTTTATGCTTAGTGCTGTGCCCGCCCCAGACTTACGTGTCCTTTATCGCCACGCCGCTGCTACCGTATGTCCAAGCTTAGGTGAAGGCTTCGATTTTTCGGGTGTTGAGTCGATGTGTAGCGGCGGTGTAACCGTTGCCTCTGATATACCCGTTCACCGTGAGGTATACCAAGACGCGGCGGAGTATTTCGACCCCTATGCCACTATGAGCTTAGTTAAGGCGCTCAAAAAAGTGCTGTACGAACCGGATTCCAATCAAGTACAAGCGCATATGCGCAAGCTCGGTGAAGAAGTGTCGTCCCGCTATTTGCCAGAGAAAATTTTACCGCAGTGGCAAAGCTTTCTGGATAAAGTGGTTTCAGAACAAAAGCGGGGAAGAAAATGAAAAGCCAGCCTGTTGATGACGAGGCGATAAGCTGGGCTTACCGTATCTTGCTTGGGCGTGATCCCGAAGATGAGCAGGCTTTTCGTAGTAAGCGCGGCTTGGCCAGTGTGGATAGTTTGGTGGATGTCATTAGCCATTCATCTGAGTTTTTGGCTTCCCAGTTGGCGGACGATATTGCCAAAAGTGTTGCCGTCATGAAAACTACGCCAATTTCACCCGCATATTTGGCGTCATCAGCCAGTGAAGCTGGCGTAGAAATGGCTGAAGATAAGACTGTTGATGATATTTGTGGTCAACTTGACCAAGATATCGAAGCTGCTGAAAAGGGGGCGGTCAATGATGACGATTTACGGGTCAGGTTAAGTGGTATTTCCAGTGATTTGAAACGAAAATTTGCCTACTTGCCATCCGTGGGCGATCCGCTTTCAAGTCTCTATCTTCGTGAGGTTGAGCTAATCCATCGACAAATAATTGGTAGGCCTTATTCGGTAAAATCAGAAGGTTTGCCTGATCTAAATCAGGACTGGGAAGTGCAATGGGGATTTCCTTATGGGACAAAATCTTCATCCACAGTTGGCGGATTTCTTATTGCTTATGGCTATATTATCAAAATGATGGGGCTGCCGGCAGGGTCAAGAATTTTGGAAGTTGGCTGCGGCCTTGGCAGCTTTACCTTTTTATTGGCAAAAATGGGCTATAAGGTGGATGCCTTGGATATTAGTGGCCCCCAATGTGCAATTGTCCAAAAAGTTGTTGAAAATTTGCCAGAAAAACCAAATGTGATATGCAGTTCGCTAGAAGTATTTCTTGCAAGCAACACTGAGAAATATGATGCTATTGTTTTTTTTGAGTCTTTCCATCATTTTTTAAATCATGCTAATTTGTTGGCGCTTATGGCTGCCAAGCATTTGGCTCCATCAGGCAAGATGGTGTTGGCTGGGGAGCCAATTTTTCAGGATTATGAGGATAGCCTTCCGTATCCGTGGGGTGTGCGCCTAGACGGGGAAAGTTTACGTGCAATGCGAAAGTGGGGATGGCTAGAGCTGGGATTTACAGAAACCTACATCAAAAATCTGTTTGCAAGAACAGGCCTTTCTTATGTTAGGCATAAAGAGGCAATATCGCCTTGGGCGGATGTGATCATCGGTGCGGATTTAAACGGTTAGCTGTGGTGCTATGGTGAAAAACGGGTCGACCCAAAATTCGGCAACTGTGGTGGCCGTTTAAGGCCAATATTAATTTACAATGGGTCAGACCATTACCACGACTATATGCAATGCATTTAGTATCAACGGGATAAAAATGGCCTGAATAATCATGTAACCCGTAAAATAAATGGAGCCAATGATGGGAGTCGAACCCACGACCTACTGATTACGAATCAGTTGCTCTACCAACTGAGCTACATCGGCTTTAGCAAGTTATTTGCTTAGATTAAGGTTTTGCTGGATAGCTGTTAAAAATATCATAGGTGTTGTCTTTGCTAAAGCTTATAACATTATAAGCGTCTTGTCCTTCTCCCATTTCCATGCCCGGTGTTCCGTTGGGCATTCCGGGGACGGCAATACCTGCTATTTTGGGCTTGATTTTGAGCATTTTTTGGATGTCGGTAGCAGGCACATGGCCTTCCACCACATAGCCGCCCACTAAGGCGGTGTGGCATGAGGCCATTTTTGCTGAAACGCCGTATTTTTGTTTTATGGTTTGGACATCTGGGGTTAGGATGTCCTGGACATTAAAATTATTGTCTTGTAAATGGGCAAGCCACTTGCCGCAACATCCGCAACTGGGGCTTCTATAAACGACAATATCAAAGGGTTTGTTAGCCGCAACGGTATCTGCCTTAATGCTGGCGTTACCTATGAGTAATGTCGATGCCAGTAAAATGGTCAATGTTTTCATAAAGGCCTCACTGAGGGGTTATTGATGGTAAACGGGGCTGAATTCATGGACGGCATCGACCATGGCTTTGACATGTTCAGGGTTGATGTCCGGCAAAATTCCATGGCCTAGGTTGAAGACGTGCCCTGGGCCGTTGCCGTATTTGTGCAGGATGGTTTTCACTTTTTCGACGATAACTTCGGGTTTGGCATATAACGCGACCGGATCCATATTGCCTTGTAGGGCCACTTTGTCGCCTACGCGGGCGCGGGCGTTGTGGATGTCAGTTTGCCAATCCAGACCCAGAGCGTCATAGCCGGAATCTGCCATGTTTTCTAACCATAACCCACCGCCTTTGGTGAATAATATGGTCGGGATTTGCTGGCCGTCCACTGTGGTATTGAGCAAGGCGCGGACTTGTTTGGCGTAATAAAGGGAAAATTCGTTGTAATCTTCGCTAGTCAACATGCCGCCCCAAGTATCAAATAACATCACTGCTTGGGCGCCTGCTTCAATTTGGGCGTTAAGGTAAGCGGCAACCGTCAACGCCAATTTGTCCAGCATGATATGGAGTAACTGCGGTTGTTCATACATCAGGCTTTTTACTTTTTGGAAGCTTTTGCTGCTGCCGCCTTCAACCATGTAAGTGGCTAAAGTCCACGGGCTGCCTGAAAAGCCAATGAGCGGGACGGAGCCTTCTAGGGATTTTCTGATTAAGCTGACCGCATCTACTACGTACCGCAAATCGGTGACGGGGTCGGGAATTGGTAGGTTGTAGATGTCGCTGGCCGTTTTTATCGGGTTTTTAAATTTTGGGCCTTCGCCTTCAGTAAAGTATAGTCCTAAGCCCATGGCATCAGGAATGGTCAAGATGTCTGAAAAGAGGATGGCCGCGTCGAAAGCAAAGCGCCGCAATGGTTGCAGGGTGACTTCACAAGCCAATTCTGGATTTGTGCACAGATTTAAAAAACTACCTGCTTGTTCCCTTACTTGCCGATATTCTGGCAAATAGCGCCCAGCTTGGCGCATCATCCAAATTGGGGTGCGGTCTACCGGCTGTCTTAAGAGGGCTTTGATAAAGGTGTCGTTTTTTAATGTGGTCATGGGCTTCAGTATCTAAGGTTTTATGTGGTAATCGGGGCTAGTCCTCCCCGTTGGGCGGGGCATTAAGACTGTACGGCTTAGTTTAGTTGTTGTCTGTCCGTGACACCTGTGTTGCTGTGTTGTATTTTGATGTGCTATACCATTGGGTGGCCAGCGCTATGATGATTAATCCGGCTACAGCCGCTATCAGTATCATCAAAGCCCGATGGTTTGGGCTAACGCTCTCACTTTCAGGTAAGTCAAGATAATCAGTTGTCCCTTGCTCAGGGTGGTTCCCATCTGGGGTAATGTCCTCACGTGGGTTAGCCGTTAAATCCTGAAAAAACTCACTGTCATCTAGTTCGGGTTGGCCCGGAATTTCAATTAGGTGGCAATGTTCTAGGTTACTGTCCGCGTTGCTTTTGTTGTCCAGATCATCATGGGTTAAGGCAAAGATTAATTTTAACGCTGGGTTTTGTCCTGAATAAGCAATGAGAGTGTTGATTAGGCCGGGGGCTAACAACCCTGCATCATCAATCATTAACACCAGATTTTTGTGCTGGTTTTCAAGTCGCCGTAATTCGCCAGATAAATTCTGTTGCGATGTAACTTTTAATTGTTGCCTAATGGCGTTGCTTGCAAGCCCCAGTATGTGTTCGTAACTTAAGGTGTTATGCCCTGGCACTAAGCAATGAGGCGCAACTGCGCCGTATTGTTCTTGCAGTGCTTGCAAGAGGCTTGATTTGCCGCTACCTTCATCACCACAAACAACAATGGCTTGCCTTGAGTTTAATAGTAGGTGGCCTAATAGTTCAAGTGTCTGGCTGCGTCCCCGTTTATTTAAGGTATGGGAACTTAGGCGCTGTGGTGTTGATAATAGTGGCCTTACCTGATAAGTAAAGCGTTTATTCCTTACCATAAGATTTAAGCGTTTGTTCCAGTAGATGCCTATCAACATCTATCGGCAATGTGGCCTCACCAATTTTTGTCAGTAGTATCAGCCGGATTTGGCCATCCACATTTTTTTTGTCTACTGACATCAACTCTACAAACCGATCCGAATCAATTTGTTCTGGCGGATGGATAGGTAAGTTGCATTTTCTGAATAGGGATGTGATCCTGCTAACATCAGCCTCATTTAACCAGCCTTTTCTTCTGGAAAGGTCTGCCGCCAAACAAGTGCCAATGGCAACCGCTTCACCGTGCAGGTAAGTGCCATAACCGGCACCAGTTTCTATGGCGTGGCCAAAGGTGTGGCCCAAGTTTAATGTTGCCCTTAAGCCTGTTTCCGTTTCATCAATAGCGACAATTTCTGCTTTGTTGATACAAGACTGCTCAATGGCATACGCCAAGGCGGTTTTGTCCCGGGCCAATAAGGCATCTATATTCTGCTCCAACCATGCAAAGAAAGCGGCATCCCTAATTAGGCCATATTTGATGACTTCTGCCAAGCCAGCGGCTAATTGCCGATTGTCTAGGGTATCCAGCACATCCGAATCGGCTATCACACAGCGGGGCTGATAAAATGCCCCTATCATGTTTTTCCCTAAAGGGTGGTTGACCCCAGTTTTACCGCCCACTGAAGAATCAACTTGCGCCAGTAGGGTGGTGGGGATCTGTAAAAAAGCAATGCCGCGTTGGTAACAAGCTGCCGCAAAACCACCCATATCGCCAATAACGCCGCCCCCTAAAGCGATTAATGTCGCATTACGGCTAAATTTGCTGATCAGCAAGGTGTCAAAAATTTGGCTGAGGTATTCCAATGTTTTAAACTGCTCACCATCAGGCAGTATTACAGTCTTGACAGAAAATGCTTGTAAATTGTTTAAGACTTTATCCAAGTATAAAGGTGCAATGGTCTCGTTGCTTATTACGATGACTTGTTTGGACTGGATATGCTGGGTGTAAATTTCAGCGCATCCCAAAAGGCCGGAGCCTATGTAAATGGGGTAACTACGGTTACCTAGCGCTACCTGTAATGTTTTCATGGGAGCTTAGCGGTTAGCGGATTTATATTCTTCTAGGATATGGTTGACAACGGCTTTGCTCTGCATAATGCCTGTGTCAATGATGAAATCTGCACAGGATAAATACAGGTGCTCACGCTGTGCAAACAAGGTTTCTATGCGCTCTTTAGGGTTTTCGGTTTTTAGCAATGGCCTTTGGGTGTCCCTGCGGGTGCGCTCCAGTATGCGTTCCACAGAACATTGTAAATACACGATAAAACCATTTTCCTTGAGTAATCTACGGTTTTCATCCCGCAGCACCGCACCACCACCTGTGGCCATAACGATACCATCCAATTTGGTTAACTGTGCCAGCATCTTTTGTTCACGATCCCTGAAGCCTTCTTCACCTTCAAATTCAAAAATAGTGGGGATATCTACGCCAGTGCTTTCTTCAATCGCTTTATCGCTGTCATAAAATGGCACAGACAATGATTTAGCTAACTGTCGGCCTATTGTGGTTTTTCCTGCACCCATAAGGCCAACTAAATATATATTCTCTGATCTCGTCATCAAAATACCGTGTGGGTTTAAAATTGCCCTGTCAAGGGTGTTTAATAATAGTGGCAGCCCCGTACAGGGCTGCCGTTGCAGATAATCGTCTTGGGATAGAGCTATTCAGTATCGGCGATGGCTATTAGTCTGAGTGCGGAAACCGATTGGATTCGTGTGAGTAAGGCGTACCAGTGAGCTGACTTTGAATAAAGGTCAATTGCTTACGGCATTATCTTTAACAATTTTTGGGGTTACAAAAATCAACAACTCCTTTTTGTCATCGCTTGTATTCGTTCTTTTGAATAAAAACCCTATGCCTGGCAAATCAGCAAAAAAGGGTACTGTATTCACTAGCGATCCTTGGGTTCCCTCATAAACGCCGCCTAACACAACAGTCTCGCCATCTAACACCTGTACAGTGGTATTGACTTCCCTTGTTATAAGGGGAGGGTTGCCGTTTATCGCACGGGTAAAGTCCGGTTCGTCTTTGGTAATGTTTAAATTCATGGAAATACTGCCGCTAGGGGTGATTTGTGGCAATACGTCCAATTCCAGAACTGCTTCTTTAAATTCAATGTTTGGCGCTGTAGCAGCCGAAGCTCCAGTTGAATAAGGCACTTCAAAACCTTGTTTGATTTTTGCGCTACAACGGTCGGTGGTCATAACCCTAGGGTTGGACACCAATTCGCCATGGCCATCATCCTGCAAGGCAGTCAGTTCAAGGTTCAGCACATAATCAGCCCCTCTTGCCAAGGTCATGCCCAAAGCGCCATAAGGGTTGGAAGTGGTTGCCAGGTCAACCAACATATCTGTCGGTTTCCGTTGGTCTACTGTAGGGTCAGCCCCTGTGTCAGTTACTGGTGCGTATTGCCCACCCACAGCAAATTCCCTGCCACTCCCAATCGCAGCCTCTTTCGCTACACCAAACCTGACACCCAATTCTTTGGCAAACGAATTATTGGCGATGACAATCCTAGATTCAATCATTACTTGACGAACTGGGATATCCAGTTTGCGGATCAGCTTTTTGGCCTCTTCTAAGCGTTTTGTGGTTTCACGCACAATAAGTGTGTTGGTCCGGGCATCTACAATGGCAGAGCCACGTGACGAAAGTATTTTAAACTCTTCGGCCCCGACACTTTGTCCGCTCCCTTGGCTCCCACCACCACTGCCGCCGCCACTGCTGCCGCCACCGCCACCACCGCCACCGCCGCCACCGCCGCCACCGCTTTGATAGCCGCCCGATGCGACTAGCGAACCTAGCGAGGATGATGAGGACGAATTACCTGTAGAGGTTCTTGATGCACAACTTCCGAATTGGCCAGTGTCAAGCCCATTTAACAAATTCCTAAAGTTTTCAGCCCGTGCATAGTTAATTTTAATGTACTCTGTCACCAACGGATCTAAGCGTTCAACAACTGCCGCAGTTTTTTGTTGTTGTTCTTTATAATCTTTTATTTTGCCGACTGGGGCGATCAAGGTGACGTTGCCGGACTCAAACTTTTCAAGGCCTTTGGTCATCATTATAAAATCTAAGGCTTCATCCCATGGCACATCATCCAGTTTTAAGGTGATCGTGCCATTTACATCATCTCCGGCGACAACGTTTTGTTGGGTAAATTCGGCCAGTATGGCAATCACGCTACGGATGTCAATTTCCTGAAAGTTTAGCGATAACCTGTCCCCACTATATTTTACCCGTGACCTATCCAACGCTTCCTTTTCCTCATTGCTTAATGGCCTAAATTCAATTGTTAAGAGGCCTTCAGACTGGAACAACGAATAATCGTAAAGTTCGTTTTGTGTGGTTATGGTAAGCGTGGTTTCTTGATTAGATGATGTTGCATCAATATATCTTACTGGCGTTGCAAACTCAGAAACATCCAACCTTTTAGCCAAATTATCAAGCAAGTGGGCATTTAATAGGTTAACAACGATTTTCCCCCCTTCTTGCTTTGAGTTGACAACGGTGTTTGGGTTGGCCAAAGAAACCAATATGCGTCCTTCCCCTTTTTCGCCACGTTTGAAATCAAAGCCACTGACAGTTTGTGGTGGAATTAATGTGTGTGCGGCTGACGGGCCTGATGGTCTGATGTAGGCGGGTATTGTCGGCCTTTCAGGTGGCGGCGTAAATTTAGCTGGCACCCCATTTTTGGCCCGCGTTAAAGTCAATAGTACTTTATTGCCAACCACTTTGGTTTCAAACGGTGTTGATTCAACCAAATTAACAACGACCCGAACCCTATTCGCGGCTTCAGCAATATAAATGCTGCTTGCCCCGCCTTGGTTTACAGGGAACATTTTTTTATCCAGCGCATTTTTTACGCCGGAAAAATCTAAGGCGATACGCGCCGGATTATCAGTCTGGAAAACTTTAGGTGCAAAAGCGGCACCATCCATCTCCAGTTGGATCTGTAGCCTATCACCCGTTAGTGATACAACTTCAATTCCTGAAATAGCCAAGTCACTGGCTTTAAGGGAGGTGCTTTGGAAAATAAACAAAAACAAGCCAAAAATTATATATAGGCATAAAGATAGCCCCCTTTTATTCAACATAATGCCGCCTTGCTTAATATTCATTTCTTATTCTCAAGATCATCGGTTAACGCTAATGAGTTTTGCTGCTCGCGCCATGAGCCTGGCTTATCTGGCACTATTTCCAGCAGTTCAATTTTATCAGTGCTGATGTGTGTAATTTTGCCATAATTTTTACCCATATAATTACCTGGTTGTACCCGATGAATGCTACCGTCATCTGCTTTAACCAGTCCCCACAGCAGCGATTTCATAATTACGCTACCCACCATTTTTAAGCTTGTCAACGGGTAAGATTCCAGCTCGTCTTTGTGTCGCTTAGTGTCGGGTTTTAATCCGTCCCCAGTAGGCGTTTCAGGCACTTCATCGTGTTTAACGGGTTGAGCTAGCGGCTTAAAAGGGTCGCGTAGACCTTCCGGATTAAATACAAACGATTCGATAGGCTGAATTTTAGAAAGCGGCTTTATATTTCCTTTAGGTACCGCTTTTACTTCTTCAATGTACTGGGTTAAGTCGGAATAATCGTTATTGCCACAGGCAGCCAAGCACGTTATTGATACCACACAAAAGAATTGCAAATAACGTTGTTTCTGGGTTAAAAAAATTAACTTGTTTTTCCCCATTACTTCCGTCCTCTTTTTTTCTTGGTGCCTGAATCTGTTGAAGCCTCAGTACCCTCGTTATAGGTCTTGACTACCGCACTCATTAGCATAGCCCCGTCTTTGCCGTCGGGTACAATTTGAACTTCGTGTAAGGTGACAATTCTTGGCAGCGAAGCCAAGCCACTCACAAACAAACCAAGTTCTTGGTAAGTCCCTATTACTTCAATATTAATCGGTAACTCCGAATAAAAATCTTTTAAAATTGGCGCATCAGGTTTAAAAAGTTTAAATTCCAAGCCACTTGCAAGCCCTGTTTGCGAAATGTCGATGAGTAAACTTGCCAGTTCTTCTTCCGTTGGCATCTGCTTTATAATTTCATTCAAAGAGGCTTCAATTTGGGTTAATTGATCTTTGTAATCTTGAAAATTAACCGCTTTTTTTTGTTTGGTTTCAAAGTCTGTTTTTAGTGTCTGCTCAGTAAGTTCGGCACTACCAAGATCTGTTATTTGATCCATTGTGTCAAAAAATACGCCCACACCTATCACTGTTAAGCAGGTAAAAATTATTACCACTGCTTTTACGGGCAATGGCCAACTGCCTACGGAATTAAAATCCCAATCAATTTCCGACAGGTTCATGTGCGTCTCCATTTTCGGTTTTGGCATTTTTATTACGTTGCTTGGCATTTAAGGTAAAGTCACTTAACTGGTCGTCAGCCGCTTTATCTGTAGAGATCAGTTTGTCGGGTAACTGGATCACGCTCAGTGTCGGTGTTTGTAGCCAAGGGGAGGCTTCTATTGCCCTCATAAAAGCCGAAATTCTGGCGTTAGACTGTGATTTGCCTTCAAATATCAAGTTTGAACCTGTCTGCGTGAACTTTGTGAGAAAAACACCATCGGGTGTCGCCCTAGGAATTTCATCAAACAAATGTACGATCTCTGGACGGCTTTCCTGTAAATTTTGGATTAGGCTTATTTTAGCTAATAATTTGCTTTTTTTTTCTTCAATATCTTTAATGTCGACAATCTTTTTATCCAGCAAGGCGATCTCGTTTTGAAGCATTTGGTTTCTTTGTTGTTGGTATCCCTTCATGCTTTCAAAAGCTGAATGGACCAGACCAATGATAATAAGGCCAATTAACCCAGATAGCACCAAGGCATTGATAAAGTCCCTTTGCTTTTTCTTGCGTAGCGCTTCGCGCCAAGGCAGTAAA
Source organism: Methylococcales bacterium (assembly GCA_026399075.1). Taxonomy (GTDB): domain Bacteria; phylum Pseudomonadota; class Gammaproteobacteria; order Methylococcales; family Methylomonadaceae; genus Methylobacter_C. Next base: position 107,800 of record JAPLRR010000077.1, read on the forward strand.
TTGATTTTCGACATTAGTCAAAGCTCCTTAAAGCCAATCCGCAAGCAATCATCATTGTTGGGGCATCATCACTAAGGGCGTGGGCTTTGATTTTATGAGATAAGTCCATGTTCATAAAAGGATTGGCTATGTAGACAGGGACACCTAGATTGTTTTCAACCAATTTGGCTATGCCTGGAATAGATGCACAACCACCTGCCAAGACAAGGCTGTCAATTCCATTGTTCATGCTTGAGGACACAAAAAATTGCAATGAGCGTTGAATTTGTTGGACCATGGCCTTTTTAAAGGGATTGAGTACGTCTACCGTGTAGTTGTCTGGCAAACCGCCGTGCCTTTTTGCCAAGCCCGCTTCTTCATAGGAGAGCCCGTAACGGCGTTGGATTTCTTCTGTCAATTGTTTGCCGCCAAACCCTTGTTCGCGTGTATAAACAATTCTGCCTTCATGTAAGACATTTAAGGTGGCCATTGATGCCCCGATGTCTGCAATAGCAATAGTTTTGTTGAGTGTTGGTTCGGAAAACTGATCGGACAATAAAGAAAATGCGCTTTCCACCGCAAAAGCTTCAACGTCAACTATGTTAGTTTTTAACCCGGCTTTTGCCAGCGCTTCGACGCGGTCGTTAACATTTTCCCGCCTAGATGCCACGAGCAGTACATCAACCATGTCCGGATTATTTTCATTGATGCCCTGTACCTCAAAATCAAAGTTTACTTCATCAAGCGAATAGGGGACATGCTGGTCTGCTTCAATCATGATCTGCTCTTCCATGTCGTCATCACTCAGCGAGCTGGGCATGGTGATAATTTTGGTCATGACAGCAGCCCCAGAAACCGCAACGGTTGCTTCTTTTAACCGGGTATCAGATCGCTTTAAAGCGACTTTTATGGCTTCTGCGATCACATTGACATTGGCAATGCTTTTATCAACAAAGGCATCTTGGGGCAGCGATGCCACTGCAAAGCTTTCAACACGGTAATGTGTGCCAATTCTTTGCAATTCCAGTAACTTTACAGCCGCTGTGCTGATGTCAATACTAAGAACAGCATTCTGTTTCCGCTTAAACCAGCTCATGACATACCTTTAAAATACTTGATGATAATTGAAATTTATAACGTGTTATATTCGATGTTCATAGGCGTGGCTTAGATGCCTAAATGGTGACGAATTAATATATTGCCGAAATTTGTTCCATTGTCCACAATAATGATTGGAAGGTGTCAAAAAATAAACATATATAGATCATCCGGCAGCAGCTTAACGCCACCAGTTTGGTAATATGTTACCCTGCATGAACTTGTTCCCCCCTTGCGGGACTAGCTGTTAATACTTTTATCCATTCGTTTAAAGGGTAGGGCCATAAGTTGGTCTATGTAAGGCCTCAAGTAAGCACATTATAGCTATTTTAACTATGGCTGGATGTACAGTATAGGCGTAATTTCCCTGGGCTTGTTTTAAGGCGGTTCTGGCATCGGATTGGTCGCGTCCATGTAGTTCCCGACATTTTTACTGGGTGATACATAATACATTGAAAAAATTCCCATTTGTTAGCTTTGAGGGCTTATTTGTTTTATGTAAATGGCACACGCAGCGCTTTCAAGCCAAATAAATGTCTATTGTACAATTTGGGGAGCAGAAAAGCACACTAATGAATGTCTTGGTAGTCGATTATTCGTGTATTTCTTTCCGTCAGCACAATAAATTTTGAGTGGCGGCGGTTTGTTTGATTAGGGCCTATGGATAGGCGGTAAGATGGTAACGATCACACAGTTTTAAATGTGTGGGGCTGTCAATAACAGATTGTGCGTAGGCACACGCTGGACAGCGTTGCCTGTGTTTGGCGGCATTTTAAATCAAGCTGGGCGATGGGGTGCTTTTAGTGTGGCAAAATCTACCGCATGATTAATGTTCACGTACACCAACCACCCGCTATGTGGGTGGTTGGTGTACGGTCACATTAAGGCTTCATCTAATTGTTCACGCGTATCAGGCCAGCGTATTCCCTTGGTGTCATGCTTAACAAAAATTTTTATCCACTGCCCCACTAAAAACTGTGCATTCCCTATGCTTTTGGTGTTTGCCTTGATGTGGACAAGAGGCCTGTTGCTTGTTACCCAAGTTAAAGATGGCTTTGAAGCTTATTTTCCGTATTTTTTACGGAATTTATCAACCCGGCCTGCAGTGTCAACAACACGCTGTTTGCCGGTATAAAAAGGATGGCATGAAGAACATACCTCCACTTGTAAATCTTTGCCTATTACAGAACCTGTAACAAAAGTATTGCCGCAACCGCAAGTTACAGTAATTTGTTTATATTCAGGATGAATTTCTGGTTTCATATCACGTCCACATTACCCACTAAGAGGCTACATACTTATTAAAGAACTCAGTATAATACGTTTTTCACAAACAATTGGCAACCCCGTTATTGAGCTTATGCGCATCATTACTTTAAATGTCAACGGCGTTCGATCAGCAGAACGTAAAGGATTTTTCACTTGGATGCAGCAACAAAATGCTGATGTTGTTTGTTTACAGGAAACAAAAGCCCAGGAACACCAGCTTGACTCCGAATTTTTTTATCCTGGGGGCTACCATTGTTTTTATCATGATGCGGAAAAGAAAGGCTATAGCGGGGTGGCCATTTATTGCAAAAACCAACCCGATGAATTGATCAGTGGGGTAGGTTGGCCTGATGTTGATTCAGAAGGGCGTTTTATTGAGGCACAGTTTGGTAACTTAAGTGTTATTTCGCTGTATTTGCCGTCAGGTTCTTCGGGGGAAGACCGCCAGGCTTTCAAGTTTAGTTTCATGGCCCGTTTTATGGGCTATTTGAATGCTTGCTCAGAAAATGGCCGCGACTACATTATTTGTGGTGATTGGAATATTGCCCACAAGGAAATTGATTTAAAAAACTGGCGTGGCAATAGAAAAAATTCTGGATTTTTACCCGAAGAAAGGGCTTGGTTGGATGAGCTATTTGGGAAGGGGCAATGGCTGGATGCGTTCCGGCTTATTAATCAAGAAGAAGGGCAATACACCTGGTGGTCAAACAGAGGCCAGGCTTGGGCAAAAAATGTGGGATGGCGTATTGATTATCAAATAATAAGTGCCGCTTTAAAAGATAAGGCGGTTGCCACATCCATCTACAAAGACCAGCGTTTTTCCGACCATGCCCCGTTGATTGTTGATTATGACCTCTAGGGTGGGAGGCCAAAATTCCCGTTACCGTCAACGCGGTTAAGCTTAAAAATTCTGGGGGTCTTCTTTGCCATTCCAAGGAGCAACTTTAAATAACAGCAACATTCCAGGAATTGCGATGACAAAGCAAAACAGGAAAAATACCACCCAGCCAAATGATTCGACCAAATAACCTGTTGCCGCATTGGCGAATGTACGGGGCACGGCCGCCAAGCTGGTGAATAAGGCAAATTGGGTGGCAGTGTAAAGTGGGTGTGTGGTGTGCGCTATATAAGCCACAAAAGCCGCCGTCCCCAAACCCACACCCAAAGCCTCGACACCAATGACGATGGCCAGCCATGGCAGGCTGTGGCCAACAGTAGCGAGCCAGGCAAACCCTAAAATAGCCAGCATTTGCACCAGTCCAAATAGCCAAAGTGCGCGGTTGATACCTAACCTGATCATCCAAATACCGCCCAGTAAGCCACCGATCACGCTGGGCCAAAGGCCCGCATTTTTTGCGATGAGGCCGATTTCTGTTTTACTGAAGCCCATGTCGAGATAAAACGGCGTGGCCAGCGCCGTGGCCATGCTGTCACCCAGTTTGTAAAAAAAGATGAAAGCCAGGACTAAGCAGGCTGACTTTACCCCGTTGCGGTTGATAAATTCTTGAAATGGCTCCACTACGGCAGCCCTGAGGGTTTTCGGCGCACCGGGCTTAAGTGCGGGCTCACTGACCAACAGTGTCATACAAAGGCCTGGCAGCATAAACAAAGCGGTCAATAGAAACACTTGTTGCCAAGGCAAGTGGTCAGCCAAAATCAGTGATAAAGACCCCGGTATCAAGCCCGCTATTTTGTATGCGTTGACATGGATAGCGTTACCTATCCCCAATTCGGCATCCAGCAATAATTCACGCCGGTAAGCATCCAGCACTATGTCTTGTGAGGCGCTAAAAAATGCCACGACCAAAGCCAAATAGGCAATAAACCATAAGTTTTGGGTAGGATGAAGCAAGCCAAATAATGGTATTGACAGCATTAATGCCATTTGTGAGATGAATAGCCAACCTCGGCGTCGCCCTAGCGGCGGACTATAGCGGTCAAACAGCGGCGACCAAAGGAATTTCCAGGTAAATGGCAGTTGGATCAGGGCAAACAAGCCGATGACTTTTAGATCTACACCCTCAGAACGTAACCAAGCGGGTAGCAGGGCAATGAGGATGTACAATGGCAGACCGGAGCTAAACCCGGTGCAAATGCAAATTAGCATGTGCTTGTTGAGCAGCACTTGCCGGATATGGGGGCTATCGGCCACAAAATGTCCCTAACAATTAAGTTCGTTACTATGGATGGGCTATGCAAAAGAACGCATATTGCTTTGTTTACTGATTAAAGCCTTGACGTTTCCACTAGGCCATAATAAAAAGGCCGTGGGTTAATTGCTAACCCACGGCCTTTTTATTATGGCAACGCCGCACCAGCAGTGCGGCGTTGCAAGCTATCAACCGTTGATCAGATAATGGGCAACGATACTGGCTGCGTAACCCGCAGCAATCGCAGGAGTCCATTTCAAGTGGCTGAAAAAGGTGTATTTATGGTCTGATTGACCCATTAAGGCAACGCCCGCCGCAGAGCCTACTGACAGCAAAGAGCCGCCTACACCCGCAGTCAGGGTCACTAACAGCCATTGGTATAAGTCCATATCCAAGTTCATGTTCAATACGGCAAACATAACAGGGATGTTATCAACAATCGCAGAAATCACACCCACTAAAATGTTGGCGGTGGTTGCGCCCAAGCCGTCATACATGGCGCCTGAAAGCAATTCAAGATAACCGATATAGCCTAAACCGCCCACGGCAAACACTACGCCAAAGAAAAACAATAAGGTGTCCCATTCTGCATGGCGCACTTTGTTGAAAATGTCAAAGCCTTCGTCGCCTTCAACGCAATAGTTTTTCTTTAAGTAGTAACCGTAAAGCATTAGCACTGAAAGGCCGGCCATCATGCCCATGAAGGGTGGTAAATGCAGGCCTTGTTTAAAGCTGACCGCAGTGACAATGGTCAATAAAAATAAGCCGCAAATTTGTAGGGCACCGGGCTTGAGTTGCACCGCTTCCTCAGAAGATGCCTTGGGTTGTTCATCGGGTACGGCAAAGTACATGACTGCCGCGGGTACGCCATAGTTGACCAATGAAGGGATAAACAGCTTGAAGAAATCGAAGAACTCGGCATAGCCCGCTTGCCAAACCATTAAGGTGGTGATGTCGCCGAAAGGGCAGAAAGCGCCGCCGGCATTAGCTGCAACCACAAGGTTTACAAAACCGATGCTAATGAATTTTTCATTATCTGCACCGACTGCCAACACTACCGCACCAACCAATAAGGCTGCTGTCAGGTTGTCCGCGACTGCCGATAAAAAGAATGTGATGATGCCAGTGATCAAAAACAATTTGCGGTAGCCAAATTGCCGCCTTACCAGCCATGAGCGCAAGGCTTCAAACACATTGCGTTCAGCCATTGAATTGATATAAGTCATGGCGACCAATAAAAATAACATTAGCTCGGCATATTCTTTCAAATTGTATTCGAAAGCTTCGTGCAAGGCTTCAACTGAAACCCCTTTTTGTGTGGCTAAAATAGCCGCGTGTGCCCAGATGATGGCGGCAGCAAGAATAACGGGCTTGGATTTACGCAAATGGGTAAATTCTTCGGCCATTACAAAGCCATAGGCAATGACAAAAATGAGCACGGTAAATATGCCGCGCTCAGTCCCCGTCATACCTAGGCTTTCAAAGCCACCCGCCATTGCCATTTGCGGCATCAGCAATATTGATAAAAAAATTAATAAAAATCGCACGAAAATATCCCCCTAAATCTTTTATAGTTATAAAGCACAACAAATTTTAACTGTTAATGTTATCACCAACTCGCAACAATGTCATTTTACAGTAAGCCTCTTTATGGCCAAGCCATAACTGACGCTTGGTCGGAAAGCGTTAATTTTTTGGCTATAGGGTTTAAGTATGCCCCGAAAATAAGGCCTCCATTCGAATTGTTCCCTATAATGAAATGATGAGTTGCTTGGGTGGTTTGTTATACGCTGTAAGCCCTAGTTCGGCGGTTACTCAAACTCCAAGCCATCCACCCGTTGAAAGCCTCTAGGCAGCGCCAAGCCGCGGTTGGCGCGATTACCCGAGTAATGGGCTATGTCTGCGGCTTTGAGGCTTACAAAACGTTTGCCAGATAATATTTTTAAGGCCTTATTTTGTGGTATTGCCAAGACCGCAACGACATAATCTTTCGTGGATTCCAAGTCGGCCGTGGGTATCTGGATCAGTTTATTGCCTTTGCCACGCGCCAAGGCAGGTAATTCAGACACTGGGAAAATTAATAATCGGCCTTGCAAGGTTGCAACGGCCAGTAAATCAGAGTCATCAGAAATCGGCACTGGTTTTAAGGTTTTTGCGCCTTCGGGTAGGGTGATCAGCAATTTGCCTGCTTTATTTTTACTTAACAGCTCTTTTAATTGCACCCTGAACCCATAGCCAAAATGGCTGGACAATACATACCAGTCATCGGCGTTGCCGCTTAGCAAATGGGTAAACAAGGCACCCGCTGGCGGGTTAAGGCGGCCAGTAAGGGGCTCGCCTTGCGTTCTGGCCGATGGTAAATCGTGGCTGGACGTACTGTAAGCGCGGCCTGTGGAGTCCAAGATATAAACAGGCTGGGTGGAGCGGCCTTTAACGGCATCTAAAAAACCATCCCCAGAGCGGTAACTTAAACTTTCAACGTCAATATCATGGCCTTTTGCGGCCCGTATCCAGCCTTTTTGGGACAGGATGATGGTGAGCGGTTCATTGCTGATTAATGCGGTGGTCTCCAACGCTACAGCAGCGCCCCGTTCGACTATTGGCGAACGGCGCTCGTCGCCAAATTGCTCGGCATCGCGTTCAAGTTCTTTTCTGATCAAGCGGTTTAATAAGAGTGTTGAACCCAATGTTTTTTCCAGGGCTGCCCGTTCTTTTTCCAAGGCATCTTGTTCGCCCCGGATTTTCATTTCTTCGAGTTTGGCCAGATGGCGTAGTTTTAATTCGAGTATGGCCTCGGCCTGGATGTCAGTTAAGCCGAAACGCGCCATTAACACCGGTTTGGGATGTTCCTCATTGCGGATAATGGCAATGACTTCGTCGATATTCAAATAGGCAATTAGTAAACCGTCCAAGATATGCAGTCGTGCCAACACTTTGTCCAAACGATGTTGCAAACGTCGGCGTACGGTCTCTGTTCGGAAAGCTAGCCATTCCACCAAGATTTCCCTAAGCCCTTTGACCTGCGGCCTGCCATCCATGCCGATCATGTTCATATTGACGCGGTAGCTTTTTTCCAGGTCGGTGGTGGTAAATAAATGCGACATCACCGCATCCACATCAATGCGTTTGGATTTGGGGATGATCAATAAGCGGCAGGGGTTTTCATGGTCTGATTCATCCCGCAGGTCTTCAATCATCGGCAGTTTTTTGGCTAGCATCAGGGCGGCAATTTGTTCCATCAATTTTGCCCCCGACACTTGGTGTGGTAGCGCAGTGATGATGATATTGCCGTCTTCTTGCTCATAAATGGCGCGCATTTTTATCGAGCCGCCGCCATTTAGATACATTTTTTGGATGTCTTCGGGTGCGGTGACAATTTCGGCATTGGTCGGATAATCAGGACCTTTGACGTGCTTAAACAAATCTTCGGCGGTGCTATTTGGTTCATCCAATAACTGTATGCAGGCCGCCGCCACTTCCCTAAGGTTATGTGGCGGTATGTCGGTTGCCATGCCCACGGCAATGCCCATCGTGCCATTCAGCAAAATATTCGGTAGCCGGGCAGGCAATAACACCGGTTCTTTTAAGGTTGCGTCAAAATTGTCTGACCACTCCACCGTGCCTTGCCCCAATTCACTAAGTAAAGTATTGGCATAAGCGGTCAGGCGCGACTCGGTATAACGCATGGCGGCAAAGGATTTTGGGTCGTCTGGCGAGCCCCAATTTCCTTGCCCATCAACCAAAGGATAACGGTAAGAAAAATTCTGCGCCATCAACACCATGGCTTCATAGCAGGCGGAATCACCATGCGGGTGATATTTGCCCAAGACATCACCGACGGTGCGTGCAGATTTTTTATATTTGGCCAGGGCCGTCAAGCCCAGTTCGGACATGGCGTAAACAATGCGCCGTTGCACGGGTTTTAAGCCATCGGCGATATGTGGCAAGGCGCGGTCAAGGATTACATACATGGAATAATCCAAGTAGGCTTTCTCGGCAAACTCCTTTAAGGGGAGTTGTTCAAAATTTTCTGCTAGTCCCACTTAAAGCTCATCCTCTGATAGTTCGATAATTAGTGCACGGTTCTTTTCCAAGCTTTCTTGGCGCATTTTTCTGCGCATTTCTGCTGCGGCATAATGTTTTTTGTCGGCTTCAGTTTCCAATTGCAAACGGGGTACTTCAACTGATTTGCCATGTTCGTCGATAGCCACCATCGTAAAATAGCACGAGGTGGTATGCCTTTTTTCATTGGTCCTTAAGTGTTCAGCAATCACTTTAACCCCGACTTCCATGGAAGAGCGCCCCACATGGTTAACTTGGGCGCAAAAAGTCACCAGTTCGCCGACATTTACTTGTTGCTTGAAAAAAACCTGATCCAGTGCCGCCGTCACCACATAGTTTTTACAATATTTTGCTGCACAGGCATAAGCCACTTGGTCCAGCAGTTTTAACAGGGAGCCACCATGTACATTCCCGGAAAAATTTGCCATATCAGGGGTCATTAGCACAGTCATTGTTAGGGATTTTTCTTGTTTAGTCATTATTTTGTCACGTAAAGGCCAGTATTGTCATGGTTAGGGAAGAGTTGCCATCTGGCTCAAGTTAGTTGTCGGTTATTTGTCAGTGTTAAATTATAACGTTTATTTGCCTAGCCTTCGTCATTAACGCTTTTTGGGTGGTACTGGGTAACCAAAAAGGTTAGGAAATCAGCCCAAGGGTTGGCCTATTACGGTTGTTAAGAAGGGATGCGGCAATGCTGGTTTTTTCCGGGGCTGAATACCTCTGGAGTCGATATTAATGTATTAAAAATACACCTTTAGTTGTTATTGACTTTGACTCATTTCCCCTTAAAAATTGATTGACTTGGACTAAAGTGTAAGCGTATTTTAACAGCCTAAAGCAGCGGTTTTTGTTATTAACCATATACTTGGCATGGTAATAATTAATGGGGATGGTTGGGTGCAACGACGGGCTATACGAATGACAAACGGCCACATCGTCTGGTTTGTTTCCCCAAACCTGGTTTTATTCTTTAACATTATTAGACAGGAGAGCATAAAAATAGCACACAGTCACAAAGTAGTGGCCGATAATTTTAACAATAGTAATGTTTTGAGGAGTAGACAGCATGAATAATCCAGCATCTGTTATAACACTCGCGCTTTTAACAGCGGGTCGCGTTTTAAGGGGGACGGGCAAATGAACATCATAAAATCAGTTAAAGTGCTTGCCTTGGTGGGGGCAGGTTTTGTCGGGCTTTTAGGCTACAGCAGCAGTGGCATGGCCTTTTTTAAAGAATCCCCTTGTGGCAAAGGGGCGGGCAATGTTTTGGATGAGGCGATGTGTGTAGGCCGCAGCGCGGAGAGTATGCCCGGCGCTGACGAAGATTATTTTAAGGATATGGATTATGGTATCACTAAAAATCCTAAGGCCGTTGCCGAAACTTTGGCGCCTTTTGTTCCGGGCATAAGCCCAGAGGCAGCCGCGAAGGCCGCTGCCATCGGGCGTAACAATTGGATAGTCTGGACTGCTGGTAATGACCGCTTTTGGAATAAGCTAGGTTATGAAAGCCGTGGCAACTTGGATTTTTTAAAAACCTTGTCCAACCATCCCAGTTTAAAGTTTAGCCGTAGCAATCGTTGGCAGTATTTGGGCTTAGTCAACGAACCTTGTTTTTCCAAACCCACCAGTGGGCGTGAAGACCGTTATGGTTTGTGGTTAGATGTTCGGTCTAAAGATTGCCCTGCCGATCCGTTTGAAAATGAAAAGAAATATCCCGGGGTCAAAATTGGCGCACGCGGCAAAAATATCCCTGCAGGTTCATATTATGGTTATGCCACAGGTATCGTTGGGGTGCGTTTGTTCCCCAATCCTGACTTTGATGAAAAAGCGCAAAAGGCATGGGATCCTAAACGCTATTACACGGATCCCAGCTATTACAATAATAAGGATTTGGTGCGGCCTTACCGCGTCGGTATGTCCTGTGGATTTTGCCATGTTGGGCCTAACCCCACCAACCCGCCGTTAGATCCCGAAAACCCCAAATGGGAAAACCTTAACTCCAACCCCGGTGCGCAATATTTCTGGATTGACCGTATTTTTACGTGGGATGCGGAGCCTAGCAGCTTTCCCTATCAACTGTTTGGCACGTCCCGTCCTGGGGCATTGGACACCTCATTAGTGTCTACCGATTACATTAACAATCCCCGCACTATGAATGCCGTTTATAGCTTGGCGGCACGCTTGGTAAACGCCAAAAAGTTTAGTACTGAAAAGTTGGCTGGTGGCGGCTTGGACAACAAGCAGCTGAATGATTATGTGCCTGCTGGAACCCCATTGACCAACTTTTATAAAGCGCCTGACACCGTTTGGACTCCGCATGTGTTAAAAGACGGTTCGGACTCAGTCGGTGCCTTGGGTGCATTGAACCGTGTGTTTATTAATATTGGCTTGTTTAGTGAAGAATGGCTGGAGCATTTCCAACCTTTGATTGGCGGTAAGCCGATTACACCGATTAAGGTGAAGGATGGCCGTAAGAACTCCACTTACTGGCAAGCAAATGAGGCACAAACCGCGAATTTGGCCTTGTTCTTCTTAGCGACTGCACAACCTGATTATCTGAAAAATGCACCGGATGGCAGCAAACATTTGTCTTCCGATGCGGCACAATTGGAAAAAGGCAAAACGGTGTTTGCTGAAACCTGCGCACGTTGCCACTCTAGCAAACTGCCAGAAAAAACCTATAGCTACTTCCCCAACAGCTGTGCAGGAAAAGATTATCTGAGCTGCTGGAATAAATATTGGGATTGGACGCAGACGGATGAGTTCAAAAAAGAAATGAAGCAAATCGCGGCTAAAGATGATTTTATTAAAGACAACTTTTTGTCCACTGAATTGCGGGTTCCCGTTACGCTGTTAGAAACCAACGCCTGTAGCCCCTTGGCGACCAATGCCATAGGCGGCAATATTTGGGACAACTATTCGTCACAATCCTACAAAGACTTGCCTTCTGTTGGCAAATTCACCGTGCATCACCCCTTTACCGGCAAACCTTGGGAATATGACATGCCGGCAGGCGGACGTGGATATACCCGGCCAGCCTCGTTAATTAGCTTGTGGTCTACTGCACCTTTTTTGCTGAACAACAGCGTTGGTAATTTTAATTCTAGCCCTTCTGTTGAAGGCCGTTTGCAATCATTTGACAGTTCAATCGAGCAAATGCTCTGGCCTGAAAAACGTAAAGGCAATATCCAGTATCAAACCAAGTCAGGGAAAATGTTGCCTGGTTGGGTTGATAAAACTACTGCAAGCAGTTATTTGCGCATTCCTTCCGGCTATGTGCCCAAACTGTTGGAAGGACTGGTTGGTGTCATTAGCGGCGGCAAGTTTGTGGGTGAGCAAGGCATAGAAATTGGCCCTATCCCTAAAGGTACGCCGATTAACTTTTTAAGCAACATCGATTTGGACAGGCGTGATGGCATTATTGACAGGGTCAAACACGATGCGGATTTGTTGAAATTGTTCCTCAAACTCAAAGGGGATCTGATCGCGTTGCCTAAAAACGCCACGGATGAACAAGCCGGAAAAGTATTTGCCAACTTGGTTGAGCCATTGATTAAGGCCAGCAAATGCCCTGACTATATTGTCAACCGTGGACATTATTTTGGTACTGATTATTTCCAAGACACCAAAAAAGAACCTGGCTTAAGTGATGAAGATAAGAAAGCGTTGATCGCGTTCCTAAAAACCCTTTAAGCCGTTAATGATCGCTGCGTTTTACGCACGATAATTTTTTCTTTTTACGCCTAGGCCGTGTTGCTGCCCATAATGGGTAGTGACGCTACGCCTAGGTATGTTGGAGGCCAAAAATGACTGAAACGAATTTTGACTATATAGTGGTTGGTTCTGGTGCAGGGGGCGGTACGGTAGCCGCAAGATTGGCAGAAGGTGGGAAAACTGTCCTCGTCCTTGAGGCGGGCGGTGATCCACGTACCCTCAAAGGCGGCGATTTACCCAATCCTGATGAAAACCGTTTGCCTGATGACTATGATGTGCCCGTTTTCCACACTTTTTCCACTGAAAACGAGGCGATGAAATGGGATTACTTTGTGCGCCATTACGGCAACCAGGCGACTCAGGAGCAAGACCCCAAATTTACTAAAGCAGAAAATGGTGTGTTGTATCCACGCGCGGGATGCTTAGGCGGATGTACAGCGCATAATGCCATGATAACGGTGTATCCCCACAATGCGGATTGGGACGAGGTGGCGGAGCTGACGGGTGATGATTCTTGGCGTGCCGATAATATGCGTAACTACTTTGAGGGCATGGAAAATTGCCACCATCGTCCTTTTTACCGCTTATTGGCTATGCTGGGCATTAACCCATCGCGCCATGGCTTTAAAGGCTGGTTCCAAACTGAAGCGGCATTACCCCTGAAGGCCTTGGCCAAAGACGAAGTTTTGGTTAAGACAATTCTGGAATCCGCGAAACAGGCGATTGATCATTTGCCTAACCTTTTTGAACGCTTGAAATGGTTTTTTGCCGGCGGTTTGGCTGACCCGAATGATTGGCCTTTAGTGCAGGAAAACGCCACAGGTTTACGTTACCCACCGCTGGCCACCAAAAATGGTAGGCGCCATAGTACGCGTGAACGCTTATTGGATGTGCAAAAGCGGCATCCTGGCAGGTTGACCATAGAGCTGGACGCATTGGTCACTAAAGTTATTTTGGATGATGATAATCGCGCTATTGGTGTGGAGTATCTAAAAGGCGAAAAGCTCTACCGCGCCCACCAGGACCCGAGTAGGGCGGCTGGTGAGTTGCATAGCGTGTATGGGACAGAAGTGATTCTGGCCGGTGGTGCTTACAACACGCCCCAATTGCTGATGTTGTCCGGAATTGGCCCTAAGGAAGAGTTGGGAAAACACCGTATTCCCGTAAAGTTGGATTTGCCCGGCGTAGGTACCAATCTGCAAGACCGTTATGAGGTCGGTGTGGTCAACCGTATGCACCAAGATTGGGAAGTGCTTAAAGATGCCAAATACGCCGCAGGCGATCCCCAGTACGAGGAGTGGGAAAATCAGCATCAAGGGGTTTACACCACTAATGGCGCGGTATTGGCGATTATAAAACGGTCTATGGAAGAGCAGCCTTTGCCAGACTTGTTTTGTTTTGCCGTGTTAGGTAAGTTTAAAGGGTATTTTCCAGGCTATTCAAAGCTGATCAAAGATCATTTGAACTACCTGACCTGGGCGGTGCTTAAGGCGCATACGATTAACCGCGCAGGCGAAGTCCGGCTGGCTTCCACTGATCCTAGGGATAGGCCGTATATCAATTTTCGTTATTTTGAAGAAGGCAGTGACACTGAGGGCACCGATCTGGATGCGGTTGTGGCAGGAATCCGGTTTGTACGCAAATTGACCGCCCCGCTAATTACCCAAGGCATCATTGCCGAAGAGGAGCTGCCAGGCCCATCGGTGCAAAGTGACCGTGAGTTGCAAGATTATGTCAGACATAACGCGTGGGGGCATCATGCCTCTTGTACTTGCCCTATAGGTCGTGATGACGATCCGATGGCGGTATTGGATAGCAATTTTAAGGTGCGTGGCATAAAAGGGCTGCGGGTTGTGGATGCGTCTGTTTTTCCGCGTATCCCCGGATTTTTCATTGTGAGTTCCATTTACATGATAGGGGAGAAAGCGGCTGATGTTATCCTCAAAGGCAAGTAGGCAGGGGCATTGTTATTAGGCATAAAAAAGGCAGCGTAAAGCTGCCTTTTTTAATTTGACCTAAGCAAAAGCCGATTAAAGCTTTTCTTTAATACGTGCTGCTTTACCAGTCAAATCACGCAAGTAATACAGTTTGGCACGACGGACGTCACCACGGCGCTTAACAGTAATTTCGCTGATAATAGGGCTGTGTGTTTGAAAAACACGCTCAACGCCTGTGCCATGGGAAATCTTTCTCACAGTGAAGGCGGAGTTTAAACCACGGTTGCGCTTTGCAATCACAATGCCTTCAAAAGCCTGGATTCTTTCGCGCTCGCCTTCTTTTACCTTAACCTGGACAACAACCGTGTCACCTGCGCCAAAGTCAGGAATTTGTCTTAGTTGTTCTTGTTCCAATACATCAATAATATTGCTCATTACCACACCCTCAAACTTCATTTTTAAATTGTTGCAGCAGCTGTTCCTGTTCCGCACTTAAATTTTTATTTTTTAACAAATCCGGCCGTCTTTGCCAAGTCCTGCCTAAGGCTTGCTTCATACGCCAACAGGCTATATCCGCATGATTGCCACTTAATAAAACATCCGGTACTAAATATCCTTCGAGTTGTTCTGGCCTAGTAAAATGTGGATAGTCCAATAAACCATCCATATAAGAATCTTGCTTGGCCGATTCTTCATGGCCCAACACACCCGGCAACAAACGGGTAATGGCATCAATGACGATCAATGCCGCGAGTTCACCGCCACTAATCACATAGTCACCGATAGACCATTCGTCATCACAATCCAGTTGGACAAAGCGCTCATCCACGCCTTCATAACGCCCCGCAACCAATATCAATTGCGAAATTCCGCAGGCTTCTGATAAAAGGGCTTGGGTTATAGGTTTGCCTTGCGGGCTCAAGTAAACGACTTTTGTACTGCCAGTTGCCGTTTGTTTAGCGTCCATAACGGCATCGTGCAAGGGCTGGTGTTTCATCACCATGCCCGGACCACCACCATAAGGGCGATCATCAACGGTTTTGTGTTTGTCAGCAGTATAATCCCTAGGGTTCCACGTCGACAGGCTTACTATTTTGCGCTCTATTGCCCGGCCAGTTACACCATAACTTGCAGCCGAGATAACCATTTCGGGAAATAAAGTGACAACATCAAATTGCATTGGGCATCAGAAATCTGGATCCCAATCGACAACCATTTTACCGGCATCCAAGTCTATGTTGATTATAGTCTGGCCTTGTAGAAACGGGATGGCCCGCTCACGTTCGCCTTTTACAACAACAACATCATTTGCACCTGTTTCCAGTAAACTGTCAACAATGCCAAGCTGGACACCCAAATTGGTTTCAACTGCCAAACCTACCAAGTCAGACCAATAATATTCACCTTTTGCCGCTTTCGGCAATTGTAAGGGTGTTATAAAAATGTCCCAACCCATTAGGCTTGCGGCTTGATCCCTGTCATCCACCCCATCAAGCCTGGCCACTACAGCCTTGCCTTGCAACTGGCCATCAATAACCTCAACGACTTTGGATTCGTTGCCTTTTTTGATTAGCCAAGGGGAGTAATTCAGAATATTTTCCCTAATATCGGTAAAAGAAAATACCTTAACCCATCCTTTAATGCCAAAAACGCCGGATATTTTTCCAACGTTAATTTCCTGCTGCATGGACAACAGCTTATGCAGCTGCTTTAAGTGCGTCTTTAATTAATTTTGCAACGCGCTCAGAAGGTTGTGCGCCATTGGCTTTCCAATACTCAACCCGCTCATTGTCCAAACGTAATTTTTCTTCATTACCACGTGCAAGCGGGTTAAAAAAGCCTACCCGTTCAATGTAACGGCCATCACGGCCACTTCTGCTATCGGTTACAACAACGTGATAAAAGGGGCGATTCTTTGCGCCGCCTCTTGAAAGACGAATGGTTACCATCTAATTTCCTCAAAAAAACATTTAGTCATTGTTAATCCAACTATTTTACGCGAATTTCAGCATAAGTGAAGAATAAATTGGCTAGAACCAAAAAACTTCTTCCTACATTGCACCTAAGCAACTGTTCTAGCAATAGAAGCCCTTATCTTCTCATGCCGCGTACATTGCTTTTTATGCCGCGTATCATATTGGCCATATTGCCTGATTTGAACTTTTTCATCATTTTCTGCATCATCAGAAATTGTTTTAGGATACGGTTCACATCTTGCAGTTGCTGCCCACAGCCGGCCGCTATGCGTTTTTTCCGGTTGCCTTTTATCAAATCAGGATAGCGCCTTTCCTGCATCGTCATGGAACCAATAACCGCAATTTGGCGGGCAAGCTCCTTGTCGTTGATTTTATCCTTCATTTCTTGGGGGACATTGCTCATGCCGGGCAATTTGTCCAACATGGAACTGACCCCGCCCATGCTCTGCATTTGTTGCAATTGCTCGCGGAAATCTTCCAGATCGAAGCCTTTGCCTTTTTGCATTTTTTTGGCAAATTTTTCGGCTTTTTGTTTGTCGACTTTTTGCTCAATCTCTTCAATCAGACTCAGCATATCCCCCATGCCTAAAATACGGGAGGCGATACGATCAGGGTGAAAGGCTTCCAAGGCGCTGGTTTTTTCGCCAACACCAATAAATTTGATGGGTTTGCCAGTAATATGGCGGATAGACAATGCCGCACCGCCACGGGCATCGCCATCGGCTTTGGTTAGGATAACGCCAGTTAATGGTAGGGCATCATTAAAGGCTTTGGCAGTGATCGCGGCATCTTGCCCGGTCATGCTGTCAACAACAAATAAAGTTTCAATGGGGTTAATCGCCGCATGTAATGCTTTAATCTCACCCATCATTTCATCATCAATATGCAAACGGCCTGCGGTATCGATAATAATGACGTCAAGGAATTTTTTCTTGGCGGCTTCAATTGCATTTTTGGCAATTTCCACTGGGTTTTGTGTTAAGTCGCTGTCAAAAAAATCCAGGTTAAGTTCGTTTGCCAGCATCTGCAACTGCTTAATGGCCGCAGGGCGATAAACGTCCGCACTGACCACGCCGACTTTTTTCTTTTGGTTTTCTTGTAGCCAGCGGCCCAATTTGGCCACGGTTGTGGTTTTACCGGCACCTTGTAAGCCCGCCATCAAAATGACCGCAGGGGGCACGGCATTAAGGTTAAGCCCTTCATTTGCCGCGCCCATGACCTTGACCAGTTCGGACTGCACCAGTTTGATCATGGATTGGCCAGGTGACAGGCTAGCCTGTACTTCCTGGCCTAAGGCACCTTCTTTGACACGCTCAATAAAGTCCGTAACAACCGGTAGCGAGACATCAGCCTCAAGCAAGGCCAGGCGCACTTCGCCGAGTGTTTCCTTGATATTGTCTTCAGTCAGGCGACCCTGACCCTTAAGTTTTTTAAGTGTAATACTTAATCGATCGGTTAAATTATCAAACATAGTGAGGTCTTTATTGTTTAATCTAAGGAAACTACCCGCCAGAACAAATGCGCTAGGACTATTTAATCGGATATATTACCATATCCATTAAGACCTTTGCACCCGTTGCAATGGCCGGACACCAAACTCTAAAGATTAGGTAAACCTTGCCGTATCCGATACGCCTCCTGCCCCCACACATAAGACCATGAACACCACAACACTCATCGCTACCTTGTCAATCAGCGTCTATCTGGTAAGTACCGGGCTTATCATCCGGCAAATTGACCGCAGCCGGATGCAGCGTAACGGGCTCTATTTGGCATGGCTGGCTGTTTGTACGCATTTTTTATATACCGCCTTAGTATTTCACCAGAATGGTGGTTTTGACTTTAGCTTTTTTAGCACTGGCTCGTTGATAGCCATGATTGTGGTGTTTCTGTTATTGATTGCTGCACTTAACAAGCCAGTACAAGCCTTGGGCATCGCCTTATTCCCGCTGGCGGCCGGCATGTTGTTACTGGCCCTGAATTTTGCTGACCAGACTCCGCAGCCATCCCAGTACGGTTGGGCCATGAGCACGCATATCCTGACCTCCATCATTGCCTTTAGCCTGTTTAATATCGCTGCGCTACAAGCCATTTTGCTCGCCTTGCAAGACCAACAACTAAAAAGCCATCCACCTAAACGCTTCATCCAGTCTTTGCCGCCACTACAAACCATGGAATCTTTGTTGTTTCAAATGTTGGCGACAGGGGTGGTGTTTTTGACCATTTCATTGGTCAGTGGCTTTTTATTTATAGAGGATTTGTTTGCCCAGCACTTGGTGCATAAAACGGTTTTGTCGCTATTGGCATGGGTTATCTTTACTGGCCTGTTGATAGGCCGCAGACGTTTTGGATGGCGCGGGCAAACCGCCATAAAGTGGACTTTAATCGGTTTTGTCCTGCTGCTTTTGGCCTATTTTGGCAGTAAGTTGGTGCTGGAGTTGATCTTACACCGATAGGGCAGGGCGGTGAGCGCCCTGCCGGATATGGCGAACAAAGTGATCTTACGGATTAAGCGCCGAGTCCCTATCTTGCCTTATGGTTTTAGCGATTTCCGCACCGAGTTTGGCAAGGCACTGGCTTTGGGCTTTTACCATCACATTGTAATCCGTCATCGAGGCGGGGGATTGATAGCTTGAGCGCCTGTCCAGCGCGGGTTTGTCCTTGCGTTTAACTGTCCACTGCGCCACTAATCGGCTTTGGCCTTTTGCATCCACATTAAACTCCAGTATATCAATGCTGACTTGATAATCCAGGGCTTGGCGTTGTGGCCAAGGATAGCGGATTATCCGGTCTGTGCCCAACTGGCCGGGCAGCGATTTAAGCAGTGCAAGGGCAATGTTTTGGTCTAGGCGTTCTGCCCAGCGGTGGTCTTCGGAGAGTTGGTATTGGTTGTCGGTGACGGCAACCACCATCTGCGGGCGATCCAAATATTCCGGGATGCGGATGGGCCCCAAGCCCACCAGCGGTGGCCCTTCGGAATTGGCGACCACAAGTGTGGTGATGCCAACATCGGCATTAAGCCGATAAAACTGTACCGGTTTGCTGTCGCGTGCGCAGCCGTTTAACAAGCCCGCCAAAACCAACAGCCATGCCAATTTATGTATGCCATCAACTCCAAATGCCATAGTCTATTACTCCTTTCCGTAAATTAGTGAGTCGGGGTGGCGTTCAAGGTAATCGGTCAAATCCTTGGTGGATTGGGCAGCAGCACGCAACGCTTCCAGCGATTGCCACAAAGGCGCATCCGGTGCTGTCAGCGCTTCCACTGAACCCAATGTGTGTTTAGATTCGTGTAGTACGTCAGTGGCTGTCTCCAGTGCAGTGGTGGCATTGTTAAGCGCTTTCTCGGTGGAGGCCATGACTGGCCGCAAGTCGCGGGAAAAATCTTTGACTAATGCACGCGTTTCTATGGCTGTGCTGTTCAGGTTGCCTAATAATGGGATGAGGTTGCGGTTGACATTCGCCATCAGTTTTTCTGTTTCATTCAGGCTTTTGGTGAGTGCTAGGCGATTATTTTTGAGCTCGTCAGAGGTCATTATTTTGCGCACTTCTTTCATGGTGACAGCCAAGTCATTAATGATGTCTTCTAGTGGCAATTGGCGTAATTTGGTCAGCATCTCATCAGCCGTATTTTTGATCTGGTCAACGGTAGTCGGGACTGATGGCAGTTCTGCTAAGTCTTTATAATGTAGCCCAGTTAAAATAATCGGTTTGTCGCGAAAAAAATTTAATTCGACATACAATAAACCCGTTAGCAAGCTTTGAGTTTGCAGTTGGGCTTTAAGCCCGGAATCTATGAGTCGCTTGGCATTTTCTTGGCGTTGTTTAAGCGTGGCGGCGGCTTTAAACGGCTGGCCGTCAGCATCCAGCACCACCGCTGGGTCAATTTCGATTACCACGGGTTTGGAAATCCGTGAAAATTTAGGGTCAATCTCCAAGGTAATTTCCTTAACCGTCCCTATTTGCACACCTTGTAATTTGACGGGTGCCCCTACGTTCAGGCCGTTTAATGCACCATCGAAATAAATGACATATTCAGTCTTCGTTTTGAGCAACTGCCCGCCGCCAAAAATTAGTACGGCCGCTATCAGCAGCGCCAGTGAACCCACCAAAAATGCGCCTATGGTGTAAGGATTAACAGGTTTACTCATAATTCATACAATCCTAATTTTGAGGTGGTTGTTTGGGCAATAAGGCTTAGGTTAATAATGGCGCGGCGCGGCTTGGCGTTTGATGGGATTTAGTGGGTAAGCCATGCAGCGGGACTATGAAAAGCCCGTCCGATTAGTCCAAAGGCTAGCGAGGGGTTATAACCCACACCGCACTGAGTATAGCAGTGTTTACCCGCTAAATCCCTGTAGTCTATATGTTATTGTTTAAATGTCAGGTTGTTGCATTCGTTGTTTGGATTTCGGATTTGCCCCGGGTCAGAAAACGGATAACCTTAGGGTCGCGCGATTCATTGAGCAATTGCTGGGGTGGGCCGCTGGCAATCATGGTTTTGGTTTCAGGGTCAAGAAACACCGAATTGGTGCCGATGGCAAAAATACTGGCCAGTTCGTGGGTTACCATGACAATGGTGGCACCCAGATTGTCACGCAAGCTACGGATTAAATCGTCCAGCAACTTGGCACTGACTGGATCCAAGCCTGCCGAAGGCTCATCAAAAAACAAAATCTCCGGATCTAAGGCCATGGCCCGTGCTAGCCCGGCACGTTTTTGCATACCCCCGCTGATTTCCGAAGGATAAAAATCCTCAAAGCCCGCCAGCCCCACCAAGGCCAGCTTATAGGACACAATTTGCCGTATCCGCTGGGCACCCAGACGGGTATGCTCGGCGATAGGCAAGGCCACATTCTCGGCCAAGGTCATGGAACTAAGCAGCGCCCCGCTTTGAAATAACACCCCCGTGCGTTGCAACAGCCTTTTCCGGGAATTATCGTCGGCACTTACCAGGCTTACGTCACCATACAAGACATCACCTTTGGCCGGGCGTTGTAAACCAATCAAGTGCATCAACAAGGTGCTTTTGCCGCAACCGCTACCGCCCATGATGATAAAAATATCGCCTTGGTTAATGGTAAAGTCCAAGTCACGCTGAATGACAAAATCGCCGTAGGCCATTGTCATCCCTTTAATGGTGAGGCAGGGGGTAGCCATGATTTAAATGCCCAAGCGGTTGCACATCACCGTCATCAAGGAGTCGGCGATTACAATAAAAACAATGCCAGTCACCACGGCAGAGGTGGCGGCATCACCCACTGCCGAGGCACTGCGTCCGCATTGCATTCCGCGCATACAGCCGGACAAGGCAATCAACACCCCAAACACCGCGCATTTGCCGATGCCTATCCCCAAGTCGGGCAAATGGATAGCTCCTGCCGTGCGGTTGAGATATTCCACCAAGGACACGTCAAAAAAATTCACCGTCACCAGCGCACCGCCAACGATGCCCATCAAGTCGGCATACAAACATAGCAAGGGCATAATTAGAATAAGTGCCAGTATGCGCGGCAGAACCAAGAATTCCATAGGCACAAAACCCATGGTTTTCAAGGCATCAATTTCACTATTGACTTGCATGGTGCCCAACTGCGCGGCATAAGCCGCACCCGTGCGGCCTGACATAATAATGGCGGCCATCAAACCGCCCATTTCCCGGGTCATACCCAAACCCACCAAATCAGCAATATAAATCTGTGCACCAAACAAAGCCAGCTGCACCGCGCCCACAAACGCCAAGATCAAACCCACCAACAAACTAATCAGCGTTACGATAGGCAATGCCGAAGGCCCGCAATCTTGGATGTGCATCCATAAATCAACCCAGCGAAACCGTGCCTTACCCCTCGCCAAAGCTAAAACACTCAGCGCTGTTTCGCCAATAAAAGCGATTAGGGCATTCGCATCGCCAGCAATACGCAAACCGCCTTTGCCAATGAGGGTAAGCCAAGGGGTTTTTTGTTCATGCCGCCGTGCCCCCGCCCTTTCAGGTACGGCATAGACTAGGGTCAATAAGCCCTGGACACCTTCAGGCAAGGTAGTAGTGTCAACCTCAATCCCCTGTTCGGTGCCATAGTCAATCAAACGTATCAACTCAGTCATCAACAAACTGTCCCATCGTCCTAGGGTTTCCGTTGAGAACGCCAGCCGCTTAATGCCCGTCCCTGCATCCAGTTGCGCCAATACGGCATCTAGCGCCGGTGGCGTGGCATCCAACACCCAATCGCCCACCATAGAAGCTTCCAGTGTATGTTCTTTAAGGCTGGCCTTAATGTCACACGGAACGATGTTTGCGGTCATAACTGTCATGATGGGGATTGAAAGGGTGTGGCTTGTGTGGATAAGGACTACTGGGCTAACTTTACCATAACCGCCGGATATTATCATTAGTGGCCTTGCTTTATGGCAGGGCAACCTCATTAAAAAGTAGCCATTAAACAAGCAGAACCAAGATAATGGCAGAATAAGCAACAATCGAGGAATCGGAAGAAATGGAATTTTTAGATATTTTTGGACAGCTCGATGATCCCCGCATTGATCGGAAAAAGCTGCATCCCATGCCGGAAATACTGCTATTGACGTTGTGCGCAGTCATTTGTGGGGCGGAAAGCTGGGATGACATAGAGATGTTTGGCAAAGCAAAGTTGGATTTTTTACGTCAGTATCTGCCGTATGAGCATGGCGTACCGAGCGATGACACCGTGCGGCGCTTTTTCCGCGCCATTGATAGCACACAATTCCAGCGTTTGTTTGTGGAATGGATTCGGATATGGTTAAGTCCTGAGGTGGCGGGAAAAGTAGTGGCCATTGATGGTAAAACACTGCGCGGTAGCCATGGTGCCGGGCAATCGCCGATACACTTGGTATCCGCTTTTGCTAGCGAAGCGGGGATCGTGTTAGGACAAGTTAAGACCCATGAAAAATCCAATGAGATTACCGCCATCCCTGAACTTTTGGAGTGGTTGGATTTACGCGGGGCCATCGTGACCATTGACGCCATGGGCTGTCAAAAGGCCATCGCCGAGAAAATCATCGCTAAAGAGGGCGATTACCTATTGGCGCTTAAAGGCAACCAAAGCAGCCTGCATGATGACGTCCGCCTGCATTTCGAGCAACCCGCCCCCGCCTCGCTGGCCCGGATGACGTGTGCCGAGAGTGTTGATAAGGGGCATGGTCGCCTCGAAGTCCGGCGGTGTCGGGTGAGTGCCGATATTGCTTGGCTTAGGGAACGTCACCCTGAATGGAAAAATTTCAACAGCATCGTCGCGATTGACAGTGAGCGGATCACCGGCGACACGACGACCCGGGAACCCCGTCACTTTATCAGCAGTTCGCTGGTCTCCGCAGAGCAGATGCTGGCCGCCGTGCGGATGCACTGGGGTATCGAAAATCAGTTACATTGGGTGCTGGATATGTCTTTTGGCGAAGATCAAAGTCGTATTCGCAAGGGCAATGCCCCAGCCAATGTTGCTATTATCCGCCATGCGGCGTTGAACATGATACGACAGGCCCAAAAGAAACGGTTGTCCATCAAACGCATGCGTAAAGCGGCTGGCTGGGATGATTCGGTCTTAACTGATATTTTGGCTCAGGTTTTTTAATGAGGTAGCCCTGTGCTTTATGGTCACTATATGCCTGTGCATCATCACATCAGCCCTCTGCCATAAAAGGCGTGGGAACAGAACGATTACCAGTTTTTATAAAACGCGTCAGCCTCAAATTTAACAAACGCCTCGGTTTTTACTTACGGGTGGCTATTAACTGAGAATGTTCAGCTTTTGGATGTCGGAGCATTTTTTGCCTGGGTCATTTGGATGCGACATGGAAAGATTTTTCCCATTATCAATCTAGCTTTTCTTAATCGCCAACTGCTTTTGGGGAGGCGAACGTTTAGACTCTAGCGTACCGATAAGTGCCTTTAATATACTGCGCTAAATATTGGCCTTTTGATCCGGCAGTTCTCATATCATTAAATACAACCTCGGGTATATCAAAATATTCGTAAAGCGACCCATTCTTAAATTCGACTCTGAGAACCCGATTAGACTCTTCGTAGCCAAAACTTGAAATATTTGAAGATTCTGGGGTATTAATCATGTTCATTATTTTTCTCCGACTTCATCAGTAACTTGATTTTTTGTATTGCGTTTATCAGCTGTAGTATGTTGATAATGTGGGCTCTGTTTACGCCATTGCAAGACCATGTCCGCATAATTTTTGGGGTCACGGGGTAAGTTCCAAGCCCCCGCATCACCATGTCCATCTGTATTTTTTCGAACCACAACGTTTGGGTCGTAGCTGTCTGGTCGCTTTTCTAGCGGTGGCGGTGTAATCAATGTTCGAACCGGAAGACTTACCGCTTCCCCGACAATAATGGCTTCCCCCGTTCTTAATATGGGCAACATTTCAAAAAGCCCTTTCAAATTGTCCGAAGCAGCCCCTGTAATATGGCTTCTGTCAGTATCGTTTGCTAAACGCATGGCAAACAGTGTGCCGCATTGCGAAAGAATAGTTGCGTCAATTTCCGATGGTCGCTGACTTACAATCATCATGCCTACACCATATTTTCTCCCTTCCTTGGCGATGCGTCGAACTGCGGTAGCGGCTGAATCAGCGTTGTCTTTAGATAGATAAGCATGAGCTTCTTCCAATACTATTAACAAAGGCCGAAGTCTGCCGCCTTCCGGGAGGTTTCTAGCCCAGAAAATTGCATCGTAAAGAATGCGTAATAATGCACCGATGAGATCATTCAATATCGATGAAGGGATGCCCGATAAGTCAAGTATTGCTATTGGGTGATCACCACCTATCCAATCTTCTAATAGCGTATCCAAATCTTGTTGAGTTTTACCTTCAATATCAGGTAACCAATCTCCCGGTTGAAATAGGAATGCCATTCGAGGATCTTTTAATTTTGATGCTAATCCGGCGAGTTGCTGGCGTAAATTTAAGTTAGATTGATTAGAGTGATGAATTTGACTATCTTTTTCGCCAGAGTTTTTTACTGTTCGATAATTAGGCGCGCTAACTGTCATTGCATCACCAAGCAATGGCAGTTCATTTTGATCCAATACGTATGCAGGTTCTAATTCATCAAGCGAAACTCCTTGTTTAAACCATACCGTCTTATGTTCTCTTTGATGCAATTCAAACCAAAGCTTATGAAGACAAAATGGAATTGGCGTATCAACAGTAATTCGGCTTGCATCAACGCCATTCCTAGGTTGATGTGATAGTGAATCTTTCTTTAAATGGACAATCAAATCAGCAATGGTAGCCGTTTGTGTATCGTTTAAATTGCCAAAAGCAAGGTGTTTTAATTCGTCAAAACTCAATGCCCAAAAAGGCAGGAATAGCGATTTTTGCTTTTTTCTTGCTTCTGCATCAACACGAAATACTGATGCCCGATCTGAAAGGGCTGTTCCATATTCACCATGAATATCCAACACGATAATGCGTGCCGAAGGATAACGGTCAGCATCCGATAAAGCATTCAACAATCCTGCAACTGTTGTTGATTTACCAGAACCTGTCGTCCCAACAACCGCCGAGTGCCGTGTTATCAATTTGTTGATATTGACTAAAGCAGGAATAGATTCTGCGCTAGCTAAATGCCCTACCTTTACAAAGTCTTCTGGGTCTCCCGCACCATAAATGGCAATTAAATCGGCTTCGGTAACAATATAAACCCGATCATCAATAGTTGGATGCTGGGAAACACCTCTTTGAAAATGTCCGCCTCGTTGGCCTTCCCCGACTATTTGTACTTTTAACCAACGGTTGCCATAGGTCTTTTGCTCTTGCTCACGTTCGGGAGCTGCCCCCGCACCGACTTGAGAGACAACACCGTATAAATCGACAAAACCCAATGGAATGCGGACAAAACTACCCACTTGACCAATGCGATAACCCTCGCCATGAACAAAGCTTAAGCCAGTAATTGTTTCGCTACTCATTTCAACGGTAATGGTTGCGCCAAACACATCTTGTACTGTGCCAATAAAAGTAGGATCACGGCGCATTTTAAATGGCCTCGGAATTATCAGTTGGCAAATTAACGTGATCGAATTGTTTGCCTAACTGAAGATCAAGAAAATTTCCAAAATGTATAAAATCACCAAGCAAAAACTCGATAGGCATTTCGCCATCTTTTTTAACACTGACATCGTGCAAAGGGTGACTTGTTTGTTCATCAACATGCCAGCTCGACTCAATGCCACCCAACACAGCTCCATCACCCGCAAGTAAACTTAGATTGGGGTGCAGCTTCGCTTTTTTGATAGCTTCTGGATAGTTGCTTTTTGGCCCGTACAATAAGGCAAAACAAACTGCTGTCGGGTTGCTTCTCAGCCCATTTAAAATCACCTCATTAAGATGCTGATCGATAAATGAATAACCACAAGTAAACAACACTGCTTGTCCGCGTGATAAAAATGCCCTAAGCCTGTCTTGCATTGCAAGATAAGGCATACGCCTACTTTGGGCATATTTTAGATGTGATGGGTAAATCATTTGTCTTTTACCCTCGTCGTTTGCCTCTAAATGTAATTCTTGGCGAATCACTTCTTCAAGTTCTCCTTCCCTATTTGCTATGCTCCACCAGTTTATTGAGCCGTGTACTTTCCATAATCTAGCCCATCGTGATGGTAGCGTTTCGTTTTCCATTGCAGTTAAATCAAAAAAAGCCTGCCGAGCGCCTACAAAACCGTCGAAGTACGGTATTTTGTGTTTTTCTAACGCCTGCTCGATTAACAAATCATAATTTGGCGTAAAAAGCTCTATCGGATGTGCGCGAGGTATGCCTTGTATCCATTTTGCCAATTGGTGATAGGGCGTATCCGCTTCTGGCAGTATTGCGTTGACTTGTTGTGTGGTTATTTTGCAAATTTCAGTGTCAAGTTCAGCGAGTATTGATTCAGTAAGTCCATCAATATCACCTTTTTTAACCACATCTTGAAGGCTTCGGAGATGGCTTAATATGTCTTCAATAGTGGCATTTTCGCTGAGTCTGTTAGCAAGTATTTGGTAATTGTCCTTATGGCGCTCGTCCGTTGACAATTTTTCCGAAACGTATTTTGTTAATCCGCGAATATCCGGTATTAATGGTTTTTTAGCACTATCCGCATCAATCTGAATTGAATATGGACATCCTGCCCCTAATAAAAAGGCTATCCGCATTTTGTCGGGTGACAAAACTTGTTGAAGCAGTGAAGATTGGCGATAGGGACAATGAGTATTACTCTTCATAATGGGTTATTTACCTTCAGCTTCGGTATTTTCTTTAACGTTATATCTATCATACCAAGTCTTCAAAGCCAGCGTTGTCAAAATCCACGCTTTTCACAGGCTGCTTCAAATTCAATGCCATCTTAATGTTCTTTGGTGGTGAATTTTATATGCCAGCCTGTCAAGTTTTTATGATTTCCCGCACGCACGATCCAGTATTATGGCGCGAATTCGCCGATCATTTCCTCTGCGCTTAAATCAACCACTGGCACACGCTTTATTGGCTGCCATTTATTATTGCAGAATAAATAGCAACAATACGGTTTTGGGTCAAATTGGCGTAATGGTCATCAAATGGCGTATATCTTATGTCAATCTAGTTTTATGTGCATTAACCCGCTAAGGAATAAGGCGCACGGTTATTATTGGCACGTCACTTTGGGCAAGTCCCGCCAACTCGTTGTGTACTGCGGTGAAACAGCGCCTTGCGACGAGGTGGATGCTACCAAGCCGGTGGCTGCTAGTGTGATGGCGTGGGGGAAGCGGCGGTTGACCTGATCCATGGCCGACATTAATGCGGTGTTGTTAACACGGTTTGGGTCTGCCCCAAACGGCGCGAATAAGTCCAATTGCTGTTTTTCGGTGATGGGCTGGAAGTGGTCCAGTTGGATGCCGGCTTTTTGGTAGTGGTAACCGGGTTTAAAAATCGCGGCCAGCAGTTGTCGGGTGACGGTAAGCAAATGGCGGGTATCTTGGCTAGGCAGGGCCAGGTGTTGGCTGGCGGCGCGTTCGTAATGCGGGGCATCGGGTTTGAACGGGCTAGTGCGGATAAATACCGTTACCCGGTGGCTTAAGGCTTGTTGATGCCGGAGTTTTTCAGCGGCGCGGGCACAAAACCGCGCCAAGGCCCGCATCAAGCCCTCGAAATCAGTTATTGGCTGTTTAAAACTGCGGGAGCAAATAATCTGCTGTTTGTCAGGCGCAATCTCATCTAGCGCCAAACAAGATGTACCGTTTAATTCCATGACGGTGCGCGCCAACACCACAGTAAACAGCGTGTGGATACGTTTTTCGGGTTGTCTGGCCAAGTCCCATGCGCTATGTATTCCTAGTTTGTCGAGCTTTGCGCCTGTGCGCCTGCCGATTCCCCAGACTTCGCCGACGGGCACAATGCGCAGTAGTTTTTCGCGGCGTTCAGGATCTGACAAATCCACCACACCTTGGGTTTTTGGCCATTTTTTGGCAGCAAAATTTGCCAGTTTGGCCAGTGTTTTGGTGGGGCCCATGCCTACGCAGACAGGAATGCCCGTGGCCCTGAACACCGCTTTTTTGATCAACAGGCCGTAAGCAATGGGGTCTGATGGGCAAACGCCAGTCAAATCCAAAAACGCTTCGTCAATGGAATACACTTCCATGCTGGGGGCAAATGCTTCCAAGGTTGCCATCACCCGTGCTGACATATTGGCATACAGCGTGTAATTGGATGAAAACAGGTGGATTTTGTGCCGATTAACCAGCTGTTGCACTTGAAACAGCGGCACGCCCATTTTAATGCCCAAATCTTTGACCTCTTTGCTGCGGGCAACAATACAGCCATCGTTATTGCTCAACACCGCCACGGGCTTGCCGATTAAATCAGGCCGAAAAACGCGTTCGCAGCTCACATAAAAATTATTGCAATCGACTAAGGCGATACGTGTCTGCATTACAGGGCATGGATGACGTTGGTCACTACGCCCCAAATCACCATTTCCAAGTCTTCATGGACGGCAATATCCGGGTAGGCCGGGTTTTCTGCCCGCAACTGCCATTGCCCGTTGCCGCGCGCCAAGCGTTTTACGGTCAGCTCGCCGTTTAACGCGCAAATGACGATCTTTCCGGCTACTGGCTCCAAGGAGCGGTCTACGACCAAAATGTCATCGGGGTGTATGCCTGCACCCAGCATGGATTCGCCTTGGGCGCGGACAAAAAAGGTTGCGGCGGGTTTTTGCACCAGCAATTCGTTTAAATCCAAGGTTTTTTCAACATAATCATCGGCAGGTGAAGGGAAACCAGCCGCCACTTTGCCGCTAAACAAGGGCAGGGGCAGACGCAGGGGGCGTGGGTTAGGCAATAGCAGGGTAAAGGAAGTCATGGATAAAGCGCGCCTGAAGAAGGGGAAATAAGTTTTCTGTTTTCTTTTTGTTCTCTTTTTCTTGCATTCTAATTTATTTTTGGTAAGCTTACAAAAAAATTAAGCGCTTTAAGGGGCCGCAAGCAATGGATGTATTAACCCGCCGACAACGGGAAATTTTTAATTTTCTACGTGACAACACGGGCGGGTTTGCCTACCCGCCGAGTTTGGATGAACTGTGTGCGGCGCTGGGTATGGCCTCGCGCGGCTCATTGTACAAGCACATCATGGCCTTGATTGAGGCGGGTTTGGTGGAGCCTTTTACCGGCAATAAACAAGGCGGTGTCCGCCTTTGCGCAGCGGCGCAGATTGACGGGGACAACCCGGAACAAGGTTTGCCCTTTATCGGCATTATTGCCGCAGGCAAGCCGATTGAAGCCTTGGCAACCACGGACTATATGACTGTGCCGGATGCCCTAAAAACCAACAAGCCCTGCTATGTGTTGCAGGTTAAAGGTGACTCAATGATAGATGCTGGCATTTTTGACGGTGACTGGGTGGTCATTGAACAACGTGATTATGCCAACAACGGTGAGATAGTGGTCGCCTTGATAGAAGATGCCGAAGCAACACTGAAATATATTGAGCAAAGCGCAACACAAGTGTTGTTGCTGCCAGCCAATACCACTATGACCGCGCTATCCTACCGCCCTGAGCAAGTTAAAATACAAGGCGTGTTGGTTGGGCAAATGCGCAGTTATCGTTCCCATTAAATACCATTATTTAAAACGAGGAGAGCCATTATGCAACGTAAAATCCACATGCACGACCAAGTGTTCAATAAAGTTGAGGACATCATGAACCACTACAAAAGAAACCCATTGGAAGATTTGGTGCGGATATTTAAACAATTGATGAAACAGGCATCGGTCATTTGATGATGCAGCCCTACCGCGACCACCAACAAGTGGCTGATTTTGGCCTGATAACCTTGTTGGTGGCGCTATCTTAAGCGCCTTGCCACGGTTGGCGTTTGTTGACCTGGAAACCACAGGTGCCAACGCGACAATAGACCGCATCACTGAAATCGGCGTGGTGCTGGTGGACGGGCAGGGCGTACAGGAGTGGAGCCAGCTAATCCAGCCACAAACACGTATTCCGGCCTTCATAGAGCAACTGACGGGTATCAGTAACGCAATGGTGGCTGATGCACCGTGTTTTGAACACATTGCCGCAGAACTGGACACGCTGCTGCAAGGCTGTTTGTTTATTGCCCACAATGCCCGTTTTGATTATGGCTTCTTAAAAAATGAATTTAAACGCGTAGGGATTAACTTTAGGCCGACGGTTTTGTGTACGGTCAAATTATCCAGGGCTTTGTTTCCTGAATATCGGCACCACAACCTTGATAGTCTGATTACCCGCCATGGCTTGATAGTGACAGCCCGACACCGGGCGTTGGGGGATGCCCAGCTGATACATCAGTTTTGGCAACAGCTCCATGTGACATTCGATGCTACCGTAATCGCTGAAACCGTACAAAAGCTGATAGGGCGCTCTAGCTTGCCTTCCCATATCGACCGCTCCCTGATAGACGATTTGCCGGAATCCCCCGGCGTGTATTTGTTCTACGGCGAAAACGGTTTGCCGCTGTATATCGGCAAAAGCATCAATATCCGGCAACGGGTCTTGGCGCATTTTTCAGCTGACCACAGCCACGGTAAAGAAATGAGCTTGTCACAGCAACTGCGCCGCATCGACTGGATAGAAACAGCCGGTGAATTGGGTGCATTGTTGATGGAGGCAAAGCTGATAAAAACCTTGCAACCCACCCATAACCACCGTTTACGGCGTAAAAATGCCTTGTGTGCCTGGCAATTGCAACAGCAAGCCGAACAATTGCGCCCGGTATTGGTGTGGGCTGATGAATTGGGTTTTGGGGTGCAAGACAACTTATACGGGCTTTACCCCAACCAACGTGATGCACAAAAGGCGTTGCACAGCATTGCCGAACAAAACCAATTGTGCCTAGGGGCCTTGGGTCTGGAAAAGACCGCTAAAGGGCGGCCTTGTTTTGCCCGGCAATTAAAAAAATGCCACGGTGCTTGTGTTGGTTTGGAAGCGCCACTGGCCCATTCCGCGCGTTTGTTGGTGGCAATGGACAAGCTCAAAATCGCCACCTGGCCGTATCAAGGCGCGGTGGGCATACAAGAAGGCAGTGATTTACACATTATCGACCATTGGTGTTACTTGGGCACGGCCAAACAGGAGGCAGACGTGCACGATGTGATGGCTGCCAGCCGCCCAAGTTTTGATAAGGACACCTACGCCATACTGAGCAAGGCGTTAAAGAAACTGGGTCGTGTGGTGACGATTGCTTAGTGGCGGTAGCAACGCCAAAATGTTTGGCATGAGGTTGTGTAAACCCTATCCCGTGTATTCTGTAAAATAAGGCCGATCCTATGTATTGATGGTTTAACAATCGGCCCCATTTATTGCAATGCCTTAAAATCCAATCCTGATGCCAGCAACTGCTTGATGGTCGCCGACCGAATAATGTACGCCGCTGAAGGTTGATGAATCAGGGGAGAGGGTAGTATCAGCGCCACCAAAATAGCGGTATTTTAAATCAAAGCTAATCCGGTCATCCAGCTTGTAATTAACGCCTGCGCCCACTTGCCAAGCAAAATCCAGATCATTTGACAAATCGACATTATTTGATTTTAAACTCAAATGATACCCACCCAAGCCACCGGTTAGAAAAGGGGTGAAAGCGCTGCTGTTTTTAAAATCGTAATAGCCATTGACTAAAAACGCCATGCGTTCCCGTTGTCCGTTAAGCTTACCTGAATTATGGTAATAATAACTTCCCGAGGTGAATGTTTCATTATAGCTATTTCTGTCATTGCCTTGATATAAACCTTCAAATTCCACACGGAAAGGCTCGGCAATCCGATAACCTAATGCGATACTTGCCACGTAACCAGGGTCATAATCCTCCTTACTTGAATAGGAGTCGCAGCCAAAACTATAGCAGCGGGATTCACTCCGTTTATAGTCTGTTGCAAAGGCCGCACCAGCATTAAATTGGACATAGGCTTTGTGCTCATCTGCGATGGCAGAAGCAGAAATCAGCAGGCCAGCAATCAGCCAGGCAGATTGGGGTTTTAGTAAAGGATACATAGCTTGCTCCAAAGATTGGGATGGTAAGAATTTACCTAAAAGGAGCATGCCGCCACGAAGATGACGATGAATACGACGTAAAATCAACGAATGATTACTTGCTGCGCTGGAAAAGCTTGCACCCAAAAGCCGGCTGCAAAAACGGTAACTTCTCAATATTGGCAGGATAAAGACCTGCGAGGTTTATAAAACCTCGCAGGTCTGCCGCTATTGCTTGCCTACAACTAATGAGAAGTTACCAAAAACGCAAGTAAATCATTGAAAATATGGGTGTCCATTGTGTTCTACGTGGTTGTGCCGCTAAATTTAGGATTAACTGTGCTGAACAATCCGGGTTTCCGTAGGCTGATAGTGCCTTGCTGTTTGTTTTTTTATTAGGCATGTAAAAGTCCGGCGCCAGTCCAGCCGCGACAGTATGCGGGGCGAGGATGAACGGGGGCTGAATGGGAAAAGGATTAAACCGAGAATACAGCAAGCCGTTGTCCCGATGTGGCAAAGTGGAATCGGGGATTTATTGGTATAGCGCTATTGCGGTTGAGCGTGTGAATATTGAAACCAGCGGTGAGGCCAATCCAGAAGCCGTGTTGGGTGTGGTTCCGTGAATGCTAGATGATTGAGGTTACAAGGCCAACTGGATTTTAAAGGCTTCAAAATTCAGTTGGCCTAAAATGGATGTCGCACGGTAAAATGGCATCCTTAGTTCATCCACTGTACAGGAAAATTGTGATGCAAGCTGTTGATGCACCTACCTGCGAAAACTCTGAATTTTTCCAAACCACCAAAGAACAACGCGCTCAGCTGTTGATAAAAGCCAATATCCTTGATAAGGACGGCTATTATGTGGAGCGTTTTTTTTCGGCGGAAACCATCAAAAAAGATAAGGCCAAACGCCAGGACAAATAAGCTTGTATTCATCAAAACCAGCCTATGTTTTTGGTTTTCATGGTCTTGAAGAAGAAGCTGGCAAAAAAATTTTAATGGGCGAAGACACTTTGCGTCATAGCACAAACAGCTATGATTGGCTTGGTCACGGTGTTTATTTCTGGGAAAACAGCTACGAACGCGCTTGGCAATTTGCTAATGAGAAGCGCAACCCAAAAATTGAAAAGCCTTTTGTGCTAGGTGCTATCATTGACCTTGGCGTTTGTTTTGACCTTCTTGATAAGAAGTGGCTGGATTTTCTGGGTAAGGCTTATCTTGATATGGAAATCGCCTTGTTCGAGGCGGGCAAAGATTTACCTAGCAATACTTCTTTCAATCAAAATGATTTTGATTTCAAAAAGCGCGAGCTTGATTGCGCGGTAATCCGTTATGCGGTTTTGTTAGCCCAAGAAGAACAAGGCATAAGCTTCGATTCTGTCAGGGCGGCTTTTTGGGAAGGTGAGGAACTGTATCCCAATGCGGGATTTAAAACCCATAATCACATTCAACTATCCGTAATAAATCCAAACGGCATTAAAGGGCTGTTTATGCCTAGCGAAAAAGTTGATTCGGGTAGGTAAGGCCATTTGAGGCTTGTTGTGTAGCGGAGATTTTCTTAATGGCGGGTGTTCTGTGGTGCTTGCTGGTTAAAGTGTTATCATCAGCCTGATTACGGTCTGGTTTTAAACTGGCAGGACGTAAGAGACGCGATAAATCGCGTCTCTACAAGAGGCGGCGGGCATAATCCCGCCACCCTAGTCACCCAACGTTAATCCTTAGCTTTTAGCCGCCCGTTTCCGTTCGTTTTCAGTCAACAGCTTCTTACGCAAGCGGATAGACTTGGGGGTGACTTCCACCAACTCATCTTCAGAAATAAATTCTAACGCTTGCTCTAAAGTGAGTTTTTGGATGCGTGCCAACACCAAGCTTTCGTCGGTGCCGGAGGCGCGGACGTTAGTTAGCTGTTTGGGTTTGCAAGGGTTGACGCACAAGTCGTTAGTGCGGGAATGCAAACCGACTAACATGCCTTCGTAGACTTCGTCGCCATTGACCAACAGCAATTCGCCACGTTCTTGCAAAGGATGCAATGAATAAGTCACGGCTTTGCCGGCGACCATGGAAATCATAACGCCGCGCATACGGTTGCCGACTTCGCCGGCTTTCATTGGGCCGTAATGGTCAAATACATGGTAGAGTAAACCGGAACCTGAGGTGGCGGTCATAAATTCGGTTTGGAAGCCGATCAGGCCGCGTGACGGCATCATGTATTCCAAGCGGATGCGGCCTTTGCCATCGGGTACCATGTTGGTGAGGTCGCCTTTGCGGTCACCCAGTTTTTCCATGATCGTGCCTTGGTGTTCTTCTTCCACCTCGATTGTGACCATTTCAAAGGGTTCGCATTTTTTGCCGTCAATTTCCTTGATGATAACTTCAGGGCGTGACACGCCCATTTCAAAGCCTTCACGGCGCATGTTTTCAATCAACACCGACAAATGCAATTCACCACGGCCTGAGACTTTAAATTTGTCTGGGTCGCCAGTGTCTTCGACTTTTAAGGCGACGTTATGTTGCAGTTCTTTTTCCAGACGGTCACGGATTTGGCGGGTGGTGACAAATTTGCCTTCTTTGCCCGCAAACGGTGAGTTGTTGACTTGGAAAGTCATGGTCACAGTCGGTTCATCCACTGATAAAGGCGGCATGATTTCGACGCTGTCGGGGTGGCATATCGTGTCGGAAATTTCCAGTTTTTCGATACCTGCGAAGGCGATGATGTCACCTGCACGCGCTTCAGCGACTTCGACGCGCTCTAGGCCATGGAAGCCGTAAATTTGCAGCATACGGCACTTGCGTTCCACGCCTTCGCGGTTGACGACCACTAAAGGTTGGTTGGGCTTAATGGTGCCGCGTTGGATGCGGCCTATGCCGATAACGCCAACATAAGTGTTGTAGTCTAAGCTGGACACTTGCATTTGGAACGGGCCGTCGATGTTAACCGGTGGTGGGCTAACTTTGGCGACGATGGTTTCAAATAGCGGGGTCATGTCACCGCCAGTGATGTTGTGTTCCAAGCCAGCATAGCCATTGATCGCGGAGGCATAAACAATCGGGAAATCCAGCTGTTCGTCAGTTGCTCCCAAGCGGTCGAACAAATCAAAGGTTTGGTCTACCACCCAATCAGGGCGTGCGCCTGGGCGGTCAATTTTGTTGATGACGACGATGGGTTTTAAGCCTAAGGCAAAGGCTTTTTGGGTGACGAAACGGGTTTGTGGCATCGGGCCGTCTACGGCATCAACCAGCAATAGCACTGAATCGACCATCGACAATACGCGTTCGACTTCGCCGCCAAAATCAGCATGGCCTGGGGTGTCCACAATGTTGATGTGGTAGCCGTTCCAATCCAGTGCGGTGTTTTTGGCCAGAATTGTGATGCCACGCTCTTTTTCAATATCGTTGGAGTCCATGATACGTTCAGTCACTTTGGTGTGGGCGGCGAACGTACCTGACTGTTGCAATAATTTGTCAACCAAGGTCGTCTTACCATGGTCAACGTGGGCAATAATGGCGATGTTTCTTAATTTTTCAATCACTTTGTGTACTCTAAGGGTTTAATAAAATAGGTTTAAGGGCGGTTTGGCCACTTGGGTGGCAGGATGCCTTGCTAGGGGCCTCGCCGCATAAGGTTATATAAGTAAAGTATCTGGGCAGTTGTGGAGGCCGCACTTTTGGGGTGGATGCGCGTAAAGTCACCTTTAAACGCCAGCCAATCAATTAAGGCGGCAGCAATCCCTTAAGGCCGTTGTACCTTGCAAAGGTGGGGCTTGTTTAACTTTGCTGCCAAGGCAGGCCACAAAACCGCCAACCACTCAGCTTGCCCCGGTGTTTTTGGGTATCTAGTGCGCCTTCAAATCCATCCAGGATATTGATGGGCCGTAGATAACCGGCTGCTTGTAATGCGGCCGCCGCGTCTAAAGAGCGTTGTCCGCTACGGCACAGCAATAATATAGGCGCGGTTTTGTCGCTGACGAGGTGTTGGACTTCGGTGACAAAGTTTGGGTTTAACTGCATGTTAGGGGCTTCTTTCCAAGCAATATGCACGGCGCCTAGCGGATGCCCGACAAAACTGTGTTCCATTTTTGTCCGCACATCGACCAGTACGGCATGTGGGTTTTCTTGTAACAAAGCCCAGGCTTCGGCGGGTGTTAAGTTTTCTATCATTGGGTAAACCATTGGTGTCGTTTTTGACCGATAAACTGGGCTTCATTCCTTAAACCTTGTTGTTTATTGCCGAGCAGTGCGTTTTCTTGGTAAAAAACCACTCTTAACGGCGAGAACAGTGTCAGCAGCTCGTTTTCAGTCAATAGGTAATCGGGGTTGTTAGGGGGGCTAGGCGTGGCTTTTTCTTGGGTAAAAGTTTGATAAAAAAGCAATCCATCCGGTTTAAGTGCATCTATTATCGCATCACTTAAGCCACGGTCAAGAAATCGGCTTACAACAATGACATCAAAGCCTAATCCAGCAAAACTATCGGGGCTGATATTTTGCTGGCAAGCGCTGACATTCAGCCCCCTGTGGCGCGAATAAGCGTTGAGCTTATTGATGGCGACAGTTGAAATATCCCAGGCAGTCACCGCCAAGTGCTGTTGGGCCAAAAAAACCGCATTAGCGCCTAAGCCGCAGGCCAAATCCAGCGCCGTGCCATTTTCCGGCAACAAAAAGCGGTGTTCGGCCAATACTGCCACTGCGGGATAGTCGTCTGGGCCAAGCAGGCTATAGTGCAAGTCCCAACGGCTGGCAGTATCCACTATTCAGTCCCTGGCATACTTACCCGATGTTCCAGCCATGCCTGCAAAAAATCCATAAAACTTTTGACTTTGGCCGATAAATATTTTCGGTGCGGATAGACCGCATGTATATCTAATGGGGGGAGTGGGTAGTTTTCCAAAACCACTTTAAGCGTGCCGTTTTCTATATCTTTGCCAACGATATAAGTGGGTAGCATGACCAATCCTAAGCCATTAATGGCCGCAATACGGATGGGATAGGCCGAGTTGGTCTGCATCCTGCCTGAAACTGTGACCACTTTGTAGCCGGATTCGCTTTTAAATTGCCATTTATTGCGGGGCGCTATCGCCCAATTGACCAAGCAACTGTGTCCTGCCAAGTCTTCAGGTGTTTTGGGTATGCCATGTTTTTGCAAATAATCGGGTGAGCCGCAGACTACCAATGAGGAACTGGCCAGTTTTCGGGCCACCATGCTGGTGTCATCTAAGGCACCCAAGAAAATGGCGACATCAATGCCTTCGTCAATCAAATCACCAGGACTGCCTTGTAAAATCATTTCAACGGTTAAATCGGGGTGCAGTTTTAAGAACTCTGCCACGGCACGCGCAATGTGGGTGGCCCCGATAGCAGGTGGCGCACTGATTTTTAGTAGCCCCCTGGGTTCAGTCTGCAAATGGGTGACGGCAATTTCCATTTCTTCAACGTCATGCAGCACCTGCTGGCAGCGTTCAAGATAGGAAATGCCGACATCGGTCAAGCTTAAGCTGCGGGTGGTACGGTTAATCAAGCGTGTCCCCAGGCTGCCTTCAAGCTGCATAATATGTTTGGTGGCCATTGCCCTGGAAATGCCCAATTCACGCGCCCCCCCGGCAAAACTTCCGGCCCTGGCAACACGGACGAAAACGGTCATGCTCGTTAATTTATCCATTTAAACCTCGCTATTTGGATTGCAAGGCGGCCTGTTGGACATTAGCCTTAAGCCTTGCGTTCTGTTTACATTTAGCCAATAAAAACCTTGACTTTTATAGATGTTTCGAAAATAGAAACAATCCATTTATTATTTGGCATATTGTATCCCAAAAATATCCCTGTATAGTAGCAACCATGTAACAAAGCAACAAAGTTTGTAATGCCGCAACAAATCGGTATAAAAATTTTTAAACTTTTATAGGACACTCTAATGAACAACTTCAACAAAGACATCGTTATTGGTTTGATCTTTATCGCCGGTATTTGGAGTTTCATTTCCGGTCAATTCATTATCTCAACCGTTTTGTTCGCCAGCGCAGCCATTTACAGCAACATTGTGATGCGTTCAAAACTAAACGGCTAAGTGCAACCAGTTAACTACCTCCTGGTGTTATACCCCCCAAGCAGTTCCTCCTCATAAACGCTCTGCTTGATTTCTCACCTCCCATTGCTCAAGCGATGGGAGGTTTTTTTTTGCCCGATAGTTTTAAGTCTGGACTAGTACTTAACTCGGCGGTAAATCTTCTGGCCTTAACGCTGCTTTACGGTTCCACACCAAATCGCCAATTTCGCACTGCGGCACAAAACCCGCCACAGCCTGTTTTAATACGCCGCGAACACATTCAAAATCATCATCTTGGCTTGCTTGTGCCAGAGTTTCAAGCATTTTTTCCAGTTCAGGCCACGGGATGACCTGCTCTTTGGCGCGCATAATCCTAGGGTGGCTGGTTTCTGAAACATTGTCACCAATCAACAATTCCTCATAAAGTTTTTCGCCGGGTCTTAAACCGGTAAATTTGATTTCTATCTCGCCCAGCGGGTGGTCTTGGTCTTTTATTCCCAGTCCGCTTAAATGTATCATCCGTTTTGCCAAATCAAGAATCTGAATTGGCTCGCCCATGTCCAAGACAAACACATCGCCGCCGTGGCTTAACGCCCCGGCTTGAATGACCAACTGGGATGCTTCCGGGATAGTCATAAAATAGCGGATTATTCTGGCATCAGTGACGGTGACAGGCCCGCCCCTGGCTATCTGTTCCCTAAACAACGGCACCACCGAACCCGAAGAGCCTAACACATTCCCAAACCGCACCATGGTGAACCGGGTTTGGTGCTTGCTTCCCGCGCCTAAGCTTAGCGCCTGTAAAATCAGTTCGGCAAAACGTTTGGTTGCCCCCATCGTGTTGGTTGGCCTAACGGCCTTGTCTGTTGAGATTAGCACAAACAGCTCGACGTTAGCATTGATTGCCGCTTGGGCAGCATGCAAAGTGCCAAAGATATTGTTCCAGATGGCGGCACCGGGATTTTTTTCCACCATCGGCACATGCTTGTAGGCGGCGGCATGATAAATGGTTTGCACTTTAAAAACGGTACAGATTTGTTCCAGGCGCTTTGCGTCCGTTACTGAACCCAGAATCGTGATGATTTCAATTGGCTTGGCATTTTTGGCCAAACTTAATAAATGGTTCAATTCTTTTTCGGTGGCGTACAGCCCGAATTCACTTAATTCGAACAGTATCAAGGCCACAGGCTGCAACTGGATGATTTGTCGGCATAGCTCCGAACCGATGGAGCCGCCCGCACCGGTCACCATGACCACTTTCCCATAAATGGTGGCATCCAATAAGGCTTGGTCAGGTGCTACCGGATGGCGGCCCAGTAGGTCGGCAATATCCACTTCCTGTAGCGTGTCCACAGTAACCCGCCCTTGGGCAATATCGGACAAGCCGGGCATGGACATCACGTGGACGGCATAAGGTTCCAGCAAACGGATTAGCTCACTGATACGCGCGCGGTTAGCTGAAGGCATGGCCAGCAGCACATCAGAAACCTGATGCCTGTCGATCAAATAACTTAAGGAACTTAGCGGATAAATACGCAGACCATTGGCTTTTCTCCGATGTAATAAAATGTCGTCATCAATAAACGCCACAGGGCGAAAATCGCGGCCATGCGACAAGGCTGAGGCCAGCTGGACACCTGCACTACCCGCACCATAAATCACCACATTTTTTTTCCGCAGTTCATTGGCACTACGGCCACCGCCTAAACGGAAATAGGTTTCTCCTAGCCACCAACGCGCAAAAAAACGGCTGCTACCAACCAGCAGCAGCACAATCAGCCAATTAAGCGGCGAGACTGTCCGGGGGATCACTTTAATGCCAGATTCATACAACACAAATGCAAACACCAGCGCATACAGCGTAGTCGCTTGCACTATGGTCCACAGGGCGCGGATTTCAATGTAGCGGATAATGGCGCGGTATAAGCCTAAGCGGATAAAAATAGGGATGGCCAGCAATGGGGATACGGCGAACAAATACCACTCCGCGCCTTTGGGCACATACCATACGCCCCAACGTAATGAAAACGCTGACCACAATGAAAACAAAACAAAAAACACATCTGTGCTGACCAAAATGATGGCCTTGTTCCGTCGCTGTAGACCAATAAACCAATGTGCCAAGCGTACTTGTATCATGCCAGCTCCCTTTTCCCCGCCTTAAAGTAAATAGCCAGCGCAATCAGCGGCAAATAGGCCAGCAATAAACCTAAGCCAGCATTTAAGCCACCTAGCCCCACCCATAAGGCCCAAGGGATGAGCCAGCAGAGATTAATGGTGGTGACGGCCAAGGTGACGGTCTTGTGCGAGCCATAACGGCGGGAAGCATATTGATAGGCATGGCTGCGGTGCGCCTCGTAAACTTTTTCACCTTGCACTAGGCGGTGTAATAATGTCCAAGTTGCATCGACAATAAATACGCCCAATAAAATTAACCACGCCCAAAAAAGCTGGGGGGCTACGCTAGCCGCCTGAATGGAAAAAAGCCCCAAGACGATGCCTAAAAAGCCACTGCCGGCATCTCCCATAAAAATTTTGGCGGGTGGAAAATTCCACACTAAAAAACCCAGCACAGCAGCGGCCAGTAATGACAAGGCTGATCCGTCCGCTATCGGGTTGGGCTGTAGCATTAACAACAACACCCCGCCCAAGCAGACTGACAGTGCCTCGATGCTTGCCAAGCCGTCAATGCCATCCATAAAATTATAGAGGTTCAGCAGCCAAACCAAATACAACAGCGCCAATAAGTGGCCTATCCAAAGGGGAATGCCCAGCGTGGCCAAGGATGGCATACCACCTAAACAATACAAGCCCCAAGCGGCGGCACAAAAGTGGGCCAATAAACGCCAACGGGCGGCAATATGGCCACGGTCATCAAAAAAACCGACTATTGCGATGCCCACACCAGCCCCTAGCATAGCCCATACGACATTCCACGCCAGCGTTGCCGTAAGGCCAAGCATGGGCAAGCCCAGCAAAAAAACGATGACTATCGCCAAACCGCCTCCGCGTGGCGTAGGCAAACTGTGCGAGCTACGCGCATTGGGAATGTCCAGCAATTGACGGGCTAGGGCATAGCGCCGGAACCAACCAGTCAGCAACCACGAAGCCCCGCTGGCCAGAAAAAAAATAAGGATGTTATTCATTGTTAGGTAGGGACAATTAAATTATTCTCGATTGGGGGCGTTAAACACCAGCGAGTGGGTTATAGGACTACCTGCTTAATGCAGTATAAAAACTCTGTAATTCAGCCCCCCGTTTTGGAAAAGCTAGGTTAGGGGTGATCTTATTAGATAAATCCCCCTAGATCCCCATTTTTCAAATGGGGGGGCTTGCGATGGGGCTTAATAGTTACAATAACTTTTGTTTACTTTTTAAACGCTATTGCTTGTTCAAATACGCCAGCGCCGTAAGGCGTAAGCCCTCGTCCACAGATAATGGTGGATGCCAGTCTAACAGGGTGCAGGTTTTGGTAATATCCACTTGCAATGAGCCGCATAGCCGTTGTGCAACTGCCGATTTGCCCAAAATTTTGGCAGCGCTTAGCAGTAGCCAAGGGGGGCAGGGCAACAGTTTGGCTGTTTTTCCTAAGGCCATCGCCATGCGCCTTAATAATTCTGAGGTGGACAAGTCCTCGCCGTCAGACACTAAAAAAGTTTGGTTGGCCGCCGCCGGATGTTGGATGCAGGTGATAATTAAGGCCACCAGATTATCTAAAGCCACTAGACTGCGTTTATTGTTAATACTGCCTAGCGGTAACGGCAGGCCACGGTGCAAGCCGCGCATCATGCTGAGAAAATTGGCTTTTACGCCAGGCCCATAGACTAGCGGCGGGCGGATGATGGCCACCGCCATGCCGGATGTTTCGGCCAGCAAGCGCAGCGCTGTTTCTGCTTCATGTTTGGAAATGCCATAGGCATCAATCGGTGCTGGCATATCATCGGCGGTAAAAGGTTGCCCCGGCTTTGTTGCTTCGCCATTGACCTTAATTGAGCTGATGAACACAAAGCGTTTAACACCCGCTTTTGCAGCTTGCTGGGCAAGGTTTAGTGTGGCATCCACGTTAATTCTACGAAACTCCGCCAAGGGATCAAGGGCTGTATCTGCCATCACATGCACACGCGCGGCAAGATGGACAACAACATCACAACCTGCCAAGGCAGTTTGCCAATCGGTGAGGGGGGAAATGTCTCCGATTAGGCAAGAGCTTACACCGTCTGTGAGTTGATGGGCGCTACGCAGCGCCGCCAGTACCTGAAAATCCGCTTGCAGCGCAGCGGTGCATAGCGCCCGGCCAACAAACCCGTTGGCGCCAGTAACCAAAATTTTCATAAGGCCAATAACTCCTGATAAAGCTGTAAAGTTTGTCCAATAACCCGTTCGATGGAAAATTCGGCTTCGACTAGCTCCCGACCACGGGCACCCATAGTTTGGCGTAAGACCTTATCCGCTATCAAACGCCGTATCGCCAAAGCCAAGGCATCCACGTCTTTGGCAGGTACCAATAACCCGTTTTCTTCATGGCGGACAATTTCCCGGCAGCCAGGGACATCGGTGGCGACTATGGGGCGGCCACAGGCCGCCGCTTCAATCAATACTTTGGGCACACCTTCGCCATAGCTGGTTGGCAAACACACAATATGCGCTTGAGCCAAGACCTGTGGCATATCATCCCGCCGTCCCCACCATTCAATGATGCCAAGTTCATGCCACTGTTCCAGTTGCGCGTCGGGTATGGAGGCTGGATTTTCAGGGTCGCCGACCCCCACCAAAGCAAATCGGGCTATAACACCTAGTGCATTTACCTGCTGTGCCGCTGCAACAAATTCAGCCACCCCCTTATCCCACAGTAAGCGTGAAGCCAATATCACCAGTGGTATGCCTGCTGTTTCCGGCATAGGGGTGAAAACGTGGGTGTCCACGCCCGAGCCACGGATAAGTGTGGCACGTTCTGGTGCCAAAAGCTTACGCCCGACTAGCAGACCTTGGTCATCAGGGTTCTGGAATATGACTTGCGAACGCGACCGGTTGAGCAACAGCCGGAAGGCGGTTTCAACCAGCGGGCGTAGCACACGGGCCAGTAAGCGTTTTGAAACGAATAAAAAACCTAAGCCAGCCAAGGCATTGACCACCGCAGGCACACCTGCTAACCGGGCCGCCAGTGAGCCATACAACACCGGTTTAAGCGCAACATGATGGACTATATCCGGCTTATGTTTGCGGTAGATGGCCAGCAATTGCCAGATAACCGCCAATTCCTTGAAAGGGTTACGGCTGCGCCGCGAGAGTTCGATAGGGATTAGCTTCAACCCATGGCTGCGTATCAGGTCGCCATGGCGGTTTACCCGGGTCACAACCAACACCTCAAAACCGGCTTGCTGGGCAGCGACGGCCAATGCCAGGCGATGTGAGCAGAAATACCAGTCTTCGGTGACAAAATAGAGGAGCTTAGGAGGGTTGTTCATGCCGCGTATCTATAAGTAAATGGTTTTGCCAGTAAAGCGCCTAACACTAGCCAAAAAATCCGTTGATAAAAAATTTCATGTGCCAAGCCAAATATTGCAAAAACGGCCAACAGTAATAATAAACTACGGTTTGCCGGGGAGGTTTTGAGGGAAACCAAGCCTTGGCGGACGAGCATATAAAACACCCAAGCCAACACGGTTAAACCCAGTAGCCCCAATTCAGCCAGTATCCATAAGGGGGTGCTATGGATAACTTGGGGATGGCCTAGCCAAGCGGTGCTTTGCGCAAAAAACACACCTAAGCCTGCACCTAACAAGGGTGATTGCAGCCATAACTCCCAGCCATGGACTAAAGTGACCCAGCGTTCCGTGTTGCTGTCGTCGGTGGAAAAAA
Organism: Methylococcales bacterium; assembly: GCA_026399075.1. Classification (GTDB taxonomy): domain Bacteria; phylum Pseudomonadota; class Gammaproteobacteria; order Methylococcales; family Methylomonadaceae; genus Methylobacter_C. Next base: position 152,385 of record JAPLRR010000077.1, read on the forward strand.
AGCTTTGCACCCCGCCAGAGCCTTGGGCTAACAGCCAAACGCCCAGCCAGTAGGCAATGGCCAGCCCTATTCCCCAGAAGACTATTTTGCGGTCAGACCAAGGGCTTAACCCTGCCAGCACTAATACGGCCAATACGCCCATGCCAGCCCGCGACCCTGTCCATACCACGCCCACCAGTAGGATGCCAAGTAATGCCGGGATCAGGATAGTCCGTTTTGATTTTTTGCCGCTGTCCCTATGTTTGCCATAAACATTTATATAGCCTAACAGCAAAGCAATGGAGGCCAATAACTGAAATGCAAATGCGTTGCGGTTACCTGCGTAGCCTTCAAAATTATAAGCAAGATATACCCCAGTATCCATTCCCCAAACCACTAACAGCCTGAGCGCCATTTGCACAATAATGACCATCGCCGCCGTTGCAATCAAAGTGTCGGCAAAGCGCCGCAGCCCGTGCTTGCCAGCATGGGCCACCAACAAATAACCGGCGGCGAGATAACCCAATAAAATCAACCAGCCTATCAGCCGTCCGGCCAAGGCCCATTGGGTGACACCAATTAGCATCCAACCGCGGGCAAAAGCGAATAACAATAAGCTTGTGATGGCCGCCAAGCCTAGGTTAAAACGGGATATGCGCCAGCCCGGCAGTTCACGGGCAAATAAAGAGTGTAGTGCAACAGCAGCCAATGCCAGAATGGCAAAAGGATCGGCCAAGTTCAAGTTGGCCACGCCGCCCGGCAGGGTAATGTGGGCCTGAAAAAATACCGCCACAGCGGTTATCATCCCTATCATCCACGCGGCAATTTTTTCGATGTCCGCTACAGAATGGACTATCGGTTTGGGGGGGGATTTGAGTGGTAACATTTCGGCCTTTTTAAGTGAAAAAGGTGCGGTCATCAGGATGACCAAGGTCGAGCATAAGCCAACCATGATAGAAACCGTCAATGCGTCTGCTGAGGCAACACCCAGTTTGCCCAACACATACACCGCCGCCATTTCGCGTACGCCCCAGCCACCCACGGAAATCGGCATGGCGGCAGCGAAGCTGATTATCGCAGCGGCGGCAAACAAATGGGTAAAATCGATAGCAGGGTCTACGGCCATAATGCCGACTACAAAGCAAAACTGAGTTAAAATCACGCCGGTTAAGGTAATGCCTGTGATTTCAGCTACCCTGCCCAGGTTGCGCCAAGACAAGGCTTGGTTGGTGAGCGTGGCTTCAAACAAAGAACGTCCTAGCCAAAGGCTCAGTAAGCCGCCACCTGTGGCAACCAAAAAAATTTCACCCAGGGAAATACGTGACATAAACTCGGCAATGGCCTGGTCACCCAATAGATAAATGGCACCAACTGCACACAATACGCCGCTGACCAAGGCCAAAATGACCCGTTCATAAGCGGCAAGTGCGGACATCACAATGGACTGTATCCCATAATTGCGCAGCACGGCCTGGCGTCCTAGCACTTGCCCGAACAAGGAAATCATAAATAAGCCAGCAACATGGCCGGAAATGCTGGCGCGTGAGGCTACTTTCCAAGGCAGTGTGATACCAAAATGTAACAGCACCCGCCAAAAACGAAAGGACACCACAAACAAGTTGACCAAAAATAACAGCAAAATACTGCCAGAAGCCCAGAACGGGAAGTTTGCAAGACGGGAAAATACATTTTCAACGCCAGAAAACCATAACGCTAAGCCCAGCAGTGACAAAGAAACCAAGGTTATAAGAATACGGCGTGGTGATAGCATCAGCGTTAATTATAGGTTGAACGGAGTGTTTGCTTTAGGGGAGGGCATCAACTTTAATGGCTGACGCAGTTACGTATAGTCAAGATTGAATGTCCATGGCAAATGACAAGGATAAGTCGGTGTCCCTAAGTTTCTTAACAACTACACCTGCGTGGGGGACGGTTTAGCCGCCCCACCTTTGTAAAAATATTTTTACACCACTACTTAGCAGGATGTTGTTATGTAGCCATTGAGGACTTGTAAAAAGCGTGTTGTTTAGAAAAGCGCTTCGGCCATTACCCCTGATGATGGCGCTTATGCCAGAGTCCACCTACCTTTGCCGGATTGCGCAGGTAACAATCCAGCTGTCCAGCGTGTCTTCCTATCGCCTAGTGGTAGGCGCGTTGTGTGTTGGTCAGGTGAGGTTTAATGCCTAGCGCCTTGCTGTTTAAGCCCTGAAAAATAGCCAACCCACGAAAATCTTGCGGACGCTGGTATACCCTTAATAAAAGTCGGCATTATATAGCCTATCCGCTAACAAAGCATCATTGCTGCTCAAGCCATGCTTGAAACATCAACACGTCCCACAAGTAATAATGCCAATTGCGTTTGCCGGACAAATGCTCAGCCCATTTGGCTTGTACCAGTTGGGGATTAAAATAGCCTTCTTGGCGTAGCCGGTCTTCATTCAGCAGAGATTCAGCCCAATCGCGCAAAGGCCCGCGCAACCAGACATCAATGGGGACGCCAAAGCCCATTTTTGGCCGTTCGATGAGTGTTTTAGGGACATGTTTATAGAGCACTTCGCGCAAAGCCCATTTGCCGACACCTTCACGCAGTTTGTATTCCAAAGGCAAACGCCATGCGAACTCAACCACCCGATGGTCCAAAAATGGCACCCGTGTTTCCAACGAAACGCCCATGGCCGCCCGATCGACTTTGGTTAAAATATCATCCGGCAAATAGCTCAGCATATCCAAGGCCATCATGCGCTCGATGTCGGTTGGGGTGGCAGGCTGCAAGCTTGGGTTGGTCAATAGGGTCAGTGGCTCGGTGGCGCCTAGGACAAGGCTGGCAGGGTCTTTCCAATGGGAAATAAGATCCAAATAAAGTTCGTCTATGGTTTGGTAGCTCAGCACACCAGAGCCTTTGTGCAGTTTGTCGCCGAGATTTAAGTGCTTGAAACGTTCCGGTGCCAGATTCATAAAAGGGCTGGCCAATCGGTTCCAAGCACTGGGGGATAACCGCGTTAGGCTATACGCAATGGCTTGTCTTACTGCCAAGGGCAACCGCGAAATCTTGCCCCACAAATGATGGGTCTGCAAATAACGGTTATAGCCACAAAACAACTCGTCGCCCGCATCGCCGGACAAGGACACGGTGACATGTTGGCGTGCCATTTCTGCCACTAAAAACGTGGGGATTTGGGAAGAGTCTGAGAAGGGCTCGTCGTACAGGGTAGGCAATTTGGGGATGACATTCATGGCATCTTGTGCCGTGACATAGAGTTCGGTATGTTCAGTACCCAAATGCTGGGCAACCGCCTTGGCGTAGTGGGCCTCATTGTAAGTGGCTTCATTAAAGCCAATGGCAAAGGTTTTCACGGGGCGGCTGGATTGCGCTTGCATCAAAGCAACAATGGCTGATGAATCAACCCCGCCAGAAAGGAATGCCCCTAATGGCACATCCGCCACCATTTGTTGGCCCACTGCCTGCATCAACACAGCTTCCAATTCGGCGACCGCTTGCGTAGCTGTACCTGTAAAAGGGGTGGCAAGCCCGGTGGTCACACAGTCTTTGCCTGACCAGTAAGTGCTGATTTGGGGTTCCCGCTGGTTAGTGGATACCGTTAGCCAGCAACCTGGCTGAAGTTTATGGATGCCTTGCCAGATGGAATAGGGGGCGGGGATATAGTTGTAGCGCATCAATAACGCCAGCGCATCCCGATTGATGTCGGCAGTAAAGGCAGGGTGCGCTTTTAGGGCCTTAAGCTCGGAGCCAAATAAAAAGCTAGTGCCTTGCCAGCCATAATACAGTGGCTTTTCCCCTAAGCGGTCACGGGCTAAGGTTAATGTTTGCTTATGTTTATCCCATAAGGCAAACGCAAACATACCCACGCATTTTTTTAGGGTTGCCTCTATGCCCCAAGCGGCGCAGGCCGCCAATAGGGTTTCAGTGTCGGAATGCCCGCGCCACGCCTGGCCCGCCAAGGCCGAACGCAGTTCATTGTGGTTATAGATCTCGCCATTAAAAGCAATCACAAACCGCCCACACCCCGACTCCATCGGTTGATGGCCCGCAGGTGACAAATCCAATATCGACAAGCGCCGGTGGCTAAGCCCGATGCCAGTCGCGGCATCCCACCATTCGCCGCCATCATCGGGGCCACGGTGGATAATGGCCAATCCCATGGCTTTTAGTATGGGCAATGGTTGGTCGGGAAAATGATTGCTGTGTAAAAAACCTGAGAATCCGCACATAGTAATTGGTATTATAAATTGAAGGATAGGGTGCATTAGCTCAAACGCCTACTAGGCGTGAGCTTGGAAACAGTGGGCCTTAGCCCCGGCAAACCTTATGATGCCTTGAGGAGTTGCCGATAAAATTGTTCATAAGCCTGCACGACTTGGATGATGTCAAAATAAGCCGCCACCCGTTGCCGAGCCTGATTGCCTAAAGCTTGGCGTTGTTCCGCTGGTAAAGTCAGCAGCGCTGCCAAGTTAGCGGCAAGTGCGGGGTTATCATCGGGGTTTACCACCCGGCCTGTGTCGGCGACAATGTAGGCCGAATCGCCAACATCAGTCACTACACAAGGTACGCCGCAGGCCATGGCTTCACCTAACACATTCGGGAAGGCTTCGCCATAAGTGGAAGCCGAGGCCAGTACATCCAGTGCGGCCATTATTTCAGGTATATCCTGCCTCAAACCCAAAAAATGGCTGGAATCGATAATACCCGCAGCGGTCGCCGCCTGCACTAGGCTGGTATTATGGTCATCAACACCATTGCCGGCCAGTATAAAGTGCACGTTTGGCAGCTGCTGGTGCAACAGGCCGGCCGCCTGGCAAAAGCCAAGGTGGTTTTTTTGGGGGTCATAGCGGCCTATTAAACCCACCAGCAAGGCATCGTCAGCCAAATCGAGTTCTTTGCGCAGCCGTACCCGAGCCTCATAGTCCGGCTTGAAGCGGCTTAAATCAAAGCCATTGGGGATAACGGCCATTTTTTCAGGCGCGTAACCGATAGCTTCATGGATTAGCCGTGCTTGTTCTGAGCAAGACAAAATACGGGTAGGTAGGCTATGCGATAGCCAAGCACACAACTTAACAATAAACCGCACACTAAACTTGGTTTTGGTGGCATCCAAATCACTGTTGCGTAAGCACCAAGCGATGGTTTTGGCACCCGCCAACCTAGCTGCCAAGCCGCCCAACAGATCAGCATGGTACATCCAAGTATGCACGACATCCGGCTGGAACGCTTTAATTAGTCGGATTAGCCGGAAAAAGGTCGGGATATCCGAAAATTTACCCCGTAAATTGATGGCCTGCACAGGGATGCCTAAGGCCTCAATCGCAGGGGCAAGTGCGCCGGGGCCGGTCAGGGAGATCACTAAAGGCTCAAAACGCTGGCGATCCAGATGGGTCAATACCTTAAGCAGCATCATCTCCGCGCCGCCTGTACCCAGGCCAGTGGTAATAAATAAAATGCGCATCAAACCAAACCTAAAGCGCTTTCGGTGCGCATCAGCAACTTGTCCAAGGAAAATTCTTGTTCGACCCTAAGGTGGGCTTGTTTGCCCAGTTCCGCAAGGCTGGCTTTGTCCAGTTCAAGCAATTGTAACAAGCCGTCTGCCAGCAATGTGGGGTTAGCGGCAGGCACCAACACACCAGTGTCGCCAATAATCCAAGCAGAATCGCCGACATCGGTGGCAACACAAGGCCGCCCGCAGGCCATGGCTTCAGCGATGGTATTAGAAAAACCTTCGCTTAAAGAGGAAGAAACCGAAATGTCCAATGCGCTATAAGCCGCAGCCATGTCATGGCAGGGACCTGCCCAAATTAGGCGCTCGCCCAAGTCTTCTGATTGCTTTTGTAGGGACAGGCCATAATCACTGGCACCGCTGCCTATACAAACCAAGCGCACATTCGGGTGGGCATTAAGCACCAAACGGCCCGCAGCAATAAAATTGCCGTGGTCTTTCATGGCATCTAAGCGACCGACTAAGCCAACCAAGACTTCATTATCGGCAAGACCCCATTGGGCCCTTAGATGTTGCCGTCCTTGTGCATTGAAATGAAAGCGTTGGGTGTCTATCCCATTGGGGACGACGGTGATGGTGTCACTGCGGAAACCATTCGCCACGGCATACTGTTTACCGGCATTAGAATTGGCAATCACTAAATCCGCATAGCGGGAAGCGAGGCATTCAAAACGGTAAGTTAGGCGCGACAGCCAATCATAGCGGGACAAATCCATATTGGAGGCGCGGACACCCCACACGATGCGGGTGTTGGGCAGCCACGGTTTCAGCAGCACAGACAACAGGTTGGGGACAGTCAGGTAACTATGGAGCAACTGCGGCTGGGCTTTACGGTGCACGCGCACTAAGCGGCTTAAAAAAGGCACTATATCCCAACGTCCAGTTTTGTTAAGGCTGATTAAAGAAATACCGGCTGCGACCAGTTCCGCCTCAAATTCACCGCCCGCATAAAAAACCACCACGCTGACAGCATGGCCTTGTTGCTTAAGCCCGATGGCGAGGGCAAGCAATTGGCGTTCAGCCCCCCCTATGTGTAGGGAGCGGGCTAGAAAAAATACGGGTGGGGCTGACAAGTTATGCCTCGATCATCAACAAATGCAACATTATAACTTACCTCGCCCTGAAAGCCGATTTAAGCGAAATCCTGTGCCGACATAAGGCAGTTTGAACACGCGTGTAAACTGCCGTTTCCGGCGAACAACTAATAGGCGGCGGGGAAAATAAGCTACCGATAGCTTGGCTGCGATTCCAAAGTGTCTAATTGCTAGCCTTTGGTTGGCGTTGTGCTGCCCAACGCTGAAATTTCCTGAATAAAATTCGAAAAACTACCCAAGGGTCTTTTAACAAAGCGCTGAGAAACAATTTGCCATCCAGTGTCTTGTACTCCCTTAATAAGGCAGTGGCGGCGGCCAAGTCCACCCATGCCAATTTGTTGCGTATCGGCTTTTCGTAAGCCTTGCCCAAGTAGTCCAATAGTCCCAGATACAAGGTATAGCGCAAGTCATGTTGTTTGAGGGGGTGGATAGGGGTTTTGGTGATGCCGTTGTCGTGGTGGCGATAAGTGGCGCGTTTTTTGGTGTCGTAATAACAAGGCCCTTGGCTTGCGGTGAGCAATTCCAAAGCGATGTCCCGGCCAGTGATCTGGAAAAAAAATGCGGGTATTGGTGAGGGGATGGCGCTTTTCCTGATCATCAGGCTGAGTGTCGGGATAAAATGCTCACGTAAGATGTCGTCAAAATAATGCACTGATTTTAAAACGGGCGCAAAAGGGCTGTAGATTTGTTTTGCCACCGTGTTATCAATAATATTCACGGCATGTGCAGCCATCGAAAATTCAGGATGGCAGCTTAAATAATCGGCTTGGGATTGTAGCTTGGATGGGTCAGTCCAAAAATCATCCCCTTCACAAATGGCGATATAATCGCCTTGAGCATGGGCCAGCGCATTTAAAAAGGGGGATGCGCCCTTGGAATATTGATTTTCTTTCTGAAATATCGGTTTGATGAGGTGTGGGTAGCTTTCAACATAAGACTGGACTATCGTTGCCGTGTTATCCGTAGAGACATCTTCATGAATAATGATTTCAAAGGGAAACGTGGTTTCTTGCAGTAAAAAACCATTAATGGCCTCTTTAATATAACCTTCATGATTAAAAGTGGCGCAAATAATGCTCACTAAAGGTTTTTTGTCTGACCAGCTGGCCATTATGTCATGTTCGTTTTTAGGGATCATATAGTATTTTTGTGGTGTTTTAAAATGGATGCCCTCAACAATTTGCGTTTTTGCCATAGTTGCATTGTAAAAAATAATCCGATATTGGCGCTAATCGTGAAGCCTACTACAAAGCTTAAGAATGCCGCCAAGGCAATTCTGCCTTGAAGATCGATGACATCCATCACTATGGAAAAAAATGTCAGACATAAACCGGTAAGCAATAGCCGAGGTAGAAGATCTATAAACAACCACCGGAAATGCAAGCCGGGTGCCAAACGGTGGTGAACTATGCTCGGAAAAATAAAAAACGTGACCAAGCGTAAGGCAAACCACGCATAGGCTACACCCAGTGCACCATAATGGTTGGCAGCATAAATGAGTATAGGCAACTGGGCAATGGCATTTATGGTTGAATTGATAACATGCAGGCGCAGTTTGCCATAGGCATATTGTAGATAATATTGGAATGCGGCTATTGCTAAAATGCCATTGCCTAAAATGAACCATTTTAACATCGGGCCACCCCATTCCGCAGCCGCGGCATCACCCGTCCATGCAAAAAGTACCTGATTGGCAAATAGGGCAATAGTCCCTGCAATCGGAAAAATCAGGGTAGCAACTAGCTGTGTGGCTTTGCGGTAAAGCCCCAGCATGGCGGTTTCATTGCCCTGCGACAACAACAAAGTTATGCGTGGCAATAAGGCTTGGCTGACGGGGTTGGTGAGTGTCAACAAACCATTGGCAATCACCCCGACCAAAGAATAATAGCCATATTCTTTGAGCGGCAGCAAATGTGAGAGTATTAATTTATCGGCTTGGGTGAGGAGTATCCATAAGCCTGAAGTGTAGGCAATGCTGCCAGTGAACGGTAGCACTGCTTTTAAGGTCGGCCATGAAAAACCATAAGACTGAGGTTGGGCCTTAGGCAGTAGTTTATAAAATTTGACGCTCAGCACCGCCAGTTCAACTAGGCTGACCGCCAGTTGAAATTCAAAAAAATGCGTAGCTTGCTGTGTCACCCAGCGTAGCAGGCCGTAGACCAAGACATAACGTAAGCTGGCAATAACGATATTAGCTGCATTCAACCACACCATTTGTTCCATGCCCTGGATACCGCCCCGATAGAGCGAACCAAACCAGCGCAAGCCAATGATGATGCCCATTAGGGTAATGCAATAAGACACGTCCGCTTGTGGCAGGGTTTTCACCGTCAACCATTGGCTGGCTATCCACGGGGCAGCTAGGTTAATGCCAATCCCTATGCCTAGCGAAAGCACTGCAAAAACTACTTCTATGCTACGCAGCAATTGGCGCAACTTGCTCAAGTCATTGCCCACAAGTCCACGCTCATGGGCGCAATGCCGAGCTAAGGTAGGCGACAAACCCATGTCCAATAGTGCTAGCCACGCACCCATCACGGTAAAAAAACCTACTAAACCATAAGCCTCCCCACCCAAATAGGTGAGGTAAAAAGGCAGCATGAAGATACCAATTAGCGTGGTATAGCCTTGGCCGATGTAATTGGCGATAGTGTTTTTCTTTAAGCTCAAGGTAGTTAGTTAAATGGTCTAGGATAGCAATTAGTTAGAATTAAGCAAACAAGTATAGAGTACGAAGTTGGTAAGGCGACACAAGATTCCCTCTCCCTTTGGGAGAGGGTTAGGGTGAGGGGTATTTCAAATGTCGCTTTACCAGCTTCGGCTCCTATAGCAAGTAGCCACGATGCAGCAAAGCGTGAATCGAGTGCTTGTAGGCTTCGGCAACTGGGATTCCAAAGCGTTGCGTCGAGGCTACTTGCTTTTAATCAACACAAACTCATTACAACCCGAACCACCTGCACAAGTCTTAAGTGTGTTTAGCCCAAACCCCCGCCCCTCAAAGAAATCGATGATTTCTTCCGGTTTGGCAACTTCAAAAGGATAGCCGCCTATCCAATCAACAATATCCCGCCAGGCGGACATCCCACGGGAGCCGCCGTAGTTGTTCCAAGACTTTAGCGGATTGCCATGTAAGGCATCACGGATAAAAGTCAGGCTCCATTGCCTTAGCAAGGAATAAACTTTAAGCGGAAAGCGCAGGGATGGATATTTGTTGTATAAGCGTTTAAGCATTGTCCAACGGCGGCTTGCTGCACCTTGGTCATTGTAGATGGCGATAAATAAAAGGCCGCCCCCTTTTACCTTGGGGGCAGCATTGCCTAATGCCTGCCACATTGCCCCGGTGTGATGCAAGACACCCCAGGAATAGACAATATCAAACGTACCGAGCTTAGCCAGATAATCAGCATCTAACACAGAGCCCGTTTCCACCACCCAATCCGGGTCATCGGGAAAATAACGTTGTTTAAGTTCCGCCGTACATGCATAAGATTGTGGGTCGTAGTCAAAAGAGTGCACCTTAGCACCCAGCCTTTTTGCCGCAAGGCTAAACAAACCGCTGCCTGAGCCTATATCCAGAAAGGTTTTTCCGCTTAGGTCCGTTAGGCCTAGCATTTCCTTCAGGGAGCGTTCGGCCTCAATTATCCGCTGGTCATCCAGCAACAAAAGGAATTGCGCCCAATTTTCACCAAATGTAAAGCGGTTGCCACTTGCCACTTCATCGGCATGTTGTTCTATTTCGCCCAAACTATGGCCCCTCAAAATAATTCATTGTAGTGTTAAACAAGAAGCCAGGATGCAGCAAAGCGAAATCGTTGGTTTTCACCCTGCGATAAGCCCAGTTCCACTGCTTTCCAGCAAGGCTACTTGTTAGTTTCAATTTGCCCTATAGGATCAGGAAACGCAGTATGAATAGTGCTACTGGTTTCTTTCCATAATAAATCTAGCCGATTTGTTAGATGGTTATAAATTACCTGTCTATCAGCAAGGGCAAGATCCACTAGATCTAAGACTTTACTAGGTAAATCGGCATCCATGACATCTACATTGTATTTCCCCATCCCAATTAACTCCATTAACTCACGGTGTTTGTGATGATTTTCTAAAGATATGGTGGGGACACCAAATGATAGAGGGACTATTTGCCCATGCCCCCGCATAGCGATTACACAACTTGCGTACTGGTAATAACCAAATGTTTTTTCTACTTTGTCGAATGCAAGATCAGAAAAAGGCCAAATACTTACATTATCCAAACCTTTGGCGACATCTTCTGAAATAGCGATATCATCAAAAACATGAGGGGTAAAGACAACATGAAATTTCTTGGCAAGCTTTGCCGTCAGGACCCGCAGATTGTTTACAATGTCTTGATAATTATTCACACCACCAAATCGGTGGGCTGGCTTATCGTTTGCCAGTTGAATGACAATATAATCAGTTGGAAGCTCAGCAGGCCTTTGGAAAGATTGGTTCCTACCTATCCAAAAACCGGGGTCTGCAATAACTTTCGCGTCAATCGCTGTTTGATCATACAAACGTTCGTAGCTGCCGTCATTCCGAACTGAGAATAATCGGGCATGTTTTGCAGTTTCCCGAAGATGTGCAATCCCTCGTTCCGGTATGCCGTCCTCATCCTTAAAATAGTTATACCCAGCAGCATAAACGATAAATGGGATTTTTATTGTTTTTATTAGTTCTTTTTCTATTAACCAAAACCAACCTTGGGGCCAATGTGCCCCATGTATGATCCCACCACCACCGATTACCAACAAATCGTATTTTTGATTGATATTGTTGATGAAATACTCATCAAATACTTGGCCTTGTAGATTGACTTCTGCAATCAGATCAATCGGTATTAACTCCCTTAGTGCTTTTTTTAAGCCATAACCAAGCGCATAATCGCCCAAGTTATGATTTAAACAATAAGCATGTAGTACTTTCATATTTTCACCTAAAAAATTTCGGATTGCTCGGTTAGCATTTCGATCATGCTACAATCAAATGTTGGTATATTGCAATTTATGGACACATCCATTCGCTCCGCAAAGCTGTCATCTACAAAGATTGCATCTTTACAGCCAATATAGGCAGATTTTTTTTCTGCGGCACTTAAATGGATAAGGTTGTCAAACAGGTTGGTCAGGCGGAACTTTGATAAGGTCTGATGCAAATCGCCCCCATGCCTGGTTAGTAAAATAATTTGTTTTCCATCGTTTATACACTGGAAAACAAGTTTTATTGCAAGCGGATTGACTTTGTCATTGACAATCAACGTGTCATCAAGGTCGATGTACAGTGTGGAAAATTTTACAGAATGGTGATAGCGATTTCCAAGCGCTCGGTCAAGCTCCACAACTCCGGCATTTTGTTTTATATGGATTTCTAGGCGTTCCTCTTCAAAAATGCTCAATAGCGGGAAATTCACACCGGAAACCCGATGGGTAGCCATTGATCCCGCGATGCGGGGGGCAACTTCAAGCAGTGTTAACTCCCCATCTACAGCACGCTTTAGTTGGAAGAACCATGCCCCATGGAGCGCAAGTATGTGGTTAATTGTGCTTGCTATTTTCCAGGCTTCTGGCAAGTCTACCATTATCGTATTTACTGCAATACCATTACGCATTCGGCGGCGGGTGCGGGCACTGGCAAATAATACACCTTTATCACGGTCTGAAAAACAATCTACGGTGTATTCTTCCCCGGGCAAATATTCACAGATGATCGGCTTAGGTATTGAATTAAGTGCGGCAAGTAAATGTGATGGTTCATCGACCCTAACAATACCAAATGAACCTTGCCCACAATCTGGCTTAATTAAAACGGGGAAATCGTCAATTTCATCTGTTGAGCCATAGATTTTGGGGACACGGATGCTGCCTTGAAGTGCCTGATAGGTTGCGAGCTTAGAACGGGTAGTTTCACACGCATACAAAGGGGACGAAATCACCTTGGCAGGCAGCAGTTGTTCGGCTCTTTGGCTTAAGGCAACGATAATGTCGTCGTATGCTGGAAATATGTAGTCAATACTTAATGATTGGCAAAGATAAATGAGCTGGTCTAGCCAATCTGGTTCAATGATGCTAGGGATAATATGATATTCCTGAAAGACAAATTTAGCATGGTTAGAAATATCCTGCCCGGCACCAAATAACCTCACCTCTTTACAATACTTAAGGGCATGGAAAATCTCAAGCCCAATCTCAGTTCCAGCTGGAAAAATCAAGACATTGCGTTGTCTCATACTATGTATTCCTTTGCAATCGTTATAGTTTTATGAACCTGGGTTTGCCCTAAGCGCGCATTGCACAGCAATCCCCAATACATTAGAAACACCTGGGTCAGGTAGCATACCAAGTTAAGCGTCACAGATAGGCCTACATCAAGACCCTAATAATAGAGGTCACTATATCAATCATAAATTCGTCAATCGTTGGTCCCGTCGGTAAAACTACAACCTGATCCGCGATTAGTTGGGTTTGTGGGAGCAATAGCCCTGCATGTGGGTAAAATTCACGGTAGGGCTTCATATTGTGGCAGCCCGGCCAAAAATATTTACGCGCCAGGACATTTTCGGCATGTAAGGTTTGAATGATTTGGTCGCGGCTAACTGGGCACTCCTCGCCCACTTCAATAACCACATATTGGAAATTGTTCTGTTCGTCTTCATCATACGGGAGCAAGGTGAGTCCCGGTAAACCCGATAAACCAGTGGCATAAGCGTGGTAATTGCGCCGGTTGGCGGCAATCACGCTGTCGATGGCATCCAGATTAACCAAGCCCATCGCCGCAGCAACTTCAATCATTTTGCCGTTAGTGCCAGGGTGGATGACATTATCCAAGCCGGCAAAGCCAAAGTTACGCATCAAGCGCATGGTTTCCGCGAGTTCGTCATCGTTGGTGACGACCGCCCCGCCTTCAAAGGTATTAAAAAACTTGGTGGCATGGAAGCTAAACACTTCACAGCGGCCAAAATTACCGATTTTTTGGCCGTGGTGTGAGCAACTAAACGCATGGGCGGCATCAAACATTACTTGTAGGCCGTGCTTATCGGCAATGGCTTGCAGATCTTCGACGGGCGCTGCACGTCCCCAAAGATGCACACCAATAATGCCCGTGGTGCGTGGCGTAACCATGCGCTCTACGGCAACCGGGTCAAGGTTGTGCGTTAGCGGGTCTATATCGGCAAACACCGGGGTGATGCCTTGCCAGCTTAAGGCATGGGCGGTGGCAATAAAGGTATACGACGGCACTATCACTTCGCCTTGCAAACCTAAGGCGCGGATGGCAATCTCTAAGGCTACGGTGCCGTTACACATGGCCACGCAATGCTTGGCGCCCAAATAATTGGCAACCCGCTGTTCAAAAGCTTGTACCAACGGGCCGTTGTTGCTTAGCCAGCGGGACTCAAACATCGCATCGACGTAGCTGTTGAAAGCCTCACGGCTGCCGATGTTTGGGCGGCCTACATGCAGCACTTGGTCAAAAGCCGCTGGTGCGCCATTAATGGCAAGGTCTTGTTTGGATAAAATGGCTTTCATTAATCGCTTATTTGGGGGTCTGGCTGGGTGGTTAGATAGGGTTAGCTAGTAGCCTCGATTCTGTTTTGGGGCATCGAGGCGACCTGCCCACTCGGCAAAGCTGGTTTTGCTAGCTCATCGCCATGGGTTGGCGTAAAAAATCGACAATAAATTGATAGCCTTGCTGGTCTACTAGCGCTAAAACCAAGGCCATATCAACAGTCATGTACTCATGCAAAATACGGTTGCGTAGACCGATTGCGGCATTCCATTGTTGTAGTTGTTCATTGCTGAGCATTTTTTTAGTGTGCAGTCTGGCAAAGGCATCATAAGCAGAAACAGGGACGGGTTCGTTTAATGCTTTCAGTAACTGTTTGGCTTTTCCTATGGCGTTTTCAACTAATACTTGCAAACCGTGTAGTGTACCATTTTGCTCTAGCTTACTGAGTGTTTGCCCATGCTTAAGTTTTTCTTTGGCCTCTTGTAGAACGGCGCTTTGTTCTTCGGCAATACGGCAACATTCTGCATAGTATAAATCAAGCCGCATAACATTGATCCCAGTAATACTCTTCCAATTCGCGCCAAGTGCGCTGCAAAAAATAATGCCATGCCAGCGTATCATCCCCTTTAAGGACGATGCCTTCTTCTGCGGCCACTGCACGCATGGTAAGCCGTGCACTGCTTAAATCAATCAAGTCGATGTTTTGCTCGGTTACGTTGAGTAGCTGTGCCAAGTTTCTCCGTAAGGTTTCTGTTTGCCCTAACACTGACATGATGTCTGCACTAGGCTGGCGATGCCAACGGATGGCAATATCCCAATCACTGTTTGCATGGGCTTTGCCACTGGCTTGGCTGCCCACCAAAACCGCAAGCTCTAATTCTGGAATTTGTGCTAGGCCGTGTTTTAAGGCGGTTAATTGATCGGTATTGTGCATTATTTTGCGCTTAAAGTCGGGTGCGCATCGCGTACCCTACAACTCTTTATTATTCAGGAATTCCACCATATCATCGTTTTGTACCCGATGATATATGTCTTCTACTGATAAAGTTAAACCGATGGCTTCAAAAGTAACCTCATCGCCTAAAAAATAATGTTTGGGTATCCAGCCTTCGCTTTTTCTCATCACTTGGATATCGACAAAATCTTGTTCAATCAGGACATATTCCTTTAGGCTGGGGATGTTGATATAAGACATCAATTTAAGGGTTGTATCTTTCCTACGCGTGGATTTAGATAGAACTTCAACAATGATCGTCGGCGTTTCAGTAAAATAAGGCGTTGAATTATCAAACAGACAATCCACCATCACATCAGGATAAAAGAAATTTGAATTAATCTTTAGCTTCATGTCTGAACCAAAAGGTTCACAAGGGTTGTTTTCCAAGTGATTGGCAAATTCTGATAAAACATTCACTGAGATTCTTTGATGATTGGCGCTGTTGCTAGCCATTGGGTAAACAACACCCTCTATTAGCTCATGTTTTACTTCACTAATGAGTTCCCCTTGCAAATAATCTTCTACACTGGTCAAACCAGTATTTTTTGGGGCTAACATCGTATTACTCCGGAATAGTTGGGGTATTTTACATTATAATTAAGGCTTGCCAATCAAACATACCCACTTCATGCGCAATCCCAAGCGGCCTTTAGTCCTACGCATCAACCGATGGTATTTATTGCTGTTGTTGGTTTTGGCCGTGCCTGGCGTTTTTGCTGAAGCCATTGTTTCAGGCGTGGACGGTAATGTTAAAGATAATGTCATGGTGATGATGGCCTTGGACAATGAAACTTGCGCCACCCCAGAATGGAAAATACGCGGTTTGTACGATCAGGCCGATCTGGAAATTGATGAGGCTTTGCGGGCTTTGGGCTATTACCACGGCGTAGTAAAAAAATCCTTGGTTTTTGACAAGTCCTGCTGGCACGCCAAAATCCAAATCGACAAGGGCCCGCAAGTGCATATCCACGACATCAGCATTACCTTTGACGGTATTGCCCAAAGCGATGCGGCCTTCCAAAAATTACACAAAAAATTGCTAAAAGCGACAGGCGATCCGCTAGACCATAGCCAATACGAGAAAATGAAAGCCCGGATTGAGTCATTCGCGCAAGAACGGGGCTATTTGAAAGGCACGTTTACCGAAAAAAAACTCATTATCGATAAAAAGCTGAACCAAGCACACATCAAACTGGCATTTGCCGCTGGTAAGCGCATGGTTTTTGGTAAGGTGGTCATTGAACAAGACATCTTGGACGCGGATTTTGTAGAAAAATATATTTCGATAAATAGCGGTGATTTTTATACCAGCGAACAGTTGGCAAAAACCCATAACGACCTGTCAAAAAGCGGCTATTTTGATATGGTCGATATTCATCCTGAAGCCGAAACAGATGACCACACCGTGCCAGTCACGATTAAGCTGCATCCCAGAAAAAAACACCATTACGCGCTAGGTGTGGGTTATGACACCGACATCGGGCCTTTGCTCAGCGGCGCTTACGAAAATCGGCGCTTGAATCGCCGTGGCCATTTTTTGACCTCAGAACTGGACCTTTCACCCATACTGTCTACCGCCGATATTGAATACAACATACCGTTAAAAAATCCGATCAGCGATTTTTTTAGCTTTGGCGCCGGCCTCAAACGGGAAGACACTGATAGTTTTAATACCCTGTCAGCAAAACTGTCCACACGCCTTAAACATGCCCTAGACAGTGGCTGGAAACAAACCCTGTTTTTGGATTTGGATTATGAAGATTTTACGATCGGTTCGGTGACAACCCAGACGCTGTTGCTGGTGCCGGGGGGTAGTTGGTATAAATCGGTCTCCAATAAGCCCATGCGCCCGACTAAAGGTTATCGGGCAAAGATAGATGTTAGCGGCAGTTATAAAAACCCCATATCCGATGTCAGCTTTTTGCAAGGCGCTTTTTCAGGGACGTGGATGTACCCTTTGCCGTGGCGCAGTAAATTTATAGGTCGTACTGAATTGGGCGCCACTTTAGTGGATGATTTCGACCGGTTGCCCACGTCCTACCGTTTTTATGCCGGGGGTATCAACAGCATCCGGGGCTATGCCTATAAAGAATTGGGGCCAAAAGATGATCAGGGTAATGTGATAGGCGGCAAGTTTTTGACAGTGTTGAGTTTTGAATATGAAAAAGCCGTGTATGGTGATTGGGGCGTTTCTGTCTTTTTGGATACAGGCGATGCGTTTAACCCCGATGACATCAAACTGAAATCTGGTGCGGGTTTGGGGGTGCGCTGGTATTCGCCATTTGGCCCGGTGCGGGTTGATTTTGCGGTACCGTTGAATGACTCAGATTCATCGTTCCAGATACATTTTGCCGCAGGCGCAAGAATATGAAAAAACGCCTGATAGTGTTTATTGTTTTATTGGTGGTGCTGGCTGTGCCGCTAGGTTTGTGGGGGCTGGTTAGCACCGAATCGGGTAGCCAATGGCTATTACGGAAAGTGATAGATGTGCTCCCGGCCCAGGTGTCGGTGGCAACGATTGAAGGCCGTTTACTAGACCGTTTGGTTTTGACCGATGTCCATTATCAAACTGACACTGAAAACCTGAGCGTCAAGTCGTTTGTATTTACTTGGCAGGCGGACGCATTATTGCATGGCCAGCTAAAAATTGGGGATGTGCTGATCGATGGCGTAAATTTGGCGCTAAGTGAACCGAAAGATCCACCGCCACCCGGCAACTTTGACCTGAATGCCGAATTACCTTTGCCTGTGCAAATCAGTGTCGATAATTTTCTGCTCACTAAGCTGGTTTTTAAAAAAGCCGACACCGAACAAGCGTTAGAAAAACTACACCTTAAAGCCAATACAGAAGATGGTTTGCTAAAAATTACCGCCTTAGACCTTACGGCCCAGCCTATTATTGCCAATCTACAAGGGCAGGTGGCTTTAGGCAAGGGCTATGGTTTTGCCGTGACCACGCAGTGGCAACTTGATGGCGGGAAAAACGGCTTGTGGCAGGGGACAACTAAGCTGACAGGCGATATCAATAAACTGGTGTTTGATAACCAATTGGCAGCACCCTTTAAACTGGCGTTAAACGGTCAGTTGGACGATTTGCAAACCTCGCCGCGCATCAGTTCCAAGGCGGATTGGCAAAACCTGAAATGGCCGCTAGTCAATGCTCCCCCGCAGATACAAAGTAAGCAAGGCCGAGTGGAATTGACAGGCGGACTGGATGATTTTCAAGTGTTGCTCAATAGCCGTTTAAGCCAAGAGTATTTGCCGGAAGCCAGTTTGTCATTTAAGGGCAAAGGCAGTCAAACCAGCATGGCAATAGAAAAGCTGGCGCTGACGTCCAAAACCGGGGTGTTCCAAGTACAAGGCAAAGTGTCATGGAAAGATGCGCCAGATTTTGAATTGACGGCTAGCGGGCAAAATTTTAATCCCGGCATATTCATGCCTGAAATGGCAGGCAATTTGACCTTTAGCAGCCACCTTAAAGGTAAAATGGCGGCATCAGGATTACAACTGGCCGCAGATATTAACAATCTGTCTGGCAAGCTTAGGGGTTATCCAGTAGCAGCCAATGGCAAGCTGGTTTTAAATGGTGACCAGCTGCAAGTTGACACCCTGCGGCTTAGCTCAGGCCCCAATAAAATTGCGGTGCATGGCACTATGGGGCAAGCCCAGGCCCAGTTGACGGTTGATATGGACACCCCCGCCTTGGAAACGCTGTGGCCGGGCTTGGGTGGTAGCTTAAAAGGCGAGGGCGTACTGCAAGGCGCTTGGAAAAACCCGACCGTCAAGTTTCGGGCAGATGGCAAAGGGATACGTTTTGAAGGCCATAGTGTCGGGAAATTAGGGCTAGACATTGACTATTCCCAAGACATCAGCAAAACCTCCAAAATTGCTTTATCCGCAAGCACCATCAAAACGGGTGAGCTGCAAATTGCCTCGGTGCAGCTGGATGGTGTGGGCAGTTTGCCCCAACATCGCTTTACCATCGACGTCAATTCTGAACAGTTGGATGTGGCCACTGCTTTTACGGGCAGCTTGAAAGCAGAAAACTGGCAAGGCGATTTTTCAAAATTGGATTTGGATTCCAAAGATTTGGGTTTATGGCAACTCAAAAAAAATCTGCTGCTGGGCATTAAAAAAGTTCCCGCTGGGGTTGATGTGGTTTTGGGGGATAATTGCCTGGTACAAAAGTCGGCGTCCATTTGTACACAAGGCCGTTACATGGCTAACGGCGACTTGGGCGTGGATTTAAAAGTGGCAGATTTACCCACCGGATTGTTGGACAGTTATTTTCCTAAGGATATGCGCTTGATAGGCGTAGTCGATGCCGATGCCCATGTACAAAGCCAAAAAGGGGTGTATAGCGGGCATTATCGGCTGGGAATGCCGCCATCGACTTTTTCAGTGCAGGATAAGGTGATTGCCTTGGGCACAACCGCCTTGTCCGGCACGATTAAAGGCAACACCGTATTGGCCGATTTGGATTTGGCACTGGCTGGCCAAGACTTTGTCCGCGCCCGTCTGCAACTGGACACCGGCAAAAGCCAAGCCCTTAGCGGCCAAGTATCAGCATCAATGCGTGAATTTTCGGTGGTGGAGCTGTTTGTGCCGCAGCTGTCAGGGGTTAAAGGCCAGTTAAACGCCGATGTAAATTTGTCTGGAACCCTCCCTAAGCCGTTGGTGATGGGCAATATAGACCTGACCCAAGGGGCGTTTGATGTGGAAGGGCAGGGCGCAGGGCTTAGCGATATTAATCTCCATGTCGTGGCCACAGCGGGGCGGGCCAACCGCATCCAGGTCAATGGCTCGCTGTTGCCAGCCTTGCTAAAGCCTGTAGGGGCAATCGGGCAAGTCCAATTAAAAGGTTTGGTTAATATCAATGCCGACATCCAGCAGCAAAACAGTTTGTTGTCTGGGGATTACAAAATTGAAAGTCCGCCAGTGACTATCCAATTACTAGCCGAAAATACCACGACCAAATTACAATTAGGCGCGGGTGTGTTGTCTGGCACACTTGATGGCGACCTGGTTTCAGCGGAGCTGGATTTAAAACTGCTGGCCCAAGATTATCTCCGTGCCCGCTTACAGCTAAATACCGGCAAAGCGCAAACCCTGTCCGGCGACCTTAACGCCTCGGTGCTGGAATTGGCGGCCTTGAATGCGTTTGTGCCGCAATTGTCGCAAATTAAAGGCCAGTTAAGCGCAGACTTGAGTTTACAAGGCACCTTGCAAGAACCACAGGCCTCAGGCGCAATACGGTTTACTGGTGGGGCTTTTAATGTTGATGCCCTAGGTATCGGTTTGCGTGATATTAAGCTGCAAGCTTTGGGGAGTGGTGATGGCAACCAGCGTATTCAAGTTACAGGTTCAGTAAAATCCGGTGAAGGCGCGGTTAAGCTAGAGGGTTTTATTAGTTTACAAGCCGACGAAGGCCGACCTATAGAATTGACCCTAAAAGGCGACAATTTTGAAGTGGCCAAGCTCCCCGAAGCCCAAATAGCCATCACCCCAGATTTGGTATTTGCCATGGCCAACAATAAAGCCAAAATCACGGGTTTGGTCAAAGTGCCCAAGGCCATTTTTGTGCTGAAAGAACTGCCTGAAAGCGCCGTAAAAGTCAGTGCCGATGAAATTATCCTTGGCGAAGAAAAACCTGAAGTGCAGGTTTCCACCCCGGTTGCCGTGGATGCGGATATAGACATCGCCTTAGGTAAGCAAGTCAGTTTTACTGGCCAAGGCCTGACCACCCACTTGGATGGCCGCTTAAAAATCATCAAGTCCGGGGAGAAAATGGCCATGCACGGCACGGTGGACATGGTAAAAGCCCGTTACAAAAGTTATGGACAAGATTTGACCGTGCGTAAAGGCCGCTTCCAGTTTGACGGCCCAGTTGATAACCCGTGGTTGGATGTGGAAGCCATACGCTTGTCAAAAAGCAAAAAAGTGACTGCTGTCTTAAGCCTGAGCGGGCCGTTGAAAAAGCCCCAAACCCGCATTTCATCCGAGCCAGCCTTGCCGGAATCAGAAGCGCTGGCTTATTTGGTCACAGGCAACCCCTTAAACCAAGTCAGCAAATCAGAAGGCAATATGCTGGCCGCAGCCGCCTTGTCCTATGGCGGCGGCAAAGCCAGCTGGCTAACCGAAAAACTGGGCATTGATGAATTCGAGGTACAAGAAGGCGAAACTTTGGAAGATACCCTAGTGACCGTCGGCGAATACCTGACCCCCGATTTTTATGTAGGCGCAAAAGTCGGCTTGTTCAACAAACAAGCGGCAATGGTTTTAAAACACAAACTGACCAATAACATCAACGTCGAAACCCAAGCCGGCACTTCACAGCGGGTTAAAATCAATTATGAGATTGATACGGATTGAGGGGGGTTGTATTGAGTTCGTATTACCCGTTTGTGATGGGCTAACCGTTAAATAGGTATAAAGCTATTTACAAGCTATACCCGTATAACTTAAAGTAACTATAATCTTGAAAGATAGCCTTTGGTAACCACTAAAACCAACATGAATAATATTCTTCCCTTTTCTCGCATAGCCAATAAATACCAAGAGAATGATGAAGTAGAAGCGGCTTTTATTGGCCTTTTAGACAAGCATTGTGATCAAAAAGGCACTGTAAAACCACTTCCAACGGATTTTATTGATCGTATTGAGCAGTTAAAAGCAAAAGCATTGGAAGCCAAGAAGAAGCAGGATAAGGTTTTGCTTGAAGGCTAGGGGCTTTTTTTGATACTGGATGCCTTTTTTTCTAAGTCTTCCCATGTGCTGGGTGGATTGCCGTTTTTTAGCATGGCTTCAAACACCGTGTAAACATCCGTTTTTGCCCCGTCTTTCCTTAAGCTGGATTCATCATTGAACCATGCGTAGATGATGGTTCTGCTGTCACTACGGAATTGGAAAAAAAGACGATACCTGCTCGGCAAATTATTTTTTTTCACTCTGCGCCAATGGCTGTGTTTTTTCCCAAGTGTGGCCCCTAAACGATATTTGACATCATTGGGATTCAGCGGAATCTTTCGGTAAATGTTGTCCTCAATGGCGAGTAGAAGCTTGTATTTTGGATGCTTATAAAAATGTCCAGGGTCTTTTTCGGCAAGTGCCTCAACTTCCTTAACCAGCTTGTCCAGTTGGTTTTCAAAAATATCAGTAAAATAAAGATTCCAGCCGTTGACTACCATCGCGTTGTCAAACACTTTATGCCCCCTTTACTTGTTGCTCACCCTGTCACGCGTTCGGTTGCCCACACGGCTAAGCCCTCAATAAATCACTATCTGGATCTTTTATTTGCATGATGAAAGCATTTTTCAATGCGGAGAAAAATAGGAATAAGCCATAGACAATATTTGCTAAACCATATTCCCCGCTCAGATACATGCCTGCCAAAGAGCGTCTAGCAAAAACGTGTCCTTGCATCGATGCCTTCTTAAAAAGCTTTAACGCTTCATCTCGATTTTGTTTACAACCCGTCCCTTCTAAATACATGCAGCCCAAGCAGTACATGGCAGGGCTATAATCCTTTAAAGCGCCAATATTAAAAACTTCTTTTGCTTGTGCATAGTCATTACTTTTTAAATAAAAATGCCCAAGATAATAAGTGGCTAGATCAGAACCATGATCAATGGCTCTTCGATACCATAAAATCACTTGATTCCCATCAGCCACTACGCCATATCCATTTTCGTATGCCCAAGCAATGTAAATCATGCTCATCAAGGAGCCGCGAGTTGCCAAATCTTCAAGTAACTTAATCACATCTGGATTTGGTACTGATTGAAGGCGATCATACGCTTTACTTAACGTTTCAATGTCAGGTTCTTCAAACATATAAAATTCCCCTGTGTGGCTCATAGGATGTGCTGAGGTACGAAGCGCATCGTTCGCGGTGAATAAGTGGGCTAATTTTTGGTGTACGTCGTTCCACTTAGGTAACTCGCAAAAAATACCCCACACTAATTTTTTAACAATACTGTTCAAAATCGATATATGCTACAAACACAATTTGACACATCGCAACCTAGAGCATGACCCATATATCTGAACAACATATTGCAACGATTAAA
>JAPLRR010000108.1 GCA_026399075.1 Methylococcales bacterium
TCGATCCATTGGTATAGTTCTGGGTGGCGAGACATGGCGGTACCTTCGGTAAATAGATGTTGATGACTCTCATCAATTTACCTCAACGCACTGTCTCGTCATACTTTTTATTAAAAACCTACACGTGTAAGAGGGAGAGGGCGGGGTGAGGGGATTTAAATGTCGCTTTACTTCCTTCGTTCCCTATAACACTAACCCTTTATAACGGCCATGAACAACCAAAAAACCAACCGCTATTACTGGCTTGATGTCACCAAATTTATCGGCATTTTTCTGATAGTCCTTTGCCATTTCCCGATTTCAAAATACACCGCGAAATTTTTATGGACGTTCCACGTACCCCTATTCTTTTTTATTTCGGGCTATTTGTTCAAAACCACGACCGCCAAAGACTTCCTTGAAAAACTAAGCTTCCGGCTGATTAGGCCCTACATCTATATTTACTTGCTGACAGTGTTGCTGACGGTCGTAATCAAAGCCGATTATAACGGCGCACATATCGGCCAAATGGTGCTGGGCTTATTTTGGGGGACGCATAGATACCCTTATTTCATCAATTCGGCACTATGGTTTTTACCGGCTTTAATCACCGTACAACTGCTGTATTTTTTTGGGGTGCAAAAATCTAAGTATGTGTATTTGGCCTTGTTGGCGGTGTCTGTTTATTTATATTCAAACGCCTACCTCAACCTGTTTTTTAGCCTAGATTTGGCGTTATTGGGCTTAAACTTCTTTATGGCGGGCGTGTTGGCGAAAAAATACAGCCTGGTTGAGCGGGTTAAATCCCAGCCGCAACTGCTGCTGTTTTTGTTTGTGTCCAGCTTATGGGCAACCTTTGATTTTGCCTTTATGGATAATGTGTGGTTTGCGGGGAAACATTACACGGTTTCATTATTGGGCGGGCTGCTGGGCATCACCATGACAGTCACTTTGTCGCTACTTGTTGAAAACCTAGGTAAGCCGTCGGCGCTTATCAGCTATATATCGGCCAGCACCTTAAGCATTTTTTGTTTCCACGTCTTTAGCAACCCAGTCGCCACTGTAATCGTGGACAGCTTGGCCATCAAACCACTGCTGCTCAGCGCCTTGCTGGCAACGGTTCTGTCCATCCTGATGTTATTACCGGTCAATTGGCTGATTGTAAAATATATCCCTGAACTGGTCGGCATCAAAAGGCCGCTTTAACAAATTGGTAGGTGGGGATGTGTTGTAAGCCTTTAATCCCCCCTCTTTGGAAAAGAGGGCTCAAGTAGGCCGGAATAAGCCGCTTTGAGCGAAAGCGAAAAGCGGCGTTTCCGGCGCTTCGGGTACGCAGTGTGCCGGAAACGGCAGTTTTCACTTGCGTTCAAACTGCCTTATTCCGGCCTACAGGGCTTGGACGTTCAGCGCAATAAGAGAGGTAACCTAAATGGAAAACCAGCGCCTAAACCGCCGCCAGCAAATCCTCAATGCCTGCATCAATAATTTCCAGGCCGACTTTCTTACAAAAGCGCACTTCTTTAGGCGTTGGGTTTTTGTTTAATACCCAACCCTTTTTTTCCGCCGCACCATAGGTAATATCGCTCATCACCATACGCTCAGAATCCCGGTTCAACGGCATACCGATCAATAAATACTGCTTGCCCTTGCGGTATTCCTTAAGAAAATCAGGGATGGCAAAGCCACCCATCAACTCAGTGATATAATCAACATAATCGGCATCAGAAGCGATGTAATTGGCTTCTGGCTTGGGTGTGCCCATGGGTTTAAACAACAGCGGCAAGCGGGTGTCGATCTGTTCTTGGGGTATTTCAAAATAGCTGCTGCCATCATAATGGTAAATCTTAAACCTAAACTGGCTGGCAGAAAGCCGTGCCAAGCCCACCACCAAGGTATGCTCCTCATCGGCATAACTGTCCTGTAATTGGGTGTCGCGGTTAATGTCGATGACATAATTGGGCTTCCAATCCGCCAGCCAGTTATGGACAGCGGCGCGGGTCCATTCGGTTTCGCCGTAGAGCTTGGTCAAAAACTGCCCCAAAAAATTCCGGCCTTTTTTAAGCTCCTGGTTCATCGCCGCCCGTGGGAATTCATACATCAATTTGGCCGCCATCGGTTTACCGTTGTTCATTGCCAAAATCAAACTCTCGCTATCGGCTGGCATGGCTTGCCCGGTCGCCTTGTTTTTCGCATCAAACAGCACGCCCGGCCCTAAATAAGGGATGATCTGGTTTTCGTACAAACCGGTTAAAATTTCAGAAAATACCGCAGTAGACATGACTAGCTCCATGATTAAGATAGGTGTATCACCTAGCTTAAGCAAGAACTAATCCAAGTTTGGTTTTTTTACTACCCTATAGCTAAGTAACTGATAGCTTGCGGTTTTGTCGGTTATTGCCAAACAGTAAAACCCAGTGTCAGTGTGGGCTTTGGGACAAAACCAACATTGTTTATGGGGCAATGGCAAACTTAACGCGGCATGGCTTAAGGCTATAGGACGTTGATGCCATCAAGTAGCCGATAAAAATCGCTTAACCCTAGAAACGTGAATAATCTATGTGTTGGATGGTCAAGTTTTCGGATTTTATAGACTAGCGCGGGGTATGATGTGCCTACCTTTTACATCCCTTCTGGAACACATGTGAACGAATTTTTGTTGAACCTCGCACCATTTTTACTTTTACTGGGCGTCTTATTAGCTGGAATAATCTTAATTGTCCTGTTTTTTGCCTGTTGGATTTTCTTTGGGAGTATGCGGTATTCGCCAGAAGCGAATATTGCACTACAGCGACTTATGTCTGAGCTAAGATCCCAGGCTTCCTACCAAAACCAAGGTGTCTTGAAAATTGAAAGTATATGGACGTTCGGCTATCCCAAGGTTGCAGTTCTCTTCGAATCTAGCCACGCTCTTGAGCAAGCCACGATGGCCGGACTTCTTGAGCAGTTAGCAATTAGGGTTACCCATTTTGTGAAGAGTGAGCCAGCTTTTGGGCGAAACCGGGGGTCGTTCGATCCCAAGCAAGCAATTTGGGCAATTGCAGACCGACAGTTTTGGGACTCGCACATCAAAAGTATCAATAAACCCGTAAGCCAATAGTGGGTAACGCTATTCTACCTACCAAATTATATGGAAGGTATGTGGCATCATTACTATGTCCGAATGGTGCAAATGGTGTTGATGTCGTCCCAAAACTGTTAAAATCACCGCACAATTAATCAATTTTACAAATGACGATGACAACTAAACCCTCTAAAGATCTGGAAACCTTCGACAACCCCCAGCCGGGCCGCAATTATACGATACGCATAGACATCCCCGAATTCACTTGCCTATGCCCAAAAACTGGACAGCCGGATTTTGCAACCATTCAAATCGAATATGTGCCTGCTGCGCTGTGTGTGGAATTAAAAGCCCTTAAATTGTATATGTGGGCTTTCCGTGACCAAGGCGCTTTTCATGAGGCCGTCACTAATGAAATCCTCAACGACATTGTGGAAGCCATCGCCCCCCACTTTATGCGCATACGTGCGGAATTTAATGTCCGTGGCGGTATTTATACTACCGTGATAGTCGAGCACAGGGACAACGATTGGCAAGCACCGGAATTGGTCAACCTGCCTTAACGGCCTACTCACTGGGCAGGTTAAGGCCAATCGCCTTAGCCTGCCGTTTACTGCACTACAGCGACAGCACGCCATTCATGACTATCAAAGAAACCCTGACCACCCTGCCCCAATATATCCTACCCCACCATGCCTTGTCCGGCCTGATGTCCAAACTGACACACTGTGAAAATCCGGCTTGGAAAAACCTGTTTATCAAACAGATTATCAAGCATTACGGGGTCAACATGGCAGAGGCGCTAGAACCGGACATCAATGCCTATAAAAGCTTTAACGATTTTTTTACCCGTGAACTTAAACCGGGCATACGGCCTTTAAGCACAGATACTAACGCAGTGGCCTGCCCTGCTGATGGTGCCATCAGCCAAGCGGGGAATATTACTGAGGGTGAAATTTTCCAAGCCAAAGGCAAAAGCTTTACCGCCACTGATTTGTTGGGCGGCTGCCCAGAACGTGCCCAGCCTTTTAACAACGGCGTGTTCACAACTATTTACTTGTCGCCTAAAGACTATCATCGGCTACACATGCCGTTGACGGGAACCCTCAAAGAAATGGTGCATGTCCCAGGCCGTTTGTTCAGCGTCAACACCGCAACCACTCGCTCTGTGCCGGGATTATTTGCCCGCAATGAACGGGTGGTCGCCTTGTTTGACACCGAAGCAGGCCCTATGGCCCTAGTGTTGGTCGGCGCTATTTTTGTGTCCAGCATTGAGACGGTTTGGCATGGTGTCGTGACTCCGCCTAGCATTAGCGCCGTAAAATCGTGGCAGTATCAGGAGCAGGCACCAACGCTGAAAATCGGCGAAGAAATGGGGCGTTTTAATATGGGTTCTACGATTATTGTTTTGTTTGGCAAGGATAAAGTCCAGTGGGATCAGGCTTTGCTGGCTGATAAGGTGGTGAAGTTGGGGGAAAAAATAGGGGTGGTTAGCGGCAATTGATAGGCGTTAGGATTTAGCCGCAATGGCTAAAGCTATTGTACTCCGAGATTGGGCGCCACGGCTTAGCCTAAACGCGCCATCATATCTTGCACCAGCTCTTGTTTTTTGCGTGCCAAGCGATACAGTCTTGTAGGCCGGAATAAGCTGCTTTGAGCGAAAGCGAAAAGCGGCGTTTCCGGCAAATCGTGGGTGCGGAGTGCCGGAAACGACCGTTTTCACTCCCGTTCAAACGGTCTTATTCCGGCCTACAGGGCTGGAGTAAAACGGCTTTAGACGTTTTACGAATGGCAAGCTTAGCCTAAACGCGCCATCACATCTTGCACCAGCTCTTGTTTTTCGCGTGCCAAGCGATACAGCACACTGCGGTCTGTTAAGGCTTGCAAAGCCAGCAACAAAGGTTCAAAAATCGCCTGGCTAGGTGCATCTAAAGCCAACAAAGCCGCCAGCACGGTGTCTTTCGCCCCGTTTGCCGCCTTTTCGATTAAGGTTTCGGTTATGGCAGTGCGCAGATTGTCTGCCCCAGCGCTATTAGCGAGTATGCCCGCCGCAGCAGGGGCTAAGGCCGCTTGCCAATGTACACGCAGCACATAACGTGCATAACCGTAATCAGGGTTTACTTGCAAGGCGTTGATAAGGGTACGGATGCCGTCTTCACGGCGATTCATGTCCATTAAATAAAGCCCAGCCAGATTGCCTAGGGCGTAATAATACTCAGGGTTTAAGGCCAATGCCTTAAGATAGGCGGCTTCGGCTTCTGGATAGCGGCGTTGGCCTTTAAGCGCATTGCCTAAGTTATTCCAAGCATAGTCATGCTCAGGGTCTAGCTCCAAAGCCTTGCGGCAGGCGGTTTCAGCTTCTGGATAACGGTTTTGATTGTTAAGCCCTCTGCCCAAGTTATTCCAAGCATTAACATATTCAGGGTCTAGCTCCAAAGCCTTTCGGTAGGCGGCTTCGGCTTCTGGATAACGGCTTTGATTGTTAAGCATGAGACCCAAGCCATTCCAAGCATAAACATATTCAGGGTCTAGCTCCAAAGCCTTACGGTAGGCGGCTTCGGCTTCTGGATAACGGTTTTGATTGTTAAGTGCGTTGCCCAAGTTATACCAAGCTATAACATCCTCAGGGTCTAGCTCCAAAGCCTTGCGGTAGGCGGTTTCGGCTTCTGGGTAACGGCGTAGGTCGCTAAGTGCGGTGCCTAAGTTATTCCAGGTAGCTACATCATCAGGCTTAATCGCCACTGCTTGGCGATACGCGGCTTCCGCCGCTTCATAATCGTTAAAAAACCATTCCAACACTACCCCAGCGGCACCGGCCTCAGCCGCAGTCTCCCTAAGCTCCCAGCCTATTTCAATTAAGGTTTGTTCCGCCAAACCCAGCAAACCGTGGGTTTCCAACGCTTTACGCAATCGTTGCCACCATTCAGAGTTACCCGGCTTAAACCCCAACGCTTGCCGCTGTGGCTTAGCCAACAACCACAACAAGGCTACAACATAATACCGACAACCATACCGTTCCACAGGCGCACCCACCCGCAGCTCTTCATCCAATGCCTGACGGTCATCATGCGCGACGGCATCGCGTACTAAAGTGTCAAATACCGCAGCCCGACCGTCATCATCCGCCGCTGCGCCTAAAGCTTGCAAATGCGCGAGGGTGTCGCGGCGTGTGTGACCATCTAAAGGCTGCGCCAATTCGTTGCCCAAGCGTTTGGCCCAGTGCTGGTAATCTTTGCTGCTATAAAAAGTTTGCATAAAGCCGACTAGCCAGCGTAGGCGTTGGCGGCCTTCGCGGCTGTGGCGCATTAAGTAATAGACGTTGTAAAAACGTTCACTGACTTGGTAGCTTTTTTTGCGGCTAGGGCTGTAGGCTTCTTCGACAAAGCCCTCATCCATCAGGCGTTTGATTTGTACGCTGATGTTGTTGGAAGGTTTGCGCAATTCCACACGGATATCGTCTACGCACACCGGATCCCAACGGCGGGCAATGGCATCAAACGTGCGCCGGGCTTCTTTGGACAAGCTGTCGATGCGGTGCTTAAAAAACGGTGTGGTTTCGTCCAATAAGCGTTCCAAATCTTGGCGCAAATCACCGCCCAGCCCATCGCGCAACACCCGATAACCCAGCTTGACCAAGCGGGGGTTGCCGCCCGTTAATATGCGCAAGGCGGCAACGCGCTCGGGGGCGTTTTTTATCACTTCCAGCACCGCCGTATCGTTGTGCATTTGGGCAAATTTTGTTAAAAAATCGTCCAGTTCGGCGGCGTTTAGGCGGTCTAACGCAAAACTGCGGAAAAAATCGTGGAATACCTGATCGACTTCGGTGATTTCGGCAAAATAGCTAGGTGCTGCGCCGATGACCATCATGCGCGGGTCGGTCATCCATAAGGCGCGTAAACGATGCAAACTCAGGTCATCATTAATAGTGTCAAAAATATCATTGAGGTTATCTGCCAATAACACTGCGCGTTTGCCTGTTGCCGCTAACAGCTCAAAAAACATCGCTTGGGCTTGCGTGGCAAAATCTGCGGCGGGGTTGGCGAGCAGTTGGTCTACCGTCTGGTTGGTGCCTTGCAAATGGCGGATGGCTTCTAGCCAAAAATCCGCCAAATCGCCGATGCCGTATTGTTCTTCCTGAAACAACAGCGGCAACCAGTGTTGCGACAAATCGGGGTCGGCAATAATGGAATGCTTGATGGCACACAGCAAGGTGGTTTTGCCCATGCCGCGCGGGCCTATCAGCATAAGGTGTTGCTGCGGGCGGTCGGGCGTGTTGTTGCGCACGATTGCCAAGATTTGCGCCAACATATTCTTGCGGTCAATAAAATGCGCCAGCAGTTGTTCGGGGTCTTGCGCGGCGGGGTTGTAGAGATTAAGCGTGGGGTCTGTTGGGTTCATGCGCGGACTTTTTGCAACCAATAGCTGCGTAATAGATTAGAGAAAAATTGTAGCTGTTGGTCGGCGGTTTCGGTCAGGTAGCCATCGTGTTTTAACACCTCCAACACTAAGTCAAACTCTTCGTCCAAGGCGTTAGGCACTTGGGCGCGTAGGTTTGAATAGGCCATGCCTGTGGGCTGGGGGGCGAGTAGTTTAAGTAGGTTTAAGGCAATGGCTTTTTCGACTGGGGTAAAGATCTCGCCTAGCCGTTCGCGCATATTGCTGGCGTATTGGTTGCGCTGGCTGTGGGCAAGACTTTTAAAAATGATGTCGATGTCCTCGGTGCTAGTAGGTGGCGAGCTGGTTTGCAATTCGGCGATAAACAATTGGATAAAAAACGGCCACAAACCTGCGCCTAGGCTAGCAATATAGTGTTGTGCCAGTGCTTCGGGCAAGTTGACGGCGTTATCAGCTGCTAGTTGCAAGGTAAATGCCAAGGCTTCTTCGGGGGTTAAAGGGGTCAGGACTTCGCGCCGCAAATCATTTGCCACGCCGCGTATGCTGTGCCGCTTCAATACGCTGTCCAACCCGATTGAACCTGTCAACAAAAACCGCACCGGACTGTTGGGGTTTTGTTGGCGTAGGCTGCGCAACCAGTGCAAGCTGGCGGCTGCTAATTCGGGGTTATGGGTTTTGGCGATGTTGTCGATCATAATCGGGAATTCGTCCAACAAGAACCAGATGGGGGTGTTAAGTTCTTGTAAGTCGGCAATCAGCTGTTGGCCTTTGCTTTGCCAGTCGGCTTTTTCTATTTCCAG
Organism: Methylococcales bacterium; assembly: GCA_026399075.1. Lineage (GTDB taxonomy): Bacteria > Pseudomonadota > Gammaproteobacteria > Methylococcales > Methylomonadaceae > Methylobacter_C. The sequence continues at coordinate 8,236 of JAPLRR010000108.1, forward strand.
GTATTCGGACTTTACCCGCTTTAAAGGCGCTACGTAGTTTTTGAATTTGCTTAACCAGCCATCGTCGTTTATTTTGCCCAATTCCGCTATCAGCGCATCGATCCATTGTTCGGGATGGTGATAGCCTTCGAGGTTTAGCCAAACGGTAATGACATCGGGGTTGCTGTGTAAGTCCAGCAACACGCTGGTTTTGCCTGTGCGCCGTGGTGCGAGGAACAACACATGCTCTAGCCGCAAGGCTAGTTGCAGGGCTATGCTGATGTGGCTGCGGGGAAAATAATTGCTGCCTGTTGCAGGTGCGCCGATAACGATGTCCATGGTTTTTGCCTCTTGGGTTTATGGAGGCTTGAGTATAGCAACAAATCTGTTGCGCAACAATAGTGTTGCGCAACAGATTTGTTGCCTATATTGGCGGAGCTAGGAATAACGCTTTATAGTTGATTGCTGGGCAGGGTATTTTTTACGGCAACGCTGATTGGGTGGGTTAGTTTTTCGTAATTTCTAGTGACAGGATTAAGACCTGCGAGATTTTTAAAACCTCGCAGGTCTGCCGCTATTGCCTACGATTAATGGGAAGCTACCTTTTTCGGCCTATCCAGATGGGAATCACCTAAAAACAGTTTAGCGCCACTTGTCTTTACTTGAAAAAATACGGTGCTGGGTTTAATTATAGTGAACGAAGGAAGTAAAGCGACATTACCCCCCTCACCCTACCCTCTCCCTCTTACACGTGTAGGTTTTTAATAAAAAGTATGACGAGACAGTGCGTTGAGGTAAATTGATGAGAGTCATCAACATCTATTTACCGAAGGTACCGCCATGTCTCGCCACCCAGAACTAT
>JAPLRR010000083.1 GCA_026399075.1 Methylococcales bacterium
ATGGTTAGGCTCCTGGTTCGGTGAATGGTTTGGTTTGGTTTGGTGCCTCCATTCTATCTGGTTATGGCCGGGAGCTTAATCTTTTTATTCACATATCTAACTGTAATTTAAGCTTAATCGTATTAGCGGTAGCAGTATTAGGGTTAGGGGGGATTTTATTAGATAAATAGCCATTTTAAAAAGGAGTATTACAGGGGGCTGAAAATTACCCCGCTGCCAAGACTTTCTTTGGTAATGCGTCTGAAGAAATACTCATAAATATAGTGAGGCTAGGGATAATTCCGCATTTGCCTAAGACCCAGTGCACCTAAAGCAAAAAGAGTCAGGAAGTAGCAGCTAGGCTCGCTGACATTTGCCGTTCCACCTAAGCTGCCATCGAATGTCACTTCCGAGAGTGCAATCCAACGGTTTTCTGGGCCGTCATTCAAGGTAAGCTCCACGTATCGTGCGGAAGCAATCGTGGGCAATAGCTCAAAAATCCCGTTACTGTCATCGGCACCTGAAGAACGTTCTGCTGCACTAAAGGGGCGCAGTTGGGCAAAACTGAAATTGACGCCATCATTGGAGAAGCGTAAGCCCACCGAACTGGGAAGGTAGACCGCCGCACTGGCGTAGAATTTAAAATAGCCTGTGACTGAATTTAAAGTGTATTCGTCACCCAGATCAAAGGTGATTACTGGTGATTTCCCGTCCCATAGCACATACGGCGCCCAATGGTCATAGCCCAAGGCAACCGAGGCGGTCAGCGTGCCGTCAGTTAGATCACCTTTGCCGCCCGACAAAAAACCAGCGTTATTGCTACCCGTGTAGGTATTGTCATAATAAAGATTATTAGGGGCACCATCGACCATGCTGTAAGTGGCGACAGTAATTGGATCTGCATTTGCGGTAAGGCTAAGTGTCAGGGCTAGGCCCGCGATGAGATAGTTAGGTTTCAAGGTGACTCCGAAGGGTGCTGTGGGGTGTAATATGCGATTATACACAAATAAATTATCCGTCTTGTTACATCCACACACATTACGGGTTACTTCGGAAATCATCAATCGGTTTATACTGAATTACGGCTATTTACTTTGGGGTACTTCAGCCTTTAGGATAAGCACAGCTTGGTCAGCCAGACGTTGATCAGCGTATTTAGTGAACACATTGGCTGCTTAAGGAATAAAATGTAATTTATCATTCGTTATCGGCAATAGCGGCAGACCTGCGAGGTTTTATAAACCTCGTAGGTCTTTATCCTGCCGCTGATGAGAAGTTACAATGTATTAACTAGTGCACTGCATTGTTGTGGGGGTGGCTAGCCTCATCCCATGGCGACGTTTTTTGGCAAAGCTTTTCCGCTTAGCCTAGGGGAATTTATATAATGGTCAGTGGAGTAGATGGCATGAACCCGAACACACCCGATAATGAAGTCGAATTTTCCATCGTGGATGGTGGCCCTTGGGACAGGGGCTTAAGTTTTACGGGCCTGAACAAACCCGGCCCCCGATTTTTGGGTTTGCGTTTGCTGGCTTTGTGGGTGGTTTGCTGGTTGCCGTTGTTGATTTTTTCGGCGAAGGCGGGTTATCTGTACGGCACGGCTGTGCACATTCCGTTTTTGCATGACTTTGTCGTGCATACCCGTTTTTTGTTTACCATGCCTTTATTGGTAATTGCCGAACGGGCTATCGCGCCCAAACTTGGCGTGGTCATCCGGCATTTTTTTAGCTCCGGGCTAATTCCTGAAGATAACTTGCCCAGATTTCGGCTGGCAATTGTCGATGCCTTACGATGGAAAGAATCGCCTATTCCCGAATTGGTCATTTTGGTGCTAATCATTATAGAAATTACCAGCGGCTTTGAATTGGTGCCCGACTCAAACATGAGCTCTTGGATTCTGGCCCAAGGCGCAGACGGTATGGAGCTGACTGCCGCGGGCTGGTGGAATGAATGTGTCAGTAAACCGATTCTGCAATTTTTGTTGTTCCGCTGGTTGTGGCGTTTAATTATTTGGGCCAATTTGTTAAGGCGCATCACCCATCTGGATTTGCAATTATTCCCCACCCACCCCGACCATGCCGGTGGCTTAAATTTTCTGGGCGCAGGTCAAGCGAAGTTTGGGCTTGTCATTTTGGCGCTGTCTGCGGTAGTTGCCGCCACTATCGCCAACCATGTTTTATATGGCGGCGAAAGCTTGATGTCATTTAAATTTATGGCAGCCTTGTACGTGGCCTTGATACTGGGCGTTTTTTTGGGCCCGCTGTTGTTTTTTACACCCAAATTGATTGCGCTTAAACGCCTAGGCTTACTGGAATACAGTACCCTGGCGACCAGTTATGTGCGTGCCTTTGACCAAAAATGGCTGCGCGGTGACAATCCCGAAAACGAAGTTCTGTTGGGCTCTGGGGATATACAATCTTTGGCAGATTTGTCCACCAGTGTGGAAAATATTAGCGCCATGAAAACTTTTCCGGTGGATAAGGGCGTTATTAAAGGCTTGGTTATTGCTGCGGTGCTGCCGTTTATACCCCTGGTTGCAACGGTTATCCCGTTAAAAGATTTGCTAAAACAAATTATGGGGATTTTGTTGTAAAGCCAGTCCGTAATTTTAAAGCAAAAGCGCCTACACAAGTTTGTCTGTGCGGATTTATCCGCATAGGGCGAATTAGTCGCCCCAACTCATCTTACGGGCTTGAGTTGCGGGGTGTTACGCTATACACTTGCAACATGATAAAATCATTTCAGCACAAAGGCTTAAAAGCCTTTTTCGAGACAGGTAGCAAAGCAGGCATCAAGCCAAACCATGCGCCTAGGCTATCACGCCAACTGATACGGCTGGATCTTGCCCAGACTGCCAACGATGTCAACTTGCCCGGCTGGCAATTACATTCATTGACGGGCGACCTAGCCGGACATTATTCCATAGCGGTTAATGGGAATTGGCGGCTAACATTTAAATTTGAAGGCAATCACGTTGTCCTTGTTGATTACCTTGATTATCATTAAAGAGCTACTTACTATGACCCAAATGTATAACCCACCCCATCCCGGCGAAATTTTACGTGAAGATGTGTTGCCCGCAATGGCGATCACTATAACCGAAGCGGCAAGGCAGCTAGGCGTTACCCGTTCGGCATTGTCCAGGGTGTTAAATGGCAAGGCCGCCTTATCGCCTGAAATGGCGTTAAGGCTTGAAAATTGGCTAGGTATAGAAAACGGTGGCAAAGCGGATTTATGGATTAGCCAACAAGCTGCCTATGACCTTTGGAAAGCAAGGCAGGCTGGTGTGCCTAGCGTACAGCGGGCCGCATTTTCACGTTAAACCGCCTTTCTTTGCAACACCTTAGAAACGGCGGCGGCGCGGGTCACCACGCCCAGTTTTTCAAAGATATGCTCCAAATGTTTATTGATGGTGCGTGGGCTGCTGCCTAAAATTATGCCGACTTCTTTGTTGGTTTTACCCCGAGAAACCCACATTAAAATTTCCGCTTCCCTAGAGGTTAGTCCGCTGCTGAGTTTAACCACCTCCAAATCCCATTCCCCGGTTTGTTTTTCCAACATCAGGATAGATTCACCGGGTGCTTGGCGGCTACTAAGTTTGGCCGAAAAGCTGGTGCCAGCGCGGTAACTGTTAAACCCAGTCCCCTCATTTTTATCTGCTGTAGTCAACCAATCCAACAAAGGCTTGGGCAAGCTGTCGCCTATGCCAATATTTGCGCTTAGGCCATGTTTTTGGCTAAACTCGTCTAACCATTGCTGGGCGCTAGGGCTGAGCCAAGTAATGCCATGAACGGCATCGATTGCCAGCACCGCAACTGGGCTTAGCTTTAGCGCGTCTTCAGCACGTTGCAAAGTGCGGACTTGGTTTAATTGCACGGCGACCCTAGCCAATACTTCCGGTGGCCTCACGGGTTTGACCAGATAATCCACCGCGCCTTCATCAAAACCGCGCAGCAAATTATCCAGTTCGCTTAAGGCGGTCATGAACAACACCGGGATAGTGGCGGTTTCGGGATTGGCTTTAAGCCGGTGGCAGGTTTCAAAACCGTCTATGCCGGGCATCATCACATCCAGCAAAATAATATCCGGTTTTAAATAATCGATTTGCGCCAAGGCGGAGAGTCCGTCGGTGGCAACTAAAACGCGGTAGCCCGCTTCGGAGAGCGTATCCGACAATAAGGCCAAATTACCCGGTGTGTCATCAACAATCATGACATTGCCGAGGGTTTGTGGGGGATTAGGGTTCATGGCAAAGATTCCTCGCTGGCTAGTTGCAGCATTTTTTTAATTTCCAATAACCGGAACTCATTGGCCAAGCTGATAACTTGCTGGGCAAACTGGGCATATCCGGGCTGCTGTAGGATAAGTTGGGTGAGGTACTGGTTTAGCCCCAGCAAATCGCCAATGCGGACATAGCCATTCAAGTCCTCCAGAATGGCGGAGGTCGGTTGCAGCTGGACGTTTTGCGGTTCGCACTCTTCGTATTGATATGTCCACACCAGCGCTAGGTGCAGCTTGATTTTATAGAGCAATTCGCTGACTTGTATGGGTTTGGCCAAAAAGTCATTACACCCGGCATTAATGGCTTTAACCCGGTCTGAGGGATAGGCATTGGCACTTAGGACAATAATCGGCATGACGTGGCCTTGTTGGCGCACTTGTTTGGCGGTGGCAAAACCATCCAAACCATACATGGCCAAATCCAGCAATAGCAAGTGCGCGGTTTGGGTTTGCAGCATAGCCAAACACTCTTCACCACTGCCTGCTTCCAATACCCCAAACCCCAAAGGCTCTAAAATGGCGCGCAGCAGTTGGCGGTGTTCGGGCTGGTCATCAACAATCAGAATGGTTTGGCGTTTGGCCTGATAGCCGACGATGTCTTCTTCTTGGATGGTTTGTTGTTCATCACCCAAACTAGGCAACAATAAACGCACGGTAAACGTGGCCCCTAGTCCGGGCACACTAGTCACCGCCAGCTCGCCGCCCATGATCTCACACAAGATTTTGCTGATGGTCAGCCCTAAGCCACTGCCGGAATCCAAGTGCTCGTTGGGCAGCTGGGTAAAGGGCTGGAAAATATTTTGCAACTGATCCCGATGGATACCGGGGCCTGTGTCTATCACTTGAAACGTGGTCACGCCGCAACTGTAGGCAATCCTAAGGGTAATTTCCCCTGAAGCGGTAAATTTGACCGCATTGCCTAAGAGGTTGATCATAATTTGCTGGACGCGTTTTTCATCGCCACGGATACGGGTGGGTAAGGTGTTGACGATTTGGCAATAGAATGCCAAGCCTTTGGCTTCAGCCTGGGGTTTGAACAGGCTAATCAAATGCTCAATAAACTCCGGGAAAGCAATCGGTTCTTGGCGCAGCTCAAATTTACGCGCCTCAATACGGGCGATGTCGAGGATGTCTTCAATCAGCGCCGACAAATGTTCGCCGCTACGCTTTAATATATTGACCGCTTGCCTACGGTGCGGAGGAATTAACGGGTCTTTTTGTAAGATATACGCATAGCCGATGATGCTGTTTAAAGGCGTGCGGATTTCATGGCTCATGCTGCTTAAAAAGCGGCTTTTGGCGGTGTTGGCGCGGTCAGCCATTTTGATGGCTTGCTGTAATTTGGCATCGGTTTTTTCGTGCTCGGCGATTTCCATTAGCAAGCGTTGGGTTTGTTTGGCGATTTCTTCATTCGCCACCCGGCGGCTTTCGTCATTTAAAATCAGCCACCAAGTACACAAGCCGATAAACACCAGCAAAGACGCATAGACTTTGACAAAATTGGCCAGTAACAAATTGAATGAATGCGGATATTGCTCGGCGGCCAACAAATCCTGATAGTAAATGATTCCCACAAACACCGTAGTCAGCACGGTCAAAAACAAAAACAGCAAGGCAAAGCGTATCCACCGTAAGCGGACAGTTAAATTGAAATAACGGGGTAAACAAAATTCGGCGAAGCGGTGTAAATAATCGTCCAGCCGCAAGCCCGGTTTACACGCATCCATACAAGACGCATCCAAGGTGCAGCACAAGGAACAAATACTGCCTTCGTAAACCGGACAAAAGGCCATGTCTTCCCGTTCAAACTGGTTGTTGCAAATGCTGCAACGGCTGACCAAGGCTTGGTTGTTCAATTGGGTGTCACGCGATAAATAACGCTCGCTGCCATAGAAAAACGCAATCAAAGGCACCAGCACAAAAGCTAATGTTAAGGCAATAAACGCCGAAAAGGCTTGGGCATAAACGCCAAACACGCCTAGATATGCGGCTATGGAAACGCTGGACGCGCACAGTGTGGAAATAATGCCGACCGGGTTTAAATCCGGCAAATACGCGCGTTTAAATTCAACCGCTGGCGGGCTTAAGCCTAAGGGTTTATTAATCAGCAATTCAGCGGCGACCACGCTAATCCACGCTATCGACATATTGGAAAACAGCCCCAAGACTTTTTCCAAGGCACCGAACACACCAAACTCCATCAACAATAAGGCAATAGAAACATTGAACACCAACCACACCACCCGCCCCGGATGGCTGTGGGTGAGCCGGGAAAAGAAGTTGGACCACGCCAATGACCCTGCATAGGCATTGGTGACATTGATTTTTAGCTGGGAAACCACCACAAACAAAGTCGTCACAGCCAAGGCGATACGTGGATCAGCAAATAATTCGCCATAAGCGACCAAATACATTTGCGTCGGTTCGTGGGCGTGTAGCTCAGGGATGCCGTGGCGTACCGCCAAGTGCGCCAGCAATGCGCCGCCCAGTTGCCGTGCCATGCCAAACAGTATCCAGCCTGGCCCGGCGCTGAAAGTGGCCAGCCACCAACGGTAACGGTTTTGCCGGGTCAATTCTGGCATAAAGCGCAAAAAATCCACTTGTTCGCCAATTTGCGCGACCATTGAAAAGGCCACTGTGGTGGCGCTGCCAAATAGCAGCCAATTAAAGCCTTGGCCGCTGCCTGCTATCCAGAAATAGGTTTCCAAGGTTAGCAGGGCTTCCGGTTCACGGTTATAAACCGCAATATAAGGAGCAATCAACAACAGCAACCACAAGGGCTGCGTCCACAATTGCAAGCGGCTGATCGTGGTAATGCCAAAGGTGACTAAGGGTATGACGGTGACGGCGCTGATGATATGGGCTATTGCAATGGGAATTTGGAAATACAACTCGATGGCCGACGACATAATCGAGGCTTCTAGCGCAAACAAGGTGAACGTAAACGAAGCATAAATCAGCGAGGTCACTGTAGAGCCGATATACCCAAAACCCGCACTGCGCGTTAGTAGATCTATATCAATATTGTAACGTGCGGCGTAATAACTGATCGGGAAACTGGTGATAAAAATCACCAAACCCACGGCCAAGATTGCCCAAAACGCATTGGTAAAGCCGTAATTGATCGACAAAAAGCCACCTATCGCTTCCAGTACCAAAAACGAGGTGGAGCCAAAAGCCGTATTGGCGACTTGAAATTCTGACCATTTCCTAAACGAGCGCGGGGCAAACCTGAGTGCGTAATCCTCTAAGGTTTCATTGGCCACCCACGCATTATAGTCACGGCGAATTTTGGAGATTTTTTGGGGCATGGTCGTCCTAGGTGGCAAAAGTCACTGGCCAAAAAGTAACTTCTCATTAGTGGCGGGATAAAGGCCTGCGAGGTTTATAAAACCTCGCAGGTCTGCCGTTATTACCTATAACTAATGAGACGTCACGCCAAATAAATTTAATGAGCTGGTTGTAGGTCTGATTTTTTCGCCGCGAAGCGCTAGGTCAGCTGTAGCAATAGCAAAGCAATAAATTGGCCACAAGCAGCGGGCTGCTTAGTCCGACGATTTTTGGAAACGGAGTTACGGTCTGTTGCTAAGGCAATGCACCAACTTGGACAATAGGGCAGGGGGCCGATTGGCTTACGCCCCAAAATGTTTTGAAAAATACAAGCGAGTCTTAGTATTCAGCCCCCCGTTTTGGAAAAGCCAGATGACGGGGGGATTTGAATGGTTACCCGCTCGATGTTGTGATGTTTACGTCAGCGGACAGTCGTTTTGCAATAACGCAAACTCAACGCCGCTCATGGCCAAATTGCAAAATGATTGGCGCACCTTGGTTATGGATGATCATTTGTTTGCGCCCATCACTGGCTTTAGCCACGTTTTTACCCAACGCTTCCGCTGGTTCAGTGGTCAGCGTGTCACTGATCGTTTCGATGCGCACTTCGGGCATCCACTGTAGGGTATTGCTTGCTGGGGCAGCTAAGGGCGATTGTTCTGGCCAATCAAGCTCATGGAGCAAATTAAAACAAACCGTGCTCATGTGGTCTATCAGTGTTTTTTCACTAAGTTGGGATGGTTTGGAGAAAACTGTCTCTGCGACAAAATCCATCTGCAAAAACACATTCTGATCGGGATGGGCAACAGACGTTAACTCACAACTGATCGGCAACACGCGCATTTTTTGGAAGTCGAGCGCCCTAGGGTCAGAATTTCCCGCCGAAAATGAAAACCCTGTTGGCGTGCTCCCTTCCTTGATCTCGCCGACAATTGCCTTCAATACATGGCTAACCCCTTGTTGGCTGCTAGTGTTGATAGGATATCCCCAGCCTGCCAGATTTTTGGCAACTTGGCTAGTCGCTTCATTGCCAGTCGAATTGGGCTGGCTAATTTCTACGCTGATCTGCTTGACCAAAGCCATATTGAAAGGGATGGCCGGCTTTTTGAGCGCGGGTGTGCAAGCGGGTAATCCCAGCATCAAGATAAGTAAGCTTATAAGCAGTTTTAACATGGTCGTTCCTGTGGCTTTGGACGGGTAAAAACACTATAAATCATCCACTTCATAACACCATACGTCATTTGACTGATGAGTCAGATGACGCATTGTGTAAATCTCCCCAGAAACCAATAATCATCACCAGCCAGCAGTTGGCAGATGCAATATCACTTTCTGGGAGACCTGACATGAGTAATCATTTTGAAAATACAGCGACGGCAGGACGGGCCCGGCTACTATCGGCGATAGGCCTAGTCACCTTGGCGGTCGGCTATACCCCTGCCTCACAGGCGGGGGCCACGTTTAAGATTGACGACACCAAATGGGTAAGCATAGGCGCAGGACTGCGGACTAGCTTCCAATCCATGGAAGATGGGGCAGGTGCCAGCGGCAACAAATGGAGCAATGATTTTAACCTGGACAATATCCGTTTATACCTTAACGGCCAAGTCCACAAATACCTGAAGGTAGAGTTTAACACTGATTGCCAAACCTGTAGCAACGGCGGTGAAGTGCGGGTATTGGATGCTATCGGCAAGTTTGAATACAACCCGTACATCAATCTTTGGGCTGGGCGCTTATTGGTTCCTGCCGAACGTCGGGAAATGAACGGGCCTTTTTATAGTGCCACCTACAATATTTTTAGTTCAGGCACACCTTTCGAGTCAGCGGATTTTAATACCGTTATTAAAACGGACGGCACGTCGGCGGGTTCTTTTGGCCGGGATGACGGGGCGACCTTTTGGGGCGCGGCATTTGAAGGCCGTTTTCAATATGCTATCGGCTTTTTCCGTGGCTTACGCGGTGGCGCGAATGTTGACGACAATATCCTCTACGGGCAACGTTTGGCCTATAACTTTTTGGATGTGGAAAAAAATCCGGGCTATTACACCTCAGGCACTTATTACGGCAAGGGCGGCGACATCTTGACCTTGGGCTTTTCTAACCAGTATCAGGAAGATGGTGCGGGTATCGCGACTGACCCCGGCAATTTTCGCGGTACTGCGGTCGATTTGTTGTTTGAAAAAGTATTGCCCAATAGCGGCGTAATCACTTTTAATGGCGAATATAAAAACTATGGTATCACCAATGGTTTTAGCCAAGCTTCACGGGATATGATCAAAGCGGGCACGGTAACTGGCTTCGCCATGTTTGAAGGTAACGCCTATGACTTTAGCGGCATGTATATGTTCCCGCAAAAAGTCGGCATCGGTCAATTCCAACCTTACCTACGCTATGTCAATGTGCTGCCTGACAACAGCAGCAACCGTAACACTTACGAAGCGGGTGTGAACTATATCATCGACGGCCACAACGCCTTGGTCACCTTAAGCTATGAATATAGCGACCAGCTAACCAAAGGTCTTGATTATTCTTCCACCGCAACGGGCGACATGGTCAATGCGATCAAAGTGGGCTTTCAATTGCAGATCTAACCTATACTTTAAAAGGCTATTATCATGAAAAAATTATCTACAACTTTACGAAAATTAGGGCTGGTTTCGGTGCTGGCTGGATTAACATTTGTTACTGGCACTGTCCGCGCTGAAGACACCATTAAAGTGGGTGTGTTGCACTCGTTGTCAGGCACCATGGCGATCAGTGAAACCACTCTGAAAGACACTATGCTGATGCTGATTGATGAGCAGAACAAAAAAGGCGGTTTGTTGGGCAAAAAGCTGGAAGCTGTTGTAGTTGACCCGGCTTCTAACTGGCCATTGTTTGCTGAAAAAGCGCGCGAATTGCTGACTAAGGACAAAGTGGCTGCGATTTTTGGTTGCTGGACATCGGTATCACGCAAATCGGTATTGCCAGTTATTGAAGAATTGAATGGCTTGCTGTTTTACCCTGTGCAATACGAAGGTGAAGAGTCCTCCAAAAACGTGTTTTATACTGGCGCTGCGCCTAACCAACAAGCGATCCCTGCGGTTGATTATCTGATGAATGACCTGAAAGTCAAACGTTGGGTATTGGCAGGAACCGACTATGTTTACCCACGCACCACCAACAAAATTTTGGAAGCGTACTTGAAATCAAAAGGCGTATCCAAAAAAGACATCATGATCAACTACACGCCATTTGGGCATTCTGATTGGCAAAGTATTGTTGCTGACATTAAGAAATTTGGTTCAACAGGCAAGAAAACCGCTGTAGTGTCAACGATTAATGGTGATGCTAACGTACCGTTCTACAAAGAATTGGGCAACCAAGGCATATCAGCGGAAAAAATCCCGGTCATTGCTTTCTCGGTCGGTGAAGAAGAATTGTCCGGTATGGACACCAAACCGTTGGTGGGTCATTTGGCGGCATGGAACTACTTCATGAGCATAGACACTACCAAAAATGCCGCGTTTATCAACCAATGGCATGAGTATATCAAAAACCCCAAACGCGTTACCAACGACCCGATGGAAGCGCATTATATCGGCTTCAATATGTGGGTTAAGGCGGTCGAAAAAGCCGGTAGTGTTGCCCCTGATGCCGTACAAAAAGCCATTATCGGTATAGAATTCCCCAACTTGACTGGCGGCACCTCCAAAATGTTGCCTAACCATCACATCAGCAAACCGGTGTTGATTGGCGAAATTCAAGATGACGGACAATTTTCCACCGTTTGGCAAACCAACACCTTGGTCGATGGTGATGCCTGGTCGGATTTCTTACCCGAAAGCAAACCGATTATCGCCGATTGGACTGCACCGATTAACTGCGGCAACTTCAACACCAAGACCAAAAAATGTTCTGGTCAAAACTTCAAATAAGCAACGTCGGTCGGGTTAGGCGCTAGCCGTAACCCGACAAAAACCCTGTTATAAGCACCTTAGCGCGTGCAATGCGCGCTGTCTTTCTGGCCTCTACCCCCTTGGAGGCCAGAAACCCCCATTTTAGTCATCGGAGGCATTATGAAAGCGAATTCACGCAACTGGCCTATTGGGCTGCTATTGGCATTAATTTTAATGTTGCCCACCTTAAGCATCGGTCAAGAAGAAGATGCCTTTGCAGCGGCCCTCAGCCAACTTAAAACCGCATCCACTTCAGACCGCAGCCAAGCCATAGAGCTGGTGGCCGCCGTTAAACAGCCGCAAGCGGTAATAGTGTTGCAAGCTTTGCTGGATGGACGCTTGTTAAAACTCAAAAGCACCGACCAATTGGTGATAGGTACCGAATCAGACATCGGCTATCAATTGGCGGATGCCTTAGATGCCAAAGACTTGGGGACTGTCGAACGGTCAGCGACACAAAAAATTACCCTGACTAACAGTTTACGTACCGAACTACGCAAGACCATAGGGCGGTTACAGCTAAATGATGCGGACGCCGCTATTCGTTTGGCTGCGGTCAATGCCTTGGCGAAAGCCGTGGACGAAGATGGGCTGGCCATGTTGCAAGAACACCTAAACTCCGAACAAGATGAGCAAGTGCAAAAAGCCATCAAACTTACCTTGGGACTGGAACAACTGAATAGCCCGTCTAAACTCAAACGCTTGGAAGCTATTGAATTGTTAAAGGCCCACGCAGACCAAAACATCGTCAACCGTTTGAATGAACTGGTCGAAAAAGATGACCAAGGCCAGTATGTGGAAGCCGACAGCGATGTGCGCAATGCGGCAAAAACCGCCTTGGTTAGCATAAATTCCGATTTACAGCTTTATGCCGGGATTGAAACCCTATTTTTTGGCCTGAGTTTAGGGGCGGTATTGGTATTGTCCGCCATCGGCCTGGCAATTACTTTCGGCGTGATGGGGGTCATCAATATGGCGCATGGCGAATTGATGATGCTCGGCGCATACACCACTTATGTCACCCAACAACTGATGCCTAACCATTTGGGCTTGTCTATCGTCGTGGCAATCCCCGCCGCGTTTATTATTTCAGGTCTGGCTGGGATTATCATCGAGCGTGGCATCATTCGTTTTTTATATGGCAGGCCACTGGAAACCTTGCTTGCCACCTTTGGCGTGAGTTTGTTTTTACAGCAAACCGTGCGCTCCATATTCTCGCCGCTAAACCGCAGTGTCACGACCCCCGAATGGATGAGTGGCGCACTGCAAATCAACGACTTTTTAGCACTCACTTGGAATCGCTTTTACATCTTGGTGTTTTGCTTGTTGGTGTTCTTATTATTGCTGCAAATCCTTAAACGTACCCGTTTAGGCTTGGAAGTCCGCGCTGTTGCCCAAAACCGTCCAATGGCTAAAGCAATGGGCGTACCGACCGGGCGGGTTGATGCCTTAACCTTTGGTTTAGGTTCGGGCATCGCCGGAGTCGCGGGTGTCGCCTTAAGCCAAATCACCAATGTCGGCCCCAATTTAGGCCAAGCGTATATCGTCGATTCGTTTATGGTCGTGGTGTTTGGTGGGGTCGGCAACTTATGGGGCACCTTGGTCGCAGGTTTTTCCTTAGGTATCGCCAATAAATTGCTGGAACCTTATGCGGGTGCGGTATTGGCCAAAATTTTGGTGCTGGTCTTTATCATCTTATTTATACAAAAACGTCCGCGCGGCTTATTCCCGCAACAAGGCCGTGCGGTGGAGGGTTAAAATGACACTGGCAAACGGATTTAAAAACGATAAGCTCATGGCCTCGGTCATGGCCTTGTTAGCGGCAATCACGGTGTTGATTCCCCTGTGTAACTGGGTGTTTCCGGTGGGTTCACCGCTGTATTTTTCAGCTTACACGGTCTCGGTGTTGGGTAAATACCTGTGCTTTGCCTTATTGGGCATGTCTTTGGATTTGGTATGGGGTTATTGCGGTATTTTGGCCTTAGGTCATGGGGCGTTTTTTGCCTTGGGCGCTTATGCGATGGGTATGTATTTAATGCGCCAAATCGGTAATCGCGGGGTTTATGGCAATGCCGAATTGCCTGATTTTATGGTGTTTTTGGATTGGAAAGAATTGCCTTGGTATTGGTACGGCTTCGACCAATTTTGGTTTGCCGCCTTAATGGTGGTGTTGATACCTGGTGTGCTGGCGTTTGTGTTTGGTTGGTTGGCGTTCCGCTCACGGGTGACGGGTGTGTACTTGTCGATTATTACCCAAGCCCTGACTTATGCGTTATTGCTGGCTTTTTTTCGCAATGAAATGGGCTTTGGCGGCAACAATGGCTTAACCGATTTTAAAGAAATCATCGGCTTTAATATCCACTCTGATAATGTCCGCGCCAGTTTGTTGATGCTGACTGGCCTGACCTTAATCAGCGCTTATTTCGTGAGCCGCTGGATTACCTTAAGCAAGCTGGGGCGGGTAGTCACCGCCATTCGCGACCACGAAATGCGCGTGCGCTTTTTAGGTTATCGGGTGGAAATGTTCAAATTATGGGTGTTTGTGTTTGCCGCCATGTTGGCGGGCTTGGCGGGTGCGTTATATGTACCGCAAGTCGGCATCATCAACCCCAGTGAATTTTCGCCGTTAAACTCGCTGGAAATAGTGATTTGGGTGGCGATAGGCGGACGCGGCACTATCTATGGCGCCATTGTCGGTGCGGTGTTGGTCAATTATGCCAAAACCTTGCTGACCGGATGGATGCCGGAAATCTGGCTGTTTTTCTTAGGCACTACTTTTATTTTGGTAACGGTCTTTTTACCCGACGGCTTGCTCGGTTTGGGGCGCAACCGTAAGGAGCAAAAATCATGAGTGCAATCGCCCCAAAACCGGGTGTCGTAGATACCCGTCATGGCTCAATTCTATATTTGGAAGATGTCAATGTCAGTTTTGACGGCTTTAAAGCCTTAAATAACCTGTCCTTGTATATCGATGCAGGGGAATTGCGCTGTTTGATAGGCCCCAATGGCGCAGGCAAAACCACTTTAATGGATGTGATTACCGGCAAAACCAAACCCAATAGCGGATCGGTATTTTTTGGCCAAACCATTGATTTATTGCAAATGGATGAACCCGCAATTGCCCAAGCCGGGATTTGCCGAAAATTTCAAAAACCCAGCGTGTTCGACAAACTGACGGTATTTGAAAATTTGGAATTGGCGCTGGCGACCAACAAAGGCGTGTGGGCGAGTTTGTTTGCTAAATTAACAGGCGAACAACAAGACCGCATCGCCGAAGTGTTGGAAATCATCGGCTTGACCGAACATCGCAGCCACCTAGCGGGAATTTTGTCGCACGGACAAAAACAGTGGCTGGAAATTGGCATGTTGCTGATGCAAGAGCCGAAAGTGATGTTAGTGGATGAACCTGTGGCGGGCATGACCCACCAAGAAGTCGAACGCACCGCCGAGTTGTTGGTCTCTTTGCAAGGCGAACGGTCGATTATTGTCGTCGAACACGACATGGAATTTGTGCGTTCCATTGCCAAACGGGTGACGGTATTGCACGAAGGTTCGGTATTGACCGAAGGCACTATGGATGAAGTACAAAATGACCCTAGGGTCATACAGGTTTATTTGGGGGACTGATGCTAAAATTAACAGGCTTAAATCAATTTTATGGCGGTAGCCACACCTTATGGGATGTCGATTTGCATATCCCACAAGGCTCTTGTTTGTGCCTGATGGGGCGCAATGGCGTGGGCAAAACCACGATGCTCAAGTGCATCATGGGCTTGATTGCCACCCGCAGCGGCAGCATTGTTTATAATGGCGGTGACATCACCCAAGCCAAACCCGAACAGCGTGCCGAATTGGGCATTGGTTATGTACCGCAAGGGCGCGAGATTTTCCCCTTGCTGACTGTAGAAGAAAATCTAAAAATCGGCTTGGGCGCAGTGCGTAAACAAGGCATTAAAAAAGTCCCTGAGCATATCTACGAGATTTTTCCGGTGCTAAAACAAATGCTCAACCGACGCGGCGGCGATTTATCCGGCGGCCAGCAACAACAACTCGCCATCGGCAGAGCCTTGGTGCTCAATCCGCAGTTACTGATCCTAGATGAACCCACCGAAGGCATACAACCCAATATCGTCAGCGAAATTGGTGACGTGATTATCCGCCTTAACCGTGCGCGTGGCTTACCCACCACCTTGTTAAAAACAGGCGAGGAAGCCAATGACGACGTGCGAGCAGGCATCATCAAAATCAAAAACGAATTGGGCGTAACCATTTTGCTGGTCGAACAAAAACTGCCGTTTGCCAGAAAAGTGGCGGATAGTTTTTATTTGATGGATAGAGGCCGTGGTGTCGCGCAAGGGGCTATGGCAGATTTGAACGAGGCGATGGTGAAGCGGTATTTGACGGTTTGATGCCAGCGGCGGCTTTAGCCGTTGCCTCATTAGCGGCAACATATGGAGTCCGAAGCTGATAAATCTACATTAAACTCCTTCTCCCTGAGGGAGAGGGTAGTGTGAGGGGGGGTAATGTCGCTTTACTTTCTGCGTTCCTATAACAGGGGCAAGACGGCACTAGCCATAGTTGTGATAAACTCCAACGTCTAAAGCCGTTGTACTCCAGCACTCTAAACAGGAATTGCAAATAAACACTCACCAAACCCCAGGCTGGCAAGCCCAATTAGACCTCGGTTTTGCCCACCAACATGGTAAAACCGTGTTAGCGAAGCGCCGCCATAGTGGGCCCTTAACCGTGCAGCGCCCTTTTTACCCCGAAGGTGAGGTATGCCATGTGTATTTATTACATCCGCCAGGCGGCATAGTCGCTGGTGACCAGTTGGCGATAAACCTGAATTCCGAATCTGCCAGCAACGCCTTAGTGACCACCCCCGCTGCGGGTAAGTTTTACCGTAGCGACGGGGCGTTGGCGCGGCAAACCGTGACCATCCGTATTGCCGA
Organism: Methylococcales bacterium; assembly: GCA_026399075.1. Classification (GTDB taxonomy): domain Bacteria; phylum Pseudomonadota; class Gammaproteobacteria; order Methylococcales; family Methylomonadaceae; genus Methylobacter_C. The sequence goes on from JAPLRR010000083.1 coordinate 16,484, forward strand.
TCATGCCAGCTTGGAATGGCTGCCACAAGAAACGATCATTTACGAAGGCGCTAACATGGCGTCTGCACTGCATTTGGAATTGGCGGCAGCAGCGCGATTTATCGGCTGGGAAATTGCGGCTTTAGGGCGGCCTGCCGCAGGTGAAGGTTTTAGCGCAGGGCTGGCTAAACTCAGTTGGCAGATCACCTGTGCTGGTGCGTTGCTGTATAAAGAACGCTTGCTGATTGATGCCGTGGCGTTTGCGGCGCGTTGGGGTTTGCATGGGCACAGTGCTTGCGGTACGCTATTCGCCTATCCGGCAACGCGGGCGCAATTGACCGCCGTGCAAGCCTTAATTGGCGATAGGCCGGAACTGGGCGTAACCTTAATCGACGAGTTATTGGTTTGCCGCGCCCTAGACCACCGTGCCGATTTGCTACGCGCGTTTTTTTGGCAGGTTTGGGCGGCGCTTAGGCCTGGTGTGCTACAGCGACCTGCTTGTACGCCGCGTATTTGGGCGACTTAACCCGCTTAACATGATGAAAAACAGGACTACACCATGCAACTGACTCCCCGCGAAAAAGACAAACTACTTATTTTTACCGCCGGACTGTTAGCCGAACGCCGCAAAGCGCGGGGCTTAAAGCTGAATTATCCCGAAGCGGTTGCCTATATATCAGCCGCAATTATGGAAGGCGCACGCGACGGGCGCACGGTCGCCGAATTGATGGAATACGGGCGCACCTTATTAAATCGTGACGAGGTGATGGAAGGCATCGCCGAAATGCTGCCCGATGTGCAGGTGGAAGCGACCTTTCCTGATGGCACGAAGTTGGTGACGGTGCATAATCCGATTGGCTAACAAGCTAAACCCGAATAATTTAACCGCTAGGTGTACTATGCTAAACCTGCAAATTGATGATGAACTTGAAGCTAAATTGGCTGCCATCGTGGCTCGGGAACACACCACACCCGAATTGCTCATTCAAAAATGGATTAATCAATACAGCGAAACCAGCCAACAAGATGGATTTTTTGCTTATGCGGGGTTATGGCAAGGCCGTGATATAACCCAAGAAAGTTTGCGTGAACAAGCTTGGCATAAAACTGATGATTCTTTGTGATACTAATATTTTAATCGAATATTACAAAGCTAATCCTATTGTTTTACAGGCACTTAAGCTAATTGGTGACAGTAATATAGCCGTGAGTGTTATTACAAAAGCCGAATTATTTTACGGGGCAAAAAACAAGCAGGAGCTATGGCTGCTGGAACAACATTTATCTTTTTGCCATTGTTATTTGCTTGATGGTCAAATATCAGGGGTGTTTTCCGAACTGATGAAAAAATATGCGCTCAGCCATCGCTGTTCCATACCCGATATGCTTATCGCAGCAACGGCAATAGTGCATGATGTGCCTTTATATACACTCAATGTAAAAGATTTTCGGTTTATACCACGTGTTCGGTTGTATGCTCACAATTAGACTATGGTCTTTAATATTAGCGGTTACACATCCGGATAAGTCGATAGGAAAACGATTAAACCATGACAGCCACAAATGATTCACAAAATATATGCCCATTAACGGATAAGCAAACTGCTGTAACAATACGTCCATTCGGGCTTTGCTTGGGTGAGTTTTTAGTCCCTGACGATTTCGATGCACCTTTGCCAGATGACGTGTTAGCTCTATTTGAGTAATGTTTTGTGTTTGGTTTATTTTATTTTTTGGGGATAAATCCCCTACATAAAAAATGTAACTGAGGCGAAATAATCCGCCATCCAATCTAGGAGCACACATGATACCCGGAGAAATCATCACCGCTGACGGTGACATCGAACTCAACGTAGGCCGCGCCGTCATCAGCGTGTTGGTGGCCAATAGTGGCGACAGGCCGATACAAGTCGGTTCCCACTACCATTTTTTTGAAACCAACCCCGCTTTGCAGTTTGACCGCCAGGCCGCGCGCGGCTTTCGCTTGGATATTCCTGCGGGTACGGCGGTGCGCTTTGAGCCGGGCCAGCAACGTGAAGTGCAATTGGTGGCGTTGGCGGGCTTGCGCCGGGTTTATGGGTTTCGGCAAGCTGTCATGGGCGAATTGGAGGCATCATGAGCAAAATCAGTCGGCAGGCTTATGCGGATATGTTTGGCCCGACCACGGGCGATAAACTGCGTTTAGGCGATAGTGGCCTGTTTTTACAAGTCGAGGCCGATCGCACTGTTTACGGCGATGAAGTCAAATTCGGCGGCGGTAAAGTCATCCGTGACGGCATGGGGCAAAGCCAATTGGGTGCGGCGGTGGCGATGGATTTGGTGATTACCAATGCGCTGATCGTCGATTATTGGGGCATCATCAAAGCTGACGTGGGCATCAAAAACGGGCGTATTGCCGGCATCGGCAAAGCGGGCAATCCCGATACCCAGCACGGCGTGGATGTGGTCATCGGCCCGGGTACGGAAATCTTGGCGGGTGAAGGCCATATTTTAACGGCGGGCGGCATTGATGCGCATATCCATTTTATTTGCCCGCAACAAATCAACGAAGCCTTAATGTCGGGCGTAACCACCATGATAGGCGGCGGTACGGGCCCGGCAACAGGGACTAACGCCACCACCTGTACGCCGGGGCCGTGGAATATCCATACCATGCTGCAAGCCTTAGATGGCTTTCCGATGAATTTTGGCCTATTGGGCAAAGGCAATGCCAGTTTGCCGTTAGCCTTGGAAGAACAAGTGCAAGCAGGCGCAATGGGCTTAAAACTGCATGAAGATTGGGGGACGACCCCAGCCGCGATAGATTGCTGTTTGTCAGTTGCCGAAGACTACGATGTGCAAGTTGCCATCCACACCGACACCTTAAACGAATCGGGGTTTGTTGAAGACACCTTGGCGGCGTTTAAAGGCCGCACTATCCATACTTACCACACCGAAGGCGCGGGTGGCGGTCATGCACCGGACATCATCAAAGCCTGTGGCGAGGCCAATGTGTTGCCGTCGTCCACCAACCCGACGCGCCCCTATACCATTAACACCGTTGATGAGCATTTGGACATGCTGATGGTGTGCCACCATTTAGATCCCAGCATTGCCGAAGATGTCGCGTTTGCCGAATCGCGCATCCGCCGCGAAACCATTGCCGCCGAAGATATATTGCATGATTTGGGCGCGTTTTCGATGATTTCTTCCGACTCCCAAGCGATGGGCCGGGTCGGCGAAGTGGTGATCCGCACCTGGCAAACCGCGCATAAAATGAAGGCGCAACGCGGGCAACTCGCCGAAGATGCGGCTGACAACGATAACTTTAGGATTAAACGCTATATCGCCAAATACACTATCAACCCCGCCATTAGCCACGGCATAGCCCATGAGGTCGGCTCGATAGAAGTCGGTAAATTAGCCGATTTGGTGTTATGGAATCCGGCGTTTTTTGCCGTCAAGCCCAGCTTGATTTTAAAAGGCGGGTTTATTGCCGCTGCCGCAATGGGCGATCCCAATGCCTCTATCCCCACCCCGCAACCCGTGCATTACCGCCCGATGTTTGGCGGCTTTGGGCAAACCGCCGCCAGTACCTCGATGTTCTTTTTACCCAAAGTGGCCGTCGAAACCCAAGTGGCTAAGCAACTGGGGCTGAACAAACGTATAGGCACGGTTAAAAACACCCGCAACATCGGCAAGAAAGATTTAATCCACAACCACTACCAACCCGTCATGGAAGTCGATCCACAAACCTATTCAGTGCGTGCCGACGGCGTGTTACTGACCTGCGAACCTGCGGTGGAATTGCCGTTTGCGCAACGGTATTTTTTGTTTTAGTGATGTTGTGGAGTGCAACGGCTTTAGACGTTGCCGTGTAGGCGTTTCCGGTTGGGCAGCAGTGTGCTGGAAACGACCGTTTTCACTCACGTTCAAATGGTTTTATTCCGGTCAACAGAGCAGATTTCACAGCATCTTTTTTATAGCACCCACGTGGTGCCATTGCGACAGTGGCCACAATTAAGCAGAGTACAACGGCTTTAGACCTTGTCTTCTTAGTTTCATTGCTGCCAAGGCAACGTCTAAAGCCGTTGCACTCCAGCTGCAACTGCTTAATTTTGGGCACCGTAACGATAATTTTCTAGCAATAACCGATTAAACCTGACCTCGAAAAACCATCATGCTTAAACTCACTGAACTCGCCCCCTTAGAAACCCACGCCGATGACGTGGTTACGCTAACTTATGATGCCCGGCAAAAATGCCGCTTAGTCAGCACCACCGACAAAGGCATTAGCATAGGCATGATGTTGCCACGTGGGCAAATGTTGCGCAAAGGCTTGGTGTTTACTAGTCCAGGGCCATTCCGGGTCCGGGTGGATGCAGCCCCCGAAGCGGTGTCGATAGTGCGCACCGATGATGCCTTGCTGTTTGCCCGTGCTTGTTATCATTTAGGCAACCGCCATATAGCCTTGCAAATCCTCGCAAGTGAATTGCGTTTTTTAACAGACCATGTGTTGGATGCTATGTTGGAAGGCTTAGGCTTAACTGTAAGCCATGACGTGTTGCCATTTGAACCTGAATCCGGTGCGTATCATAGTCATGGTCACTGATTTGGCCTTATTGCGCTTGTTGCAACTGGTCAGCCCGAGCTTGCCGATAGGGATGTATTGTTATTCCCAAGGCTTGGAACGTGCCGTCGATGATGGTTGGTTAAGCACTGCCGTAGACACGCGTGATTGGTTGCACGGCTTGATGGTGAACAGCCTGACGCGCGTCGATATACCGATTTTGGCAAGATTGTACGACGCGTGGCAAGCACAAGACACGCTCCGTGTAGCACACTGGAGCCTAACCTTAAGCGCCTACCGCGAGACCGCCGAATTGCGGGCCGAAGACCAACATACTGGGCAAGCTTTGGCGCGATTGCTAGTGGACTTAGGCGATACGGCCATGCAGCCGTGGCTCAGAAACCCCGAAACCACCTTGGCTACCGCATTCAGCTATGCTGCCGTCAAAGCAGGTGTCAGCCAACGCGACACCGCCTTAGGTTATCTCTGGAGTTGGCTGGAAAACCAAGTGTTATGCGCGGTTAAATTAGTGCCTTTAGGGCAAGTGGCAGGGCAGCGATTGCTGACTGATTTGACAGCGCATATTCCCGATTGTGTTGATACCGGTTTAGCCTTGGCCGATGACGAACTCGGCGGCAGTGCCTTTGGTTTGGCCTTGGCCAGCAGCCGCCACGAAATGCAATATTCCCGATTATTCCGATCTTGAGAGAAGTTATGAGTACAAAACAAGTATTAAGGCTAGGCATCGGCGGCCCCGTCGGTTCAGGAAAAACGGCATTAGTGGATGCCTTATGCAAAAGCATGCGTGACGATTACGAAATTGCCGTCGTCACCAACGACATTTACACGAAAGAAGACCAACAGTTTTTAATCCGCAGCCAAGCCTTGCCCGAAGAACGTATTTTAGGCGTAGAAACCGGCGGTTGCCCGCACACGGCCATACGCGAAGATGCGTCCATGAATTTGGCGGCAGTTGATGAACTCAGCCAACGCTTCCCCCAGTTGGATTTTATCATGGTGGAAAGCGGCGGCGACAACCTCAGTGCCACCTTCAGCCCCGAATTGGCGGACTTGACCATTTATGTAATCGATGTGTCAGCAGGCGACAAGATCCCGCGCAAAGGCGGCCCGGGCATCACCCGCTCGGATTTGTTGGTGATTAATAAAACCGATTTGGCGCCGTTAGTGGGTGCATCTTTAGAAGTAATGGACAGGGATGCCAGAAAAATGCGCGGCGAACGGCCGTTTGTGTTCACCAATTTAAAAACCCAAGCGGGCTTGGATGAGGTGGTGGCGTTTATTGTTAGGGCGGGGATGTTGGGGGGGTAGGTGTAATACTTTCACAGTTTCGATAGCAGGCGCATCAATCTCGAATGATGCGCTTCGTGCCTTAGCACATCCTATGCGTAGCGCATCTTATGGCCTTTTATGGTTACATCTACAAATAGCTCATTGTTTTCCATTAAATCAGTAATTACCGCTTCAATAACCGGAACCGAGACAGCATTGCCCATTTGCTTATAAACCGCTCCATCGTTATCCAATAATTGATAACTATCTGGAAAACCTTGTAATCTAGCGCATTCCCTAGGAGTCAAGCGTCTAGCTTTACCGTTTTGGACGATGCCTAAACGGTTAGTATCAGAAGCTGTTAATGTGATTGAGATACTTTCAGGATCAAGAAATTTAAAGACTTCAAATGACATATTGCCAGCCACCGGATTATATTTATTGTCATATGCACTTAAATAACCTTTTGTGAGTAACGAACTTAAAATTTCTCCCAAGTCATTTTTTGAATAAAACGTTTTTATTTGTTCAATCGTTAATGACTTGCCATCTTGATGGGTTCCAAAGGTTTTTTTTCTACGGTTAGCAATCAGTAAATTCAAAAAATCTATTTCAGCACGGCTGCATTCCCCTTTAATACCTAATTCCCATGAATGGATGGCTTGCCCACCACGATAATCTATTAAGCGATAACCGTGCAATTTTGATAAATCATCACCAATAACTTTTTTTAATTTAGTGACAAAATCATCTGTGCATTGATATTTTTGGGGTATGTTTTGCTCAAGTATATCCTTTACTACCCGAATGGTTTTAGGTTCAGAAAATAAGGAAAGCTGTCCGTTTTGTTGCTTAAATTTATGAGAATCTGCTGCGCCAACATCTGATTGCAAAGTCATATTAATTTGACCATGTAATCTGCCAACAATATAGATACGCACCCGATTTTGTGGCACACCAAAATCGCTGCTGTTCAATAAAAAATAGTCGACACTATAACCTAAATTTTTCAGGATGTTGATAATGGTTTCAAAGGTACGTCCTTGATCATGAGATGTTAAACCTCGGACATTTTCAAGCAGAAACCCTTTAGGTTTATATTCGGCGAGCAAACGTTCCACTTCAAAAAATAAAGTTCCGCGTGTTTCACCAAAGCCTTTGCGTTTTCCGGCATAAGAAAACGACTGGCAGGGAAAACCAGCCAACATAAAGTCGAATGCGGGTAATTCGTTAATTTTGGTCACGTCCGAATAGGGATTGTGTCCAAAATTGAGTTCATAAGATGCGCAAGCATTTTTATCAATTTCCGAGGAAAATACACATTCAGTTGTTAAGCCTAATTTTTGGCAAGCTTGCTCAAAGCCCAAACGGATGCCGCCTGTTCCAGCAAATAAATCAATGAATTTAATCATAAAGCACTTTTGATCCAATCGGCTAAGACGTTGAATTCTGCCAATGTGTAAGCAACAGTGCAGTCGCTGTGGTTGCAGATAGTAGAGATTGCTGAAGTGCGCTGAAAATTACCAGCACCGTCAAGGACGTAGGCAATTTGGTAACCACTGTTATGCATGAGTTGTTGGCGGTCTGCGGCTTGCCCTGCTTTCCGTTCAATTGTGCTATTGGTGGTCACTTGGAAACTAACCTCGACACCAACTTTTCGGTTGCCCTTTTCGATGACTAAATCAAAAGGCATTCCGTCTTTTTTATCGTAACCGCTTAACGCAATAGAACCATTTTTAATAATTTTGTAGGTGTCATCTAAATTATCTTGTAAAAAATTAACGATTTCTGATTGTGCCAATTGCCCCAAACTATTTGCGGTCGCTCCACCCGTAATGCGGCTAACCATGATGTAGCGCTGTTTGACAAATTTTATAAGCGCATCTTCATCACCCAGCATTACTCCTATTTCACAAGCACCTAAACCAGCTTGGTCAGCGTAATCAGATGTTGAAGCAAATAGCAATAAGGCGATCATGTCGCAAGTTAAATCGTCTAATTTTCTTTCACTTAGCAAACCCTCGCCGTCAATAGCCAATTTGTTGTTTTTTAAACCTTTAACAGGAAGAGCTTTAAATCTATAACGGTAGGTTTTTTCTTGCCAAATAAAATCAAAATAATATCCTAGCTTATCTTTTGGGAAAATATCTATAAATGATGAACCGAGTCGTTGAATAGGTTCGCCACCAAAATCAGCTAATATCACGAGATGTTTAAGGAAAAGATTCGCTGGGTAGTTTGCTGCTTGTATCAATTCAAATAGTTGAAAAGGCTGATTTTTGCTTAGGACAATAAGCCGTAAAAAATCATCTTGGGTCTTGATAAGCAGGGGAATGATATTGGCTAGGGCATTTTGCTTTTTCAGGTCGTCAGGCCACCAAAGTGAAGCTTTTGTTCTAAGTTCATTAACATTTCTTTTGTATTTAAACATCGTTATGTTTTAACTGTTTCTTTGTACGATTAAATTACCCAGTATTTACGCAGCACTTAGGGTGCATAAAAGTGCCAGAGACTATGAAGGTTTTGCCAGAAATCACTAATAACAGCGTAGAACCCGTTGTAAGTTATTGATCCCTAATTTCGGAAACCTTCACAGTCCCCTGCCAGAATCCACCCCATGTCCAAATAAGTCGGGTTAAATCTTAGCTCAATAAACCTTCATAATGCCGCCCATGACTTGGTAATCATAGGGTTGTGGGCTGGTGACCGGGACTTCTACCGCACCTAGCAGATACCAGTTTTGGCCTAAGTGGCCACGGAAACCGGGGGTTAATGAAACAAAGGTGTTGCTGCTTGCGCCACGGTTGTCTATAGGTTGGCTGACGTTGGTGGAAACATACCAGACCATGTCACCGATAGGGGTAAAGTCATGCGGGGTGAAATAATAGCCCACCGCCACATTGGCATCAAACGTGGAGCGTGCGCCAGAGCGGGTAATGTCGCCGCTGTAGGGGATAGAGAAACCTGCGCCGCCACGGACGACTAGGCCTTTCCAGGCATTGGCCCAAAAATTATATTGTGGCCCTATGGAGGCCACATGGTTGCCGTTGAACACGTCGCCTGTGGGGGTGCGGAAATTGAGGTTGAAAGATTGGGTCACGTTTTTGGATTCTGAAAGGATAATCCGTGGAGTGATTTGTAAGTCACCAAAATTGGTTTCAGAGCTGGTGCCCGATGCACTAGGGGTTGAAGTCATTATCGGGATGTTGGTTTGGATTTCCATGCGCTGGTTTAGCGGTGTATAGCTGATGAGGTTATTGTTATAACCATCGCCGCCATTAATACCGTGTTGCCAGCCAAACGTCGCCACGCTTAGGCGATAAAAAACACCGTCATAGGCATTTAGCCAACCTTGGCGCGGGGCACCGCCTTCGCCATTCGGTGGGCTGACCCACGGTTTGTCCCAACCTTTGCTAAACATATTTGAATAAGACAAATCTTGCCAATTGGCTGCGGCTTCGTCTGAATATACGTCACCGGTCACCGACTGGCTAAGCACTTCTGAAAAGCTGTAACTTTTCTCGGTTTGCTCTGGAGCGGCCTGATCCGCTGCTGCTTCCTGCGCACTGATTGCCAATAAGGCCATGCCCAGGTATAAAGCCGTCCGTTTTCGACACTGGCCGCGTTTTGGGGTTATTGTTTTCATTAAGGTATTCTCCTGGGTATTATTTTTTATTAGGTGCAGCTGCTTTGTTTATTCAAACAAATAGCGGATACCTGCTTCAGCTTTCCAGCCTAAGCGTTCTTCCCGGCTAGTTTCACCCGCTACGTTGCCACCACCGCGTAGCCACACCTCTAAAGTGGGCGTGAGGACTTTACCAAATTCCCCTTCTAATACCAAGGAAGTTTCGCCGTTTTGTACATGGTTTACATAGATTTTAGGGTCTAGCCACAACCAAAAGCCATAAGGCATGTGGTAAAGCGCCCCAGGACGGAACAGGGATTCGCCGATTTTTTCTTCTTCGCTGCTACCGAAAGACGCGGCATATTCATAGCCCACCGCCAAGAGCCATTGCTGGGTCGGTTTCCACACCAAGTAAGTGCCGGGGATGATTTGGTTCCACGCAGAACCTAGTTGCGGACTGCTGGTCGTGGCAAAAGCAAAGTTGGTGCCCACCAGCCAGGACAGTTGTTCGTTTATTTCTATCTTGCCGCGCCCACCAACGATTAAGTTACCCATGCCGAAATGGTTGGCGAAATCTTCCTGGCCACCATTTACCAATGGAATATCCAGCCGGAATCCGATATTTTCAGTGGCGGCATAATCACCCCGTAAGTAAACTTGATCCAAATACTTGCCATCGGGTAAGCTCAGATATTCATTACGGAGTTCTAGGCGGCTGATTATTTCGCTGGGATCGGAACCTTTGGTTTGCCAATCTTCTTGTCCAGCCGCTGCATAGCCAGTTAGGGCGAGTGCCAAAACTCCCAGCAGGGCGGCACTGGCGTCAAGATGGGGCAATTTCATAAAAACTCACTCTGATCAGTGTTGAAAACTGGGCTTATAAGGCATCCAAAATGGCTTTTTTCTTGTCGGCAAACTCTTGTTCAGTGATTAAGCCCGCATCCAACATTTGTTTGAGTTGTGCCAGTTTTTCCATAGGGTTTGCAGCAGCGGGCGTAGGTGCAGGCGAGGGGGCATTCATGGCTTGCGCAATATTTTGGCCAAAACTAATGCCAGCCCCCAAGCCCATTCCCATACCAGCACCACCGCCTTCATTCCTGGCGGCTTCACGCATGGCTTCAAGCTGTTGTATTTTGGCATAATCCAAGCCGACTTCTTTGGCGGCTTGGGCTTCGGCGGTCATGTCGGCGATGCGGTTGATGCGCTTTTGGGTATTTTCATCAAAGTCGGTGCCTTCAATGCGAAAGTCGGTGAGGGTAAAACCCAGCTCAGAAAAGACTAACATGAGCTTTTTTTGTACACCGTCGGCGATTTCTTCGCGGTTGGCATCGATGTCCAAATAACCATAATGGCTAGTCGCCAAAAAGTCGGTCAGCGGTTGGCTAAGCCGTGCGACGATGATTTGTTTTAGGTCATCGGTGGTGAAGATGTTTTGGCCGCCAAGTACATTAACAAAAAAATTAGCGGGTTCATGGATACGGTAACTATAATTACCAAAAGCCCGTAAGCCTACCGGAAACTTATAGCTGGGGTCTTGGTATTTAATTAATGAGGTAGTGCCCCATTTTTGGTCCAGTATCACCGTTTTGCGGTAAAAATAAATGCCGACCTTATGCTCGCTTTCAAAAAACTGCATTACTTTAGTGATGGTAGTCCAAAACGGGATGTTGTCGGTTCTAAGGTTATACGAACCTTCGTTGTCAAAAACCTCTTGCACTTTGCCTTGATAGACAAAAATGCAGCCTTGGCCTGGCCCGACAATCAGGGTTGAGGCGTTTTTGATTTCGTCGCCGTTATCTGACCATTGCTCAAACAAGGCATTGGCCGCTGGGTTTTGCCACTCAATAACTGACCGAAGTTGGCGTTTTAAACCGTCTAAAAATCCCATGATTTGTCTCCCAGAGTTGAAAGTAAATATTTTTGATTATATACCACGGCACTTGTAACTTATGAAAAAAGAATTGAGCAAAGATTTTCAAACCCAGCTCTGGGCAGCTGTCAAAGCGCTGGAACAGGTATCCCAAGCCGAAGTGGTCGTCGTGCTGCGGGCCAGCTCGCAAGCGTATTCAGCTATCCCTTTGTTGTGGGGGATTGGGGCGGCGTGGCTTAGCCATACGTATTTGATTTTTGCGCCTGAGCTTTATGAAGATGAGCTGGTGTATGGCTTGCCGATTTTGGGGTTTGCCATGGGGTATGCCTTTGCCTTGTTGCCGCTGGTAAAACGGTTGTGCAGCAAAAAGACGGTGTTGCAAAAAAATGTGGAAATCATGGCGCGGGCTATTTTTCAGAAAGGCGGGCTACACCATACCAGGGCAAAAACTGGGCTGTTGGTTTATGTTTCGTTTTTGGAACGCAGCGTGTTTCTGCTGCCAGATCGTGGCTTGGAAATGGCCATGCCCGACGAGGAATGGCAAGGTTTACGTGAGCAATTTAACCGGATTTTTGCCAGTAAAAAGCCTTTGGCTGCTTTGCTGCTAGAGCTCAATAAAACCGAAGCGCTGTTTGCCCGTTACCTGCCAGCCTTGGCGGATGACATCAACGAATTGCCGGATGACATGGAAATAGACTTATGAAAACCATCTTATCAAACATGCAAGCGGTCATACGCGGTTTGGCGGTGATGCTAGTAGCCTTAATGCTGGTTTTACTGTTTGGTTTGGCAACTGCCCAAGCTAGGCCGGGTGGTGGCCATTCCAGCCATTCGTTTAGTCACTCGTCGAGTTCTTCGCACCGTTCATCCGGCTCTAGCCATAGCTATTCGGGGGGCAGCTACAACAGCGGTAATACCATCCGATTCAGCCAGCCTTTGCCGCCACTGCTGGTGATTGTGTTGTTGATTATCATCCTTATCGTGGTCATCACTATCAACAAACAGATCAATAGCCAACAACAAAGCTTTATCGCCCGGCCAACTGATGAAAACCGCAGCTTGCAACAAAGCGTCCTCAAAGCCCAGTTGGATAGATTTAAACAAACCGACACCAATTTTTCAGGCATCTTATTTTTGGATTTTGTGCATTCTTTGTACAGCAAGTTTTACAGCTATTCCACCCATCCTGAATTTACTTACCTTAGCCCATTTTTAAGCACGGAATTACAACAGCATTTTCAGGGTGCAGGCCCATGGACGGTCAATGAAGTGGTGATTAATGGCATCAAATGGCTGGAGGTCAATAGCCAAGGCAGTGAAACCGATACCATCAGCGTGGATATTGATGCCAATTACACCTTGCACCAACAAGACAAGCGCACCCGCTATGCTGTGCAGGAGCGTTGGCGGTTTTATCGGCAAAAAGGCGTGACGTCTCCCGAACCTGAAAAAATGCAAACCCTATGCTGTCCGCACTGCGGTGCGCCAGCGCATTTTACTGATGCGGGCGTTTGTGGACATTGCGGCAGCGTCATCCAAAAAGGCGGTATGCAATGGTATTTGGGCAAGCGCGTGGTGTTGGGCACGGTTGCCTTAGCCAGCAATGATTTGGTGTCTTATGCCGAAGAGCAGGGCAGCCAATTACCCAGCATCAAATCACCCGACTTGATCGAGGCCATGAACCAGTTTCAACAAGCCCATGGCCTCAGCGATTGGCAAACGTTTTGGGGGCCATTTGAAAACGACACTGTAAAAGCGTATTTCTTGGCCATTTATACACAATGGAGCCAGCGCGATTGGCAGGCCGTGCGGCATTTGTTATCCGACAGGCTATATGAAGCCAATGCCTTCTGGCAAACTTTGTATAGTGAAAACGATTGGTATAACCGTCTGGACAATTTACTGATCAAACGGGTGGAATTGGTGAAGATTGATATGGACACTTATTACGAAGCCATCACCGTGCGGATTTTTGCCGCCTGCAATGATTACACCGAAGATGCCCGAGGCAAACTGATAGGCGGCTCCAAAAAAATACCCCGCCAATACACCGAATATTGGACTTTTGTAAGGCGCACAGGGCAAGAAGCGCACAGTAAACCCTATAGCTTAAGCCAATGCCCCCAATGCGGCGCACCAGCAGATAATATGGGGCAGTCGGCAGAGTGTGGCTATTGCGGCAGCAAAATTAGCACTGGGCAATTTTCATGGGTAGTGTTCTTGATTACCCAGGATGAGGTTTATGAAGGTTGAAAAGGTCAATTCCCTAAACAAATATTTCTAAAGACAGGCGGGGTTTTGAGCTTATGCCCCGCGTTTTAGCATATAATTAAGCCATAAAGCCTTTAATTATCTGTACCGGAATACCATGACCCCCAGCGTAAAATTTTTGATCCCCTTTACTTTACTGGCCTTGGCGGCCTGTTCTTCGCAAACTGTCAAGCAAGACCCACAACCGACCACCACCAACGACACCGACAAGCCGATTGTTGCCCCGGCCGCTATTGCCGAACCAGGCTCAGGCCAAAATCCACCTATGACCATCATGAAGGGCCGCAAAAAGTTAAATTTGGTTAGGATTATGGATGGCGGGATTTGTAAAAATGAGTTCCAAGGGGCAAAAGGCGCGTTTTTGCTTTATGCCGATCCTAAGGATATTGAGCGCATCAAGCGCGAAAAAGGCACAGCGGTTTTTAGCACCTTTCAAACCAAAATTGAGGCGATTTCTGCCGATGTTTTGCAAGCGGCCATAGATAACACCAATCTGGCAGAAGACCCTTTTGCACTGGGTGAAGATGAAGCCCAAGAAAAGCTGGCCCATGCCTTGGTCAATAATTTCCGTACCGCTGCTATTGAACCCGTCGCGAGTTTCCAGAAAGAAACCAGCTTGACCATTGATATTAGCGCATTCCCCCCGTCTTTGGTGTTTTACCAAAAAGGTTGTGAAGTGACCGACGCCGAGTCAGACAGTTAGGCCACATCGGCCAGCTTAATCTTCCTGCAAGCGGACTGCCATCACGTCACACAAGGTATGATGCAGGACGCTGTTGGCGGTGGAGCCCAATAATAAGGCCAAACCATGCCGCCCATGTGAGCCTAACACAATTAAATCCACTTGTTGTTGCTGGGCAATGTTGATGATCTCTTGCTTGGGGATGCCCCAAATCAACCAGCGGTCAGCCAATGCAACGCTCAGTTCGTCGCCTAGCCGCATCAGTTTGGCTTTTTCGGCTTCCAGCAAGGGATACTCTGAGTCCTCGGCCAAGGGGATTACCGTGCCATAGTTGGTGTCTGGCATGGGGATATTGTCCAAGACATGGATAATGCTCAGCTTGGCCTGATATTTATCGGCCAATGATTTGGCTTTTTTGGCAACATAGTCGCCTTGCCCAGAAAAATCGACCGCCAGTAAGATATGTTGATAATCGTCCATTTTGTTGCCTGATTGAAGTGTGGGAGGGGGGGTGATAAGCCTGTAAATCCTGCCAGATGCGGGTCTAAAAGCCTGTATAGACGCTGCTAGATACTTTATTATACCCATACGCGCCACCCACAGTCACATTTCCGAACCTTAATCCAATCCCATGCAGCCTGCTTTTATCCACTTAAGACTACACACCGAGTTCTCCTTGGTGGACGGTATCGTAAAAATCAAGCCGCTGGTCAAGCGTATGGCGGAGCTGGATATGCCTGCCATCGCGGTTACCGACCATGCCAATCTGTTTTCTTTGGTCAAGTTTTATAAAGCGTCCTTAGGGCAGGGCATCAAGCCCATAGCCGGGTCTGATGTGTTGGTGTTCAACCCCGACGATCCGTCCACGCCTTACCGTTTAACCCTGCTGGTCAATAACCATGCGGGTTACATCACCCTGACCGAATTAATTTCTAAAGCCTATCAAGAAGGCCAGCATCAAGGTGTGCCGATGCTCAGGCAAGAATGGATAGTGGACAACCATGCCGGACTGATTGCCTTGTCAGGCGCAATGGACGGTGAAATCGGCAAAGCGTTGTTGGCAGAAAACCAACAGGAAGCCAAACGCTTGGCGCAGTATTGGGGTGGGCTTTTTGAGCAATGCTTTTATCTGGAATTACAGCGCGTCGGCAAGCCTGAAGAAGAGCGCTATATTGCCGCCGCCGTTGAACTGGCCGTGGCTAGTGATTTGCCAGTGGTTGCCACCAATGATGTGCGCTTTTTATACCAAACCGATTTTGCCGCCCACGAAGTGCGGGTGTGCATTAACCAAGGCCGGGTATTGGATGATGCCAGACGGCCCAAGGATTACACCGACCAACAATATCTGCGCAGCACCGAAGAAATGCTGGCCTTGTTTGCCGACATCCCCGAAGCCTTGGCAAACACCGTCGAAATTGCCAAACGCTGTAATTTAGCCCTTACTTTGGGTAAGAACTTCTTGCCGGATTTCCCCGTGCCAGCTGGCATGACGCTAGCGGAACTGATGGCGAAGGAATCATTAAAGGGATTGGAAGAACGCTTGCTGCAATATCCGGCCATCGGCACTGGCACAGACCAAGAAAACCGTCAGGTTTATTACGACCGTTTGGAAACCGAGTTAAAAGTGATCAACGACATGGGTTTTCCGGGTTATTTTATGATCGTTGCGGACTTTATCCAGTGGGCAAAAAATGAGTTGATCCCCGTTGGCCCTGGGCGGGGTTCTGGTGCCGGTTCTTTAGTGGCGTATGCCTTAAAGATTACCGATTTGGACCCGATTGAGTTTGATTTGCTGTTCGAGCGGTTTTTAAACCCCGAACGGGTGTCCATGCCAGACTTTGACATCGACTTTTGCATGGACAGGCGCGACGAGGTGATTGATTACGTTGCCCGCCATTATGGCCGTGACCATGTGGCGCAAATTATCACTTACGGTTCCATGGCGGCCAAGGCGGTTATCCGGGACGTGGGGCGGGTGTTGGGGTTTGCTTACGGTTTTGTTGACCGTTTGGCGAAACTGATCCCCTTTGAAATCGGCATGACCCTGAGCAAGGCGCTAAAAGACAGCCCCGATTTAAAGCAGCTTTATGACACCGAAGAAGAAGTCAAGGCACTGGTGGATATGGCCTTGTCGCTGGAAGGCACCGCCAGGAATGCGGGTAAACATGCGGGCGGTGTGGTCATCTCGCCAACCAAGCTAACCGATTTTACCCCCTTGTATTGCGAACAAGGCGGTGGCAACTTAGTCACCCAATTTGACAAAGACGACGTGGAAGCGGTCGGCTTGGTGAAATTCGACTTTTTAGGGCTACGTACCCTGACCATTATTGATTGGGCCTTGCAAACCATCAACTACAAGAAACGCTTGGCGAATGAAGCGCTGGTTGACATCACCGTCATCCCTAGGGATGACCCCGCTGCGTATGTGCTGTTAAAACAAGGCCAGACCACCGCCGTGTTCCAGCTCGAATCGCGTGGCATGAAAGAGCTGATCAAAAAATTAAAACCCGATTGCTTTGACGACATTATCGCGCTGGTGGCCTTGTTCCGCCCCGGCCCGTTAGAATCGGGCATGGTGGACGATTACATCAATGTCAAACACGGGGCGCAGGCGGAATATGCCCACCCTTTGCTGGTGCCCATCCTCAAACCCACCAACGGCGTAATTTTATACCAAGAACAGGTGATGCAGATTGCTAGGGAAATGGCGCTCTACACCTTGGGCGGCGCGGATATGTTGCGGCGGGCCATGGGTAAAAAGAAACCCGAGGAAATGGCCAAAGAGCGCGGTAAATTCCTTGCTGGGGCAGTCCAAAACCAAGTGGAAGAAGCTATCGCCAGCTATGTTTTTGACTTGATGGAAAAGTTTGCAGGCTACGGGTTCAACAAATCGCATTCCGCCGCTTATGCGCTGGTTGCTTACCAAACCGCATGGCTTAAAGCCCATTATCCGGCGGCGTTTATGGCGGCGGTGTTGTCTTCGGATATGGACAACACCGATAAAGTGGTGATCTTGATTGAAGAATGCCGGCAAATGAAGCTGGTGATATTGCCGCCTACCCTTAATGTTTCCAATTATCGCTTTACCGTCAATGATGACGACCACATTGTTTATGGCTTGGGTGCGATTAAAGGCGTGGGTCAGGCGGCGATAGAGGAAATGCTCAAAGAACGTAAGGAAAATGGCCTGTTTACCGGCTTATACGATTTATGCAAACGCGTAGATTTGCGCAAATTTAACCGCCGCGTTTTAGAAGCGTTGATTAAGGCCGGGGCTTTTGATGAATTTGACGACAATCGGGCGGGGCATTTGGCTGAACTGCCCACCGTGCTGAGGGTTGCCGAACAACATGGCAAAATGGCACAAACCGGGCAAAATGATTTATTTGGCTTAAGCGCCGATGCCCAAGAAACGGACGACACCGAAGCGTATAGCACCAGCGTTTTACCGTGGTCGGACAATGAGCGATTAGCAGCGGAAAAACTCACCTTAGGCTTGTTTTTGACTGGCCATCCTATAGACCAATACGAAGCCGAACTAAAAAACTTTACCCACGGAAAAATCGCCACCTTACAAGCCGGACGCGGCACAGCGGAGGCGCGGGTCGCAGGCTTAATAGTAGAAATGCGCACCCGCCAAACCAAAAATGGCAAAACCATGGGCTTCGCCACCTTGGATGACAAATCGGGCCGCTTGGAATGCGCGGCATTTGGCGAGGTTTACGACCGATACCGCGAGCTCTTCGCCCGCGATAGCCTGTTAATTGTCGAAGGCGGCTTGGCAATCGACAATTTTTCCGGCCAATTACGCTTAACCGTCGAAAAAGTGTATGACATAGAACAAGCCCGCGAAAGCTACGCCCGGGCCGTCAAAATTATGTGGGATGCCAGCCTAAGCCCAAACCCCCTAGCCGTATTGGACAAACTGAAAGCTGCATTAAGCCCCTACCAAGGCGGCCAATGCCCCGTCAGCATAGACTACACCTCAGCTGAGGCCCGTTCCACCATCCAGTTAGGCGACAGCTGGCGCGTACACCCCAGTGACGAATTGCTCAACCGATTGCGGGGTATTTTTGGTGGACAGTGTGTGGATATGAAATATAAATAGTTGAAGTTTGGGTTTTTGTGGGTTGAGTGTGGTGGGGATGGGGCGCATCAATTACGGGTGATGTGGTTTGCTTTGATCACTGTATTCTGCGGATTCGCCATTTCCAGCAATTTTTTGGCTTTGCCCTGGGATGTGTTTGTGTTTTCCATTGGGGGTGTATTTTTCCTGCATGGCTGTTGACAAACAACAACAGATAAGGGGAGAATCGGGTTATACACATACAAGGTTGGGCACATGCTTTTCGTGCCCGACATTCACTGGCTTCGATGTGTCGGGTTACGTTATCTCGCTACGCTCAATAAGCTAACCCGACCTACGCAACTGTGGAGTATCAAGGTGATCCAGCTGAAGAAATTTCTAAATTTAAGGGCAAGTTAAAGCAGCAATGGGCAAAGCTAACCTTTAATGAACAATCAGCCTTGGTAACCCTAAATAGCGTTTGGGATGGCAATTTTTCACCCATTCCGCCGGGTACTCATAGTATTCTTGCGCCCGATTATTCACACAAATTGATTTCTACTGAAGGCTATGTGAAGGAAACGCCCGGAATGATTGGTAATGATGTATGGTTCCCGATTGGCATTAACGATTCCATACAAAACAGCAGCCGATACATTCACGTTGGCCATCTGTCAGACGGATGTGTGACCGTCTATGAGCTTGAAAAATGGACGGCTATCTATAATTATCTAATTTCCCACCGTGTGCCCGGCACCGCTGGCAAGAAGGTGGGTCAGCTTGTTGTGAAAGACTTGAGAAAAAAATGATGCTTCTGGTTCGCCTTTTTCTCCTTGCCTGTATATTGGCCTTTGCCCACGGTGCGGTTGCACGTTCGGCTGCACAGACACCCTTAAAGTCTGGGTGTGCAGATTTTTTGGGCATTCTTCATATAAAACCACCCCATGTGCTGTTTATTAAATGTGAGTTAGACAACAATCAGCAAGGCAAGCCACTACGGGCTATCTATCGTGTTGCTGGTATCCATGCAACATCGGCAGAAACTTTTCTTGCGCACACAGCCAATTTGTCGCCCCTGAGAAAGTCCTGTTGCCAGTGGGACAGTCCTCCAAGCCAATTCAACGGCAAAGATGGTCGCTCCTACACAATTTATATGATGTCACCAGAAACCAAGGTTAACTATCGAAAGCAATGGCGCAATATACCTAGCTTTGAAATTGTGGTGGAAACTTTAACTGAAGAAATCTAGCGCATTAATTGGTCTTTGTTAAGGTGCGCGATGCGCACCCAGCGTGTCTGAGTATGTCAGGGGATCAACATGGCCGGATTGAAAATTGATCAAGACCAATATATCGTTTGTACAGATAATTTTGACACCGAACAATGGTGTTTTTTTCAAGAAAGATTAACTACTTCTGGCCGAGTTTTTAAACAATTAAGCTTCAAGTACAACATAGAGCTTATACGGGATAGCCGTTGGCCTACAAGGGGCGTAATATTTAAAAGATTTTTCACGGAAATAAGAGTGCGGTTAATACTTAATTCCCACTATCTTGATGAATTAAGTGGTGCATATGGTAAAGAGTTTTATGAACTTATTGTGACTCATACCCCTACCTATTTCTCTCGACTATTTCTAAAAAAAATTAAACTTCCGTGCATTAAAAGCTATGAATGGTTTCAAATAGAAAATGAGATTTTCTTGAAAATGACATTAGAGTTACTTTTTAAAGACTTACGGTTGTAGCCCGTAGCCGTGTAGGCCGAGTTAGGCGTTAGCCCGGTAGTGTGCGCATCGCGCACATTTTACAATCTTTGGCCGTCGTTAAGGTGCGCGATGCGCACACTACCCGGCTTAGTGAAATTTTTGGTGGGATTGTAATAAATTGTGTTTTGCCCTTGATGATGAAGAGGAGTGGTGTATCCCGTTGGTTTGGGGTTTGTTATAGCGGTTAGTTGATAGGTAGCTGCGGATTTATTCGCGCGTGGCCAATCTATAGACCTTAGCTGATTTGATGGGCTTCTCGACTTAGGCTTCAAACGGATAAGTCCAGTGGGTCCGGGTTGCTATCGGGACAGAGGCAGTTTTCTGGAAAGCATTGAAAAACAGTGGCAAATCCCCGGGATTTCGCTATAGCTCCATCATCACTTTGAGCATCTGGTAAGCATAAGCCAAGTACATGTCGATAATAGTACAATATATGTACATGTTCGCCTTACCTGTACATCTGGTAAACATAAGCCAGGTACATGTCGAAAATAGTGCCATACATCGACATGTGTTCTTTACTTGTCCATCCTATAGGCATAAAGTAAATACATGTCGAAAAACTCAATCTAATTAAACACGATGTGGCAAGCTGATCAACCTTATAACACCTTACTTTTGTTACCTCCACCGATAACCGAATACGAAACGGTTGCTGTCTTAAAAGCCTGTATTCCGGCACGTGCGGCATTGGCAGAACTAAAGTCAGCAGCGGCATTGTTGCCTAATCAAACATTGTTAATTAATTTGTTGCCGCTTATTGAAGCACAAAGCAGTTCGGAGATTGAAAATATTGTAACGACGACTGACCGATTGTTCCAGTATGCAGAAGAAGATAGCCTGGCTGACCCTATGACGAAAGAGGCGTTGCGTTATCGTACAGCCTTAAAGCTGGGATTTGACGAGTTGTCGCGCAAACCGTTATGCACCAATACCGCAGTGGACATTTGCAGCACGATCAAAGCCGTGCAAATGGACATCCGCAAAGTGCCGGGTATAACGCTCAGCAATCAAGCGACAGGGCAGGTTATCTACACGCCGCCAAATGGGGAGACCGTTATCCGTGAATTATTGCGCAATTGGGAGACGTTTTTACATGCCGACGACGATATTGACCCCTTGATAAAAATGGCCATAGCCCATTACCAATTTGAAGCCATCCACCCGTTTTCCGATGGTAATGGAAGAACAGGGCGGATTCTTAATATGTTGTTTCTGATAGGGCAAGATCTTATCAGCTTGCCCATACTCTATTTGAGCCGTTATATCGTCCAGCATAAGCACGACTACTACCGTCTGTTGCTTGAGGTTACAACGGGGCAACAGTGGCAAGAATGGCTTATTTTTATGCTGAATGCCGTACAAACCACGGCGACTTGGACAACTGCCAAAATTGCCAAAGTGCGCGAGTTAATGGAACACACCACCGAGTATGTGCGCAAGAAATTATCGGTCCCAATAAACCGCGAGCTGATGGACGTGGTATTTGAACAACCTTATTGCCGTATCCAGAATGTGGTTGATCGGAATATAGCCCAAAGGCAAACCGCATCAGTCTATCTTAAACAATTGGTGGATATTGGGGTTTTGTCTGAAAAAAAGGTAGGAAAAGAAAAGCTGTTTGTACATCCAAAGCTAATTCAATTGCTGACGCAAGATGATAATAACTTTGTTCCGTATGCTGCATAACTGTCGTAACCCGCATGAAGCTTTAGTTGCGTAGCTCTGGCCGGAAACACCGCTTTTCACTCCCGATCAATTGCCTTATTCTGGTACTGAATTATGTGCCATAACCCGCCGCCATAGCCACAACACTTGGAGTAAAACGGCTTTAGACGTTTTACGGGGCGGCACGGCAATGTCTAAAGCCATTGCACTCCAGCTCAGCTGGCCGGAACAAGCCGCTTTGAGCGAAAACGAAAGACTACGTTTAGATGCAGCGGGTGCGCATTGGGCCGGAAACGGCAGTTTTTTCTCGTTCCCAAGCTCTGTTTGGGAATGTCTACCTTCAAGCTCTGCTTGTCGTGTTTCTTTGCCAAAACCAACTGTAAGTGTAGCTCGGGTTAGCTTATTGGGCGTAGCGATAACCTACCTCGACACATTAAAGCCCGTGAATGCCGAGTTACGGCTCCCGCCTATCCCGACAGACTGCCATAACTAAAACACCCCCGATAGCTGTAGGTTTCACCCCACAGCGGATGTTTAATGGCAAAATCTAAAAAGAACTCGGTGTCCGACAGCGCTTGTTCGGTGATGGTTGCCGAGCCTAGCAGCAGTGCATCAGGGATGTTTAAGCAAAATTTCCCACATTGCCAAAAATGCCCGTTGCTACGGTATAGCAAGCCACCATTGTGGACGCTGACGGTTAAGCGTAAACCAAAGCCAAACCCCACGGTTTCAATTAATTCATGTGCGGCGACAAAACGCATTTGTGAACAAAAATAATCACACATGCCGTCGGGATAGTTCATGATGCGTTGCCAATGCAACACGCCTTGTGCATCCAGCTTTTTTTGCACTTGGGTTTGCACAGCTTTTCCCCGCCACAAAACCAGTCCCCCAAACAAATGTAACAACCAAATTGCAGGAAAGAGGTAGCGTGGATAAGTAATGGCGAGTGTGCCGATCAGCTGGTTTTGTTCGCCTGCTGAGAGCTGGTAATGCCTTTGAATGACGGCAGGCAACTTGTGCCAATCATCACCTAAAACTTGTTGTAACAGGGCCATGGCTAACTCCAAAGTGAATTGTGAAACACCATCAAGGTGGTAATCCCGATCATGCCAAAAAAGGCGGGCACACCCAGCATTAACCAAATGCGCGCATAATGGCTGTAGATGGATGGTAAAGCTTGGCCAGCAGCCAAGGACTCGGCGGCAAGGTCGCGCATCCGAATTTGCAACACCAGCACGGGTAGCCAACATAGGCCGGTGATCGCGTATAACAGCAGCGTCCACCATAACCAGCCGTTGCTAAAGGGCGACGATGATTGCTGCGCAAGCAAAAAACCCGTTAGCGGTTGAATGATGACGGTCGGCGTAGTAAACCAACAGTCGGCCAGTACAACATGCTTGCTGGTTACGGCAATTGCCGCGTGGTTGCCGCTTTTGTCCGTCATGACTTTATAAAAGACCGTGCCAGACCCTAAGCCAAACAAGACAATGGCGCTGAGGATATGGATTAATTTTAAGCTTAAGTAGATCATGGTTTGACTCCTGACAAGTGATGGTAAATTAACAGGGTGAGCAAAAATGGCAGATTTTTTAACAAGGGGCCAAAGGGATGGATAAGGAATTCTGGCAAGCTCCAGGCAACGGTTAGGCTGTATCCCAAGACTATCGCCATTTGCCACATCAATAAGGTGTCGGGTTTATAACGTGCCAAAGTCGCCACGCCCAAACCTATGTCCAGCAATGCCAAGCCATACAAGACTAATGGCGCCGCATTGCCGGTAATGCCCAGTGCCGCCAACAGGTGAAAACTTAATTCATGCGGATAAAAAAACAACGAGGTAATGCCGCTCCACAACCACACCAAGGCAATGCTAAGCCACAACACAGGTTTTAAAAAATATAACTGTGCATGCCAGCATTCCGCTTGCGTGGCGGGTTTTTCAAACAATTGTCCTGTAATAGTGGCTGGTGGCCGCCCCAATAACGCGCTGACCACATCGGCATCTGCCGTGTTGCCGCGACTGAGCATGGCTATGGTGTCTTTCGACAAAATGGGCTCGCCCAGCCATTTGCCTAGGCGCGCGCCCAGCAAAATAGTCGGTAGCGGAACCGATACCGTGACCGTGACCGCGGTTGGTTTTCCTAAACGCCGCCTCAGGTTTTTTAACAAATCTGCATAGCTAATAGGGCTAGCCCCGACTAAGGCCAAGGTTTGCCGGGCTTGTGTGGTATTTTTTAAACACTGGCAAACTGCCGCCACGACATCGTCCACATGGATGGGTTGTAGGTATTGCGTTCCGCCATCCGGTAACAACTGCACAGGCAATGCCGCCAAGGCATGCAATAAGGCGGTGCTTTGCGCCCCGTCACCGTAAACAATGGATGGTTGTAAAATAAACCAGTCCAACGGTAACCGCCGCAACAGATCATCAGCCGCGCGTTTGCTTACATGATAGGGGGATTGGGCGTGGTCGTCCGCGCCTAAGGCCGAGATTTGCAGCACTTTTTTCACGCCACTTTGCGCCGCCGCTTGAAACAAGGCGATAGGGGCATGGCTATGGAGTTTGGCAAAGGTTTGGGTTTTCGTTTCGGCAATAATGCCTACGCAATTAATGACCGCGTCGATGTTGTTAAGATGCGGTAACCAATCGGTAACCGTGTCAGAAACGGCAAAATCAAGTGCCAAGGGGCTTAAGTTTTCAGCAGTCATCAACAAGCGCTGCGGATGGCGGCAGCAGGCGGTGATATGGTGCCCTTGCTGTAACAAGGTTATTAGCACGTGGTTGCCGATAAAACCGGTTGCTCCGGTTAAGAGTATATTCATTGCTCACTCCAAAAAAGAATTTTAAATGCAGCAATAAATTAAGTGATGTGGCTAAGCGTGGCCTCCGGTTTGATAAAACAGGAACAAATTAGTGTTAAGGCGACCAGTTTATCCCTTCTGGCAAGCAATAGCTGGAATACTCAAAGTGTAAAATTCTGCGGTGAGCCGCTACCATGGATTTTTCGGAGGCATGTAACAGGTGTGGTCGCATAATCACCGCATCCCCGGCTGAGACTGCACAATACACAAGGTGTTCTGGGCAAATGCTGTCTTGTATCTCTTTTGCACCCAAAATGCCTTGTTTGTGCGAACCGGGGATAACTTTTAAACACCCATTTGCAGGCGATGTATCATCCAGGTGAATGCGGATAGTGACCATCGCTTGCAGCACAGAAATTGGTGGTTGAACATGCCAAACCCCTGCTTTTATTGACCATGCCCGCCAATCATCGGCTTCAAAACGGTTAGAAACGGCAACGGTTTTATCTTGATGCCAACTAACAAGCCAATTGTTAGTGGGCGATTTATCAAAATAAATTGCCCTGACTAACTTGGCCGGTCCAGGTAAATGACAGCGGGCAATTGATAAAATTTTCGCGGAACTTGCTAAACAAGCGACTTGATCAACACGCTGGTCGATTCTACGGATGCCGCCAGTGAGGGGTTCAAGTTCCAGCACCTTGAGTTCAGACAGCAGGCTTTGTACCTGTTCAAGGGTAATGATCTGTTTGTGTATTTCAAAGCCTACATTTTCAAAATCCACATGGCCTCCTCATGATTCCCCGTGATTTTTCCGGTACTGCCCAGGTGTCATATCAGCAATATCACGAAAAGCGGCATAAAAATTCGATTGCGAATTAAAGCCCACGCTTAAGCCTATCGACAGAACCGACGCATTCGGTTCTGCAAGCAACAGTTTTTTTGCCGCTGCAATCCGATGTTCACGAATGTAACGGGAAAAGCCTTGTTGGAACTGTGTGTTGATTAATTCCGATAATTGGTGCGCGGTTATCCCCAGTTGCTCGGCTAATAAGGTCAAGTTTAACGTTTCCAAGGTATACAGTTTGTCGTGTTCCATCAGGTCATCGAGTTTTGCCAACACAACGGCTTTGTCGATATTTTTAAGCGTCGATTCAGCGTAGGCGGCCTGCACAGCTTCGGAAACATCCGCCGTAATTGACGGGAAGCGCAACAAGGTTAAGGTGACGGCAAAAAAAGCCAAGCCAATTAAAATGCTATATGTCTGGATAAAATGCCCTTGGTCCACCAGCGGCCCAATAAAGCCCAGCAGCAATACGGCGATTGCAATCACAAACAAGGTGGCCAAAGCCAGAAGTTCTAATTGAAAGCGTTGCCGCTGGGCGCGTAATCGATAAACAACGTTCGCCAGCCAAGTCAAATACGCCGCCCCCAGTAAAAAAGCACCCGGCAAGGCCACGTCATAAGGCAAAACAAAACTTATCAGCAAGGGCGCAAGGTGGACTCCATCCCTCCGTTGATAGTGGCTATCCACGACCAGCAATTGTCGGCTGTAAAAATAAAAACTCGGGGCAACTGCATACAAAAGCAGGCCATAAAGGCGGGCGTGAAAAACGTCAAACTGGTTGAGGAGAAAGTGTAAATGCAGCACTTGCAAGCCAGCTAAGGCCAAAATCAGCAAGAACCCCGCTGCTTTTGCCAAACACCGGTGGGGCAATTGTTGAGGCAAGTTACCGGCAATCAACAACAACGCGGCTCCCAAAGAAAAACCGATGGAGAGGAGGGCAACAGTAGGCATACAGTCTATGGGCTAGCGATAAAGTGGTTTTAAGGGTGGGTTGTTAGCTTATTCGGGAGGGTGGAATCTTAGGAGCGGTGGATAGCTGGCATTTTGTTTACCGTATGGCCGGATTGGCTTAGGTTCGGCCTATTCTAACAGGTTTTGCTGGCGTTTATCCGGGTTCAAAGGCAGGGCGGCTAACGCCATGTGTAGGGCTAAACGCAAACTGGCGATGCTTTGATCTATGTCAAAGCCCCGTTGTGTTTTACCGCCATAATATCTGCAAGCCGTAAAGGTTTAACTTACCCGCTTTGCTACGGCAAAGCACTCTATAGCCCCAAAGAGAGAACGTCTTATGAAAACTATTAGCCAAATTTTGTTGTTGATGATAGCTGTTGTTACACTTGCCGCTTGTGGCGAACAAGGCGTAGGCCCTGCCAAGCCAGGTGCTGCACAAGAAGTGGCAAAATAACATTGCTTAGCCAGATGTTGCCGCAGGGAAACGCCCATGCGGTAATATCAGCCTGCGTTTCGCCCTTGCGAAGGGCTTTGGTCCACCACATCTTTTAGCAAGGCCAAGTTATCTATTTGGACACCCCGCTGTTTGACAGAAATCAAACCTTGCTGGCTTAAGTTCAGCAACTGTCGGCTGACCGTTTCTATGGTCAAGCCCAAAAAATTGGCCATATCGTGCCGTCCCATAGGCAGATTGAACACCGTTGCCGAAAACCCCAATGCCGCGTAGCGTTGCGATAAAGTCAACAAAAAAGTCGCTAGTTTGGCTTGGGCGGAACAATGGCCCAACAAAATAATCTTATCATGCCCAGCGGCAAATTCTTTGCCCAATATGCGCAATAACTGATGCTGTAAGCGTGGAATATGCGCACACAATTCATTTAGGCGGATCAGCGGCAACTCACAAACCGATGCCGTCTCTAAGGCGATTGAGGTGCAAGTGTAGCGGCTATGCTGCAAGGCATCCAGCCCCATTAGCTCACCCGGCAAATAAAACCCCAAGGTTTGTTCAGCGCCATCCAGACTCGTGACAAAGCTGCGGAAAGAACCCGATTTGATGGCATACAGGCTAGTGCCAGCAAACCCTTGACGGTACAATGGCTCATGGGCTTGGACGGGCGGCTTGCGTTTGACGATATGCACCAGCCTTGCCACCTCGGCAGTCTGCAAGCCATGGGGTAGACAAAAATCAGCGAGTTTACAGCTAGGGCAAGTAACTTCATTCAGTTTGGGTGATAGCACATGCGTCCGTGGTCAATAAGGATTTTTACCACTATAGTAACAGAGCTGAGGGGAAAAACCGCGTTTAATCCGGCACTAGGGTCTTTCGGCGCAGTTTTGGCAAGGTCTACAAAAGAAACGATGGAAGTATTCCGAAACCAGGCACGGATGCGATTTTTGGCAACCCGCTATAGCCTTACTCAGGATCAAGCTTAAGCGATATGCCTTCGGCACTGAGCAAGTCAATGATGGAATCGCCGACTTGCTGGACTTTCTCAGAATGCGTTACGCCCTTGAAGCGCTCCCGTAGGGAAATGTAAGGCTTGAGGAAGATAGACCACGCGATCGCCTGCTTTGCATAACCCTCACCTTCATCAGCCAAAGATGAGCAGCCAATCATAATCTCGGTTTCGTCCGAATCCGTGTACTCGATAAACCAACCCCAGTCTTCAGACTGGGGGTAGCTGGTGACTATGCTCTTTACTACCAAGCGCTGAGCCAGCCAAAGAGCGAGCTCAAATCCGTACGCACCAGGGTTGGTTTGGCACTGTTCTGGTAGGACTGGCAAAAATTTGTCGGTGGAAAATTCAATGCGCCACATCTTGGGATCTCAGGTAAAGCTAACCAGGCGCGGTGCCCAGTAGCCGAAAAGGACGAGAATAAAATTTGGAATACTTTCACAGTCTCTATTGGCAAATCCACCCTACATTCATACGCCTTACTGGTTTAATGGCAGTGAAGCAGAGCTTGGGAACGAGAAAAATACCCCTATCTGTGATTAGGCTTGATAGCTTACTTTAACACGCAACAAATAAGAAGCGTTAGCGGAGTGCGGGAGCGTTCACGGCACGAATCCCCGTATTCCGCTAACGCTCCATGCGCGCTATTTGCTACAAAAAACAGAAAAGCGTTGCCCATCTATGGTCACTGATTTACCATAATTTTTTGTCAAAAAGAATTCCTACTAATTGAGGTGTGTTATGGATCTTGCCGAACAAGTCTATCAAGCAGTTAAACCTTTACCCGATCCTATTGTTCAAGAAATATTGGATTTTGCGTTGTTTTTACGCCAGCGTGAAGAAGCATTTGAATGGCAAAACCTTATGCTTGCCCAAGCCGGTTCATTGACAGATTGGGACAATATTGAGGATGAGGTTTGGAATAATGTACCAGCCATCTGAGATTGTTTTGTTGCCATTCCCATTTAGCGACCTCCCGGCCAATAAAAAACGCCCCGTCCTTATTATGAAGGCAGCTAACCTTCAGGGGGATTTTTTAGGGCCGTAGGATGCGGTGAACGAAGGGAACCGCATTGTTCGCGATTGATGTGGTTCGTACCTCACCGCATCCTACGCGCTAAGCCGGCCGCTGGAGTGCCTTGTTAGGCATGGAATTTCAAGTCAGTATTCTCCAAGTCTCTGACTTTACGTGGAGGTAATGAAACCACACGTTCCGGGTGCATGGCCTGTTTTTTCATAAGGTCTTCATATATAGCGCCAGCATCGTAGTTAAACTGACGCGCATATTCATCTCGGAGAGCACGAGTTTCTGCAACAACGGGGTCTTTCCACATGTTTAATCCTCTATAAGTTCGGGTGGGGTACAAATAACAGGCGGCTCGTAGCCAAGCATCCGGCAGGTAGCTTCGATTTTAGGCCGTGTATGTGCATTGGCAATGTGCGTACAATTCCATGTCAGCAAGTATTCGGCACCGTTTACGACAGCAATAGCCACATGGTAGGCATCCGCCTCGGCTTTTGGCGGCAGAGCATGGTTCTGGATGAGCGCTTGAGCCAAACCCTGAACTTCGGGAGAAATTTGGAGCAATGGTAGGTCTGCGATGACTGCCAACCGACGTTGCGCCGCCTCTGAATGGCCTTTGCTGGCTTCTGATATGACAAGTTCAGATACGAAAATGTTGTAATTCGTGCGTTGTGTTTCCCACCAGTCCGATGTAGCGCTTTGGTTTGCCATTGCGCGTAAATCGTTGCTTGGGCGTGCCGTTAAATAGCTGAAAACGGACGTTTCGATATAAACAGATGCTTTCAAGTAACCTCCATTTTTAGTTGGAAGAGTTGGGATAGCGGATTACGCCGTCGCTAACCCGCACTACCGCGCTGAGACATACCGGGCTTTATTAGGCCGCAAACGGCTCCTGCCTATTGCGCCATACGGCCCTCCTAAATGGTGGATTGCCTATCTGCAAATCCATCCTACGTTGATACGCCTTACCGAGTTAGCGTATCCCAAGCCTGTGGTGTTGAATCAAGTTTGAGGTTCTTCCTGGTGTATGGCGCTGGCGCTTATACACCCTACGCGCTACAAATCCATCCTACGTTGATACGCCTTACGGGTTTGGGAACGAGAAATTACGCCTTACCGAGTTAGCGTATCCCAAGCCTATGGTGTTGAATCAAGTTTGAGGTTCTTCCTGGTGTATGGCGCTGGCGAGACTGTGAAAGTATTGTCAGAAATTACTAAAAACAGCGGAAAACATGCTGTAAGTTATTGATTTTTTGTTATCGAAAAGCATATTTTTGCCTAATTTAGGAAAACTTTCACAATCTCTGGCTCGACTAGCGGTGTGCGGTCTTGGTCACTGATTTTCGGTAGTTGTGGCTTGAGTGTTCCCATCCGGTTATTTTAACCTGATTCTTAGAAGTTACCTGTGATTAATGAGAAGTTACAGTATGTTGTATGGAATGTCGGTTAAGGATAAAAGCCGTTGCCCGATCCGCTTGATTTGGTATGAAATTTTGTTATTTCTCCAAACACTATATACATTTTTTTGTCTTCATACTCTGTACGCATAGGGACATCAATTCCTCTGTGTATTCCCCCGTCAACATTGAGATTGATGTAAATTTGTCTATATAACCTTACTCTGGTGTTGTCGCCCATGCCGAACATGTAGTGGACACGATGATCTATGCAACGTTTTAAGAGCAATTGAAATAAACGTCTTATATAGTTTCCGGTTCGCAATGTGTTACACAAAACAAGATTATCAAATTCTGCGTAAGCGCATTCATTTAGCCTTAATTCTGGTAGTCTTGCCTTTAAAGAGAAATATTTCTCTCCTGTAGATGGCAATATATCTTTCTCTAAATTCAGTAAAATTGGATTGTTTGGAGTTGAGATACGCAGAGAAACCCCACCGTAAACATTTTGGTCATCATGTATTATGAGCATTTGGTTGTCGGGGTCGTGGTAGTCTTCTGCCCCTGGATATGCGAATTCTCGAAAACCTATGAATTTAGGGTCAGTCCTGTATAGTTTTTTCCGTAATATCTTGTATTTTGTGACAAGTTCATTGTCGCAGGTAAAATTCATCTTGTATTCCATTTTCCCCTCGCAAGAATAACCTGATACGGTGGGACAGCCCCGTCGGTGCGCTGCCTAACGTGATCTATACGACAAATTTGTCGTATACCTATTTTAAATTTGTCGTCTAATCCAAAATTTTTATTAAAAACTCCAGACTGGACGGGACTTTAGCCCAAGTAAACGCGACAAGTCAAGCAGACAAATACGACATTAATGTGGGCGTTTCGCCATCGTTGTCGTATAACAAAGTCCGGCTTGTCGTATAATCCGGAAAAATAATTGTAAGGCATTGTTTATTAATATTTAGGGAAAACAAAGGCGACATATCATGAATACAAATACGACAATCCACCGTACAAATAGACCGTGTGGCTAACTAGCCGTCATGGTTGTCATATGGACAATCCGATGCCGCAAACCACCGTCGCAGTACGCCGGAAACGGCAGTTTTCACTCACGTTCAAACTGCCTTATTCCGGCCTACGGGGCTGGTGTCAATAC
The DNA here is from genome assembly GCA_026399075.1 of Methylococcales bacterium. Taxonomy (GTDB): domain Bacteria; phylum Pseudomonadota; class Gammaproteobacteria; order Methylococcales; family Methylomonadaceae; genus Methylobacter_C. Next base: position 47,901 of record JAPLRR010000083.1, read on the forward strand.
CTATGAAGGCCGCTTACTGACTCGTTTTATAACGGATTAAAGCATCAAACTTAGGTGTATGGGTTTGGGTGCTGTTTTCTAGGACACCCCAGCTGCCATAGCGGCCATATTGTCCCATGCTAGTAAAGTTGATAAACAGGCCACCGCCAGCTGTGCGCCAATTGCCCAGATACTTGCTGTACAGGTCGCCCATGCGTGGGTCGCGGTTGGCGGCTATGAACAGGTTGGTGATGTTTTGGTTGTGAACCACATTGCCGACACCCACCAAATGCTGGCCACCTTCGTAAGCCAGTAGGGACAGGTTTCTGCTGACCGCCAAATCTGCGTATTGGGTGATTCGCTGGTTGGCCAAGGCCAAAGCCCCGCCTATTGGGCCGCTAGCCAATTGCCCACCAAATTCTAGTTCGGTAAACAATTTGCCCAAGCCGCCATCGGCATCGGCAGTCCAGGCTGTCAATTGGCCCTCGTTGGCCGGATCGCCCAAATAATCCCCAAAATACGGTGCGATGGCAATAGCTTTTATGCCATGTGCTTGGCAGGGGGCTTCTGACCACAGCTGGCAATCCAAGGCGGCGCTGGCCGTCCATGGATTGGCGGCTTGGGCGGCGATTACGCAGATGATGCGGTTTTCTTCGCCCGGCCATTCTGAGCGCCACAAGTCACACATTTGCGCACTGCGTTTACCATACCAGTTGATGCGTTTGGTGTAAGGCGAATCTGGTGTTGTTGGCCATTCCGCCAGCCCTTGGTTTTGCACCCAGTTGCCAGCGGAAAAGCCGCCGTTCCAAATTTCATTGGCGTATTCCAGATAGACTTTGCGGGCTGGGTCTAGGGTGTCATGGGCCAATTTGGCCGCTTGCCGCATATAATCATCGGAAGCTTGGTGCGGCATGTTCAGCCATGGGTCGGTTTTGGTTTGGTTGGCCAAGGTGGTGGCCGCTTCCAAAGGGATGCCCATTTGGTTAGACCAACGGGCAGTCTCCAAACGGGCGCGTTGTGCCCAATTGACCAATTGCGGCTCGCTGCTGGAAATGACGTTAATGCTCATCGGCGACATATACCGCAAGGCTTGGTAAGGTGTTAATGTCCTTAGGAATTGCGGATGGTATAAACGGCTACCCGCTACTGCTTCCATGCTTGTGCAAGCAGTCCGTTGGCAAGCCGGATCCGTATCACTGGCGCAATACGCCAGCAAATCATCGCTACACACTTTGCCGGATGAAACGACGCGTATATTGCGCAGATAATTGCCTGTGTGCTGGGGGTCGGTTTCGGCGATGGTGAGTTGGATGCCGCCCGAGTTGTTGTTATCGACATTAATCACATCCCGCCCTGGGCTGGAGGTGTCAGTGTTTTTACGGGCTGCCAAGCTGTATTCGATACGCCCTGCGCCATCATAAAGCACCACATATTCGCCACTGGGGCGCAATCCGTTTAAGTCAAAACCGTTGAGCAACAAGGTGCTGACGCTACGGTAGACGGTCGTGGCATCGGTGGCGGCAGGTAGCGAACGTACCCAGCCATCCGCGTCCAAGTCCAGCTTGGCAGTTTCGCCTGTATCCCAAACGCCGGGTGCTTGGGTTATCCATGCGCGTGAGGTCTTAAATAAATTGATGAACGGTTGTTCAGTGCCCCAATCCATCCAGTCACTTAAGTTGCTGCCTAAAGCCGCAGTCGGGGTTGTGCTGATGGGCGGTGCGGGGGGAGGGGGCAGCAATTCCCAGTCGACATTTAGCGTGGCACCGCCCCAGCTTTCATAATATTCGACTTTTACCTGATGCCTGCCTGACAACCACAGTTGCTTGTTATACGCGGTGCTGGCTTGGTTTACCCAGGCGTCAATCAGCAACTGGCCGTCAACCCATACGCGTATGCCATCATCAGAGAGTGAGTTAAACACATACGTGCCGGGTTCAAAATCAAATTGGCCTTGCCAACGGCCTGAGAACACATTGTTAGGTATGGTGGAAGCGGGGCTGCCGTCGCCCCAGCTATGGGCAATAGTCGGCTCATAAGCCAGCAGCGGTGGGTTGCCAGTCAGATTTTGGTTGTCATAGTAAGTGACGCAAAACTGGCCTACCGGCCATCCGCAAGTGCGCACGGGCTGCCAATCCAGTTTTAAACGTGCGCCACCATAGCCTTCGTAATAGTCTACTTCTATGGTATGGGTGCCTTCGCTAAGCGGAACGGTTGCGTAATAGTGGGTGGGTGCTTGGTTTTGCCAGCCGTTGATGACCACTTGACCATCAATTTTTAAGCGTACCCCGTCGTCCGCCAGCTCATGGAAAATATAGCTGCCGCCAGTAAAGGTGAACACACCTTGCCAGTGCCCTGAAAAAGTATTGTTGGGGATGGCCAAACCTGGGCTGCCCGATTGCCAATCATGGTCAATCACCGCTTCATCCGCCTGTAGGGCCGGTGTACCGCTAAGATTGCTGTTGGTAAAGTAATCGACACAAAAATGCTCGGCTGGTGCTGTACAAGCGATGGCATCGAAAGTGGCCAGCCATAGCGGTAAAAGCGCAGCCAACAAAAAGTGTCCCGGTAGTTTTGCAATGTTCATAAGCAGTCTTGATAGCGGTGATGGGGGTGGCGGTGTTTGACTTGTGCATGGCCGCCCTGAAAGTTTGAGCTTAAATCAATATTACCATTAGGACAATAACTAATTGGCCTTGGTGCAGGGCCACCTCATTAAAATAATAATATAAAACAATTTATTGCATATTTGTGTTTTGTCGGTTTAACACCTGTGATTTTTTGCCGTTTGTAACCCATTGTCTTCGCCAACGAATTATCTACATGTTTGGCAATGGTTTGAAAAATGCACAACTAGCTATAAACTGTAAATTTTTAACTAACTGATTATGTTTATACTTTTAATGAGGTAGCCCTGGGCCTTGGTGGGGTGTTGTGTGCTTTGTGCCCAGTGTGAATAAATCCGCACCTACAAATTTATTGTAAGGGGAGTTTATTGGTGTTTATAAATCGCCATTGCCGCGATGCGCCCGTCAATTTCTTGGGATAAGGCTTGGTAAGCAGGGCTGTTGACCGATTGGTAGCGTTGTTTAAATTCAGCGGCGTCCATGTGTTCCGGCAAGTCGGTGGGGTCGGGCATAAAGTCACGGTAATCGTTGATTTCAGAAACGGCTTTTTGCATTTTGCGGGCGCTGTCGGGGTTGGCGGTTGCCATTTCACCAAACCGGGTGCCGGCTTTGTCGGCAGCCAAGTCAATAAAACTAAAACCGCTGCCGCCTTGTGCGTCGTTCAGTTCTTTTTCTTCCCCGGCGGCTTGGGCGATTTGGCCGCTAACCGAGGCGGTGATGGCCGCTGAGGCGATAAAATGTTGCGCCAGGTCTATGCGTTTGTATAAAAAAGTGGCGTAGCGTTTTTGCCCGACTTTACCGTTGACGTAATCATTGACTGCCATGATGGCCATTTTGTTTTCTTCAATGGCGGTTGCTAAAGTTGAGCGTTGCAATGCCAAGGCGAATGCCGGTTTTAACAATTCTGCCAAGGACAAGCGCCACCCCGGATCATGCCTGGCGATGGCCACAGCCAGTTTGTCTTGGTAAAGCTTAAGGTTGGGATTTTCACTGCCTTGGGTCAGGAAGTTACGCGCTTGTGCCAATGCTTGGGGGTTAGAATGGTAGGTGATGGTGATTTTTTCATGGTCTATGGCGACGGCCTTAATGGGTCTGGTCGCCAAAATATAATACTCGTTTAAGGTGGTGTGCCGGATAATGCTGTCAATGACCAAGGCGGCAAATTTTGCTGGCAGCAGCAGTTTGCCGGCCTTGAATTTAGTCAGGCTAGGCAGGTCGTTATGGTCTTCGGTGGCTAAACGGAAGCTGATGTTTACATAGCGGCCAATCCTATTGTCGGGCAAGGTCATGCTGACAGTAAAACGCAATACATTATTTTTAATTTCTATTTTGGCGGCACTTTTGCTGTATCGGTTTAGCAAGTAGTTGGTGGCAAGGTTTAGGTCGGCTTGGCTCAGGGAGATTGTGCCCAGTTCATCCGGTTTGGCTTTGGAGCCTTCGTGCAGGATTTGCCTGGCCCTAATAACGTCATTTTGGGTTAATGTCCAGCCGATAGGCAAGTCGGGGGTGTCACTGATGCCAAAAAACACCAGCAGCACCAATAACACCAGCAGTGTTATTGGCAGCAGCAAAAAAAGGCGTGACAGGATTTTCATCAACAGGTGTTCAGGCAAATTCCAGTTGGATGCCAGCGGATTTTAGGTAATCCGCTTCTTGGATTAAGTCGGCGTGGGTCAAGGGCGATTGGCTTAGCCAAAGAGTGGGGAACTGTAAGTCAATTTTAGTTTTTTGGATGCTGATGGTGAAGTCAGGCAATTCATACTCATGGCGGTTACGGTGTAGCACCACGGCCAAGCGCAACACGAGGGTAAGGTTTAAGGCGCGGGTATTCCAAGGCAAGGGCAAATCGCTGAAACTTGATTTGGACAGTTTGCGCCTATGGGAGCGGATAATGGTGGACAGCAATATTTGATCTTGTTTGGAAAAACCCGCCAAATCACCGTTTTCAATGATATAGGCGCTATGTTTATGGTATTGGCTATGGGCGATGTCCATGCCTATCTCATGTACATCGGCAGCCCAATCTAAAAATTGGCAACAATTTTCATCACTGGCCCAGGCACAATTGTCGCCTAGTTGGGCCAGCATGACATTCATGGTTTGTTTAATGCGGGCGGCGTGTTTTTTGTCGGTGCGGTAGCGTTCGGCAACCGATAGTACGGTGACGGAACGCATGTCATGGTTATAAATACGCCCCAATAAATCCTGTATCAATCCTTCGCGTAAGGCGCCATCGGCAACCGTCATTTGGCTGATGCCCAAACTTTTGAAAGTGGCGTAAACTATCGCCACACCCCCAACAAATACGGGGAGCCGGTCTGTTTCAAGATCCGGTAAATTAAGGTCGTTGATGTGTGCGCATTGGTTAATGTGCGCGACCAGTTTTTCCAGCCCTTGCCAGGTGATGCCGTTGTTGCTCCAGTTTTTTGCGAGTAGGACTCTGGCAATTGACCGCAAACTGCCCGACGCACCGATGGCCTCATCCCAGTTTTTGCGTTGGAATTTGCGTTGGTAAGGTTCCAGTTTTTGTTCGGCAAACAAGGTGGCTTGGTTGAAGGCGGACTTGGACAGTTTGCCGTCCTTAAAAAAGGCATTGCTGACCGAGACGCAGCCCATGTGTAGGCTTTCTTTTTCTTTGGGGGTGATGCCTGTACCGATAATGTATTCGGTACTGCCGCCGCCGATGTCCATGACTAAGCGTAAGCTGGCATTGCTGCTTAAGCTGTAAGCCACGCCCAAGTAAATCAAACGGGCCTCTTCTATGCCGGAGATGATGTGGATGGGGTGGTTTAGGGCTTGTTCCGCCTTGAGCAGGAATTCGGCGGCATTGCTGGCAGTGCGCAGGGTATTGGTGCCAACGATGCGGACACTGCCGGAAGGGAAATGGCGTATGCGTTGGCCAAAACGCTCCAAACAGGCCAAAGCCCGGTTCTGGGTGGCTTCATCCAAGAAATTGTCGGCATCCAAGCCTGAGGCCAGCCGCACCATTTCCTTCAGTCTGTCTATGGTTTGTACAGTACCGTCATTCAGGCTACAAACAATCATGTGGAAGCTGTTAGAGCCCAAGTCTACGGCAGCAACGGTTTCGGGTGGTTTGATAGGCACAGTTTATCCAGTTTTGTCTACGTGGTGTGATAATTTCTGATAGAATTACACGGTTTTTTGCCCGCAACACGGCGTTGGCTGTGGGGGATATTATATCTAATTTAACTTATTTGAAGGCTGCCGTTAAGTGTTAGTTTCAGCATGAACGCATTATCTATCCGTAACCTTAAAAAAACTTATAATAATGGTTTTGTCGCCTTAAAAGGGATTAACCTTGATGTGGAGGAGGGCGATTTTTTTGCTTTATTGGGGCCTAATGGTGCCGGCAAGTCCACAGCCATCGGCATTATCAGTTCCTTGGTCAACCAATCCAGCGGTTCGGTCAGCATTTTTGGCCATGATTTGATGACTGACCGTTCCCGGGCTAAAAGTTGCTTGGGACTGGTGCCGCAAGAGGTAAATTTTAACCAATTTGAAACCGTCAAAAACATTGTTTTTAACCAGGCGGGTTATTACGGCCTGCCGCGTAAACTGGCCCTTCAAAGGACGGAGCTGTGCCTTAAGCAAATGGATTTATGGGATAAGCGCAATACCGTGTCGCGGCGCCTTTCCGGCGGCATGAAGCGCCGGGTCATGATCGCCAGGGCGATGGTTCATGATCCTAAGCTATTGATTCTTGACGAGCCGACGGCGGGTGTGGATATAGAAATCCGCCGTAGCATGTGGCAAATGATGCAAGCCGTCAACCAACAAGGCACCACCATCATTTTAACCACCCATTATCTGGAAGAGGCGGAAAGCCTGTGCCGTAACATTGCCATCATTGACCAAGGGCAAATCGTCGAAAACACCGATATGGCGGGTTTGTTGGCAAGGCTGCATATCGATCATTTTGTGTTGGATTTGGCCGAACCGCTGGCCCAAGCCCCGGTTATTGACGGTTACCAGATTGAACTGATCAGCGACAAGGTGTTGAATGTTGCCGTTCCTAAGGAATTGGGGCTGAACCAATTGTTCAGCCATTTGAGCGCATTGCATATCACAGTCAGCAGCTTAAAAAACAAGAGCAATCGCCTCGAACAATTATTTATGGATTTGATTGACGCTAAACCGGTAGGCACTGAATGATAAATTATTCGATTGCATTAAGGACGCTGGTCAATAAGGAAGTGTTCCGTTTTATCCGGATTTGGCCGCAAACCTTATTGCCCCCAGCCATCACCACGGCCTTGTATTTTTTAATTTTTGGCAAGCTGATAGGTTCACGCCTAGGCACGGTGCATGGCGCCAGTTATATGGACTATATTGTCCCCGGCGTGATTTTAATGTCCGTCATCAGCCATGCTTATGCCAATGTCGTTTCGTCATTTTTTTCGTCCAAATTCCAACACAATATTGAAGAGTTGCTGGTCGCACCCGTACCCAATTGGGTGATCCTGTTTGGTTATGTGAGCGGCGGCATTATCCGGGGCTTATTGGTTGGCGTGGTGGTCGCCTTAATTTCAATGGTGTTTGCGGATATTGCCGTCCACAATATGCTGGTTACGGTGACCATTGCTATCATGACCGCCACCTTGTTCGCTTTGGCGGGTTTTATCAACGCCGTGCTGGCGGAAAGTTTTGACGATATTTCCATTATCCCGAACTTTGTATTGACACCCTTAAGTTATCTGGGCGGTGTTTTTTATTCAGTGGATATGTTACCTGGCGTTTGGCAGACCATTTCCATGGGCAACCCCATTTTGTATATGATCAATGCGTTCAGATATGGCCTGATTGGGGTCAGTGATGTGGACATCCAGTTGGCTTTTGCCATGACTGGTGGATTTATTGCAGTCTTGACCCTGATAAGTTTATTCTTATTATATAAGGGCATAGGCATTAAAAATTAAGCGGGTGGGGTAAGCATCAAGGTAGCCCAGCATTTTTTTCAGACAAACGCAGGGTAAATCTATATCATGGCTGTTTTTTTTAATCACCTATAAGGTTTTATTATGCAAGTTGCTGACAAAACGGCTGTTTCTATCCACTATACCTTGACGAATGATGAGGGCGAAGTCCTTGATAGTTCAAGGGGCGATGAGGCGATGGTTTACCTGCACGGCTTCGGAAATATCATTAGCGGCTTGGAAAATGCGCTGGTTGGCAAAGTGGCTGGTGAAAAATTTATAGTCCGTGTTCCGCCTGAAGACGCTTATGGCGAACTGATGGAAGAAATGGTACAAGTTCTGCCACGGGAAATGTTTGAAGGTGTAGATGCTGTTGAAGTGGGTATGCAGTTCCACGCCGATGTCAACGCTGGCGCTGGCATAGTCACTGTGGTGGCTGTTGATGACGATAATGTCACTATCGACGGCAACCACCCTTTGGCGGGTGTGGCGTTAAATTTTGATGTGGAAGTGGTTGAAGTCCGCCCTGCCACGGCAGAAGAAACTGCCCATGGCCATATCCATGGCGCTGGTTGCAACCATTAAGCATTTCCCCTAACACATTAAGCCTTCGCGCCTATGCGTTGTAAAGTTTAAAAATGGATTTTGTAGGTGCGGATTAATCCGCACCTACGCCAGCATTTATCCAGCATCTAAACTCAACAGTGGCTGTTTGCAGTATTACGGGCCACAATCCCCAAAGTTCCCCGCTTACATTTTTACTGGCGCATCAACTTGATCCAACGGCAGTTTGCGCAAATCGTCCCAGTCTTTATCCTCCCCTGGTTCCCAGCCGCGCATGTTGAGCTTTTTTAAGGCCGCTGCCGCAGCGGGGTCGGCATCCATTGCATACATGGCTTTAGCCACGGCTTGCTGCACGGCTTCTGGAACATGCGGGTTGACCGCGAAAGCGTGGGGGGTATAAGAATCAGTGCGCCACAATACCCGTAATTGGTCACGGATGTCAGCGGGCGAGGCATCCAAGGTGCGCACCACACCACCACCAGCCGGATAAATTCCTTTGGCAACCGATAAGTAGACCGAATCGTGGGAGCTGACAAAGTGTGGGGTGAAGGCAATCCCGAGTTTTTTCAGCTGTATACGCGGTAAGACGCTGGCGGCAAACGAAGCCGGTGCTGGAAATGCCATATCCTTGCCCGCCAGTTGGTTAATGTCTGTGATGGCACTATCTTTACGTACTACGATTACCCCTTGTAAGCGTGTGCCTTTTTCCTTGGCGATGGCCCGGTAGCCCGGCGCTTTGCTGAACACCACATAATGGTAAGGGTTCATATAGGCAAAGTCATATTCGCCCTTAGCCAAACGCTGTTCAAACTCCGGGATGCTAGGTGCCGTCTTAAAACTCAAGGTGACCCCCGCGTTTTTTTGCAAGGACGCTAGCAAGGGTGTCCAGTTGCTGGCAAGAACGGCGGCAGCTTGTTGCGGCACGATGCCCACGGTATAGGTTTCGGCTTGTACAGGTAAGGCGACAGTAAGCAGCCATAGGCTGGCGACTAACAGTTTTAAAGGGCGGCTAGGCATAAATTTCATGACGATCCTTAGTTAATAAAGGTGGTTTTTATTCATATTGGTAGTTAATTTAGCGTAACTATTTAGCCCCCTAGCATTCCCCCCAATTTTACAAACGGGGAAAGGTTGCTAGGGTTCGAGGAGGATTTATTTAGCAAGTCCTTGGCGACACTGGGGGATATGTCTAGTTAAGCAATGTTTTTTTGCCTGAAAGTAATCTTGGTTCCTAGAATAGTTGGTTTTTCACAAGCACCCAGGCTTTCAAATGATAAGGCATTTCCCTACCCAAAAATGCCATAGCAAATGCAGTGCCAATAATGGCTGGTGGTTTGGGGTGGTATTAGCCTGCTTAAGGTTATTGCACAACTTGAATGGTGATACAGGGGGTTTTAGCTGGAATTGTCCCTAATAATCCAGTAGCCATAGAACTGTGGCCATTGCTTTTGTTGGCAAGTGGTGCGCCGTAGTGACCTGATTTTTGCAAAATGGGAATCCGTTCGTTGCAAAATGCAAATACTTAGACGGTTTCAACACCTAGGTGGTGGTTGCATAGCCAGACAAAGAAAAGCCTTTGTTGGTTTTTGGCAGGCGAGTTGTGGCTTTGGTTTTGATTGGGATGATGATCAATGGGGTGAATCAACACGTTGAAAAATTAGCCTTTTAATGGTTATACCTTGGCTGATTTATGCGTACCGGAACAATCGGCAGCAAATAATTCCCATACCGTTGGCTGGCGTTTTGGCGCACTATGAAAAACACGCTACCGTTTTTTGATATTCGGCGTTGATCCTGTGCCGCAGCCCAGCTAAATTTAAAAGACTTTATTCATCAAACTGTATAATATTTAGCTATTTGGCTTATGAGTGGTGCACTTGCTGCCCTTAGGCGCTTATCCTAACAATGGCATCATCGCTTTTTAACTGGCATCCTAATCCTCCCCATGAGTTTTCGCCTTAAAACTATTCTTGGCATTGCCTTTATTGAAGCCATGCTATTACTGGCCCTCGTCATCATCAGTTTGGCCTATTTGCGTGATTCCAACGAATTGGAACTACAGCGCAGGGCTACCATGGCCGCCACTTTGTTTGCCACTGCCACTAACGATGCTGTTCTGTCCACTGATTTAGCGCGATTGGAACAATTATCCATCGACTTTTTAAAAAACCCCGGTGTTGTGTATGTGCGGATTTTCGACAAGGAACGCTTGTTGGTGGAGGAGGGTTTTACCCAATCGGTGTTAAAGCGTCCTTTTCACGCTGACTCAACACTAGATTTGGTGGATGACGGCATTTATGACACGTTTACGACCATACAGGCAGCTGGCCAAAATTTTGGCAGGATAGAGCTGGGGTTGTCGATTGACTCAATACAAGCCTTGATTGATGAGGCGAGGCGGCTCACGGTTGGTTTGGCAGCCTTGGAAATGGTGTTGGTCGCGCTTTTTTCCTGGTTATTGGGGAATTATCTGACCCGCCAACTGGCTGACTTGGAAGCGGCATCCAATCGGATTGCCCAAGGTGATTTTAGCCCACAATTGGCAGTGCGCGGCAAGGATGAGTTGGCACGGGTAGCCCATGCGTTCAACAGCATGTCGGAGCGTATGGGCAAGCTTTACCGTAACTTACAACGGGTGCTGGCCGAGGCTAAGCAACGGGGTGAACGGCTGCAAGCAGTGGTTGATTCAGGCTTGGATGGCCTGATTGCCATTGATAGGACGGGTTCAATCACCTTGTTTAGCCGGGCGGCGGAACAGATTTTTGGCTATCAGTCCAAAGAAGTCACTGGCCGTAATGTTAAAATGCTGATGCCCGAACCTTACAGGTCTAACCATGACCTCTACCTGCAAAATTATTTCGCTACAGGCCAACAACATATTATTGGCATAAGCCGGGAAGTACAAGGCCAGCGCAAAAATGGGGAGATTTTTGCCATGGATTTGTCCATCTCCGAGCTGCATTCGGCTGAGCAACCAGGTTTTCTTGGGCTAGTGCGGGACATCACTGAACGCAAAAAAATCGACGAGCAGTTACAGGCGAGTGCAAACATGAAAAAAGCCATGCTGGAATCCAGTTTGGATGCCATCATCACCATCGATAAGCGCAGCCGCATTTACGAGTTTAACCAATCCGCATCAGCCACTTTTGGCTATCAACTGGAAGAAGTTAAAGGCAAATCGATGGTGGAATTGCTTATGCCAGAGCGTTATCGTGTTTTACATAATCAAGGGCTGGAGCACTATATGCAGACCGGTGAGGCCGCTGTTTTCGGGCGGCGATTTGAAATATCAGCGCTACGCCGGACTGGTGAGGAGTTTCCAATAGAATTGGCCATAACCCCGATCCAGCATGAAGGGGATTTGTATTTCACGGCATTTTTACGCGATATCAGTGAAACCAAAGCCGCAGAAACCGCCTTACGGCAAGGTCGTGAGCAAGCGGAACATGCCAGTATAATCAAGTCCCAGTTTTTGGCGATGATGAGCCATGAAATCCGCACCCCACTCAACGCCATTCTTGGCACCCAAGAGTTGTTGGCGGAGACAGATTTGGATGAAATCCAAAAAAACCACCTGAAATTGGGTATGGATGCCGGTGGCAGCCTGCTGAATTTGATTAATGATATTTTGGATTTGACTAAAGTGGAGGCTGGGAAATTGGAACTTGAACACTTTGTATTTGATGCGGTAAAAGTGGTCAATGAAGTGCTGCAACTGGTGGAAGCCAAAGCCCAAGAAAAAAACTTGCTGTTGATTAGCGTAGTGCCGCCGGATATTTCACCGTGGATTAGCGGCGACCCTTGGCGCTTGCGCCAAGTTTTATTAAATCTGTTGACCAATGCCATTAAATTCACACCCAACGGCATGATTACGGTAAAACTGTCCCAGCAACCGGCAACAGCTACCGATGGCGCATTGTTGTTTGAGGTCACTGACACGGGCATTGGTATCGCCGAAGAAGTGCAGCCGCGGTTGTTTGAATTGTTTATCCAAGCTGACCCTTCGGATACCCGCAAATATGGCGGTAGTGGTCTGGGGCTGGCCATTTCCAAGCGGCTGGTGGAATTGTGCGGTGGCCACATGGGCTTGGATAGCCGTATAGGTATCGGCAGCCGTTTTTGGTTTAGTTTTGGGGATGCCGCCCATCAGCCGATGGAAGTGCCCAGTGGCCGCAGTATCCAGGGTAATCCTGTCCGGACACCTGTTCCCGCAAAGATTTTGCTGGTGGAAGATAGCCTGACCAACCAAGCGGTGTTATCGGCTTTGTTGCGTAGTGGTGGCCATCTGGTGGATGTCGCTGATAGTGGGGGCGCAGCCATTCTAAAGGTGCAAGAAAACCACTACGACATCATATTTATGGATGTCTCAATGCCTGATATGGACGGTATGGAGGCAACCCGCTGTATACGCCAATTGGGTGGGGAGGCTTCCACGGTGCCGATTATTGCCATGACTGCCCATGCGGTCAAAGGCTACAAAGAATTGTGCATGGCGGCTGGTATGAATGACTATGCCACCAAGCCCATCAGGAAAAGAGACTTGTTGGCTTTGGTGGACGAATGGCGCAGTGATGTCTGTGCAGAACCAGAACTTGATCCTGTATCTAGCACTGAAGCCGGGTTGCCGGTCGAAAATAGCCTGTTACTCGATGAGGATGTGCTATTGCAAATGGCCAAAGATTCAGGGATGGAGGATGTTTCAGAATTGTTGGGGATTTTTATGGCGGAGCTACAAATACGCATGGCGGCAATAACGTCAGCAGTCGCCTTACAAGACTTGTCAGCATTGGGGCGTGAGGCGCATACCTTAAAAAGTGGGGCGGCGACGTTTGGCGCTTGGCCCTTGCATACCCTATCGGTAGAACTGGACAAGTACTGCAAACAGGGGGATCTGGATGCCGCTTCAGACGTGTCAGTGCGCTTGGTGGCTTGTGGCCGGGCAACTTTGGCGGCGATAGCCGAACATTGCGGCAATGGGGCTTTATAACTACCGGCTGCTGATCAATGCCTTCATATAGTTGGGTGGAGCAGCTTTAGGCGTACCCACCCTAACCAATAAGTTTCCACCGAATAACCTGGTTTGCTTTTGACCCGCTCTGGCAAGCCGTAATGCTAACCGTTATGATATGTAAGTGTCATAGTAACCCAACCAAAACCATAGCGATAAACCCATGTTACAAACTCCCATAACCACCTTATTGCTTGTTGAAGACAGTAGTTCCCTTGCCGCCGTTTATCAAAATTATCTTCGTGATGAAAACCTCCAGTTAGTCCATAAAGAAACGGGGGCGGATGCGATGGGCTATTTAGCATCGCACGTACCCAATGTGATATTGCTGGATTTGAAACTACCGGACATGGAGGGTATGGATATCCTTAAGCACGTCCACGAGCTGGGTATGCCCTGTAGTGTGGTGATTATCACCGCCCATGGTTCAGTCGATGTGGCGGTGGATGCCATGCGTTATGGTGCTTTTGATTTTATTGAGAAGCCATTTAGCGCCAAACGATTGCTGGTGACAGTGCGCAACGCTTTGGAACGGCAGAACCTTAATAATATGGTGGAAAGCTATCGGGAACAATTTGACCGCGACAGCTACCACGGTTTTATTGGTGCCTCATTGGTCATGCAGGCAGTTTACAGCACCATAGACAATGCCGCCGCCAGTAAAGCCACGGTGTTTATTACCGGTGAAAGCGGCACTGGCAAAGAAGTCTGTGCCGAAGCCATCCACAAACAAAGCCCCAGAAAAGACCAGCCATTTATTGCCCTTAATTGTGCGGCCATTCCCCGTGACTTAATGGAAAGTGAGGTGTTTGGCCACGTCAAGGGGGCGTTTACCGGGGCAGGCGCTGACCGTATAGGGGCCGCTGGGCAAGCGCATGGCGGCACCTTGTTTCTGGATGAAATTTGCGAAATGGATATGGATTTGCAAAGCAAATTATTGCGGTTTATCCAAACCAGCAGTTTTCAGAAAGTCGGTGGCAGCCAACTGGAACAGGTGGATATCCGCTTTGTTTGTGCCACCAACCGCGATCCATGGTCGGAGGTTAAGGCGGGGCGTTTTCGCGAGGATTTGTTTTATCGTCTCCATGTCATCCCCATTTTTCTGCCTGCTTTGCGCGAGCGGGAGCAAGATGTGATATTGATCGCGCGGCATTTTTTACTGGCTTATAGCAAAGAGGAGGGCAAGCCTTTTATCCGCTTTGCGCCTGAGGTTGAAATGATCATGCTTAATTATCCGTGGCCGGGCAATATCCGCCAATTGCTTAATGTCATCCGCAATATCGTGGTGTTGCACCATGCCGAAGAAGTCACTCCGGCGATGTTGCCACCGCCACTAAACACCTTGATATACAACAATATGGCCGCAGCTTCCCCGCCAGCAGCGCCGATGGCATCGGCGGGGCAAATGGCTGACATCCAGCCCTTGTGGTTAACTGAAAAGCATAATATTGAACGCGTAATCGCCTTGTGTGACGGCAACATCCCCAAAGCCGCAAACTTTTTGGAGGTGAGCGCCTCCACCTTGTACCGGAAGTTGCAATCATGGCAAACGCAAAAATAGGGTAGGGGCTTAAGTCTTTAAGGATAAACGGGGTTTAGGATATACAGTCAATAGTTGGGATTGTCATATTGGGAAGAGTGGCTTTTGGTGTCTGTAGGTGCGGCTTAATCATCGTCATCATCCCCGCTTCCGTGTTTACCTTTTCCACGAATATCCTGCTCATTGGCGCTACGATGGCATTCAACGCAATTGTCGAAATTGCGGATACCTTCTTCGATATGTTCACGACGGATACTGGTTAATGAGTGCTCATGGCAGCCAAAGCAGGTATATTGCTGGTAATCGTTATGTACATGGCAAGTTTCGCAGCGGGTGTTATGGTCGCCGTCCAAGATAAAGTAAGGTGTGTGGTCAAAGGTGCTGGGTCGCCATTTTACTTGGCTGTGGCATTGCCCGCAGGTGCCTTGGGCCTGCTGTTGGTGTAACGTGTCGGCAGGCGGGGTATGGCAGTTTTGGCATTGCCCACGTAAACCAATCTCCAATAAGGCATGGTTAAATTGGCCATGTTGCCGGGGCCTTACCACGCCAGAATGGTCGCTATGACAAGAAACACAGTCTTGACCCAGCAACTGTTGGTGGAAGGGTAGGCGGGTGGCGGGTTTGGCGATAGGGTGGCCTGTTGTTGACAAGCGGCCTATGTCGTCTGGTTTATGGCAGTTGGTGCAGCGCGCGGAATCCGCCCCAGCAAAAGGCGCATGGCAAGCAAAGCAATCCGCTTCCAAGTGTTTGTGGCCAGCAATGAGTTTTCCTGGCGCAACCATTAATTGGGGGTAACTGAAGACCAATACGGTAATAAAGAGTAAGGCGCAGGCAATTATAGCCTTTAAGATAGTGTTCATGACCAAGCCCAGAACAGGAAGATGCTGAGGATATGGCCTAGTGCCAGCACCACAAAAACGCTGAAAATAGGGATATGCACTTTTCGCCACTGCGCCAACACGGCTAGTGTTTTGGCATCCCAGAACAGCGCCTGTTCCACCTCAGCTATAGACAACCCATGGCCTTTTAAGCTGTCACGTTCAGCTTGTACATGGCGTCGGGAAATCCCCAGCAGCCATTTGCCTACCAAGCCGCTAATCACGTTGACGCCCATGGCCACGGTGGCTAGCCAAGGCAAAATGGCATTAAAATGGATGCCCGCATGGATAAGCACAAACAAAGAGCCTAGCCAAGCGCTGGCTTCATGGAAAGCCAGCAATGTTTTGGGTTTGCCTACGCTAATGTATTTTCGTTTGCGTAGCGAATAGATAAATGAAAGCAGGATCAAAAATGTCCCAAGTATGCCCAAATAGCGGCCAACCCAGACCAGGTCAAGCCTATGCAAATAATAATCGCCCGTTAGCGTGGCGATTGCCAGCAAGCCCGGCAGCAAACTAAAAGGCAGGATATGATGTCGCCACAGCGTTGTTGTCATTGATAATACCCGTAGCAAGCCCCCCACTTTTTTTAAAGGGGGAGAGGTGAATAGTTAGGCCTAGGAATAGGCTAAATCAATCGCCAGCTTATAGGCAAAAAGCCTAAAGCTCCGTGCTGTAACGCACATCCGTTCTTGAGCGCCCAGCAATATTCCCGGTATGGTTTAAAGCTGAGCATCTGTAGGTGCGGCTTCAGCCGCACATAAGCAGGTGTTCATAAGTTTCTCACCTAAGCGGGATCGGCTTTAGCCGCGACAATTGCGGCTAAAGCCGATCCCACATTTGTTAAAATATTTTTGCACCATTACTGACACAGCCATCAGGCTTAATCAATAATTGCCGCATCCAAATGTTTGCTTTGGCTGATGCCTTTTAATTTGGATTTGTCCTTAATACCGGCAAAGCGCGTACCTGCCAAGTCCGCCCCAGTAAAATCCGTATCTTCCAGCGTTGTGCCAGTCAGGTCTGCGCCTGACAGGTTAGCATTGGAAAAATCCGCGCCCGACAAATCCACCCCAAACAATACCGCATTTTGCAGATTGGCCCCTGAAAAATTGGCGTAACGCATCAACGCGCGGTCAAAATTGGCATAAGACAAATTGGCACCCGTAAAATTGACGTTATTTAAACTGGCCCGCATCAACCCCATAGACTGGTTTTTCATATCCGCCCCCCATCTGGCATGGGAGAGGTTGGCATAAGACAAGTTGGCCCTGTCCATGATGCCAATAAAACGGCTGTCACTTAAATTGGCGTGGCTTAAATTGGCACTGCCAACATGTACGCCAAAAATACTGGTTTTTGACAAGTTGGAGTTTGAAAAATTAACTTTGGACAGCACCGATAAATCCAAGTTTAAGCCGGATAAATCACTATTGCTGAAATTAGAACGGCGTAAATCAGAACCCCATAAATCCGCATTTTTATAATCCAAGCCGGACAAATCCAAATCGGTCAGCTCTTTTCTGCGTAAATCCGCCGGATGTGCGGCATCCGCTTTGGCAAGGCGTTTTTCCACTTCGGCCCTGTCTAAATCAGCCGCCGATGCCGATACAAAAAATAGTGCCGTCAATAAACCAGCCCAGTAAGCGTGCATTTTCATTGGTGCTCCTTCAGTCAAATAATGGATGATTAGGCTAGGCAGTCGGTGTTTGGCATTGCCCTGGCTTAAGCTTGTCAGGCGATTATATAGGATGTAAGCCGTAGATTTGAGATAAAATAAAGCCTTGCTTGAATCCGTAAGCCCTGCACATTACCCCCCAGTTAATTACACATTCACCAGCTATTAAAAACACTATGACTATATCGCTCTATACACCGATAACCGTGGGTGCTTACCAATTGCCCAACCGCTTGGTTATGGCCCCATTGACACGGATGCGTGCACCGGACAATATCCCCACTGAATTGATGGCTACGTATTATGTACAACGTGCCACAGCGGGGCTGATTATTGCTGAGGCCACACAAATTTCGCCGATAGGTCGCGGATACCCAAACACACCGGGCATCCATAACGATTTGCAGGTAACCGCCTGGAAACAAATCACTGATGCCGTCCATGCGGCAGGCGGGCATATTTTTTTGCAACTGTGGCATGTGGGCCGCATCTCGCATCCAGATTTCCATAATGGCCAGTTGCCCGTCGCCCCTTCTGCTATCAAACCTGCCGGCAATGCGATTACCCCCACAGGAATGCAGCCGTTTGTCACCCCCCATGCACTGAGTGTCGCGGAAATCGCCGCAACAATCGATGATTACGCCAAGGCGGCTAAAAATGCCTTGGCTGCCGGATTTGACGGCATCGAAGTTCACAGCGCCAATGGCTATTTATTGGATGAGTTTTTGCGCGATGGCAGCAACCAACGTACCGATGAATACGGCGGCACTGTGGCAAACCGTGCCAGATTGTTGTTGGAAGTCGTCGCCGCCGTAACAGGCGTTTGGGGTGCTGACCGTGTGGGTGTGCGTTTGTCGCCTAGCGGCACGTTTAATGATATGGCCGATTCTGATCCTGTAACCTTGTTTAGCTATGTGGCGGGCGAACTGAATGGTTTTAATTTGGCGTATTTGCATCTTGTGGATGCCCTGGAGGGCGACATCCGCCACGGTGCTAAAGTGGTGGCCTTAGAGGTGTTACGGAAAGCGTATCATGGCACATTGATTGTGTGTGGGGGCTATGGCCAAGAACGCGCAGAACGCACGGTAGCCGAAGGTCTGGCCGATGCCGTAGCGTTTGGGCAGTTGTATATCGCCAACCCCGATTTAGTCGAACGCTTTAAACGCAACGCGCCTTTAAACACCCCTGATGTAAACACTTTTTATGGTGGCACTGAAATAGGTTACACCGACTATCCAACATTGGCGGATTAGCCAATTGACTTACCGGGCAGGCTTGCTTCGCTGATAGTGATAAAAGCCTGCCCAATATTCTATATAATGCGCCTGTAACTTCTCCACTCCCCAACAAACTCACTATGCCCTTATTACGTTTAACGAACATCTCCATCGCTTATGGTACCCACGCCTTATTAAAAAACGCCGATTTCCAGCTTGATGCTGGGGAGCGAGTAGGTTTGTTGGGCCGCAACGGCGAAGGCAAGTCCACCTTAATGAAAATCATCGCAGGCAATGTGCTGGCCGATCATGGCGAAATCTGGCGGCAACCCGAATTACGGCTGGCTTGGCTGGAGCAAGCGCCGGATTTGCCTGACGATGCGACAATTTATGATGCGGTTGCAGGCGGCTTGGGCGAGTTGGGTTCTTGGATCACCCGATACCATGCCTTGTCCATGACAATGGACAATGACGACGACAAAGCCCTAAACGAATTGGGCGACTTGCAGCATAAGCTGGAAGCGCATAATGGCTGGCATTTCCAACAACGCGTGGAAACTACGCTGACCAAACTGGATTTGCCCGGCGAATTAAAAATCAGCGGTTTGTCCGGTGGTTGGAAGCGCCGGGTGGCCTTGGCAAGGGCGTTGGTGATAGAGCCAGAAGTGTTGTTATTGGACGAGCCAACCAACCATTTGGATTTTGAAAGCATCACTTGGCTAGAAGAGCAATTGCTTAACTTTCAGGGCGCGGTGTTGTTTGTCACCCATGACCGTTCCTTTTTACAAAAACTGGCGACCCGCATTGTTGATTTGGATAGGGGCAACCTAGTGTCCTGGGCGGGCAATTATGACGATTACCTGACCCGCAAAGCCGCCGCCTTGGAAGACGAGGCTAACCAAAATGCCGAGTTTGACAAAAAACTGGCGGATGAGGAAGTCTGGATCAGGCAAGGCGTTAAAGCCCGCCGCACCCGCAACGAAGGTCGGGTAAGGGCTTTGGAAAAACTGCGTAACGAACGCGCACAACGCCGCTTGCAACAAGGCACAGCGCGTTTGGCACTAGAAAAAGGCGATGCTTCAGGCAAAAAAGTCATCGAAGTTGATGACATTTGTTTTGGCTATGCGGAGCGGCAAATCATCAGCCATTTTTCCACACTCATCCAACGCGGCGACAAAATTGGCCTGATAGGGGCCAACGGCGCAGGCAAATCAACCCTATTAAAACTCTTGCTCAAACAATTGACACCAACCAGCGGCACAGTGGAGCAGGGCACGCGTCTTGAAATTGCCTACTTCGACCAGTTGCGCGACCAATTGGATCCGGATATGACGGTTGCCGACACCGTGGCGGATGGCAATGATTTTGTCGAAATCGCCGGCAATAAGCGCCACGTCATGTCTTATTTGGGCGATTTTTTGTTCGCCCCGGCCAGGGCGCGTTCGCCAGTAAAAAGTTTGTCAGGCGGTGAGAAAAACCGCTTATTGCTGGCACGCTTATTCACCAAGCCCGCCAACTTGATCGTTATGGACGAACCGACCAACGATTTGGATTTGGAAACTTTGGAGCTGTTGGAAGAAAAGCTGGTGAATTATGACGGTACTTTATTGCTGGTCAGCCATGACCGGGCATTTTTGGATAACGTCGTGACCAGTGTTTTTGTGCTGGGTGGCAATGGCGATGTCGAAGAATTTGTTGGTGGATACACCGATTGGATAAGCCAAGTTAAACAAGCCAAACAAGACACTCCAGCAGTTGTGGTCAAAAAACCTGAACCTGCGGCCAAGCCAGACAAGCCAGTCGCCAAAAAGAAAAAGCTAAGCTTTAAAGACCAGCAAGAACTCAATAAATTACCGGAAGTGATTGATGACCTTGAAACCAAGCAGGCCGCGTTGAACGTAAAGATAAGCGCGTCCTCATTTTATAAACAAGAGCCACTGGCAATCGCCAAAACCTTGGATGAAATGCAGGCACTAGAAGCCAAGCTAGAGCAGGTTTATGCGCGCTGGAATGAACTGGAAGCCTTGGCGGATGAAGGCTAACGGCATCAGCTTTTACACAATACAGGCTGGGCAAACAGGCCGGAATAAGACCACCCAAGCGTAGCACGTGGTGGCGTTTCCGGCTTTCGTTGCCAGTCTTGCGAATGCCAAACGCGGGTTTTCATCCGCGTTCAAACTGCCGTTTCCAGCATGCCGCGTATCCAATGCTGGAAACACCGACTTTCGCTTTCACTGATGGCGGTTTATTTCGGCCTACAAACCTACATAAATAGCGTTACCGAGTTTTCCACATTGCTGTCAAGCCGACAATTTCAGCCGCACTGTATATTTACGCTTGGGCACGAACGGCATGTGCCCAGCCTGCATGGCTTATACACTCCACAAATGATACGCCTTAAGCGTTGGGCAACTTGTCCTATCCAACCAGCCTGAGAGCAGTATTTTCAAATTAACCATTACCGTAAAGGACACAGCATTATGGCTAACCGTCTCAATACCATAAGCATCAAATTCATTTTTTTAACCTCTGTTTTGCTTCTCGCTGGGTGTACGAAAAGCTTTACTATTAAACCAGTGTCACCACCGAGCAATGTTTATTCGTCGACGATACCAACAGAAACGAGTTCATTCGGACTTATGGATGCCCGTACTGGCGAAGCAAAACCCTTAAATACGGGTACATTGTCAGTCGAGCTGCCTGAGATGGGTGACGAAATTAACTATCTTGGGGTAAACCTGGCCAGCGTCCTGAATGCTGAAGGCATCAAGGTTGCCTATAACAAAGCCGGGGGTTCTGGCATCAAACTTAAGGTGCTGAATTACCGTATCCGAAATTTGCGGACTAGCGGATTTTCCCCTTATCACACCTTCACTACGTTTAGTGCTGATTTGATCGGTAACGGTGCACCGCAACGTATTACCGCCTATTTTAAAAACAGCAAGGTTCCGGTTTGGGCATTTAGCGAAGTGGAGCGGCCTTGTTATCAGATTCCCGTTGAAGTCGTAGTGAAAGAAATCGCGGCAAAGCTGAATACACATGTTTACAAAAAGACCGCCTCGAATGAAACCGTGGAAAGGCTGGTCAAAGCCATTGCAACAGATTCGGCTGATGCAGCGAGTGAACAGTATCTTAAGGTTTTGGAACTGGGATATACAAATAATCCCTCAGCGGTCGAGCCGCTTGTGCGCCTAACAACCCACAAAGAAGCGGTTATGCGTCAGGCGGCAATTTCGGCACTCGGTATTCTTGGCGCGAAAGACCAATTTGCTTTGCTGAAGAACATCTACGGAACAAAAGAAAAAATCGACAAATCAATGGCGTTAAAATCGATTGGCGATCTTGATACGCCAGAAGCGCGTGAATTTATTCGCCAAGTAAAAATGTCCGAAGCTTATAGCGATGATGAGACAATACGTGAAGTGGCAGACCTTTATCCTTAACTTAATTCCGTTCATGGCTGTGCCATAGCCCTGGAATCTAAACGCCAGCAATTACCAAGGGTAGGCAGGTTTATTTGCCCACCCTTGCGATACCGGATTTCCTGCATGACGCCCATTCCAGCAATTATAGCCGCACCGTCTATTTGCGTATGGGCATTAGTGAGGTATTGGCAACCTACGTGCCGCAAAAACGCGCAGATGATTGATCTGTTGGAAAAATTAATCGAAAAATAAGGTTATTGCCGCGTGGGTTCTTGTATTTTAACGGTCAATGCCGCCTATAGCGAGGCGATTGATGTTAATATTGTCGTCACACACTACTGTAACAGCCACCTTGAACGGGCGGTGGCTGTAGCATTAGTGCGGTTAATGCGGGGCGAGGCGGCTAAAAATCTTGGCGGCATGACTGAAGACTTATTGTGAGAGTGGATTTTTGGGCTGATGAATACAATTGAAGAAATCATAGACGATTTAAAACAAGGCAAAATGGTCATTATTATGGATGATGAAGACCGCGAAAATGAAGGTGATTTGTTGATGGCGGCGGCTTTTACCCGCCCTGAAGACATAAATTTTATGGCGCGCTACGGGCGTGGCCTGATTTGTTTGACCTTAACCAGCGAGCGTTGCCAGCAACTGCGTTTGCCGCTGATGACCAACGAAAATAAAACGGCGCATTCGACGAATTTTACCGTTTCCATTGAAGCGGCAACGGGCGTGACGACAGGCATTTCTGCCGCCGACAGGGCGCGGACTGTGCAATGTGCGGTGGCATCCAATGCCAAGGCCGACGATTTGGTGCAGCCAGGGCATATTTTTCCGTTAATGGCAAAATCTGGCGGCGTGTTAAGCCGCGCGGGGCATACCGAAGCCGGATGTGATCTGGCGCGCTTGGCGGGTGTTGACCCGTCGGCGGTGATTGTGGAAATCCTCAACGAAGATGGCTCTATGGCAAGACGGCCTGATTTGGAGGTGTTTGCCAAAGAACACAACCTGAAAATGGGTACTATCGCTGATTTGATCCATTACCGCATCCAACACGAAAACACCTTGGAACGTATTAGCGAGTGTGCGTTCCCTACTGAATTTGGTGATTTTCGGATGTACGCCTATCAGGACAAGAACGACAATAACCTGCATTTGGCGTTGGTGATGGGCAAAGTGTCGGGCGATGAGCCTGTGCTGGTTCGTGTCCATGCCCGCAATTTGCTGGATGATTTGTTGTCGTCCAAGCGTAATACTTACAGTATGTCGATACGCACGGCCATGCAAAAAATCGCTGAGGAAGGACGCGGCGTGTTGGTGATTGTGCGCCAAAGCGAAGACAATAAATCGTTGATAGAGCTTATCCACCGTTACCAATTGCAAGACCATGGCATAGTCGATGTCGCCAAACCAGTTGATACTAACGACGATTGGCGTATGACAGGTGCGGGTGCAAGAATCCTGGCTGATTTGGGGGTGCATAAATTAAAGGTGTTGGGTACGCAGAAAAAATATATTGGCTTGTCGGGCTTTGATTTGGAAGTCTGTGAACATGTCGGCTAGGGCTACAGCTAAACATAAAATTTATAACCCTGATAAAATATCCCAACTTACGTAATCAGAATTTTGAGTGTAAAGAGAAAAATATGTCAAAACTAAAGACCTTTGAAGGCAACCTACTCGTCCAAGGCGGCAAATTTTGCTTAGTCGCTTCACGCTTTAACAGTTTTATCGTTGAGCAACTCGAAGCGGGGGCTATAGACGCATTGGTGCGTCATGGCGCAGATCGTGCCGACATCCATTTGGTGAAAGCGCCAGGGGCATTTGAGTTGCCTATGGTCGTACAGCGTGTTGCGGCCACCAAAAAATACGATGCCATTATTGCTTTAGGGGCGGTTATCCGTGGTGGTACGCCGCATTTTGAGTATGTTGCGGGGGAGTGTGTGAAAGGCTTGGCCAGTGTGTCTTTGCAATATGATATTCCTGTCAGCTTTGGGGTTTTGACGGTTGATAGCATAGAGCAAGCGATAGAGCGGGCAGGGACTAAAGCCGGGAATAAAGGCGCGGAAGCGGCGCTGTCGGCCATAGAAATGGTGAGTTTGTTTACTAATCTGGAAGCCTGATGAGCCAAGCACGAACGAATGCCCGTAAAGCTGCTGTGCAGGCTTTGTACCAATGGCAAATGACTGGCCAAAGCTTAGTTGAGATTGAGCGGCAATTTTTGGAAGAAGAGCGTTTGAAAGATGCCCAAAAAAGCTACTTTACCGAGCTGTTTCACGGTGTCCCCAAAAATTTGGAAGCCATAGACGAAGCCTTGGGCGAATTTGTGGATCGTCCGGTGGGCATGATAGATCCCGTCGAAAGGGCAATTTTGCGGATAGGTGCTTTTGAATTGTTGCTACGCTTGGATATGCCTTATCGCGTGGTGTTAAATGAAGGTATTAATCTGGCCAAAGATTTTGGGGCGGACGGTAGCCATAAATATGTTAATGGCATACTGGATAAAGTGGCGCAAAAGGTTAGGGTTTTAGAAGATCGGGGACGGAAAAAAGGTGGTGGATGAGGATGGGGTTTTAAGCCCTGGCCAGATGGGGGAGTTTTCGCTAATTTCACGTTTTTTTAAAAATCAAGCGCTAACCAAGCCATCAACCCATTTGGGCATAGGCGATGATTGTGCCCTGTTGTCAGTGCCGGAAGGCTTTGATTTGGCCGTGACCACAGACACGATGGTGGAAAATGTGCACTTTTTTGCAGGGGCAGATGCCAAGCAACTAGGGCACAAATTATTGGCTGTCAATTTAAGTGATCTGGCCAGTATGGGTGCCAGACCACTTTCTGTGACGCTGGCCTTGACCTTGCCCAAAGCTGATGAAAACTGGTTGGCGGCTTTTTCCCAGGGTTTATTGGGTTTGGCAGGGCGGCATTCAGTCGATTTAGTGGGTGGTGACACTACTTGTGGCCCTTTAACCCTCACTGTGCAGGCTTTGGGTTTAGTGCCCCATGGTAAGGCGCTTAAGCGGTCGGCCGCAAAAGTCGGTGACTTTATTTATATGACGGGGGTTTTGGGCGATGCAGGCCTAGGTTTAAAAATTAAGCAAGGCTACCCATGCGCCTCCCCTGATCAGGCTTTACAACGCTTTAACCAACCCGATCCCCAAGTGGATGCAGGCGTGGCATTGCTTGATGTGGCGAATGCCTGCATCGACCTGTCTGATGGCTTGGCCGGGGATTTAGGCCATATTTTGGAACAAAGCCAAGTTGGGGCCAGCCTTGTTTATGAGTCCTTGCCGCTGTCCAATGCGGTGCGCACCTATATAAATGATACTGGGGATTGGGCAATGCCGCTAACAGCGGGCGATGATTATGAGCTTTGTTTTACCGTAAGCCCCGAAAAAGCCGACCAACTTAGCATTAACTGCACAAAAATTGGTGTTATCGAAGCCGCACCGGGTTTACGCCTGTACAAGTCAGGTATTATTCAACCATTAATCACGAAAAGTTATGAGCATTTTTCTTAATTCCCAGTATGGCAAAAACCAGTTGACCCCACGGCAAATTTTGACGGATCCGGTGTTGTTTTTGGCTTTTGGGTTTGGTTCGGGTTTGGCTAAAAAAGCGCCGGGTAC
This sequence comes from Methylococcales bacterium, assembly GCA_026399075.1. Classification (GTDB taxonomy): domain Bacteria; phylum Pseudomonadota; class Gammaproteobacteria; order Methylococcales; family Methylomonadaceae; genus Methylobacter_C. The sequence goes on from JAPLRR010000083.1 coordinate 73,377, forward strand.
CTGTGGCACACTTGCCGCAATTCCGGTTTATCTGATCTTTGTCCAAGCCAATATGCTGATTTATAGCCTATTGACCATTATTGTCACTGTGGTTGGCATAAGCTTGTGCGGCATTGCGGCAGAAAAATTAGGTGAGCATGATTTTGGCGGCATTGTCTGGGATGAAATTGCAGGCTATTTAATCACCCTGTGGTTGGCCCCCTGTACATGGCAAACTGTCATCGCCGGATTTGTATTGTTCAGATTCTTTGATATTTTAAAACCGTGGCCGATCAAATGGCTAGACCAACACGTGCAAGGCGGTTTTGGCATCATGGTTGATGATGTTTTGGCAGGGGTGTTTGCGGCGGCAGTCTTGTTGTTATTGCTAGAATGGGGTTTGTTGGGCTAAGTGGTGGTTTTGCCCGGATTGCTTACCGGGGCAAGGGCTAGATCAGTATTTATACGAATGGTCAACTTTCGATTTTTGGCATTATAATTACAATAAAGGGCGGTTTTATTCCCCTCCTTCAAGCAATCAGAAACGGTTGCTATTTCTAATGGGTTTGAATTGATGGGGGGAATAGCGTTGTGTAGGCCAGTCCGTAGGTCAGTGGCGTAGTACAGCTTAGAGATCGTGATTAGCTTTGCAAGAGGTTCTGCCAGATGTTTTTCAGCCAGGCCAGGCAAAAACTGGCATTAACTTTCCAACCAAGTTTGCCTTGTCCCCATTTTCTATGTAGATGTCAGCCTATATTCTTATGATTGCATTATTCCATTGACTTTGTAAGTCAATTGGAATAACGTCCTTACAACGGGTAATTGGGAAACTTTTTAGGCTATGCGTAATAATAATTCACAATATATCTCAGGTTTCACACTAGCTGAACTTATGATTATTATTTCCATTGTCGGGGGTACTCTCGCTATTGGCATACCTAGTTTTAATTCCATTATTAGCAGAACCCGTCTAACCAGTTATGCCAATGACTTGGTTACCGCATTGTATCTGGCCCGTAGTGAAGCCATAAAACGTGGGCAAGCAGTTAGCATCGAAAACACAGATGGGGATTGGTCATTAGGATGGGTGATGTATACTGATTCAAATGGGGATGAATCTTATACTGAAGGTGTTGACCCTGTGTATCGAGTTTACAACGCTTTGCCAACATCATTTACCTTGAAGAGTACTTCGACTTACGCTGACCGTATAACCTACCAATCGTCTGGTAAAAGCGCCAACGGCAGTTTTGTTTTTTGCGATATTAGCGATGGTAATACTGTACCCGAACCCTATACTTCCAAGCTGATAATCATCAATACTGTAGGGCGTGTCCGAATGGGGCCTGATGCAGATAACGATGGGGTACCTGAGGGGGACGGTGGCGAACTCAACTCTTGCCAGTCTCCGTTTTATTAATGGCCACTCAACTATGAAAAGACATGACGGGTTTACCTTAATTGAAGTGTTAATCGCGACAGTTGTGTTGTCGGTAGGTTTACTGGGGCTGGCAGCGCTCCAAGCGTCCAGCTTAAAAAATAACCAGAGCGCCTATAACCGTAGCCAAGCGATGGAGTTGGCGGGGGATATGGCTGATAAGATGCGTGCGAATATAAGCTATGCCAAATCGGCAGGAAATTTCTATATCTCTAAAACACCGACATCAGCAGCAGCAGTTCCTGATTGTTTGATCCCCCCCGATGGCTGTAGCCCAGCACAAATGGCCGAAAATGACTTGTTTGAGTGGAATGAGGCCGTTACAACTTCATTGCCTGCAACGTTTGGCGATACGCCTGAACCGATGTGCACAATTTCCTTGAATGGCAATGTGTTTACCATCACGATCAAATGGACTGAAGACCGTTTTAGTGTGGCTACTGACCATGTTGAAACGGGAATTAGCACTTTTGCAATGAGCTTTCAGTTATGAAATATCGTCGTACGGGTAGTCCCCAACAAGGCATGACCTTGGTGGAGTTGTTAATTGCCATGCTCTTGGGGGTATTTTTGACTGGTGGTTTGATTCAGATTTTTGTTGGCAGTCAACAAACTTATAGGATGCAGGAAAGTTTGTCCCGGTTGCAGGAAAATGGCCGTTTTGCGATAGACTTTTTGTCACGTGACATACGTATGGCGGGTTACAGGGGGTGTTCCAGCGGCGTTTCACTAACTATAGGATTTAATCCTGGTGGTAATTATTTGTATGATTTTAGTGTTTTTATCAAGGGTTTTGAGGCAACGTCTATTGACACCTGGTCACCAGGGGTCAATATGCCTGATATGGATGATATGACCGCCGCAGCGGGCACAATCAATTCACCGACGGGCGGCTCAGATGTGGTTACGGTGCGTAGGGCCGATGATAAAGGGTTTGTGTTAGCCTCAAACATTACCCCCGCGGATAATCTGGGGCTGGATGCAGCGGCTTCCAGCCCAAATTTAAGTGCAGACACCGACAATTTTAAAGCGGCAGGCTTTTTAAATTCCAACGGTGTCAATAAATGTGCCACTGCGGTTATTTCTGATTGTAACGTTGCTGGCGTAGTTAGTGCGGATGTGTTCAAAATTAGTAAAATCTCTGGAACTATTCTAGAGCATAAAGTAAGTGGTTGTGCCGACCCCAATAATTCTAGCGCTTCCTTGGCCCAAGCTTACCTTCAGGGGGCCCAAGTTTACCCCATTAATACCATCACTTATTACGTTAGCCAAAACCCGGGCAACCATCCGGCTCTTTATCGTCGGATTGGGACAAATAAAGCGGAAGAGGTGGTTGAAGGTATAGAAAGCATGGAGATTTTATACGGTGTCGATACGGAACCAGACGGGGAGGTTGATTATTATGCTAACGCCAAAGTAGTGTCAGAAGCTAATGCTGGGCTTGGTGATTGGAGCAAGGTTGTCAGTGTCCGTATTAAAGTGTTGGCGGTAACTATTGATGATAAGTTAAGGGAACAAGCCGTAGGCCTTAATTTTAATGGCATGGACATACCCGCAGACCGAAGGCAAAGACGGATTTTTAATGCCACTATAACCCTACGAAATAGGGCGCCATAATGCGCAGGCAACGTATTTCTTTAGCTACGAACACAGCCCAGTCAGGCGCGGTACTGGTAATTAGCTTGATTATCTTGTTGTTGCTTTCCATTATTGGCATTACTGCTGCCCAGCTTAATGGGCTTGAAGAAAAGATGGCGGGTAATTTACGGGACCGAAATTTGGCTTTTCAAGCGGCTGAAACCGCGTTGAGGGCTGGTGAACAAGAAATTGGCGGATTATTGCAATGCCCCATCGTTACGTCAGTGGGTGGGTTTTATGCCCATACGGATAACCCAATTATTGATGATAGTGTCGGCAATGTTTGGGCGAGTGCATCTAAACACTACAATTATTCGGGGCCCGTATTGGCTGGCAGCACAAGCACTGCCGCCCCCAAATATATTATCCAGTGCATAACGTCGACAGCTGGTACTGAGAGCCTTTATCGAATAACGGCCCGTGGCACTGGGATCACTACGGATGCAGTGGTCATGTTACAGTCAACTTATCAGCGATGAATTTTTGAGTTGATATTGTCTCCCAAAGTTGTCGGCTTATTGAAGATTTTTGGGAAATTCCATAATGCCAGCATTGATGCGGAAGATGATTTGCCTATGCTGCCTTTGGCTCATATTGGCGGCTGGTTCACTGTGTATTTGTTATTTATTTTATAATAAACAATGGCTTGTGCAGGGCTTTCTGGATATGTTTTTCGAAGGGGCTAAAGCCTTTTTTAAGGATGCCAAACAAGCTATTTTTTGCGCAGGGTGCTACAATTATCCAAGTGATGGCGGGTAAGGCCGCCATTTTTTCCCTTTCCATCTGCCTAACTGTCGGACTGGAAGGAATCAGGCCTATAAGGCCTTGGGAGCAGTAAAATGAACACACGTAAATTTAAAAAACACCTCTTTTTTGGTTTGGTGCCGATAGCTTTGGTATTGTCTAAGGCCGTGCTTTCCGCTGAATTTGATGTGGCACAAAGCCCTTTAGCCGTACAGGATACGGCATCACCCAATGTCATGTTGGCATTGTCCCGCGACCATCAGCTCTACAGTAAAGCCTATCCGGATACTTCCGACCTTAATAATGATGGTTTCCTTGACATAACCTATAACAATAGCATCGATTACTATGGTTATTTCGACAGTAACCGTTGCTATACCTACAGCAGTAACCTTTTTGAACCAGCAGGTATTGCTACCGCGCATCAATGCAGCAGCCAATGGAGCGGTAATTTCCTCAATTGGGCGACTATGACGCGTATTGATATCCTCAGAAAAGTGTTATATGGCGGCTACAGGTCTACAGACAATGGCTATGAAGTAGACGGGGCCACCACCGTGTTGGAGCGTACAATGATACCTTACGATGCACACGCCTTTGTTAAAGTCTATTCAGATGCGGACAAAATGCTTAAATACACCCCGTATTCGAAAGCGGTGATTAGTATTTGTAACCTGACCGAGGTTTCTATTGATGGGAAATCCAGTTACCCTTCTAGGGACATTAATACTACAATTAATCCGCCGTTAATCCGGGTTGCTAGCGGCAGTGATTCCGGCAGTACCGGTTGGCCTAAATGGGCATCCCTATCTGATAGGGAATGCGAATGGGATAGGGATAATGCGCCTCGTACTAGCGATAGTCTGGCCGAACTCAAGGTAAAGGTCAAGGTTTGCGTTAACGGAAAAGAGGAAACCAATTGCACGAGTTACGCAAACAGCAGCGATAGTAGCCAAATTACAAAAAAACCCACAGGCTTATTACAAAAATATTGGGAACGGGAAAAACCCATCAATTTTGGGTTGGTGACAGGAAGTTGGCAATATAATAAGTCAGGTGGGGTATTGCGTGCCATCGCCCAATCGGGTTCCAATGAAGTTTCACCGGACGATGGGACGTTTAGGGTTCTGGAGCCAGCTAGTGGCGGGATTATTGCCACACTTAACCGTTTTCGTATCAGCGATTACGATTTTGGTTATAAATCTTATAGTGACCATTCCAACGAATACTTTGACTGGGGTAATCCGTTGAGTGAAATTTATCTGGAAACTTTGCGGTATCTGGCAGGAAACAATGCCGCCACTGCAAGCTTTGATGCGAACGACTCAAGTTATTTGCCCTCAGTTATCCCCCCTTTGGCGGATGCCTATACAATGGGAAGGAAAACATGGAATACCCCTGTAACCAAAAGCAATTGGTGCGCACAGAATTCTATTATTGCGATGTCGGCTGGCATAAATTCGTTTGATACCGATAATTTAAGCATCGATACGACATCCGAAACAAACGCCATTGGCACTATAGAAGGTATAAGCGGCAAATACCTAATTGGGGGCAACGGTAGCACTAACGATGGCCTATGCACTGGAAAATCCCTTGCTAACTTAGCTAGCGCGGAAGGCATCTGCCCTGATGGTGCCAGCCTTAAAGGTGGCTATGATATTGCTGGGTTGGCCTATTATGCAAGAACCCATGATTTTTATACGACAACGTCCGTCAATCCTTCTGATAGTGATGAGACTTATTATGAAGGGGAACAATTTATTAACACCTACGGTGTTGCACTCTCGGAAAATGCCCCCCGTTTTGAAATTCCGATTGATAAGGGGACTATCACCATTCTCCCTGCTTGCCAGTCGAAAATCAGCCATGCTTGGCACACTTGGCATTCTTGTGGCATAACCGATTTACGGGTTGAGAGCCTGACCTATAGTGGCGCTAATTTGATTTCAGGTCGACTTATCGTTACTTGGGAAGACACTACGGCAGGCAGCGATTATGAAATGGATGGAATTGAACAGCTGGATTTTTGTGTGGGTGCTGTCTGCACCTCACCTATTTCGGCCAATAAGGTTAAAATCACGACCTCTATACTTGACACCAGCTCAGACCGGGATATGAGATTTGGCTATACCATTGCTGGCAGTGACAGTGATGGGCCTAAATTCCCAGTTTGCCACGGTTATGATCATTGCAGTGCTACCGATGATAGCCCGCCAAGCTATACGGCTTCTGGTAACGCCACATTACTGCAAAGCCCGCTGTGGTACGCGGCAAAATATGGTGGTTTTAATACCGTAGACAAAAATAATCTGCAAAATCCCCAATACCAATCTTGGGACGATGATGAAAATGGCGTCCCCGATGCGTTTTTTAAGGCAACTAACCCCATTTTATTGGAAGGGATGCTAGATGCCGCCTTGAATACCGTGGCGGAAAAACTGTCGTCTTCAACTTCAGTGGTCGCCAATTCAACCTCAACCAATTCGACTCGTGCCGACGCTTCTTTAGCACTGTTTCATGCAAGGTTTAGTCCTGCGGTATGGACAGGGCAATTGTTGGCCTATCCCATAGATAGCTCTGATGGCACAATTGCCTCTATAGAATCATGGGATGCCGGAGATATGGTGACCAGCCAAGGTACGAACCGTTCTATTTTCAGTTATAACGGGGGCGGGGTTGTTTTTAATTATGCCAATCTTAGCAACGACCAAAAAGCTTTAATAACTGAAAACCAATTGGACTATATCAAAGGCGACACATCCAATGAAAAACCTGTTGGTACATTTAGGACGAGGATGGGTTTATTGGGCGATATTGTAAACTCCACGCCGAAGTTAATTACTAGCCTGAGCCAAGGATATGATAGCCTTCCTGCCCCTGCTGGCACCGACTATTTAAAATACATCACCAGCCCCGCTTTTATGGCGAGGGCACCAATGTTGGCGGTTGGGGCCAACGACGGTATGTTGCATGTTTTTAACGCGTCTTTGGGCACCGCTGATAGCGGTAAGGAGATTATGGCTTATGTGCCTAGCACGGTTATTGCTAACTTGAAGTACCTTACTGAACCCAGTTATATCAGCAATGGCCATCATAAATATTTCGTCGATGGCTCACCGAATGTGGGCGACGCTTATTTTGACACTAATGGGGCTGGTAAATGGCGTACAGCGTTGGTGGGCACTTTGGGGGCGGGTGGAAAAGGCGTGTTTGCCTTGGATTTGACTTTTTTAAGTCCTAGCAGTTATCAGACTAAAGAAAACGCCTTTATGGCTAGCCATGTGTTATGGGAGATAAACAATAAATCCGCACCTAAGGCCCAAGACTTGACCGATGATGGCAACCGCTATGGTTTTGCCAATTACCTTGGGCTTACCGTTGGCCAAGCATCGATAGTGCGTATGGCCAATGGCCATTTTGCCGCTGTGTTTGGCAATGGCTATAATAGTGTTAAACAGCAAGCTGTTTTATATATTGTTAATATCGAAAATGGGCATTTAATCAGATCCATTGCTACGGGTGTTGGCAGCGCCAATTCAAAGTCCACGGTGAATGGCTTAGCAACACCGCTGGCCGTAGACGCTAATGGTGATCATATTGTTGATGCTGTTTACGCGGGTGACCATCAGGGCAATTTTTGGAAATTTGATGTCAGCAACAGCAATCCAAATAACTGGGGGGTGGCTTTTACAGCTGGCGATCAGCCAGCACCCTTGTTCAAGGCAGTTACCACCGCAACCCCAGCCAAGCCCCAAGCGATCACTGCCAAGCCAGAATTTGGCAAACATCCGAATGGGGGTGTTTTGCTTTACTTCGGCACCGGCAAGTATTTCTTGAATAACGACAACCACCTCGATACTAGCACAAATCCGATAGAGAGTTTTTATGCCCTCTGGGATTCATGCTTGAATTACGCTGGGGGCGGGGCAACATGTTCCAACACACCGATTAGCGGAAAATCAGCGCTAGTCAGCCAATCCATTATTTATCAAGATGCAGAAAATCGGGTTACGTCTGATAATACACTTGATTATTCGACCAAAAAAGGCTGGTATATAGACCTTTATAATGGCAGTGACGTGACGGGAGAACGGGTGGTCAATCAAGCCATCCTCAGAAATCGAAGGGTGATTTTTCCGACCCTTTATCCTAAGGCAGGTCAATGTGTGGCGGGGGGTAGTAGCTGGTTAATGATGGTGGACGCATTAACGGGCAAACGACTTGACGTTTATGGGTTCGATTTGGATAAAAATGCCGAGTTTAATGAGAATGACAAGAAATCCATCGGCGGCGGTGGCTCTAAGGTTTCTGTTTCTGGTGTAAAATCTAAAGCTATCCTTAATCAGCCAGCAATAATTCAAATAAATAACGGTACTGAAAAACTGTATAGTCCTGATTCATCTGGCAACAGTTTTAGTACAGGAATCCAAAAACCCGATATAAAACGCCAGTCATGGACGCAAATTAGATGAGAATATAGGGTGTGGTGGAAAGTAAACCGCAATGTTCTGTCTAACTCAGGACAAGGTGTTTTTGTGTAATTATTCACTTCCCCCTTTGAAAAAGGGGGATTGAGGGGGTATTTATCTAATAAAATTTCCCCTAACCCCTCTTTTCCAAAGAGGGGTGGCTGCATGCTTACATTTTTGTTACTTTATCTGATTTATTTGTACAGGCTTTAATAAATGTTAAACACAAGAGGCTTCACGCTGATTGAACTCATGATTGCCGTGGCAGTTGTGGGTATTCTTTCAGCCATCGCCTATCCTAGCTATAGGGATAGTATGAATAATGCAAGACGTGCCGATGCGAAAGGCGCGTTGTCAGGTCTTGCCAATGCAATGGAACGGCACTTTACTGAGCACAACAATTATTTAGGCGCAGCAACTGGAGGTGATGACACGGGGACTCCCAGCATCTATTCAGGCCAAAGCCCTGTTGATGGCGGTACTGCATACTATAATTTAGAAATAAGTGTGGCAACAGAGAGTACTTATACACTGAGTGCCATACCAATTGGGGCGCAAACAGGTGATAAATGCGGCACATTGACATTAAGCCAGACAGGGGCAAAAGCTGTTGTAGATGCGACCGCAACCTTTGCGGAATGTTGGTGATAAACGCCTGATCTATATTCACCCGTAAAATTTTTATTAGTTTTCATTTGGCAAAAGTAAATGACACGCTGCGTTACTTCTGCCTTGTGGCTGGTAATTTTTGCATTTGGGTTTTAGCTGGTGGTAACCGCGAATGGCTAAACGCTTTGCTTGGTATTGACAATGGGAAGCCCGCAAAATCAATCAAGTTTTTTACTGTTGTATTTGCCCAAGCACCTACTGCACACGGACTCCATTCACTCTAATAGATTGAGCGGCTGAAAGTGGCTGTTTTTCCAAACTTTAACAAATGGTAGTGTGGGCGGGGCCACCCAATAAAGTAATAATGTGCATATTGCCATTAGGATTGAAGCGATCAGATTATCATAGCTACATAACTTTAAAGCAGTGCCAAATGATTTTTTCATTCTGGCATTCAATAAATCCACGCTAAAAATCTCATCCAATAGCAAATGGACGATAAAGCCAATTGCGGTAAATATCCCGTTTAACCAAGCATGTAAAGCGTTCCAATGCAGAAAGTGAAAGCTGACACAGGCCATGAAGAAAGCAAAAAATAAGGCCGCCAATAGTGAATGGAAGACCCCCCGATGAACCGTAAGCCTGTTGAACAGCGCAAACATACCGTGCCGGATTAACACATAAGTGCCCACAATAATCAGCATTAACTCATAAGCATCGTTGTTGTCCTTAAACACCTGTAATGTCACCCCAGCCCCCATTAAGGCCAATAGGGTAAACAGTAATTTCACGGGTCTTGAGTTGCTCGCATCAATATCAGGTAACATACCGCCCAACGTTCCTAGAAAAATAAGCCAAGCCATGTCGGCGTTGGTAATCAGGTGGGCTTTGGCTGCTAGTAATGCCGCACTAGTGCTGGCAACTGTTGCGATGGTTACGTGGGTGTTAAAATTAGCCATATAAAACAACAATCCTTTTTAAGCAAATAGTGCAGATTATGACATCATCCGGCTATAATTAGGCCAGTTTTGCTGGAATATTTGGCTTTAGTGTCTTTTTTCACAAACGGGTGTGAAGTTTTACGCTCTTGTTGTTAAGGTAGGTCGGCATTTAAGACAAGTTTTTTCAACTTATTACAGAGTAAAGCTTCTGTAATTTGATATAAAAACCTGCGTATATACACAAGGGCAACTTCAATTACTGTATCGAACCATTAACTTTATAGATCTCATGACTCAACAATTAAGCTGTTTTAAAGCCTACGATATACGTGGGCGCATCCCCGATGAATTGAATACTGATATTGCCTACCGGATTGGAAGGGCTTACGCGGAATGCATTTTACCCAAGCGTGTTATTGTCGGGCGTGACATCCGTCTTTCCAGTAACGAAATGGCCGATGCGGTCATCAACGGGCTGCAAGATGCGGGTGTTGATGTTTATGACATTGGCTTATGTGGCACTGAAGAGGTGTATTACGCCACATTTGCTTACCAAGACAACGGGGCGGCGATGGACGGCGGTATTATGGTCACTGCCAGCCATAATCCAAAAGATTATAATGGGATGAAGTTGGTGCGCGAACTAAGCAAGCCAGTCAGTGGCGATACGGGGTTAAATGACATCAAGCAACTGGCTGAAGCCAATAGTTTCAGTGCACCTGCCCAGCATCGGGGGGTGGTCAAGGCTATTTCTATAGGGGAAGATTATACTGCCCATCTGCTCAACTATATCGATCCCTTGGCGTTAAAGCCTTTAAAAATAGTTGTTAATGCAGGTAATGGCGCGGCTGGACATGTGCTTGATTGGTTGGAAGCCGCCTTAAGAAAGGTCATGCCACAACCGGTGGAGTTTATTAAAGTTCACCATGAGCCTGATGGCCATTTTCCAAACGGTATTCCAAACCCATTATTGCCAGAAAATCGTGGCAGCACCATTGCCGCAATCCTTGGGCAAGGGGCGGATTTGGGTATTGCTTGGGATGGTGATTTTGACCGCTGTTTTTTGTTTGATGAAAATGGCCGGTTTATTGAAGGTTATTACATTGTTGGATTGCTGGCGGATGCCTTCCTTAAACAATACCCAGGCGCAAAAATTGTCCATGACCCACGTTTGACTTGGAACACGATAGATATAGTCAATAGCCAGTCTGGAATTGCAATACAAAGCAAAACAGGCCATGCCTTTATTAAAGAACGGATGCGCCTGGAAGATGCAGTTTATGGTGGCGAGATGAGTGCCCACCATTATTTTAGGGATTTTTCCTATTGTGATAGCGGGATGATACCTTGGCTGTTGGTGGTTGAGCTGATGAGCAAATCAGGGAAAAAGCTTTCCGAATTGGTTGACGAAAGGATGCTGCGTTTTCCCGCGAGTGGTGAAATCAACCGTACCATAGCCCAGCCAGCGGCTGCCATTGAGTCAGTTAAAAACCATTATCAGCAACTGGCTTTGCTTGTCGACTATACTGATGGCCTCAGCATGGAATTTTCTGATTGGCGGTTTAATTTACGCTGTTCCAACACCGAACCCTTAGTACGCTTAAATGTCGAATCACGGGGTGATGAGGCCTTAATGCAAGCAAAAACGCAAGAGTTATTGGCATTATTAGCTTGATGGCAGTTTGGCTCTTCGTTGCCGTAAGCATCCATTTAAATCTTACCCGCTGGTTTAATTTATTATTGGTCAAGGCGTGAGGGGGCGCGTATTTTTCAGTCGCGCCGGCTGCACTTCGTGTTTCCCCATTAACTGGATAGAATAGGGTGTAAAGCAGCAGAAGCAAAATGGTGGGATTCAAGAAGTTCAATATTCAATAACTAGTCTATAATTTAGCTTATATATTTAATGGAGCCAGTGGATGAAAGGTATTATTTTAGCAGGTGGGAGCGGTACTAGGCTTTACCCTATAACTAAAGGTGTCAGTAAGCAACTTACGCCAATTTACGACAAACCCATGATTTACTACCCGCTTTCTGTGTTAATGCTGGCGGGGATCACTGATATATTGATTATTTCCACCCCTAAGGATTTACCTAGGTTTGAGGAGTTATTGGGTGATGGATCTGAAATCGGCCTAAACTTCACTTACAAAGTCCAGCCCTCCCCCGATGGGCTTGCCCAGGCGTTTATCTTGGGGGAAGCGTTTATTGGTGATGACGATGTGTGTATGGTGCTGGGTGACAACATCTTTTATGGGCATGGTTTAGTGAAAATGCTGGCAAAGGCGGTCGATAATGTGACGCAGCACAAAAAAGCGACGGTCTTTGGATATCATGTGAAAGATCCTGATCAGTATGGGGTTGCAGAATTTGATGATAAAGGGAACGTGCTTAGCATCGAAGAAAAACCCAGTAACCCGAAAAGTAATTATGCGGTAGTGGGCTTGTATTTTTACCCAAACAGTGTTGTTGAATGCGCCAAAAATATAAAGCCTTCCCATCGTGGCGAACTTGAGATAACCACTGTGAACCAGACCTATCTCGAGCAAGGCGATTTAAAAGTTGAACTCATGGGGCGAGGTTTTGCTTGGCTGGACACCGGAACCCATGAGTCATTACTGGAGGCGTCCAATTTTATCCAGACCATTGAAAATAGGCAGGGATTGAAAGTGGCCTGTATTGAAGAGATTGCCTACGAAATGGGCTATATTTCCAAGGATCAATTAATGACATTGGCCCAGCCACTCATAAAAAACCAATACGGGCAGTATTTGATGCTTAGGGCCAGCGAAGGGGCCAGTGTGTTATGAATTTTATAAATACAAGCATCCCTGATGTTATTATCATTGAACCAAAAGTGTTTGGTGATGAACGGGGCTATTTTGTTGAAACGTTTCGCCAAGATAAATTGGATGATTTTTTGGGCTATAAAATCAATTTTACTCAAGATAATGAGTCAAAGTCCGGGTATGGTGTGCTAAGGGGCTTACATTATCAACTGCCACCTGCCGCCCAAACAAAGTTGGTGCGTGTTATTAAGGGCAAGGTTCTTGACGTTGCCGTGGACATCAGGCAAGGCAGCCCTACTTTTGGTAAACACGTTGCAGTAGAATTGACAGGGGAAAATAAACGCCAGCTGCTTGTCCCTAAAGGGTTTGCCCATGGCTTTGTGGTTCTGGAGGATGACACAGTTTTCGCCTATAAAGTGGATAATTATTACTCACCTGAAAATGACCGTGGCATTGCTTTTGATGATAGGGTCTTAGCGATAGATTGGCGCGTGGAAAACAGGCTTCTTCAGCTCTCAGCCAAAGATACCCGGCAGCCCTCGTTAGAACAAGCGGAACTGTTTAGCTACGGGATGGATTATTATGCCTAAATCGATATTGGTTACGGGTGCAAATGGGCAATTGGGCCATGAGCTACGCCAACAAAGTGACTTGTATGCCGATTGTACATTTACATTTGTCACCCGAAGCGAGCTGGATTTGGGCGATTCAGATAGTATTTGGGCTTATTTTTCTGATAAGGTGTTTGATGTCATCGTTAACTGCGCGGCTTACACCGCTGTTGATAAGGCCGAGTCGGAGGCGGACTTGGCCCAAGCCATAAACTGCACCGCTGTGGGGACTTTAGCGGCTATTGCAAAACAAAAACAGATCGCCTTAATCCACATTTCAACGGATTATGTGTTTGACGGCAACCATTTCAAGCCCTACCAAGAGACCGATCCCACCAACCCACAAGGTGTTTACGGAAAGACCAAGCTAGCAGGTGAGAAGGCGCTGCTTGAGGCCAACCCCGCCAACTCGGTAATCATAAGGACTTCTTGGGTTTATTCAAGCTTTGGCAATAACTTTGTTAAGACTATGCTGCGTTTGGGTAAAGAACGGGGTGAACTGGGCGTTATTTATGACCAAGTTGGCACACCGACTTTTGCAAAAGATTTGGCACAGGCCATTATGTCGATTATCCGGCATCCGGCGTTCAGCACCCAACCATCAACAGAAATTTTTCATTTCAGCAATGAAGGGGTTGCTAGTTGGTTTGACTTTGCCAAAGCCATTTTTGAACTTTCGGACATCAATTGCCACGTTAAACCGATAGAAACAAAAGATTACCCAACACCTGCCAAACGCCCCCATTACAGCATACTGAACAAAACAAAAATTAAAACCACATTCGGTTTGGATATCCCTTATTGGAAAGATAGCCTGCACGAATGTCTCGACCAACTCAAAGGCAATTAAATGAAATCAATCTTAGTCACTGGCTGTGCGGGATTTATCGGCAGTAATTTTGTACCCTATTTTTTAGCGAAATACCCTGACTATCAACTGATCAACCTCGACTTACTCACTTATGCAGGCAACCTTGCCAACCTCAAGGAAGTGGAAGGTAATCAACGCTATACTTTTGTGCAAGGCGATATTTGTGACCGGGGTTTACTTGAGGCGCTCTTCAAGCAGCATGACATACACGGTGTCATCCATTTTGCGGCAGAAAGCCATGTGGACAATTCGATAAAAAATCCGGGTGTTTTTGTGCAGACTAATGTCAACGGGACGTTTACCCTGATTGACGTTGCTTACAAATATTGGATGGAAAAACCGTTTGTATTTAAACCAGGCTATGAAGCGTGCCGTTTCCACCATATTTCTACTGATGAAGTTTACGGCACCTTGGGGGAAACAGGCCTGTTTACTGAAGCCACGCCTTATGCGCCCAATTCGCCCTATTCAGCCAGTAAGGCGGGCAGTGACATGATTGTGCGCAGCTACTACCATACCTATGGCATGAACACAGTCATCACCAATTGTTCAAACAATTACGGCCCTAAACAGCATGATGAAAAATTGATCCCCACCATTATCCGCAAGGCAATTGGCGGCGAAAATATCCCCATTTATGGGGACGGGAAAAACATCCGTGACTGGCTGTATGTGTTGGATCATTGTAAAGGCATCGACTTGGTTTACCATGCCGGTAACGTTGGCGAGGTCTACAATATAGGTGGCCGCAATGAGCGCAACAATAACATGATAGCCAATAAGGTCTGTGAAATTTTGGATGGGCTGCGCCCTAAGGCCGAAGGCAGTTATAAGGATCAGATCACTTATGTCGAAGATCGTGCTGGCCATGACCGGCGTTATGCAATTGATGCCAGCAAAATAGAAGCGGAATTAGGCTGGCAAGCGGATGAAAATTTTGACAGTGGCATAGTCAAGACCATCGAATGGTATTTAGCCAAGCAAAGTGGCGATTAACAGCCATCTATTGCTAGTTTAACAGCCCAGTACAACCCTTAGCGGGTTGTACTATTTTAGTCTCCTGAATCCCGTTCTTGGCCAGTTATTAATCAATGAAAAAAATCCTGCTGGTGTTTGGTACCCGTCCTGAAGCCATAAAAATGGCGCCCTTAGTTAAAGCATTCCAAGCCCAAAACCACGACTTTCAAACCAAAGTCTGCGTAACCGCACAGCATAGGGAAATGCTGGATCAAGTGTTGGAACTATTTGCCATCACCCCAGATTTTGACCTCAACATCATGCAGCCCAACCAAGATTTGTATGATATTACTTGCAACATCTTACAGGGCATGAAAGGCGTATTTAACAGCTACCGCCCAGACACCATTTTTGTGCATGGCGACACCACCACCAGTTTTGCGGTAAGTTTGGCGGCTTTTTATGAAAAAATAGCCATAGGCCATATAGAAGCAGGGCTTAGGACGGGCAATATTTATTCGCCTTGGCCAGAAGAAGCCAACCGCAAATTAACCACCCAATTGACCGCATACCATTTTGCCCCCACCTTACAAAGCCAAGCCAATTTATTGGCTGAAAATGTTGCACCCGAAAAAATTATCGTGACAGGCAATACGGTTATTGATGCCTTACTTTATATGCGCAATCGATTGGATACGGATGCACCTTTCCGGGAACGCGTCCAACAGGCAATTATAGGGCAAGGCTTTAATCCAGAAGCAGCCGATTTTATTTTAGTGACTGGGCATAGGCGGGAGAATTTTGGCGCAGGGTTTATTGACATCTGTAAAGCGTTAAAAACAATAGCCCAAGCAAGGCCGCAGATCAACATTGTCTATCCAGTCCATTTGAACCCGAATGTGCTCAAACCAGTCAATGAATTATTGGGTGACGTACCTAACATTTATTTGATTAGCCCCCAGCAATATGAAGCCTTTATTTATCTGATGGGAAAATCAAAACTGATCATCACAGATAGTGGCGGTGTTCAAGAAGAAGCACCTAGCTTGGGTAAGCCCGTGTTAGTCATGCGTGACACCACAGAACGGCCAGAAGCGGTCGATGCTGGCACGGTTAAGTTAGTGGGTACGGATGCAGGGCGTATTGTCGCCGAGGCCAGTGAACTACTGGATAATAGCTTGGCCTACGAAAAAATGGCCAAAGCCCATAACCCTTATGGGGATGGCAAAGCTTGCGAACGGATTTTAACTTTTATGAAAAAAACAGCATGAGAAAAATACAAAAAATTTGTGTTATCGGTTTGGGCTATATCGGCTTGCCAACTGCCGCCTTATTGGCCAATAGGGGCTATGAGATACATGGGGTAGATATAGACCAGCGCACAGTGGACATTATCAACCGGGGTGAAATCCACATTGTTGAGCCCGAACTGGACACGTTTGTCCAATCCGCCGTCAATTCCAGAAAACTGAAGGCCGACACCCAACCGGCAGCAGCCGATGTTTTTATTATCGCGGTGCCGACACCGTTCCATGAAGGTTTTGTGCCCAATGTCGATTATGTCTCTGCGGCTACCTTAGCAATAGTGCCTTATATTAAGCCTGGCAATATCGTCATTCTGGAATCAACTTCGCCTGTGGGCACCACCGATATGGTTGCAGATTTGCTCAGCGGGCAGGGCATTGATGTTTCCACGATCTATATAGCCCATTGCCCGGAGCGGGTGCTGCCAGGCAAAATCATGAAAGAACTGGTGGAGAATGACCGCATTGTCGGCGGTACAACACCCGAAGCCACCCACATCACGGCGGCATTCTATCGGGATTTTGTCCAAGGTGAAGTCTTGGAAACCGATGCCAAAACAGCAGAAATGGCCAAACTGACTGAAAACAGCTATCGGGACACCAACATTGCCTTTGCCAATGAGCTGTCCATTTTGTGTGATAAATTTGCCATTAATGTGTGGGAACTTATCCGCTTGGCCAATCGCCATCCGCGAGTCAATATCCTGCAACCTGGGGCTGGGGTTGGTGGTCATTGTATCGCCGTGGATCCTTGGTTTATTGTCCATAAAGGTGGTAAAGATGCCAAGCTGATCCGCACCGCCCGGGAGGTCAACAACTATAAAACTGAGTGGACGATAGAAAAGATCAAAAATGCCGCCCTGACATTTGCAAACACCCATGGCAGACCAGCAAAAGTGGCATGTATGGGGTTGGCCTTTAAACCTGATATTGACGACTTAAGGGAGTCACCCGCTTTACACATCACCAAACGCCTTGTTAAGGAAGGTTTGGAGATTTTGGCGGTAGAACCCAATATAAGCAGCTATGAAGGCTTAAATCTAGTTGACCATAACGAGGCGGTCACCGCAGCGGATATTGTCGTGTTTCTTGTGGCACACAAAGAATTTAAAGGTCTTAATGTTGGCAATAAGTTGGATTTTTGTGGGGTGGTGGATAATAACTAAGCGCAGTCCACGATCACAATTCTTAGGAAATGCGGCGGTCAGTCACACCGCTGCATTACCCCCCTGATGATTATTTCCTGCAATGGATTACTCCAGCATTGGCCGCAGCCCAACGGCTATAAGGGGTTAGTGGGTATGCCAAAGTGCCCAAATGACGACACCGTCAATTATCACGTGTAGAGCCAAGGTGATTTGCAGGCGGAATTTCAAGCCATCTTCTGATAAGGCATTTTGCAGATAGGTGCTTGCAAACAACTTTTCTTTGGATTTAAGCCGTATCTCATCCCTTATCCCAAGTACCAGTTTTGTTGCTTGCCACAGTACCGCAAGGTTGCAGGAAAAAAATACCATCGTACCCAAGGAAACCCCCTTAGCTTCCAAAGGCAGCAGCCCTAGTTTCCCTGAAAAAAGCCAGCCCCCCACTGCAAACACCGCTATAGACCAGTAAGTCCAGTAAGCGTTAATACGTGTTTCAAGTTTCTCATGTAAATCGAACAGGTCTTTTAAGTCCATAGGGCATCCAATTGGTCAAGATTTCAACCAGGCTAGTGCAGTGTCAGTGTCAGGGAATATTTTTACATCAAACCCCCTGTTTAAACAGGCGGTTTCATAAAATTTCACTTGTTCTTTGGATGAATCTAGGTTGGGCAATACCAAGGCCTCTTTCATTTTTCTCAAGTCCAATGATTCAAAAAGTGAAATGATATAATACAGATCAGCCAAGGTATGTCCGCCAAGCATGGTGCTACAATCGGCTAAAATCAATAGGGTATTGTTGTCTTTAGAAAGTGTATTTGAGGCGAGCAGAGCCTCTTTTAATTCTGTTGCCGAAACCGTGCCTATAAAGGCGAGTTCTATGATGTTATTGTTTAGTTTTGTAGTCCAAGCCATGGTGTTTTGTTTTGTCCAGCAAACAGAGCAAGTAATAGGGGATCTAAGGGACGTGTATAAAATATTGTGCCACTGAAAAAGAACACTTGGTATTTGTAGGGGATGATTTGCCGCCCCCACAACTACCCACATTAATCCACGCGTACCCCTAACCAGCTTAGCAATGTTTTAAAATCACGCCAAGCCATTTATACCACACCCAGCAAACCAAACCCAAAAAAGCCTTGCCCTACAATTTATGTTACCCTGTAACCATTCGTTTAACTGTTACTAAACCCCTCAGCCGCCATGAATTCGCCCACTAAAATCACCCATCTTGATGCCTTAAATTTTGATAATTGTTTTGTCCGTGAGTTGCCTGCTGATCCTGATCCCGGCAATACCCGCCGCCAAGTGTTGGGGGCCTGTTATTCCAAGGTGTTGCCTACGCCAGTGGCCAAGCCAATTGGCGTGGCGGTGGCCAAGGAAGTGGCGGACTTGTTGGATTTAAGTGATCAGTTGTGTGCCAGTGATGATTTTGTCCAAGTGTTTGTCGGCAACCGTTTGGCGCAAGGTATGGACGCTTATGCGATGTGTTATGGTGGGCATCAGTTTGGGATGTGGGCAGGGCAGTTGGGTGATGGCCGGGCGATCAATTTGGGTGAGGTGATCAATCGTAATGGTGAGCGTTGGGCCTTGCAGTTGAAAGGGGCGGGGGCGACGCCGTATTCGCGTAACGCCGATGGTTTGGCGGTGTTGCGGTCGTCGGTGCGGGAATTTTTGTGTAGTGAGGCGATGTTCCATTTAGGTGTGCCGACTACCCGCGCCTTGAGTTTGACTTTAACAGGTGAGTTTGTCGTTAGGGACATGTTTTATGATGGCAACCCCAAGGCCGAATTGGGCGCGGTGGTGTGCCGGGTCGCACCCAGTTTTACCCGTTTTGGCAATTTCCAGATTTTAACTGCGCAGCGTAACCCTGCTTTACTCAAACAATTGGCGGATTACACGATACGTACCGATTTTCCGCATTTGGGCGAGCCTAGCCCAGACGTATATGTCGCCTGGTTTGCCGAAGTGTGCCAACGCACAGCGGCGATGATTGTGCACTGGCAGCGCGTGGGGTTTGTGCACGGTGTGATGAACACGGACAATATGTCGATATTGGGCCTTACGATTGATTACGGCCCTTATGGTTGGCTGGAAAATTATGATCCGGATTGGACACCCAACACCACCGATTCGGGTGAGCGGCGTTACCGCTATGCCCATCAGCCACAAATTGCCTTTTGGAATTTAGGCCAGTTGGCGAACGCCATTTTTCCGTTGCTGGGTGTGGCTCCGCCTTTACAACAGGCCTTGGCAAGTTATACCGAATATTTTGAGCAAGGCTGGCAAGCGATGATGGCCGACAAATTGGGCTTGTTGGCGTATCAGCCCGCAACCGATGATGAGTTGTGCAGTAGTTTGTTAGGCTTGTTGGCGAAGGTTGAAACGGATATGACTATTTTTTATCGGCAATTGGCAGAACTTTCAGCCCATCAGGCGGTGTCGGATGAGGCGCTGATTGCGCCCTTGCTGCTGGCGTATTACCGCCCTGAACAACTTACCGCTGATTATAAGGCGCAATTGCTGCAATGGTTACGGGACTATTTGGCCCGTTTGCAGCAAGATGGGCTTGCCGATGACACTAAAAAAGCCCGGATGAATGCCGTCAACCCCAAGTATGTGCTACGCAATTATTTGGCGCAGTTGGCGATAGACCAAGCTGAACAAGGCGATTTTTCTATGATCCACAAGCTGTTGGATTGTTTGCGCCATCCTTATGACGAACAGCCGGAATACCAGGAGTTTGCCGAAAAGCGACCTGATTGGGCTAGGCAACGGCCGGGTTGTTCGATGTTATCTTGTAGTTCTTAAACGATTTGTAGGATAAAATAACCTTATCTGGATTGGGACTGTTAATGGGTGTTAGTGTACAGCTTAATCCATTCGCTAACATTTGATGAGGATTACCTACATGTCGAATAAATCCCCAAAATACGCTTTGTTGGTTACTGGTTTATTGGCTGTTGTTGCCTTGGGGCCAGTGTCAGCGGCCTCTGTGAACCCTTATTCGCCTAAGATTAATTTTAAAGACTTTGTCAGCCAATCAAAAAAGCTGAAGCCGCAAAAAATCGCTTCCAATTTAGCTTTGGCTAATTTACTGGCCAAACGTCACACTAACCATTACGCCAATTATTTTCTTAAGTCGTCTACACAACCGGGTGTTTTTAACATGGTGGCGAATGACAGCTCAGGTGGTGCAGAGCTGTCACATACCGATACCAATATCCAAGTGCAAGGCGTGGATGAGTCGGATTTGCTTAAGGTGGGTGATGATGGCTATATCTACCAAGTTTACAATAATCAAGTCCGCATCATTAAAGGCTTTCCTGTGGCTGACTTGAACCAAGTGGCAACGCTGACTTTTTCCGACAGTAACTTTTACCCTACTGGCATCTATATTAAAGCTGGTAAGTTGGTGGTCTTAGGTTCTTCTTGGCAAATGGCGACACAAACTAAAATGGCAAACCCGGCCATTGTTGCCATCGACGATTATAATCCAGGCTGGTATTGGAGAGGCACCCAACAGGCGCGGGTGTTGATTTATGATTTGGCTGACCACACCAAACCTACGCTAGTGCGCGATGTCGCCATAGACGGGGATTTTTTGGATTCACGTGTCGTGGGTGATAATTTATATTTTATTACCCGTTCTTACCCTGATTTTTATCGGATTATTGCCCAAACAAAATATAAGGCCAACACCTTGGCGGCAAAACCAGCGACGATGTTGCCGACTATCAGTGACACGAAAAAAGGCAAAATCGCCAAGAAAACCTTGGCGCTTAAAGATCTGTCGTATTTTCCTGATTTTGTGGAGCCCAATTATGTCATGGCCAGCAGCCTCAACTTGGCGCATCCTGAGCAGGCTTTAAACACCAAAGCCTATTTGGGGGCAGGGGAACTGGTTTATGCCAGCCAAAAAAGCCTGTATTTGTCTGCATCCAACTATAATTTTGATTCGGCTACTGTCGATGCTTATTTTAGCTACAACCCCAGTACGCAAATTTATAAGTACGCCATCAATAATGGCCAAATTGCTTTTGAAGCAGCGGGCCAAGTGGCGGGTACGGCACTTAACCAATTTTCCATGGATGAAAATGGCGATTATTTCCGTATTGCCACTACCAGC
The DNA here is from genome assembly GCA_026399075.1 of Methylococcales bacterium. Lineage (GTDB taxonomy): Bacteria > Pseudomonadota > Gammaproteobacteria > Methylococcales > Methylomonadaceae > Methylobacter_C. The sequence continues at coordinate 94,998 of JAPLRR010000083.1, forward strand.
CAAAACTGGAATGCTGCCGGCAATGCGTCCACAAGCTCGCTGTTTGTGTTGGATAAAAACATGACAACCGTGGGTAAAATTGAAAACCTGGCTAAGGGCGAGCAAATTTATGCCACACGCTTTTTAGGCGACCGTTGTTATATCGTCACCTTTAAGCTGGTAGATCCCTTATTTGCGATTGATTTATCTACCCCAACCCAGCCCAAGGTGCTAGGCGAGTTGAAAATCCCCGGCTACAGCAATTATCTGCATCCTTATGATGAAACCCACCTGATTGGTTTTGGCAAGGACGCGGCGGTTTACCAGTCTGAACAAGCCAATTCAGACCAGTTTTGGGCAGGCGGTTCGGCATTTTACCAAGGCTTGAAAGTTGCCTTGTTTGATGTGGCCGATATGGCCAACCCGAAAGAATTGCATAGTATTACGATAGGCGACCGGGGCAGCCTATCGCCGTTGTTGTGGAACCATAAGGCCTTGTATTGGGATGCCGAACGGCATTTGTTTGGTTTTCCGGTTGATTTGGCTGCCTTGGCGGGTGGCTTTGATGCCACGAAACCGTGGCAATATGGCTTGCCAGTTTATCAAGGTGCGTACATCTATCAAGTCAGTCCTGAAAACGGCTTTACCTTACAAGCAAAGCTTAGCCAAATACCTGAAGATAAAAAACCCGTCCATGTGGCTAATGAAGGCTATGAATATGGCTATTGGGACTTGGATACCAGCGACTATTTTGTTGATCGGATATTACGTATCGACAATAGTTTATATACCGTTTCCAACAAGCAAGTCAGTGTTTATGGTTTAAGTGATTTTGGCTTGCAGGCCAGTTTGCCGCTTACGCCTTAACCTTACTGGAAACCATTCACTTCTTAAAAAAATGGAAGTGAATGGTTTTATTCTACTGAACTGCCTGCCGCCTTATTTTTGCCTAAGGTTTTTGAGTATTTCTTCTAAGGGCACTAGGTTCATCGTCATCCGAAACAACACCGCGTTATTTTCCAATAAGCCGTAACACTGGTAGGTTCTTAGCTGGATATTGGTTTGGTTTAAGGTGTTGGCTGCGGATTCAGGAAGTTGTTTTACCAGAATATGCAGTGTGGCATTATTTTTTAGCTGCTTTAAATATTCGCGGTCTAGCGAGATTTCATGGGAGGTATAAACCATGGGGTTGAGCTTAAAGTCATGGTTTTCCAATTGCGCTTTTTCCAATAAAGCCCCCGACGTTAGGCTGCAAGGGAATACTTCCGGGTACTTGGCGGTGTGGGATAGTTCATCAAAATAATCGGATTGTTCGGCCAAAGATCCTGATAAGAAATTTTTGGCGGCCCCATTGTTCATAAATTTCCGTTTCAGGAAATAGTTTGTGCCAGGGATGAAGGACACATCAGGGATTCCATTCAGGTCAGGTAGCTGGTCAAAAGGGGTGTCGGGCAAAAACAGCGGAGCCTGGGTTTCTTTTTTATAGCCCAGCAATACTGTCTTGCCATCGGATTTCATGGTGATGCGGTTACACAGCGTCAGTTGGGGGATGGTCTTGATCAGGGTTTTTTTTATGTCCAGATAAACAGGAGTCCGAGGCCGCACCGCATTCACAAAGGTGATTTGGTAATTGCTAAAACGCAGTGAGTTTTCAGCAATGATCCCGTTTTCGTGATGTGCCAAGCGATGCAGGCGTATTTGGTGTTCAATCAGCGTGTTGAGCTGATAGCCCAAAACTATCGGGCCCTTAAACGGGTTATGGGTAATTTGTAACCATTTATGTTTGTCATGGAACAAATTGAAGTCATCGGTGGCATTACGCGCCACTTCGATATGGATCTGGTCGAACGTGTAGGGCTGGTCTTTCATGGTCATCGGCAGGAATGGGTGATTAGGGCGGCGGAAATATTGCGGCAGTGGTTTTTTTGCGCGGGCTGGTCGCTGCATCATCCCTAGAGTGCGGACTTATTCTGACGATAAGGCCGCATCAATTTTATCTGGGGAATAACCTTGGATAACCGTGTCGTTAATGACAATGATCGGCACCCCGTTTGCCCCCAACTTTTGGTAGGCGGCTTGGCCTGCGCCGGTATGCTCTACATCAATGTCCTCATAGGCAATATCATTGTCGGCAAAATAGCGGCGGGTTTTGGCGCAATAACCACACCAAACGGTGGAATAGAGCGTGACCTTATCATCACCTGGCACACGCGCCGGCTTGGGTGGCGGCGGGTTTAGCCAAGCATTTATCGCCTCTTGGTTTTGGTATAGCCCGCCCATCAGGGCAATCAACAGCAGAAAGATTGGTCTTGGCATGGCAGGTGGAAAGGTCAGTTTTCTTTTATATTTCCGGCATGTAGGCCGCATTCTTTTTTAGCGCCTGCTTCCCACCACCAACGTCCGGCGCGTTCATGTTGGTTGGGCAGCACTGGTCGGGTGCAGGGTTCACAGCCGATGCTGATAAAGCCATGCTGATGCAAGTCATTATAAGGCACTTGATACGCTTCTATATAATCCCAAACTTGCGCCGACGTCCAATTTATCAAGGGATTGAATTTTATCAGCGGCTGTCCTGGGCTAGAAAACGCACTGTCCACCTGCACCTCAGGAATCGTTTGGCGGGTATCCAAGCTTTGGTCTTTGCGTTGGCCGGTAATCCACGCATCGACGTGGGCCAGTTTGCGTTTCAAGGGTTCAACTTTTCGGATACCGCAGCATTCTTGGTGGCCATCTTCGTAAAAGCTAAACAAGCCCTTGGCTTTAACAAAACTATCCAATTCATCGCGGTTGGGCGTCAGCAGCTCAATGTCGATTTGGTAATGTTTCCTGACTTTTTCAATAAAGCGGTAAGTTTCGGGGTGTAAACGCCCAGTATCCAAAGAAAACACTTGGATATCTTTTCTGATGGCCAAGGCCATATCAATCAACACCACATCTTCCGCACCGCTAAATGAGATGGCAATATTATCAAACTGCGCCAATGCTTTCTTTAAGATAGTGCGTGGGTTTTTATCGGCCAATTCGGCTTGTAACGGTAAAATATCAAAGGGGGTCATAGGCCTTGGGATTGATGGGTTGTGAATTTTCGTGGGGTAGGTCGGGATACAGGCTAAGCGTGTACCCTGAAACCTAACCCAAGTCATTAGGTTTGGGAAAAATACTGCTTCAAAAACATTTTGAAAGGGATTTGCTCTTTGCTTTCCATCGTTTGTTGTTTTGCCAAAGATTGCTTTGCCATTTCCTGAAATTGTTCGGTTTGGCTGTCATTTAGCTTGTTGGCGCTAAAATGTCCGGCATGTTCAGCAGATTTGCTTAAGGCAAAACGGCTAAAAGGTTGGCCTGTGCGCGTCATTTCCGCCAAAATTCGGGCGGATGCGGTCAAATTAGGGTTGGCCACTAAGGATTGTTGCTCTACCAAAGCTGCGCTATAGGGTTTGTCAGTATTTTGCCCATCAAGAATTACACATACTGGTTGCATGGATTCCATTATTTCTGTAGCCCAGTCTTGCAACACGATTTTTTGTAGGCCATTGTCCAGCTCCAGCCCCGGCCTTCTGCCAAAATTGGCAACGGCTAGTTGGTTGGCATTATTGCGTTTATGGTCTTGGTCAGACATCGGCGGGCTGTCATTTAACAGACAGGTCAGCAACAGGGCTTCTATAAAGCGGGCTTTCGCTTCGTCTATCCCAATAGGATTGAACAAATCCAAGTCTAGGGAGCGCATTTCCACATAGCGCACACCACGTTTTTTTAGTGCCAGCGTCGGTTTTTCACCCGAGTTTATGATTTGCTTGGGGCGTATCGTGCTGTAAAACTCGTTTTCAATTTGCAGGATATTGCTGTTTAGTTGGCGGTATTGCCCTTTAACCTCGACGCCAATTTTTTCATAGTCAGGGTAGGGGGTTGTTATGGCCTTGCTTAGGCTGTCAACGTAACCGGCCAAAGAATTGTAGTTAATTCTCAAATTGGCTTGGTTGTTGCTTTTATAGCCGATATCACTCATGCGTAAGGAAGTCGCATAAGGGTGGAACAGTGTGCCCGCGTCAAATTCTTCAAATTGTTTCATTAAAGCCGGGCGGCTTTTGAAGAAATTTTTACAGATTGCCGGCGAAGCGCCAAACAAGTATAAGATCAACCAGCCAATGCGCTGGAAGTTCCTGATTAAACCGAAGTAGGCTTCGGAAGTGAATTGCTCCAAATTGAGCGGGCTTTGCGCTTGCCGATGTAAGGCGATAAACAAAGCCTTGGGTACGGAATAATTAAAATGGATGCCAGCTATGGCTTGCATAGTCCGTCCGTAGCGGTGCCAGAGGCCATGGCGGTAGACGTGTTTCATGCGGCCTATATTGGATGTCCCGTATTCGGCGATGGGGATGCTCTCATCCCCATTAATGCCGCAAGGCATACTGGCTCCCAATAAGGTTTCATTGTCCAGGTTGTCATAGACAAACTGATGTAATGCCTTTAAATACTCCAGGGTGTCAGTTATGTTGGGAAATGGCGGGGTAATCAGTTCAATGAGTGCTTCCGAATAGTCGGTGGTGATGTGCGGATGGGTGAGCGCCGAGCCAAGTGCCTCAGGATGCGGCGTATGGGCTATAAAACCATTGCTTCCTATACGCAGGCTTTCTTTTTCTATGCCTTTTAGCCCCCCGGTGAGCAGGTGTTGCTGGCCGTTTGCCAGAAGTTGCTCCAAATGAGTTGAAAGCTTATTGTTATAATGAGTCATAGAGTGGGCGTGTGTTCCCTGCTGTCCTGTATAATTTGCGTATTATAAAGGGTTTAACGGATAGACGGAATATTATCATGAGGGTTCGTGGTGAATAAGACAGCCAATGAAATACTTAAAACAGTGTTTGGCTATGATAGTTTTAGGGGCCAGCAAGAAGAAGTCATTACCCAGGTGGTGGCAGGCCAAGATGCGTTGGTGCTGATGCCGACCGGCGGCGGCAAATCCTTATGTTACCAAATCCCCGCCCTACTCAGGCCTGGCGTGGGTATTGTCATCTCCCCACTGATCGCCTTGATGCAGGATCAAGTCAGCGCTTTATTACAATTAGGGGTTAGGGCGGCCTTCTTAAACTCCACACTCTCCCAAGAAGCCGCTTACCGTATAGAACAGCAGTTGCTGAGGCAAGAGTTGGATTTGCTGTACATAGCCCCTGAAAGGCTGACATCGGCGCGTACTATCGCCTTGTTTTCGCGTATCCAAATCGCCTTGTTCGCCATTGATGAAGCCCATTGTGTTTCCCAATGGGGGCATGATTTTCGGGTCGATTATTTGCAGTTGTCCATGCTGCATGAGCAATTCCCGACCATCCCCCGTATAGCCCTGACCGCCACTGCGGATGAAAAAACCCGCCAAGAAATTATCTTGCGTCTGCAACTGGAGCAAGCCCCGCTATACTTGAGCGGCTTTGACCGCCCCAATATCCGTTACCGCATCGTCCAAAAGCAAAATGCGCGGCAACAGTTAATGGATTTTATTCGTGCCGAACATGCGGGTGATGCGGGTATTGTCTATTGTTTGTCGCGCAAAAAAGTCGATGAGACAGCCGAATGGCTAAGGGCTAAAGGGGTAAATGCCTTGGCTTATCATGCGGGCATGGACAGCACGCAGCGCTACCAGCACCAACATCGGTTTTTAATGGAAGAGGGTTTGGTGATAGTCGCCACCATTGCATTTGGTATGGGCATAGACAAGCCTAACGTGCGTTTTGTGGCGCATTTGGATTTGCCTAAAAGTGTCGAAGCTTATTATCAGGAAACCGGAAGGGCAGGGCGTGATGGCTTGCCCGCCAATGCGTGGATGGCTTACGGCTTGCAGGATGTCATTACCCTGCGGCGGATGTTGGCAGATTCCAATGCCGATGAAGCCCATAAACGCTTGGAAATGCACAAGCTTGATGCCATGCTGGCCTTGTGTGAACAAGTGCATTGTCGGCGGCAAGCCTTGTTGCAGTATTTTGGCGATCACTTGGAACAGCCTTGCAATAATTGCGACACGTGTTTGGAGACCGTGGAAACCTGGGATGGTTCGCTGGCGGCACAACAGGCCTTGTCGTGCATTTACCGCACTGGACAACGCTTTGGGGTCGGCTATTTGATCGATGTATTACGCGGCAAGTTGACCGAGCGCGTTGCTAGTTTTGGGCATGATAAACAATCGACCTTCGGCATCGGTACAGCGCTGGATGAACAGCAATGGTCCTCGGTGTTCAGGCAATTGGTGGCACGGGGTTTGGTGGCGGTCAATTTTGAGCACTTTGGCGTATTGCAACTGACGGATGCCTGTCGGCCTATCTTGCGGGGTGAGCAGCAATTGATATTACGCAAAGACCTAAAACCCGAAAAAACCAAGGCCAGCAAACGGGTTGCCAGCAGCAAAACCGTTAGCGAAGTCAATACGGCTTTGTGGGATGCCCTACGCGCCAAACGAAAAGAAATTGCCGATGCCCAAGATGTGCCGCCTTACATCATTTTTCATGATGCCACCTTGATGGCGATGATGGAAGCCAAACCCAGCAACCGTAAGCAAATGGGCTTGTTGTCAGGCGTGGGCGAACAAAAGCTTAAGCTCTATGCCGATCAATTCTTAGCCGTCATCAGTGAGTACGTGGGTGATATAGACGTGCCTGACACGGTGCAAGAAACCATAGAGCTGTTCAAGATTGGTTTTAGTATCCAACAAGTCGCCCAAAAACGCGGTTACAAGGAAGAAACGATTTATAACCATCTCGCCCAAGCCCTGGAACTGGGCCAACTGGTTTTGACTGACGTGGTGGCGCTGCCCGAACTAGACATCAAGGAAATACAAGATGCCCTGTTAAATTTGCCCGAAGAACAGCAAAACGCCCTCAAACCAGTTTATGAATTGTTTGCGGGCCAATACAGCTATGGGGTTTTACGCTGTGTACGGGCTGGTTTGCAGTATCAGATGGGCTAGGGCAGCGCCCACTTCAGGGCGTCTGCACCGTCAACCGGTTGTCTGCTAAGCGTAGGTTTAAGCAATCATCCTTTGCTGGAAGGGGTAAGTATCCCGTCCTGCATTTGATGAACCTCAACCTGGCTCCAAATCGCCTCAATAAAATCAGCCCCCATTTCCGGCATCCCATCTTGTAACCATTGCACCAAGACCTTGGCGACATTGGGATACGTGATGCGGATGGCATGGTTATCATGCAACCAGTGTTCGATGGCCTTGATGTCCATGGTGTTCATCGTATGGCCATAACCCAATTGTTTCAGGGCCAGCGCATTGGATATTTGTTCCATTTGCGAATGCAGGGGTTTGGCGAGAATCTTTTTGCCTAATTGCAAGGCCTCGCTGGCCAACTCAAAACCGGCATTGCTGATGATACCGACGCAATCATACAAATCTTTTTGAAAACCAACCCGTGATAGCGGGTGGCAGGTAATGTGGCTATAACTAGATGCTATCACTTCCGGCGCGTAGATATGGAACTCAAAATTGCTAAACGGCGCCAACAACTTGATGACTGCCTGTTGGTCTTCAAAAGGGAGGTAGACAACAATTTTATTGGCAATAACATGCTGGGGTGCTTCTGGCGTGTCGATGATGGGCGGCAAAATAGCCTGGCCAAAATGATGCCAATGTAAACCGACTCCCTTATCAGCCGGGGCAAAATATTTCATCACCTGATTGGCGATAGGATCCGAACCAGCTCTAGGGATTTTATGGTTAAAGGCATATTGGTGGCCTATGCCTAACACGGGTTTTTTCTGGTTTTTTGCCGCCCAAGCGGTTACCGGTTCAAAATCGCTGATGACCAAATCGTAGCCGTTTAAATCCAATGACCTGACATCTTTAATAAAGGTAATCGGCTTTGCATCGCGGGCGGTTTTTAAATAACTGACCTGGCCTTTTTCCGTATTAAACGTCAAGCCAGTCCGCAATTGGTAGCCGTTAAAAATCGCCATATCAAAATACTGGTCAGCAGGACGGCCCGTAAATTGAAAAGTCACGTCCATGCCTGCCGCATAGAGTTCATTGGCCATGATTCTGGCCCGAGTGATATGGCCGTTACCAGTACCTTGTACACCGTAAAAAATTTTCATAGTTCTCCCAAACTAAAGAGTGCCACGCTGACACCTAAAATAACACCGACTAAAATATCGCTAGGGAAATGGACTCCCAGCACCACACGCGAGCCGCCAACGAGCAAAGCCCACACATATAAAGGCAACAGTAATGGCGGATAATAAAACCCCAGCAAGGTCGCCATCATAAAGGCGGCAGAGGTATGTCCTGAGGGGAAGCTGAATTGGTCAGAAGGGGTGATGACGCTACGGAAGTTTTTGAGTGCCGCTGAAGGGCGATTGCGTTTAAGGCTATTTTTTAATACAAAATAAACCGGTCTTTCGATCAAAAAGGCCAGCAGCAGCGATTGTAAACAGGGGCTATCAAAGCCTTGTTGCAAAAAGATCAGCAATGCGACCAAAACATATAACTGGCCGTCACCAGTTTTTGACAGATAGCGGCTAAGCTGGCTTAAGCTGCCGTGCATCCGGGTGTTAATCAACCAGCTAAACATAAAAACGTCGTATTTATGGATGGAATAGAGCAGTTTCATAATGTGTCCCCCAGTTAGTGTGCTTACACGGATTAGCTGCTAGCAATTGCCAAACTAAAAATCACGGTATTTTTGCGGAGCTAAACTGGGTAAAGCATAAAGCGCAGTCGTGACAAAATTATGAAGGGATGTTTAAGGTTTTATGACAAGGGGGATTTTTGCTGATGATGGGCGAGGTTGGCTTTGGTGTAGCCGAGTAGCTTGGGCTGGCTTTGACAAGCATGGGTAGCGCTGAACAATGACCGTGATTTCTTGAAACGTGACGGTGTGTTTACTGACGACGTGATTGACGTCGTATTGCCCTGAAAATGGGAGAAGTGACTGTATTACAGTTTGTAAAGGTTAAGCCTGTTTAGCAGAACCAGGACCCCACAAGCCATCGGCTTGGCGGGATATTTTTTGCCTAACTGTTTGCATTAGAATTGCCTAAGCGCTAGGCGTGTTCAGATTTGCGAATTTGCACATTTCTTCTTTTGTCGTGTCATCCACGTTTTCCCAGATTGTATTTTCTGTTATCACCAATTGACAGCCATATTCATCGCTTGCCGCAGTGATGATTTGCTTAAACCACTGTATATGTGACCACTCCTGAGGAACAGATGAGTACAGGAACTTCCCATTTAAATCCCACTGCACAGCCATTGCCGCACGATAGATATGGGTAAAGTCCGCCTTCTCAGGCGTGATGCAGACGCGGTTTTTTGCATCAATGCGGATCAGGACAATTTTGTCTGACTTCATAATGCTATTGGTTTAGGTAATTCTTTCAGTTGACACGAGTAGCAACTTATAGGGTACAGCGGAAAGTAAGTGGGAATTGACAAAATTCGCCTGCGTCTTCAAATAGTAGTGCGAATTATTGAATGTTTGCGTAGCCACTGGGCAAAATTTGTTTCCTGCATTTTTCCGCTGGCAACAGCTAATACAGTTTGTGTTGCGTCGGTTTGGGTGGCGGTCAATTTGTAGCCATTCAGACCTAAAAACAAACCGACTGCCAAAAATGCGACCCGTTTATTGCCATCCACAAAGGCATGGTTTTTCGCTAATCCTATTGCATACGCCGCCGCTAAGTCGGCAAAATCTGGCTCACTATACAAGGCTAAGTTCAGTGGACGATCCAATGCTGAATCTAATAAACCTTCATCCCGAATACCTGACGCGCCACCGTGTAGAAGTAAACTTTCATCATGCAGCATCACTAACAATTGCTTATCAATCCACTGCCACTTCATGATTATTTAGCCAATGCGCTAAATGTTTCGTGATATTCCTGCATAAATTCACGCCCAATTTTTAACTGTTCTGACGTGGTGATTGCTGTGTTTGATTCAATGGCTAACTTTTCTTCAGTTTGTAATTGATACTGCCATTGCGTTATCAGTTTATTAATAATTTCCTGTGGAATAACATCAGGAATATCAAGCGTAACTTGCATGGTTGTCCCCTTTGGTAAATGTATTGCCTAACTCAATGCCCCTGCCTAGCCGGGTAGGGTACGCATCGCGTACCAATTTCAAAATAAATTAAGAAACTAGTCCAGATGGGGTTTGCAGAATCGGGGCTTTTGAAGCATTGATGTCCCCTCTTCTGTGTGGCTGCCTACGGGGCTACTTTTACTTAAGGCATTATTTCATAAGCAGCTCAATTAATTTGACGAACGCGGGGTTAAATAGCGTCAACCCAAAAACAGTAATTCCGATCAATATCTTTAGCAACAGAGCATTTTGCTTAAGTTCTGCGCGAACTTCACCAATCTCCGCACGTACGAAATCCTTGGTTGCCAATTCCGTACTCAACTCATTGTACAGCTGTGATTTAAGGGCTTTCTTTGCTGGCTCCGGCGTGTCCAATTTAGTCGTGTAGGTAAGGTTATATCTACGGGTTTTATACCACTTACTGCAAGTTCTCTTTAGGCCCTTGCACATCAGCGGGATCACCTTCATACGGGGTTGCATATTTGCATTCTTTTTGCGGGCAAACTTTTTCAACGCCACGGCGTTTGGTTTCTTTTACGGTCAAAATGGGCCAGTTGCATTCTGGGCAGCTTTCGTTGATTGGCGCATCCCATAGCGCGTAGCTGCATTTTGGGTAGCCGGAACACGAGTAAAACACTTTGCCATTGCGGGATTTGCGTTTAAGGATGCTGCCTTTTTTGCATTGGGGGCAGGTGACACCGGTGTCCGCAGGTTTTTCTAAAGGCTCAATGTGGCGGCATTTTGGGTAAGCGCTACAGCCGATAAATTTGCCATAGCGCCCAGTTTTGAACACCAAGGGCGATTCACAGAGCGGGCAACTGCGGTCTTCCACCACTTCTGGCTCATCCGATGCACTGGCATCTTCATTCAAATTACGGGTATACGAGCACTCCGGGTAATGGGTGCAACCGATAAAGCGGCCATTCCTGCCTAAGCGGATGGACAGCGGGCTACCGCATTCTGGACATTTTTCGTCTATGGCTTCTTGGGTGACATCTTTACGTTGGACGCTTTCTTCCTTTTCATGGATCAAGGTGGTGAAAGGGTTCCAAAAATCGTGCATTAAGGGGATCCAATCTTTTTCGCCCCGTGAAACCGCGTCCAGATCATCTTCCAAATTGGCCGTAAAATCATAATCGACATATTTGGTGAAGTGTTCCGTCAGGAATTTATTGACGATACGGCCCACATCCGTCGGGTAGAAGCGTTTATTGTCCAAGGTGACATAGTCACGGTTTTGCAGCGTGGAAATAATCGACGAGTAGGTCGAAGGCCGCCCTATGCCATATTCTTCCAGTGATTTTACCAAGCTGGCTTCACCATAACGCGGCGGTGGCTCGGTGAAATGCTGGCCAGCAATAATCTCGTCCAAGGGTACGGGTCGGCCTTCTTCTAGCGGCGGCAAAAAGCTTTCGTTGTCGTCGCTGTCTTTACTGTCATCTTTGCCTTCCAGATAAACGGCCATAAAGCCAGGTGTGGCAATGCTGGAGCCTGTCGCCCTAAAGATGTGTTTGCCATCACCGCAGGTCAGGTCTATGGCGACCCGGTTAAGTGTGGCATGGATCATTTGGCAGGCGATGGTGCGTTTCCAGATCAGGTCGTAGAGTTTAAATTGCTCCACACTCAGATAATCTTTGATTTGGTTGGGTGTCTGCCTAGGATAGGTTGGGCGTATGGCTTCGTGGGCCTCTTGGGCATTTTTGGATTTGGTCTTAAAAATACGCGGCTCTTTGGGCACATTTTTGGCGCCATAATTTTCCGCGATCAGGGTGCGGATTTCTTCGACAGCCTCCACGGACAAATTAACGGAGTCGGTACGCATATAGGTGATTAAACCTGCTGTTTCGCCACCAATATCAATGCCTTCATACAGTTGTTGCGCAACGATCATGGTGCGCTTGGTGGTAAAGCCCAATTTGCGTGAGGCTTCTTGTTGCAGTGTTGAGGTGATGAACGGTGGTGCTGGGTTGCGTTTTTGTTGCTTTTTTTCTAAGGAAGAAACCAGCAGTTGGCCGTCGGCTGCATCCAAGAGGCTTTGTTTGGTTTTTTCGGCAAGCGCTTCGTCGGTAATGCTGAATTGGCTCAACTTTTCACCGTCAAAATGGGTGAGCTTGGCTTTGAAGGATTGCTCGAATGCGGTTAATGCCGCGTTGATAGTCCAGTATTCACGGCTTTTGAAGGCTTCAATTTCAAGTTCCCGCTCCACGATCATGCGTAAGGCGGGGCTTTGTACGCGGCCTGCGGACAACCCACGGCGAATTTTTTTCCACAATAGCGGTGAAAGGTTAAAGCCCACCAAATAATCCAGGGCGCGTCTGGCCTGTTGGGCATTGATCAAATTGATGGCCAGCTCGGCAGGGTTGGCGATGGCTTCTGTGACGGCTTTTTTGGTGATTTCATGAAAGATCACCCGATGCACGGGCTTGTCTTTGAGCAGCTTTTTTTCTTTTAACAGTTCATACAAATGCCAGGATATGGCTTCACCTTCCCGATCAGGGTCGGTTGCGAGATATAAGGTGTCGGCGCTTTTAAGTGCTTTGCTGATGGCTTGGACATGGCGTTGGTTGCGGTCTATGACTTCGTATTTCATGGCAAAGTCATGGTTTGGGTCAACGGCCCCTTCTTTGGGGATAAGGTCGCGTACGTGTCCATAAGAGGCCAAGACTTGGAAGTCTTTGCCTAGATATTTCTCGATGGTTTTTGCTTTTGCAGGCGATTCTACAATGACAAGATTTTTACTCATTATGATTAATGTTCAAGGTGCAGTTAGTAAGGATTAAGGGGCTGGGCTTTTCCCTTGTACCTCTAATGTAAATAGCTAGGGACGAGATCATAAACAATGTCCTCCATCCTTGAAAACGCAATTTCTTCGTCAGGCTGGCTAAGCAAAATCATCAACACGATCCATTTTAATTTTTCCATGGAAATTTCTTCATTTTCCAGTGCCATTGCACGGTCGATGACAATTTCGCGGCTAGCCGAGGTTAAAATACCATTGTGTTCAAGGTACATAATTAGGTTGCGGCAATCAATGTCCAACTTGGCAATTTCCTGGTCGCAGAAAATACGGAACGCAGGCGCATAAGTCGGTTTGATCGAGCGTTGCAGGCTAAGTGAATCTAGCCAGTCAAAGGCTTTATTGACCTCTTGGGAGGCAAAACCCGCTTCCAGTAACTCGGTTCTGATGACATCGCTGTCCGGAAGCATTTCAATTTCATCTTCCATATAGTTTTCGAACAAGTACATCAGGACATCAAAAATATTTTCTTTCATAGTAGGTTTGCAGGTTTTAATTTATTTTACTCTCGTATAGCAGCCGCCAGCGGTTGCTTCTAGGTAACCCTGGAGCTCCAGGATCAGTAGCATTGAAGAAATGGCTTCAACAGATAAACCGGTATTTTCAACCAGACTATCAACCGAAGTTGGGCTAAACATGACACGATTCAATAATGTTTGTTGCTCCAGGTCAAGTGTTGTTTGCATATCAATCGGTGAAAAATTCTCATCTTGTTGATAATATTGATTTAATTCTTCCAGTATATCCTGCGTGGTTTCGACAAGCTTTGCGCCTTGGCGGATCAGGGAATTACAGCCCCGTGCCAGTGGGTTATTGATGGATCCTGGGATGGCGAATACGTCCCGGTTTTGCTCCAAGGCCAAGCGGGCGGTAATTAATGAACCGCTTTGTATGGCGGCCTCAACCACCAGCAAGCCTTGGCACAGGCCGCTGATAATACGGTTGCGTCTGGGGAAATGGTTGGCTTTAGCGGTAGTCCCCGGCGGGAATTCGGAAACCATCACACCGGTGTTGACTATTTCAGTTGCCAAGTCTTTATGTCGGGCCGGGTAGACGCGGTCTAAGCCGGTGCCTGCCACAGCAATGGTAAAGGCTTTGGCCTGTAATGCCCCGCGATGGCTGGCCGCATCTATCCCCAGTGCCAGGCCACTGGTAATTGTAAAACCGTGCTGGCCTAGCGATTTGGCAAAATTAAAGGCAGTTTCTAGTCCAAAAGCCGATGGGTTGCGGCTGCCGACTATGGCTATTTGGGGGGCAAGCAACACCTCGGTTTTGCCCCGGACAAACAATAATGGTGGTGGGTCGGCGATTTGTTTTAGCAGCGGCGGATAATCCGCATCATAAAACGTAACCACGGCGTTATTAGTTTGCGATACCCAGACCAAGTCAGAATCGACTAATGCCCAATCCGGGTTTTTGATGGCCTGGATGATGGCATTTTTTAAGCCCAGTGCAGCAAGTGCAGCCGCCGGTTCAGCAAATAACTGCTCTGGGGTATGGGTTTCTAATAAGCCAAGAAACGTCCGGCAACCAATGCCTGGCGTACGCAATAGCGCAAGCCAGTATTTGAGGCCGTTGTCTGTAGATGGCGTGGTGATGTTCAGGGCGTTCTGACTTTATCTAACACGTGTATGGCCTTGGACGCTTTCATGATCAAGGCATAACTGACGCGCTCAAAAGGGCGGAAAATCATCAAGATACCCGCTTCTTCATCAGGCAGCGTGACCACTTCATTTTTGTGGGGGCTGAACGGGTCGGTGACAGTCCTACCTTTTTGGTAAACAGATAGCTCGTGGCCTACCAGCAGGCCATCCCGTGTGCCTTTGTCTATGACCACCACATTAAATTGTCCAATCTGGGAGACCCCACCCAGCACACTAATAATGCTGCCATTCACCACTTTATCAGGGGGTCTGGGGAAATAATTCAGCGTCACATCCGCTTCTGATTTGGGCATGACCCTATCGCCTTTACGTATCTCAGAAGCCGAACTGGTGATGGACAAGGTCGCAGGGTCGCCTGTTTTTTGCAATATGGTGTCGGCGATAAACTCCGCCTCGTAACCCAAAATCTCTGAGGTTACCGCATCACGGTAGATCTGGCCTGCACGGTAAATGGTGTATAACTGGATGGCTGATTGCGGTATAGCCCGCACATAAACTCTGTCACCTGCGCCAGCAACGATATGTTCCCCTGCAATATCGACCACATAAGGCGCGGTGTTGAGGTCAGTGTCGCCGACTACCTTCGGGGAACTTAAATATTGTGCTATGGAAGACGACGGGATAAGTTCAACGGCCTGATTTATTAAAGTTTCCCGTATACATGGCATAAGCTTGCCATCTTCGGTAACAGCAAATTGGCTGCGGCCATATTTAAGGTCTTCATCGGTAAGGACACAGGTATGGTTAGTGTCATAATAAGCTTGCGGTTCCGTCCTGGAAAGGCTCATCTGCGGCCGACCATTGACCATGGTCAAATATAGGGTGTCGCCGGGGTAGATCAAGTTGGGGTTGGCAATTTGGCTGTTGTCGCGCCACAGATCAGGCCATTGCCAGGGATGGTTTAAAAATCTGCCCGCGATATCCCACAAAGTGTCACCTTGGACGACGGTGTATTGGGCGGGATGGGCGGGGTTTAATTGTATTTCATCTGCCCATGAGCTTATGCTGATAAGCAGGGCTAGCATCAAACCTAAGAGTGTACGAAAAGCCATATTGATTCCTGGGGGTCTTTTTTAGTCGTTAGCATTCAAAGTTTATAGGAATTCATATAGAATTCCAGCATTCAATTATATTTAGTGGTGAGTTTGTTGAGTATTTTAACGATTCTTGAGTTTCCAGACGAACGCTTGCGTAAAAAAGCCGCCGTAGTAAAAACAGTCGATGACAAAATCAGAAAACTGGCGGACGACATGCTGGAAACCATGTATGGCTCTAAAGGCGTTGGTTTGGCGGCGACCCAGGTCGATGTGCAATTGTCTGTTATAGTGATAGACATTAGTGAAGAAAAAGATGCCCCTATGGTTTTGATCAACCCGCAAATCCTCGAAAAAGATGGGGTCAAAGAGTCCGAAGAAGGCTGTTTGTCTGTCCCCGGTTTTTTTGAAAAGGTCAATCGGGCAGAGCGGGTTAAGGTAAAAGCCTTGGACAGGACAGGCCAGCCTTTTGAATTTGAGGCCACGGAATTGCTGGCGGTGTGTGTGCAACATGAAATGGACCATTTAAACGGCAAGCTGTTTGTTGATTATATCTCTTCACTAAAAAGACAGCGCATCAAAAAGAAATTAGAAAAAATTCATAAAATGGAAAAAAGTTGATCATGAAGATTATTTTTGCCGGAACCCCGGATTTTGCCGTACCCAGTTTACAAACCTTGCTGGCTTCTGAACATGAAGTCTGCGCCGTATATACCCAACCCGACCGTCCTTCGGGCCGCGGTCGGCAAAGCCACGTCAGCCCTGTCAAAGCCTTGGCATCAGAACATAACATCCCGGTCTTGCAGCCTGCGACACTGAAAACCGAGGCAGACTTGCAGCAGCTAAAAGCCTTTGATGCTGACCTTATCGTGGTGGTCGCTTATGGGATGATTTTAACCCAAGCGGTTTTGGATGCGCCCCGTTACGGCTGCATCAATGTCCACGGATCTTTATTGCCGCGCTGGCGGGGTGCGGCCCCTATCCAGCGGGCGCTAATGGCCGGGGATGAAAAAACCGGTGTTACTTTGATGCAGATAGTCCACAAACTGGATGCAGGGGACATGTTGCTTAAGGAAGAGTATGTTATCGGCCCTAACGACACTTCCAGTGATTTGTATGATAAATTGTCCCTATTGGGCGCCATCGGTTTGGACAAAGTGCTGGCTCAGATAGGGCAGGGGACGTTACATCCTGAGCCACAAGATGAAAGTTTGGTAACGTTTGCTGAAAAACTGTCAAAATCCGAAGCCTTGATCGATTGGACACAAGCGGCCACCACTTTGGCCTTAAAAGTCCGGGGCCTGAACCCTTGGCCGGTGGCCGAAACCCGTTATCAAGACCAAGCCCTGCGTATCTGGCAGGCGGAAGCCTTGGCTATTGACACCGGCTTAAGCGCAGGTACAGTGAGTTGCCAGCAAAAAAACCTTGATGTGGCAACTGGCAACGGGGTGTTACGCTTGCTGGAAGTCCAATTGCCTGGTGGCAAGCGCATGGCCGCACAAGCGTTTTTAAATGCCCATAAGCTAGATGGAGTAAAACTTGGCTGAACACCTAGTGAACACACGATTAATCGCCGCCCGCGTGTTAACACGCATTATTCAGGACGGACAGTCCTTAACCTCCGCGCTGGATGCTGCGTTAGCCAGCGTAGAACCCAGCAAAGACCAAGCCTTTATCCAAGCTGTTTGCTATGGCGTATGCCGCAGCTACCAGCGTTTGGACTTTATCTTAAACCAATTGCTGACCAAACCGATCAAGGACACTGAACTTAAAGCTTTGGCCTTAGTGGGTTTGTATCAACTCAGCTTTATGCGCGTCAAACCCCATGCGGCGGTTTCTGAAACCGTGTTGGCGACGGCCAAAAAACCTTGGGCCAAAGGTTTGATTAACGCCGTGTTGCGCAATTATCTTCGGGAGCAAGCCAAACTTGAAGCATTGGCAGATCAAGAAAAAACCGCAGCAAGCTGCCATCCGGCTTGGCTAATGGCTCTCGTTGAACAGGACTGGCCGGAACACGCCACGCAACTGTTCCATGAAAACAACCAACAAGCGCCCATGGCCTTGCGGGTAAATTTGGCGCGTGGCAGCCGCGAACACTATATACAGCTGTTGGCAGACCAAGTTTATCCGGCAATCGCTGCCGAACATTGCCCTAGTGGGCTGGTGTTGCTCAAGCCAGTTGCCGTGGAAGTATTGCCAGGCTTTGCCGACGGTTTGGTGTCGGTACAAGACACCGCCGCACAACTTGCCGCCTATTTGCTGGACGTTCAAGCCGGACAGCGGGTACTGGATGTCTGCGCCGCCCCTGGTGGCAAAGCCGCGCATATCTTGGAACACCAAACCCAGCTAAAAACCTTGGTGGCAGTTGACATTGATGCAGCCCGTTTACAGCGTGTCAGTGACGGCCTACAGCGCTTGCAATTGACCGCACAACTTACCTTGGGCGATGCCACCCAGCCCCAAACGTGGTGGGACGGGCAAACATTCGAGCGGATTTTATTGGATGCGCCCTGTTCTGCTTTAGGCGTTATCCGCCGCCATCCTGACATTAAATTGCTGCGCCGTGCCGATGACATTCCGGCCTTGCAAGCCTTGCAACAATCCATGTTGCGCGCCATCTGGCCCTTACTGGCCCCCGGCGGCATATTGCTATACGCCACCTGTTCAATCTTAAAACAAGAAAACGAACAGCAAATCGCCACGTTTTTGGCAGACCATGCCGATGCCATAGAGCAACCCATAGCCGCCGACTGGGGGCTGGCAGGTTTACATGGACGGCAGATTCTGACGGGCGAGGCAGGTATGGATGGGTTTTATTATGCTAAGTTGCTTAAGGTTTGATTTAAAATGGCAACACATAATCCTGTGCTAACTGCCGTTGTTCCAGTCCAACCATTAAAGTCCCTGTTATCTGGATTCCTCAGCGGCATAAGCCAACCCTTACCCTAAACCCAGAGTTTGCCCATGTCAGCCCCTACCCAACGTGATTTGCTAAAAGCGTTTTTCAACAACTTGGATGATGAACCCTTAGAGCCTGATGACCCGTTTTATTATCCGTTTCTACAAGACACAGTGGATGATCCCATCGCCGAATTGGCTGAACGCATCAGTTTTAGCCAATCCCAAAGCGTCAATTTATTCACTGGGCAACGGGGTTGCGGCAAAAGCACCGAGTTCCGGCGCTTAAGAAAACAGCTGGAAGCCGACGATTGCGTCGTGTTTTTGCTCGATATGCGCGATTACATGAACCTAAGCACGGCTGTAGAAATCAGTGATTTTCTGATCTCCATCATGACGGCCTTAAGTGAGGCGGTCGAACTACGCTACCAGCAAGCACCGCAAAAACGTGGCTATATCGAACGCCTGACTGAGCTGCTGACAAGCGATATTAAAGTTCCCGAGATAGACATTTGCGGTATCACCGCCTCGCTTAAAGAAGACCCTAGCTTTAAAAAACAGCTGCAACAAGGTTTACAAGGCCATTTGGCAAAAATCGTTAAAGAGGCCCACGGTTTTGCCCAAGAGGTGGTGGCCCTTGTCCGCAAAGCAACCGCCGATGACCACAAAAAAATCGTGGTGTTGGTCGATTCGGTGGAACAACTGCGCGGCGTGGGCGCAGATGGCGCGAATGAAGTTTATAAAAGCGTAGAAAACCTATTTTCTGGTCATGCCAGCAGCTTACAAATTCCGATGCTGCATATTGTTTACACCATCCCGCCGTATTTAACGCCTTTAGCCCCTGGCTTAGGGCGGTTATTAGGCTGCAATTTAGGCTGCACCTTGCCTTGTGTGCATGTACAACAAAGAGATGACCTAACCCCTGATGCTGATGGCTTAGCCATCATGCGCACACTGATCGCCAGACGTTGTCCAGTCGAAAGTTCAAGCTTGTTTGCCCAAGCACAGTTAGACCAGCTTGCTATCGCTTCGGGCGGCGATTTACGCGAATTTTTTCGGCTAATCCGTGACAGTTTAATCAAATCGAGTTCCGGCGGCGTTTATCCCGTGCCAGACGCGGTAATCCAGCGCACCTTAAACCACGCCCGACGCGAAATGTTGCCCATTGCTGAAGACGACAAAGTTTGGCTGAAAAAAATACACACATCCAAAACCGCCGAACTCACGGCTATAGAAGAACTCCCCACCTTGGCGCGGTTTTTTGACTGCAAACTGGTGTTGAATTACCGCAATGGCGAAGATTGGTACGATGTGCACCCGTTAATCCGGGATGAAGTCAGACGCTAAGCATGTCCCCCGAACGCCAATTAACCGCCGAAGAAGAAAACCAATGGCAAGAGCTGAGCCGCCATATTGAATGGGCTAAGCGCTTTAGCCTGATCGTATTGTTTGTTGAAGATAGTTTGCTGGCGGCGGTGTTTTTGCAACGCTTACAACAGCACATACAAGGCCGGGTCAGCAAGCTGCATATCATCAAACCCAGCCAGCCGGACAACTTGGCGGCGTTTGTGTTTAAGGAACTGCGGCTAGGGCAAATCCCCCATGCGCTAGTCCCCCGCTGGCTAGAGCTGCACCAACACCGCACCCCCGAATGGCAACGCGCCATCGATAATTTTTTCGCCCGCTTTAACGAACGCCGCGACCTGATCCGCCGCGATTACCCGTGTCCGTTTATCATCTTATTGCCCTTAGCGTATAAATCGCGCTTACGCGAAATCGCCCCCGATTTATGGTCAGTACGCACGTTTACCGACGAACTGCATCCTGCCCCGCCTAGCCCGCCCACACCGCTGCCGCTGCCAACCTTAGTCGCCGAACCTATTGTCGCCACGCTAGACGTAGACGCACTAGCCTTAAAAGAACCCGCTATCCGCGAATGGCAACGCGTCAAAGGGCTGGCTATGGCGGATAGGGAATGGTTTTTGGTGTTGGTCAATGCCTTTGCTGCCGCTTTTGAAGCGGGTTTTTATCCCTTGGCCTTGGGTTTGGCACTGCAGTTGGTGGGGTTGGCTGATAAGCTGCTAAGGGAAGACAGTGATGATGTTATCAACATAGAAAACGCTGGCTTTGCATTACGACGCTTAGGGGACATACAACAAGCCACAGGCCATTATGATGAAGCTTATCAGGCTTTTAAACAGAGTGAACAACTGGGTCGTGCTTGGTTAAGCTGCGAGCCAGAAAATGCCTATGCTTTGCGGGCATTAAGTGTGTCGTTAGAGAATGTTGCGGATATAGATCGGATTTTAGGCCGTTATGATGCCGCAGTCATGGGCTACCAAGACAGTTTGCAGCTGTTCCGCGAATTACAAACCTGTTTGGGAGCTACGCCTGAAGTGTTGCGGGGTTTAAGTGTATCGTTAGAGAAAGTAGCTGATATGGACGCACTATTAGGCCACTTTGAGGTGGCTTTAACAGGCTATAAAGAAAGCTTGCAGCTATGCCGCGAATTACAAGTTCAGTTAGGGGACACACCGCAAGTGTTACGCGATTTAAGCGTTTCCTTAAATAAAACAGCAGATGTTGAACAACGCTTAGGCTGTTATGAAGCCGCCTTAACAGCTTATAACGAAAGCTTGCAATTACGTCGGCTTTTACAAACCCGCTTAGGCGACACCCCGCAAGTGTTACGCGATTTAAGTGCTTCGTTGGATAGAACGGCAGATGCTGAACAGCACGTAGGTCGTTATGAAGCCGCTTTAACACGTTATGACGAAAGCTTGCAACTACGACGCGTGTTACAAAACCGACTAGGCGACACTTCGCAAGTATTACGCGACTTGAGCGTTTCCTTGAATAAAACCGCCGATGTTGAACGGCATTTAGGCCATTATGAAGCCGCCTTATTAAACTACAATGAAAGCTTGCAACTCTTCCGCGAACTCAAAGCACGCTTAGGCGACACCCCCGAAGTGCTGAGGGATTTAACGATTGCCTTAGAAAACTTAGGCGATTGCGAAACCAGCTTAGGCCACACATCAGCCGCCTTAGCCGCCTACCAAGAATGTTTGCCGCTATTGGAACGCCTACAAGCCACCCAAGGATATGACCAATACTCACCCCGCATTGCCGACATCAAAGCCAAAATGGCTGAATTGACAGGCCGGAATAAGGCAGTTTGAACGCAAGTGAAAACGGGCATTTCCGGCACACCGCGCAACCGATACGCCCACTGCCCCGGAAACGCCGCTTTTCGCTCCCACTCAAAGCAGCTTATTCTGGCCTACAAGGCTAAACACCCGATAAGCAAATTTTTAAAAGCACATGAAGCAAGTGACTGAATTAGAATGGAATGAAGCATGGTCTACGTCTGGATATTTAATACAACTTTGTCAGCTTCCCTATTCCGTAAAGGAAATAGAAAGCCTATTTTCTCTTTCATCTTTTGAATATACTGAGGATGGATTGGGAACTTGTTTCGGTATTTATATTTCGATTGAAGACCAGTTGTGTTTTTTACTTGGTTTTCATGACAAAGAAGATAAAACCCATTCTGTATTGGTTCAAGTAAAGAATTTTGAAAGTAACTTGCCTAGCTTGTTAAATAAACTCTGTCAAGAATTTAAAGTAAACGAAAACTCTCTAATCTGGGTAAATTTAGACTTGTAGCGCGTAGACTGGAATAAGGTCTAAAATCAGCTACAACTACGCAGTAGAAAATTTCCCCTCACAATGACTCCCCCATTTACCCCTTGCCCATGTTAAAATAAAAATCTTTGTGTTATTTAAGGCATCATGCGTTTAATTAGAGGCTTATCCCATCTAGGGCCGTTTAAAAACGGTTGTGTACTGACTATCGGCAATTTTGACGGTTTGCATTTGGGCCATAGGGCGGTGATTAAAAAATTGGCTGAACGTGGCGCGGCCTTGGGTTTGCCTGTAGTGACCATGACGTTTGAGCCGCAGCCCTTGGAATATTTTTTGGGCGACAATTCGCCTTCGCGCTTGATGCGGCTGCGCGAAAAAGTGATTGAGTTTGCTAAATTGCCGGTTGATAACTTGCTAGTGGTTAAATTTAACCGTGATTTTGCCAATTATGATGCCGAGCAATTTATTGGTGAGGTGTTGATCAATAAGCTCAACATCAAGCATTTGGTGGTGGGTGATGATTTTCACTTTGGCAAAGCCCGTCGCGGCAATTTTGCTATGCTGAAAGAGCATGGCCTACGCCACGGGTTTAGTGTCGAAGATACCGGCACTTATTTATTGGACGGGCTGCGGATTAGCAGCACAGAAATTCGGGATGCCTTGGCTGTTGGCGATTTGGCCAAAGCGGAGGCGATGCTGGGCCACCCTTATTCGGTGTGTGGCCGGGTTGGGCATGGTGACAAACGTGGCCGCACTATCGGTTATCCTACCGCCAATATTCGTTTGTTCAGGAAAAACACCCCGGTGAATGGTGTGTTCGCGGTCACCATGACCGGGCTGGATGGCAATGAATACCAAGGCATTGCCAATGTCGGCACTAGGCCGACGTTTGTGGGTGGTAGCAAGGCGATCCTGGAAACCCATTTGTTTGATTTTAATAAGGACATTTACGGGCATTATGTGGAGGTGCATTTTATCCAAAAAATCAGGGACGAAGTGCGGTTTGACTCATTGGAAGATCTCACCGCACAGATTAAAAATGATGTGCTGGAGGCGAAAAGAATTTTTGCTGCTAAGGGTGGCGGGGTGTAGCGACTTTACTAACCCTAAGCAGGTGTCCACATGAGCCAACCCTTTAAGATTTAAACATTAAGCCCAAATCAAAACGATAGGCGCGATAACCCAAGGTTTTGCAGAGAAAAACATTATGACCATAGACTATAAAAAAACCCTAAACTTACCCAACACCGCTTTTCCTATGAAAGGCAACTTGGCGCAACGCGAACCTGAACAACTAAAAAAATGGACGGGGGCGGGTTTGTACCAGCAAATCAGAGAGGCTTTTACAGGTCGCCACCAATTTGTCCTGCATGACGGCCCGCCGTATGCCAATGGCGAGATCCATATCGGCCATGCGGTCAATAAAGTCTTAAAAGACTTTATCATCAAGTCAAAAACCTTAAGCGGATACGATGCGCCTTATGTGCCTGGCTGGGATTGCCATGGTTTGCCGATTGAATTGATGGTGGAAAAGAAAATTGGCAAGGCGGGCGTTAAAGTGTCGCCTGCGGTGTTCCGCAAAGCCTGCCGTGAATATGCCGCCAAGCAAGTTGAAATCCAAAAAGAGGCGTTTATCCGCTTGGGTATTTTAGGCGATTGGGAAAATCCGTATTTAACGATGGATTATCAATTTGAAGCCGACATCGTGCGCTCATTGGGAAAAATCAACCAAAAAGGCCATATTGTGGCTGGCGCAAAACCCGTGCATTGGTGTACCGATTGCGGCTCGGCTTTGGCTGAAGCCGAAGTGGAATACGAAGACAAGCATTCGCCTGCGATAGATGTGCGTTTTCAAGTGCTCGATGAACACCGCTTTATCAGCGCCTGCCACCATGCCCCCGAACATGAAGGCCAAGGGCCTTTGTCGGTGGTGATTTGGACAACCACGCCGTGGACCTTGCCTGCCAACCAAGGCGTGGCCTTAAACCCGGATTTGGAATATGTCGTGGTGCAATGCGCCAACGAGCGCTTGGTGGTGGCTGAGGCACTGTTAAAAGACACCATGCTGCGCTATGGCATAGAAGGTTACCATGTGGTTGCGTATTGCACAGGTTCGGCGTTGGAACACCAGCTGTTGCAACATCCATTTTATGACCGCCAGGTGCCGATTATTTTAGGTGACCACGTCACCACCGAGGCGGGTACTGGTGCGGTGCATACTGCGCCTGGCCATGGTCAGGACGATTACGTGGTCGGCCAAAAATACGGTCTGCCAGTAGACAACCCCGTGGGTGCCGATGGCGTGTTTTTGGCAAGCACCGAATTGTTTGCCGGTGAGCATGTGTTCAATGCCAATGCCCATGTTTTGGAAGTGCTGGAAGCGCGTGGCAAATTGCTGCATCATCACGCCATTTTGCACAGCTACCCACATTGCTGGCGGCATAAAACCCCGATTATTTTTAGGGCGACGGCGCAATGGTTTATTTCCATGAACCAAAACCATTTGCGTGACTTGGCCTTAAGCGAAGTGCAACGGGTCGATTGGATACCCGAATGGGGGCAGGCGCGGATTGAAAGCATGATTGATGGCCGTCCCGATTGGTGTATTTCCCGCCAACGGACGTGGGGTGTGCCCATTACCTTTTTTATCCACAAAGAAACCCGCGAATTGCATCCGCGCACGGGCGAGTTGATAGAAATTATCGCCAAACGTATCGAAAAGCAAGGCATAGAAGCGTGGTTTGAGCTGGACAAAGCCGAATTGCTGGGCGCGGAAGCCGATGCTTACGACAAAATGAGCGATACCTTGGACGTGTGGTTTGACTCTGGTGTGACCCATGCCTGTGTATTGGAAAAACGCGCACAGCTGACATTTCCGGCGGATTTGTATTTGGAAGGTTCAGACCAACATCGCGGCTGGTTCCAGTCGTCATTATTGGCATCGGTCGCTATGAATGATGTCGCGCCTTATAAAGCCGTGTTGACGCATGGTTTTACCGTGGACAAAAACGGCGAAAAAATGTCCAAGTCCAAAGGCAATGTCATCCCGCCGCAATCGGTGATGAAAAACCTGGGCGCGGATGTGTTGCGTTTATGGATAGCCTCTACCGATTACCGTAGCGAAATGCGCGTGTCTGATGAGATTTTGGAGCGCACCTCTGACGGTTATCGACGCTTACGTAACACCGCCCGGTTTTTGCTATCGAACCTGAATGATTTCAACCCGGCGACCGATTTGGTGCCAACTGCCGACTTATTGGCTTTGGATCGGTGGATAGTCGACAGGGCTTATAATTTGCAGGAAGAGGTTAAAACCGCTTACGACCAGTATTTATTCCAATCCATCTACCAAAAAGTCCACCATTTTTGTGTGCTGGATTTAGGCGGGTTTTATTTGGATATTATCAAAGACCGCCAATATACCGCCAAAGCCGATGGCTTGGCGCGGCGTTCTGCGCAAACCGCCATGTACCATATCCTGGAAGCCTTAACCCGTTGGTTGGCGCCTATCATCAGTTATACCGCCGACGAGATTTGGCAGTATATTCCTGGTGAACGCGGCAGTTCGATATTCTTGGAAACGTGGTACGAGGGTTTGGCACCGCTGGATAAAAATGCCGCCATGAACCCTGAATTTTGGCAAAAAGTGATGGCGGTCAGGACTGCCGTCAGCAAAGAGTTGGAAAAAAGCCGTGCCAAAGGCGAGATAGGCGCATCCTTAAATGCCGAAGTGGAGCTGTATTGCGACCCTGAGTATTTCGCCGCCTTAAGCTTATTGGAAAATGAGCTGCATTTTATTTTCATCACCTCCAATGCCTTGTTGGTGGCTGCACAATTTTGCCCGGATGAGGCTATTGAGACCGACGTACCGGGTGTTAAATTATTGGTGCGGGTGTCCGAGCACACCAAATGTGTGCGCTGCTGGCATCAACGCTTTGATGTGGGTGAGCATCCTGAGCACCCCGAACTTTGTGGCCGTTGTGTGGAAAACGTTGCAGGCGACGGCGAACAGAGGCGTTATGCGTAATTTGGGTATGCTGAAATGGTTGGGTTTGTCTTTGTTGGCCATTGTCTTGGATCAAGCCAGCAAATTAACAGTCGATGGTTCCATGCAGCTGTTTGAATCTATCCCGGTGCTGCCGTATTTTAATCTGACTTATGTCCACAACACCGGCGCGGCGTTTAGTTTTTTAAGTGATGCAGGCGGTTGGCAACGCTGGTTTTTTGCTGGTTTGGCGATAGTGATCAGCGGCGTGATCGGCGTGTGGTTATCCCGCTTGAAATCCCACGAAACCTTGCTGGCCGTGGCGTTGTCACTGGTGCTAGGTGGTGCGATCGGCAATTTGATAGACCGTTTGGCCTATGGGTATGTGATCGACTTTTTGGATGTCTATTACCAAAACTACCACTGGCCCGCGTTTAATATTGCAGATTCGGCGATTACGCTGGGCGTGGCGTTGATGTTGTTGGAATCGTTTGGGGTAGGGAAGGCGGCGGATGTGGCGGGTTGAGGTTTTAAGCATTGAAATAAATTCAGTTCCTATTGCTGGTTTTGATATACCCACTTAATAAGATTTGCGGGCAAGCTTATGATGATACGCGCTATTCAAATTGAAGGTTTTAAATCCATTGTCTCCCAAACTGTGGAATTAGGGCGGATAAATTGTTTTATTGGCGCAAATGGCGTAGGAAAAAGCAATGTTTTGGAGGCCATTGGTGTGCTTGGTGCTGCCGCTAGTGGCAAGGTAGATGATGAGTCCTTAAAAAGACGTGGTGTGCGTGAAGGCATGCCGCGCTTATATAAGGCATCTTTTGAAGGTATCCGCGTATCTGGGCAAATTAGATTGATTGCAAAGGGGGACGCGGGAGAAGAGTTTCGCGTTTCGTTGTTGAATCCTTTGGAACACCCCAATCCCGCTTGGTCTTTCAAAACTGAATATTTGTTTGATGGAAATAAATCCGTTGTTTCGCGTGGTGTCCGTACTGAGAAAAATAATTTGGCAAACACAGCTGGCCTTTCTGCATTGAAAGTCGTGGAGCTTGAGCCGGACAACGCCGCTGCACAATTACTTACGCGGCTGCAAAACTACGCAATATATTGTCCTGACACCCCAACCTTACGTGGCACAATACAAGACCCCCAAACCCGTGATCCTTTGGGCTTGTCAGGTGGACGATTAGCCGAAGGTTTTGCTGAATTTCGTAAGTATCTGCTTAATAAAGACGAAGGCTTGCTAGACAGTGTTCTTGAGCTAATTGATTGGGTAGCCGATATAGACACTTCGGATAATGTTCGCAAGCTACTATCGCCATCTGTGTCGCGTAGCAAATATGTACTTCGCTTTACTGACCGCTATATGAAAAAAAGCCGTAATACCTTAACGGCGTATGATGCTAGTGAAGGTGCTTTATATGTGTTGTTTTGTGCAATGTTATGCCTTTCGCCCAATGCACCTAAATTACTGGCTGTGGATAATCTGGATCAAGCTTTAAATCCGCGTTTAGTTATGCGCTTAAGCGCCAAACTGTCAACGTGGTTACAGCAAGCCGATTCCGAACGGCAACTGCTGTTTACAGCCCATAACCCCGCTGTGTTGGATGGCTTGGACTTAACCGATGATGAAGTGCGCTTGTTCGCCGTTGAACGGAGCAGTAAAGGCCACACACTTATTAAGAGAGTTATGCTAAGCCCAGAACTGTTGGAACTTAATAACGACTACCCACTTTCACGCTTATGGTTGATGGGGCATTTGGGGGCTGTGCCGAATGTCTGATCTGCACATAGCATTGGTGGCAGAAGGAGTAACGGATTTAATTATTATTGAGGCTGCGTTACAAGCGGTTTTGCCGGCTGATTTTGTGTTGACGCTATTGCAACCAGAACCCACAAGGCCTGAAATGGGCGGCGGTTGGGGAGGGGTGTTTAAGTGGTGTAGGGATTTTGAAAGCCGTGGCCATCCTACATTGGAAGCAGATCCAACCCTAGGTCTATTTGACTTGTTTATTATCCATCTTGATGCCGATGTTGCCCATAAGGCTTACACGGATTGTGGGGCGTCAGCTGTAAATGCAGCTATGGGATTACCTGCACTACCTTGTGATTTGCCGTGCCCACCGTCTGTTGATACGGTAAAGCCACTTAGTGACGCAATGCTTGCTTGGTTGGGGATCTCACAACCCGGTCAGAAAACTATTTTTTGCATTCCTTCAAAGGCCAGTGAAGCTTGGCTTGCGGCAGCGATTTTACCGGATGGGCATCCGCTATTGAATAATCTTGAGTGCAATTTGAGATTAGAACAAGATTTATCCCTGTTACCCAAGCCGTTGCGTGTTAAAAAAAGCAAACGGGAATATCAGGTTCATGCGCTAACAATTTCAAGTCAATGGGCAAAGGTTTGCAATTTATGCCCACAAGCAGACGTTTTTCAACAAGCATTAACCCAAGGTCATGGTGTTTAGACATATTCAGAACGGTCATTGTTTGTGACCCATACACCAACACTGTCCTCAAGGGTATTAAATTTGTAGGTCGGGTTAGGAGCTATCCCTAACCCGACGCCGCATCCAATACTCCTTAGGCGTTTTTATGCCTCCACACTTTTGCTTATCGATTTCTTACGACGGCGTAAGCGTGGCACGAACAAGGCCGCCAATCCGAACATCCCCAACAAGCCAGGTTCTGGCACAGTGGCGAAGCTGTCCAGTGACCCCAAATTAATCAACAAATTACTGCCCGTACCGCTGGCACCGCCGCCACTAAAAAAGTTTTCGGTGAAGCTTGGATCGGACAAATCAAGGGTAAATCCACCAAAGCTACAAACATGGGTGCTGGTGCTTACACAATTGGCGGGTGGGTCACCAAACAGGAAGTCAAACCCGAAACTTTGGCCAACGGTGTCTAAATTGAGTGACAAAGCAACTGTCAGATTAAACAAGCTTTGGTTAGGCCCGAATTTGAAACCGCTTATCGAAAGGCTGGAGCCTGCGCCTGCTTGTCCAGAATGCTGGTAAAACCCAATCGCCAGATTGTCAGTAATAAGGCTGGAATCAACGATAAAGCTGACAAAACTATTGTAATTTTCAACTACCCCGCCGCCTGGGCCACCATAATAACCACCCAATGCACCAGCCCCAAAGATAATGGCACCAGGTTGCCCCAGCACGGCATTTATCGGGTTGCTGACGTTTAATCCTTGGGGATACAAGGCGCTAGTTACCCACGATGTCGATGGTGTGCCTGTGACAAACGCGTATGAGTTGTTTTGGCTGCCATCAAGGCTTACCGTAGAGCCAAAATTGGCCGTGCTTTTGGTTTTTGCCGTGCCGTTGTCCACGGGTGCTGTGGCCTGTGCAAATACGCTGGCCACGCTGTTTTGTTTGCTGGAACTGGCTTTGCTGGTCGCACTACCAGTGCCGCCTGTCGCGGTGGCCGTGGCTGTTGCTTGTTGGCCATTGGCGGTGGAGGCCAGTGCATCTGCCACACCAGCTGCCCGGTTGATAGCCCCTAATCCGCCAGTGGCCGTTGCCGTGGCCGTGGCAGTTTTATTGGCGGCGGTGCTGGTTTCCCCGCCCCAGGCAATCGCGGTGGCGGCGCCACCGGTAGCACCACTACCTCCTGTGGCGTTTACCGTTGTTTGGGTTGAGCCGCCGCTATTGCTGACATTGGTTTTAGTCCACGCATCACCGCCGTTGCCGTTGCTGGAACCCGCACCAGAGCCTGTGCCGCCCGCCCCACCGGTTGCGCTGGTGGATGCGTTCAAACTGCTGGAGTTTGCCGAGTAATTTAATTGGCTGTTGACCAAGCCACCTAGGCCGCCAGCCGCATTGGCGCTATTGCCGCCTTTGCCGCCAATCGCATTTTGGGTCAGGCTTAAGGCACCGCTAGTGCTACCTGAAACATTGCCTGAGACAATTTGTGTTGCTGCCCCCGCGCCGCCCGCTGCGCCATTTTGTCCATCACCACCAGCCCCGCCAGTGCTATCCGTCCTGACGCTAACATCAGCCCCGCCAGTAGAGACGCCAGTGGCGACCGCAGTCGCGATTGCACCATCACCACCCGAGTTGCCAGCTCCCCGGCCAGTACCGCCATTACCGCCGTAAACAGCGGCGGCGCTGTAGATAGTTCCAAGATTAGTGCTATTGGTACCTGATGATTGGCCAGTCGCCCAACCACCATCGCCACCATTTCCCGTTCCGGAAATAGAACCGCCGAAACCACCATGGGATTCGACCGTAGAGGTGACGCCTTTAACCCCTGTCGCCAAGCTTTGTGCGGCAGTATTGCCGCCAGTACCGGCTATGCCGTCGATGGTGGAGCCGCCGCCGCCATAAGCGCTGCCGAAACGGTAATTTCCCCAGGCCGTTGAGGTGACGCTGCCAGCACCAGTGACTATATTTTGCGCCAAGCTATAGGCGCCATCGCCTGCGGCCCCATGGTCGCTCTGGCCACCGTAGCCCGCTTGGGTGATGGAGGTGACGGTGAGCGAACTGGCAGCCGGGTCATTGACACTTTGTAGGCTGCGGGCCTCCCCAGCAGTACCACCTGAACCGGTGCCAGTCCCGTTAGCTGAACCGCCGCTGCCGCCACCGGCCACTTGGAATAAGGCCAAGCTGCCGCTGCTTGTGCCTTGTGCTGAATTAAACAGCTGGCTATCGGCACCCGCACCGCCATTGGCACCATTGAAACCGCTACCGCCCGTACCGCCATATTGGTTGACCGTGACTGTAGTTGTGCCACCGTTGTTGGAAATGCCCGTGGCATCGGCTAGGACAGTACCGCCGTCCCCACCACTTTTGCCGACACCGTTGCCACCGCCGCCATTGCCGCCCGTGGCGGTACTGGTGGCGTTCACTTGGCCACTGCCTGTGCCGGTTGTAGTGTTGTGGGCTGTGGCACTGCCGCCGTTGCTGCCGCTGCTGTTTAGGCTGACGCTGCCGCCATTTCCACCTGTTGAGCTGACTTGGGTGCCTTGGCCACCGACATAAACGGCATTGCTTACTGTTGCATGGAGATCGGTAAAGCCATTGCCGCCAACACCCGCCGATGCACCAGCCGCAGTCGCCGCACCACCGTTGCCGCCAAAACCCCGTAATTCGGCGGAATAATTGCCGCTAACGGTCGCTGTGCTGACCGACGAGCCGTTGCCACCCGCGCCACCGCCACCATTGGAACTGCCTCCCCCGTTGCCACCATAGCCATCAGCGCGTATCGTCACCGAACTGGCGCTTGAGTTGGTGAAATTCAGGGTACTGCTGGCTGCGCCACCCGCACCACCCGTGCCATTACCGTTGGCAGCCGCACCACCATCGCCGCCATTGGCAAACTGTGACAAACTTAAAGCGCCTGTTGTAGCGCCAGTCACTGCATTGTTGATCGTAGAAATTCCACCTAAGCCACCATTCGCGCCGCTATTACCCGCCCCACCATCACCAGCGGTCTGGGTGGCCGAAACGCTGACCTGACCGCCGCCGCTGGATGAGCCAGTCGCAGTGGCAGTGGCAGTACCACCTGTGCCACCTACGTGACCTGCACCACTGCCCGCCCCGCCAGTACCCGTACCTATCGCACCCCCTGCACGGGCGCTGCTGCTGACATTTTGGCTGCTGCTGTTTTGGGCGCTAACTTGGGAAGTGGCGCTGCCGCCTGTCAGTCCATCACCAGCGCTAGAACTTTTGCCGCCACCAGAACCACCGATGGCTAAGCCGTCTACCGTAACAGCGCCACTACCAATAGCACTGATAAAGGTACTGCCTACGCCTGCGGCACCACTGCTGCCCAAGTCCGCATAACCCCCGCTGCCGCCCCGTGCATCGGTACTGATCACAAGGGTACTACTTTGGTTATTGATGATACTCATATTAGCCTGGCCATTGCCGCCTGAGCCGGCCGTTCCAGAACCTGAGTTGGATGAGCCGCCAAAACCACCTTGTGCATGTTCGCTGAGTGATAACAGCCCGCTGGTGGAGCCAGTTGCAGCGTTACTTAATAGGCTATTCATACCGTTGCCGCCGTTAGCACCATTTGAGCCATTGCCAGCCGCCCCGGAGTTTTGCCTTGCTGTGACAAATACACTGCCGCCACCCGTGGAAATACCACTGGCCGTGGCCGTAGCGGTGCCACTGTTACCCGCACTATTTCCTGCACCAACGGCATTCCCGCCACTTGCACCGTTTGCTTGGGAAGTGCTGGTGACTACACCGTTACTGGCGTTTTGCGCTTGCGCTGAAGAAGTGGCTGTACCACCGCTACGTCCACCGCCGCTAGGTGAGCCGCCTGTACCTCCTGGGCCGCCACTTGCGTTGGCGGTAGCGGTGGCGGTAGACGTGCTGGCAGCCGTGGAGCTTACGCTAGCGCTTGCTGAGGTGGCATTGCCCGCAAAGCCGCCCGTGCCCCCACTGGCTGGGGCCGTGGCAGTGCCACCATAGCCGCCTTGCCCACCCGTTGCGGTTGCGGCGGCTGTGGCGTTGCCTAAAAAACTGGTGGTTGCGCTGGCAGTACCTGAGCCACCATTGCCTCCATTGCCCCCAGAAATGACATTGCTTCCCGAAGCGCCATCCCCCCCTGAGCCACTAAAGGCAGAAGCGGTATTGTTAGCTTCGCCAATTTGTGCAGCAGTGGCTGATGCGTTTTGGCCATTACCGCCAGAGCCGCCCAGGCCCACACCAGCGCTGCCATTAGTGCCAATAACGGTTACGGTGAGCGCGCCCGCAGGCCCGGCGAGAGTCATCAAACCGGCGACACATAAAGCTAACGATAGCCGTGTAGGCTTATAGTGCGTGATGGGTGTGTGTTTCATTGATTCTTCCTCAAACATAAAGGGGTTAAGTCCGGGGTCAAGCAGTTGTTACTCCCCATGTAGCCAATAAGTTATTGGTACTACGCGGGATTTCATGGCCAATTAAACCGCGTGTTGGTGGCGTTTAGTAGTCTGGGCCTTGAGTTCAATCTCTTATTCGCGGGTGGAGGTTTAAAACGCCGAAACCCGGAAGCCTAACAACTACCCAATAATCAAGCGAAAAAATCCACATAAAATTAATGGTTTAAGCGTTTTTTTAAGGCCAAGGTGGGTTTTCGCGGAGTATAACTTGGCGAATGAAATCTTGCAATTGGCCAGTGTAAAAGCCCATTTCATAACCATTAAAACCCAGCCACTCCCTTGGCTTCAAGCCAACGGCCGCCTTGGTTTGCTCAAAAGGCCATGCTGTGTAAAGGGCAATCCCATTGCAGGGCCAAGTGGAGCTTTTTTTCATGGTGATAATGCCCTTGGACTAAAATTAATGAAGGAGTTAATTTCAACAATTTTTTACTGCAAAGGAAGTTAGCTCTAAACTGCTTTGGGCTTATGGCTATGCTAACAAAATGCTGGGTTGGTTTCGCCCTACTTGGGTAGGGTAAATAGCCTTGGATTTTTTCTAGTGATTGCTTATCGATAAGCTTGGCGTTTAGGATAGAATCTGAATTTATAGTTGAGGTGGTGAATTAGTCGCCACGACAGGATATCTCCATAACTCGGGTAACTATTTTTTGCCAAACCCTTGGATACCTAACCAAATAACAATTGTGGCAGGTTGGTTATTTAAGCCGGCCTAAAAGTACAGGACATCTCGCTATGAAACAAAGCAATGGCATCGCCTATCTACGCCAACTCTGTTGTTCCGGATTGCCCAAAGAAATTGTTGTCCCTGAGTTTTTACGGGCGGTGCAAAAAGTGCTGCCTTCAGGGAATAATGTGTTAACCGTCGTTGATGGGCAATTTAACCCAGTATCATTCATGCTTGGGTTTGCCGTTGCCGAACTTGATGAAACGACACCGGCAGTGGTCTGCGATTTTTTTACGCCTGAACGTATGGCGCTTGCTGCCGCGTGGTTTGTCCATCAACCCGTGTTAGTGGATGCTGGGGTGTTTGATGAAGGGTTTTATATGACGGACATGTATAACTTGGTGTTTCGCCGCTATGACCAGCATCATGTACTGTGGGGACTTGTTGGACAGCATTCGAAACCGCTTGGACTGCTTGGGCTGTATCGCCCGCGCCAACAAAAGGCCTTCAATAAAGCCGAGCAAGCTTTGTTTTCACAATTGTTGCCTTATGTGGCCCATGCCATGCAGGTGCCTATGGATAACGCCATCCGATACAGTGAGGCTGGCTTGTCAGGGATGATGGTTATGGATGTCCAAGGCGAGCCTCTTTTTATTAGCCCAGAAGCCAAGTGTTTGTTGGCCTTGGCAACCCAGACCCCGATTGCTGCCGATGCCCGGATTAAGCAGGCCAGATTGTTGGCGGCTGTGGGGCAGTTGTGCCGGAACTTGGATACGGTGTTCCGGGGGTTGGCGGCTGCCCCGCCTTCTTGGGATTATACCGCCCAAAATGGCCGCTTTATCTTTCGGGCCTATTGGTTAAACCAATACAATAATGGCCCAGGCGGCTTGATAGGTATAACCATAGAACACCAGGAGCCAGCTTTGCTGAAAATCTTACGCGCCCTACAGCTATTGCCTTTGTCACCTATGCAAAAAGAGGTTTGCTTGTTGTTGGCACAAGGTTATTCCAATGAGAAAATTGGCGAACGTTTGCATATCAAGCTGACTACGGTAAAAGACCATGTCAGCAAGCTATTCACCAAGTTGGATATTCACCAACGGGAAGAGTTATTGGCCAAATTGTTGGCTTTGGAAAGCTCGGCGCTGGTCTTTAAAGGATCGTGATGCAAGCTCCCGGCAGGGCTTGCATCAGCGATTGATTGAAAAGAATTTAATTGAAAGCAACGCGGCGGCGCATGACCCCCAAGCCAAACAAGCCCAAGGCGAGCAGGGCAAAGGTACTGGTTTCGGGGACATCGTGTAACAATTTACTCAGTCTGGCATGGGCTATTTGGTCGGCTGGCAGCAAATCCAAGCCTGATCCGCTAGGTGCGATATTGGCCAAGGTTGCTGGCACAGTGCGCCATGAGCCAGATGCCATCAGGTAATTGGGATGGCTGCTATTCGAATGGCCACCTGGGTCACCGCCTAGGGCGGGTTGTACCAAGTCTAAGTTATGCCCCAATTCATGGGCTATGGTATCGATACGCCCAAGGCCGCTGTTGAACGCCATCACCGTGTCCATGGCAATGACCAATCCGCCGTACCCCATAAAACCTTCACCATAGACCCCGGTAACTGTATGCACCAAGAACATGTCAACAATGGAAGCACTATAGCCAAAGCCGGCATAGTCGATAAGGTCATAGAAGCTATCACCGGCGACACTATCATTTAGAAAGCTGAATGCGGTGCTATTGATGGTTTGGGCCAAGTTGAAGCTGACGCTGATGCCCGCTTGCGCCCAAATCTTGTTGGTTTCAGCACTAAAAAAAGCATTGCCGGCAGGGCCCTTAGATGCACAGTTTAGCCCGCTGTCGTTACAAAGTACATGGACGTTGACATTCAGTATTTTGTCTATGGTCATTGCCGAGGCAGGGCTGGCGCTTAGTCCAATTGCAATGATGGTTACAAATACCAGGGAATATAGCTTGTTTTGAAGGGTGTTTTTCATAGGGTTAGATTCCTGATTTTAGGGTATAAAGTGGGTAATATCAGTTTAGATGAATTTTTTCCTTGGTTGTAAATGGTGAATTAGAGCAGATTTAAGTGCTAATACCAATAGTAGCCATTTCGGTTTTATGGCTTTTAATGCGGCTTAATTTCATGCAGTAAGCATTCCAGCAATTCCTTTAACGATAAGGGCTTGGCGATATGGGCGTTCATGCCGGCGGCAAAGCAGGCATCCCGGTCTTGCTGCATGGCGGCTGCGGTCATCGCGATGATGGGTAGGGTTTTACCTTCTGGCAGTGTACGTATCTGCCGGGTGGCTTCATAACCGTCCATAATCGGCATGTGTAAATCCATTAGGATGGCATCGTATCGCCCTTGCATGAAGCAACTGATGGCTTCTTCGCCATGGTTGGCGATAACCACCTCCAAGCCCGCTTTTTCAAGGAATTTCTTGGCCACGAGTTGGTTAAGGCTGTTGTCTTCAACTAATAGGATGCGGGCACCACGGATCGGTGTTGCGGCCGCATAAGGGTCAAACTTGGTTTCCGCTTGGGCCGGGATATCTTTCGTTTGGGAACATACTTGCAGTAAGGTTTCGAACAACGTTGTCCGGGTCACTGGTTTGTCCAAGATGGCATTGGCATGGATGCGCCCAGACGCAGTTTGTCCGGTTTGGATGAGTCGGTTGTGGCTGGTGGCCACAATAATTTTTGGGGCTTGTTGGTCCGCATCGCCTTTGTTTCGGGCTTGGAACTGCTGCGCAAGTTCAAGGAGGTTGTCTTGGTTTTTTTGGTCAAATAGTAAGACATCAAAGGCCTGGCTTTGAGCGGAGGCTAGTGCCGCTTCTAAATAGGTTAAGGCTTGGACATGTAAACCCCATGACTCTAGATAGCGTTGCGAAATGCCCCTTGTAATGGCCAAGTCATCGATGATGAGGGCATGCAAACCCACCAAGGGTTTGCCATGGTCGGCCCACCCATAAACTGCGCCTAGCCCAAGATTGAGGGTGAATGTGAATGTGCAACCCCGGCCCAGTTCACCGTCCACAGTAATATCCCCGCCCATCAATTCGACCAGTTGCCGGCATATCGCCAAGCCCAAACCAGCGCCGCCGAATTTTCGTGTGGTGGAGGTGTCGGCTTGGCTAAAGGGCAAGAACAGGCGTCCGGCTTGTTCGGGTGAGCAACCAATGCCGGTGTCGCTGACCATAAACCGCAGCATCAGCTGTTGCCCATGGCGTTCTGCAACCTCAAGCCGGATGGTAATTTCGCCACATTGGGTAAATTTAATGGCATTGCTTACCAAATTATTGAGTATTTGGCGTGTCCTAAAGGCATCGCCGACCAACAGTTTGGGGACATCATCGGCAACATCCAGGATCAGATCCAGGCCGTTAGTCTCGGCTTCATTGGTGAACAGCGTGGCAACCTCCTTAAGCACCGATTCAACAGCAAATTCCTGTTGTTCAATTTCCATCCGCCGGGCCTCAATTTTGGAAAAATCAAGGATGTCATTGAGCAGGCGCAACAGCGCTTGGGATGAGTGATGGATTTTGTTGAGGTAATCATGTTCTTGGGGCGGCAAGTCCAAGTCCAAGACCAGTTCGGTCAAGCCTAAAATGGCGTTCATGGGGGTGCGGATTTCGTGGCTCATGTTCGCCAAAAATTCGGATTTGGCAAGGTTGGCCTTTTCAGCGAGTTCTTTGGCGTTGTTTAAGGCAATTTCCACCTGTTTGCGTTCGGTGATGTCATTAAACGCTTCCAGCATTTGCCCGACAATAAAGACACTGTGGACAATAACCCAGCGTTGTTCGCCATTTTTACAAACCACCGACATTTCCGGGGTTACAAAGCCCTCATCCCACACTGGCTGGCGTTTGCCTGCCGCCAACCAGCGGTCGGTGGCGATGCGGCGGCGCTGCTCGTCAGGGTAAGCCCGGCACCACCATTGTTCCAGTGTGGGGATGTCCTGTAGCGTGTAGCCAAAGGTTTTCACAAAGCTGTCGTTTAAGCCGACAATATTGCCTTTCAGGTCATGCAGGGCAACCGGTATGGGCGAGCCTTGGAAGAGTTGTCGGAAGCGTTCCTCGCTTTGGCGCAAATAGGTTTCCACTTGTGAACGCTGGTCAATTTCAGTGGAAAGCTCACGGGTTTTACGTTTTACTTCTTCTGAGATATAGCGCCTATCGCCACTGACAATCAGTGCGATGGCACCAAAAATACCGCACATGACCAAGGCCAAGAAAAAAATCAACAAAGACGGGGTTATCCGGGCCGCACCCATGCTGGTAAAGGGTTGGAACAGCATAATGCGCCATTCGCGGTCAGCCAGTTTGATCGTTTCTTGGTAATGTACGCCCCGGCGTTCAACATAAGGGGATTTCATCAATACGGGAAGTTTTTCGGAGGTGTTGGTGATCAATGTCTTATCACCGTCAGCGTTTAAATCTTCAACACGCCAGAGCAAGTTTTTAGGGCCATTGTTCAAATGGGCGACCAATTTTTTAAAATCAAACACACCAACACAAAAACCGGTGGTTGCACTAAGCATATCGTGGACAGGGGTAAAAATGAGTACGGTTTCTGGGGTGTTGGGGGCATTTGTGGCCTTGATTTTGGCAGTCATGGCTGGTTGTCCAGAACGCCAAGCCTTGTCAATGACTGGCGCCAACTTGGGGTCGGCGAAAAGATCCAGGCTTTGCACGGGGGCGATGCTCCCCTGCGGTTCGCTATAGGTTACGGGGGCCGACCAGCCGTTTGGGTTGGGCAACCAACCTTGGCGCCGGGTAATGGCCAGGGGATGGCCAAGAAGTTGGGTGGTGGTGAGTGCATAAGGTTCAGCCGTTGAGTGACGGATCAGCGGTGCCCATTGCCACGCTTGAAAAATGCTGTCCTTGTTTTGCAAGTGCTGGGTAAAAATTTTGAACTCCTGGGGTGTGACCGTATTGCTGGCTTCAAACAAGGCTGTCAAATCAACCAAGCTAAGGATTTGGATTTCCCCCATTTGTTTAAACTTGCCCATGACGCTGGCCGCTTCAACCTGAAAGCGGGTAATGAGTTCTTGTTCATCATTTTCCCGCATGGTCTGCTGCATAAGCACGCAAAACAGCATACCGATCAACAACGGCAGGCTCACCTGCCAGCGGCGGCCTGTCCATGCGTCGCGTTGGTCTAGTGCCACCAGTACTAAGGGCGTGAAAATCAGCACGCCCAAGCTGTCGCCTAACCACCAGTTGATAAAAGTCAGAAACACTTGGTTTGGGCTGACCAAGCCCTTTAACACTAAAGCGGCATCGCCATTCAGGGAGGCTATCAGGCAACTACCCAGTGCAATTAGCACAAAGCGCAACACTTCGGAGGGGCGGGCAAATTCTAGGGACGGTTGAAAACGGCGTAGCAGTTTTTCGCCGACCAGTGCTTGCAGGGTTGAGCCGCTGGCCATCATCCATGGCAGCCAGCTTTGGTCAAATTGGCCGTCTGCGGCGGCGGCGTTGCTAAACACTGAGCCTATCAGTATGCCCGGCCAAACCTTACGCCCCCCCCAAATAAGGCAGGCAGCAAGGGCAAGTCCGGCAGGTGGCCAAATGAGTGCCACTGAACCGGGGGTTAAAGCCAGCATCAGGCTGATCCGGCTCAGCACAAAATAGATCAATGCAACGCCAATATTGAGGGCTATGGTCTTCATTCAATCAGCTTTTAAAAAACTTGGATGGGCTGGCATCTTAACATACAAACATAGAAGCGAAACCCTAGGCATGGGCACAGGTATCATCCAAGCCAGTATGACGGTACTTGCCCAAACTTTTGTAGATATCTATGGTTTAGGTGGGAACGGGGATTT
The DNA here is from genome assembly GCA_026399075.1 of Methylococcales bacterium. Taxonomy (GTDB): domain Bacteria; phylum Pseudomonadota; class Gammaproteobacteria; order Methylococcales; family Methylomonadaceae; genus Methylobacter_C. The sequence continues at coordinate 134,462 of JAPLRR010000083.1, forward strand.
TATATAGTTCTATGTCTTGTGCCATGGTCGCACTTTCTAAGATGAGCCGCCCGTCAGCTTCGACCACATGGATAGGGCGGGCGGTGAAATCTAGCCAGCGCAGGTCTAGCCGCCCAACTAAGTTGTGGCGGCTTTTTGCCACTTGTTCACGTAGGGCGCGGCGTTGCGTCGGCGACAATTCATAGTCTTGCCTGCTGGTAAGGCCGTTGCCGCGTGGGATAAAAGGCATCAGGCTCAGACGCCGCACTTTGTTCGCCAAGCAAAATTCAGTCACCCAACTTATCGCGTCGCTAGCCCCGGCAACAACGGTGGTTTGCACCGAAACTTGGACGCCAGCCGCCACTAACCGCTGGATGTTCTGGGTGGTATGTGCAAAGGCGGCCCGGCCTACGACGGCATCGTGGTGTTCTTGATCGCCGTGTAAGCTGACTTTAACTTGGGTTTTGGTCTGGCGTAGCAGGGGCAGTAGTGGATCCGGGAGCTTTATGCCGTTGGTGGTCAACTTGGTTTTGCCGCCATGTTTGTGCACATGATCGATAAGTTGGGGCAGCCCGGGATGTATCGTCGGTTCGCCACCGCAAAAATGGATGGTGTTTACGCCGTGCATCAGCAGCCAATCAAGGCGGCTGATCAGGGTTTTTACATCAGGATGGGAGCCTTCCGGTGGTGCCAGGCAAAAGCCGCAACGGGCGTTGCAGTAGCGGGTGACCCGAAAACAAATGCTTTGGGGCAGGGGAGCCGTTATGGTGGGTTTCATTGGCATTTTACGGTTGGCTTAAGGTCGGCATTCGGCCAGCATATTACAAAACAACGCACCTTGTTCAATGGCATCATCCAAGGCGACATGGGTATGGGGCAGGTCATCTAGCCAACGCTTAGGCATCTTGCGCTTGGTGCTGCTACGGTAGTCTTTGCCCAGCATCACCATCGCCATGGTTTTGATGTCCAATGCAGAAAAGCTAAATGGGCTATGGCCGGTGAAGCGTATTAAGTACCAGTAGATAAACATAAAGTCAAACGCTGCCGGATAGCCCACGAAAACCGGGGCACCGGGCAGTGCATCTAACCAAGTGGCATAATTGGCCATGGCGGTTGCCGGGGCTTGAAGGTCTTGTCGGCAGCTTTGCCATGCTTCGGGATGCAACTGCCACCAAGCCATGGTATCAGGATGGGATTCGGCATCCGGTAAAGTTTCCAGATTGGCTGAAAACGTGCCGATCAGGGTTTTGTCAGCCAGATAAGCCGCAGAGCCAAAACTTAGCATGGAGTAAGGGCCGGGGATAGGGCCGTCCACTTCAATGTCGGTGCTGACATAAATTTCGCTCATGGCAATACCGCGCAATGGCTATGCAGCCAGTTGGCAACGGTGAGGCGGCCACGTTTGGCTAAGGCAGTATTCCAGTCCTTGCAACGGGTAGGGGGTGGCAGCCGATGGGGATCAGCCCCCAGTAAGCGTTGCCGGTATTTCAGCACCTCGGCTTCCCCCGTGCGCCCGGTATCAAAAGCCAACCATAATGTCCGGTTTACTGACGCCTCGGCTAGCCAAGGTGCCCAACGGCCTACCGTTGCGACAGCAGGCCACCCACAAGTTGCCAGCGATAAGGCATCAAACAAGCCTTCCACCAGTATCAGCGGTTCGGCCTGCCAACCGCCCAATACACCAAACACTCCGCCACCTGGCCCTATCGTCAACATTTTGTTTTGTCCCCGTCTGGTTTCAAGGTAACGTCCGTGCAATGAAGCCATGCTCCCCATCGGGTCACGCATGGCACAAACAACCGCTGGACGACCGCCGAAATTGGCATCAAACCTCACCCCTGCGGTATCTGCCACTGCCAGCGGGATACCCCGCCGTTCTACATAAGCCTGGCCTAGTGTGCCTGCAAGTGGGACTGCCTTAGCATAACGCTGTTCGGCAGTTTCACCCGTGCTTGGCATCAGTAGTGGATCAGTAAAGCATGGAATTTTCATTTGTTTCCTTGTTAATGTTAAGGTGGCGAGCTTTGCTGGGATTAACACCTGCTTAGAACAGCGATTCCATTTTATGTACTATACTTATTTGGCCTGCGGCACTTTGCCCCACCCATTCCTGTTCGCAGGATAATAGTATATTATCACCTTGAGGAAATCCAAGGGCCGGCTAGGCACGGGTTCTTATTTGCATGGGTCGTCTTACGGAATTTAATGATGCCGCATAATCCAGAACCTAGTTTGACATTTACCATCAAGCCTTCTAGGCGCTTAAACACCCTACTTATTATTGCCCATCTGTTGGCTTTGGGGGCAAGTATTGCCAATGCCTTGCCACTCGCGGTAAAAATTGGGTTGTTTGTGGGTATTGCCAGCCATGGGTGGTGGCTAGTCCGGCGTAGGGACAACCCCGCTTATACCATTAAATACAGCGGGGGTTTGGCTTGGCAACTGGTGGAAGGAAATGACAGTGTTTTAATTGACATTGTAGAATCAACGGTTATTACAAGGGTTGCACTGTTTCTACACTTTAGGCAAACTGGCCAAACAGTGCAATCTTGGCGGCCTGTTGCCTTGCAAACACGGCTAATTTTAAACGATGCCTTGGCGGGGGATGATTACCGTGCCTTAATTGTTAAGCTAAAAACTTCCGCAACTAAATAAGCGCAAGACTAGGCATCTGCTGGTAAAATAAAAAAGTTGATAACGGATAGGCTCTGTGTGTTAAATAATGATTTGTATCAGCCTGTATTTGCAGTTATCTTAAGTATCATCAAAATAAAATAATAAGGATAAATCGGATGTCAAAAGGTCAAAACTTGCAGGATAATTTCCTGAACACTTTAAGGAAAGAGCATACCCCTGTATCAATTTTTCTTGTCAATGGGATAAAGTTACAAGGAAAAGTCGACTCGTTTGATCAATATGTGATCATGCTGAAAAATACCATTAGCCAAATGGTTTACAAACACGCCATTTCCACCATCGTGCCCAGCAAAGCCGTCAAGATGACCCGTGATGACGAAGCCGTAGACGAATGAGGGCTGTTACCTTTTTTTACCCTTTTATAGCTGTACACTTGGAGTATATTGTTGTTTGACCGTCCCGATTCGGGTGAACGGGCTGTGCTTGTTCACCTAACTTTCCATCACGGGCAGGAAGATCTTTTAGAATTAAAAGAGCTGGCTAAATCCGCCGGCACCGATCCTGTTTTTGTCCTAACGGGCGCACGCAAAAGGCCCGATCCTAAATTTTATGTCGGTAAAGGCAAACTTGACGAGCTTAAGGCGGCTGTTGAAGCCTACGAAGCCGATGTGGTTTTGTTTAACCATCCTTTAGCCCCCAGCCAAGAACGGAATCTTGAAGGTGCATTAGGGGTACGGGTGGTAGACCGGAATGGCCTGATCCTGGACATCTTTGCGCAACGCGCGCAATCCTTTGAAGGCAAACTGCAAGTGGAGTTGGCACAGTTGAAACACTTGTCAACCCGGCTGGTGCGCGGTTGGACACATTTGGAACGCCAAAAAGGCGGTATTGGTTTACGCGGCCCCGGTGAAACCCAGTTGGAAACCGACAGGCGTTTGTTGGGTATGCGCATCAAGCAGATACAGCAGCGGCTGGACAAGGTGGACAAACAACGCCACCAAGGCCGCAGTAAGCGCAAAAAAGCCGAAATCGCTTCAGTGTCTTTAGTGGGTTACACCAATGCCGGTAAGTCCACCTTGTTTAACACCCTGACAGGCGCAGACATTTATACGGCTGACCAGTTATTTGCCACTTTAGACCCAACCTTGCGCAATTGCCAACTACCCAACAGCAGCGAGATAGTGCTGGCCGACACCGTTGGTTTTATCCGGCATTTGCCGCATGAATTGGTTGCGGCCTTCAAATCTACCTTACAAGAAGCCAGCGAAGCGGATTTGTTGCTGCATGTCATTGATGCCCATAGCGATGACAGGGAGGTGATCATCACCCAAGTCAACCAAGTTTTGGAGGATATTGGCGCTGATAAAATTCGGCAAATTGAAGTCTATAACAAAATTGATTTATTGGAAGGTATAGTCCCACATATTGATAGGGACGAAGACGGCAATGCCATACGGGTTTGGTTGTCCGCCGAAACCGGGGCAGGGGTTGATTTGCTTTACCAGGTGCTGGCGGAACTGTTTTCGGCCACTAAAGTTAAAAGACGCTGCTATCTACGCGCAGATCAAGGCAATATTAGGGCAAAATTATTTACTTGCGCAAAAATTATTGACGAGCATATTGATGACTTCGGTACCAATGAATTGGTCATTGAGCTTGATGCCAAGCATTTAGGGCTGCTGAAAGACGTGAAGTGCGAAGAAATTTAAGCTAGGGCTTTGTGTGGGGCAGGCAGTTTTGCCCTATCCGGCTAGTGCTTTTTCGCCTTTATTAGAGTTTTACGATAGAATACCAATAAACATCCTGCGGGATAACTTAACTTAAGTAATCGAATATGGAGCATAACTATGTCGTGGAATGAGCCAGGCGGCGATAAGAAAGACCCTTGGAGCGGTCGGGGTGACCAGAAAGGGCCTCCTGATTTGGATGAGGCAATACGCGCATTACAAGAAAAATTAGGGAAGTTTTTTGGCGGTGGCGACGACAATAACAACAATGATGGTGGTGGTGACAATGAACGCCCACCCAGAAATTTTTCTTCAGGCTATTCTTTAAAAAGCTTGGGGTATGTAGCGGGCGGCGTGGTGTTTTTGTGGGGTCTGAGCGGCCTATATACCGTTGACGAAGGTAACCACGGCGTGGAAACCCGGTTTGGCCATTACATAGGTACAACCCAATCAGGTTTAAATTGGCATTTGCCTTCCCCTATAGAACGGGTGGACATCGTCAATGTAAAACAACAGCGTTATATCGAAGTTGGTTACCGTAGTGGCGGTAGTGAGCAAGCCACAGGTTCTGTGCCTAAAGAAGCCTTGATGCTGACTAAAGATGAAAATTATGTCGATGTCCGTTTGGCGGTGCAATACCAAGTTAAAGATGCCCAACAATTTATCTTTAACGTCGTTAATCCGGCGCTAACCTTAAAGCAAGTCACCGAAAGCGCTTTGCGCGGTGTAGTCGGAAGCAGCACTATGGATTTTGTGCTGACCCAAGGCCGTAGCGAGATCGTTACGCTGATTAAAAAAGAAATCCAAGATGTCATGGATAGCTACCATTCGGGTATCCAAGTCACTAGCGTCAACCTGCAAGATGCCCAGCCACCGGAGCAAGTGCAAAACTCATTTGAAGATGCCATTAAGGCGCGTGAAGATGAGCAGCGCTTGATCAACGAAGCTGAAGCCTATTCCAACGACGTCGTACCTAAGGCGCGTGGTGCCGCCGCCAGAAAAATACAAGAAGCCGAAGGTTATAAAGAGCAAGTTATCGCCCAAGCCCAAGGTGAAACCAACCGTTTTACCAAGTTGTTGGGGGAATACAGCAAAGCACAGGACGTGACCCGTAAACGCTTGTACATTGAATCGATGGAAGCGGTTTTGGCTGGCACAAACACCGTATTAGTTGACGCCAAAGGGGGCAATAATCTACTGTATTTGCCGATTGATAAAATGCTGCAGCGCAGCACCGCATCAATGCCTGCTTCTAGCCTGACAGCCAGCCCGGTTGACCAATCCCAACCGCAAGCCCAAACCCAAGGGGCTAGTGTTGCTGAACAAGCTGTTGAACATGCTTCAATCCGTGGCCGTGATGCGAGGGGACGCTAATGATACAAAATAAAGTTATACTGGGTGTGGTGGGTTTGTTGCTTGTGGGCATGATGTGTGTGTTCACGGTCAACCAAACTGAAAAGGCGATCAAATTCCAATTAGGCGAAATTGTCAAAAACGATTACGAACCTGGTCTGCATTTTAAATTTCCTTTCATTAACAACATCAAAAAGTTTGATGCGCGCATTCAAACCATGTCTGCCAAACCCGAACGGTTTTTAACGGCGGAAAAGAAAAACGTCATCGTTGATTCTTTTGTCAAATGGCGCATTGGTAATGTCAGCACGTTTTACACCTCGGTGGCGGGCGATATAGACCAAGCCAATTTGCGTTTGGACCAAATTATCAAAGACGCATTTAGATCTGAGTTCAGTAAGCGCAATATCAAGCAATTGATTTCTACAGACCGCAGCGCCATCCGTGAAATCCTGACCAACAACTCCAAAGCGGTTGCGGCAGAATTAGGCATGGAGATTGTTGACGTGCAAGTGATGCGCATAGATTTGCCGCCAGAAGTCAGCAGCTCGGTGTTCCGTCGAATGGAAGCAGAACGTGAGCGGGTGGCGCGTGAATTCCGTTCACAGGGCGCAGAAGCCGCCGAAAGGATACGAGCTGATGCTGACCGCCAACGCGTGGTCACTTTGGCAAATGCCTTCCGTGATGCTGAAAAACTGCGTGGTGAAGGCGATGCGACTTCCGCAGAAATTTACGCCAAGGCGTATGGTGCGGACACTGAGTTTTTCACTTTTTACCGTAGCTTGAATGCTTATAAGAAAACCTTTTCAAGTTCCAGTATGATAGTGCTGGATCCGGATTCAGACTTCTTCCAGTATTTTAAGAAACAGAAGTAGTTTGGGTTAAAATAGCTTAAGCTAAGCAGTATTTAAAAATATAAAAACGCCCCTTGCGGGGCGTTTTGTTTGAGTGGACATACAAAACATGCAACAAAAAGATTCTTGGCTATTGCCAGAAGGCATCGATGAAATTTTGCCGGCAGAAGCCAAACACCTGGAAAATTTACGCAGCCAGTTATTGGCCTTGTTTTCCAACTGGGGTTATGAACTGGTTATCCCCCCCTTTATTGATTTCTTGGATTCCTTGTTGACCGGCTCAGGCCATGACTTGGACTTGCAAACTTTTAAGCTGACCGATCAAATTAGCGGTGAAATGTTGGGTATTCGGGCGGATATGACACCGCAAGTTGCCCGCATTGACGCCCATAACCTAAAACATGAATGGCCAACGCGTTTGTGTTATGTTGGCACCATTTTACACACCCGAGGCGATCCCCTGGAAAAAACCCGCAGCCCTATGCAAATCGGTGCGGAGCTGTATGGCCATGCCGGCAAAGAAAGCGACGTGGAAGTCATCCGCTTAATGTTGGAAATGCTGTCGATAACCGGTTTACAAAATGTACATCTTGATTTGGGGCATGTCGGTATTTACCGGGCCTTATCCAAACAAGCCGGTTTAACGTGTCAGCAAGAAAGTGAATTGTTTGATGTCCTGCAACGCAAAGCCCGGCCTGAACTGGCGGAACTGATGGACAGCTACAGCATTAATGCCGACCTAAAGCAGCTGTTTTTAAAGCTGCCTGAACTCAATGGTGGCGTGGACATCCTCACTAAAGCCCAGACCCTATTCGCCAAAGCCAATGCGGAAGTCCAGCAAGCGCTGGCAGATTTGGCCGCGATTGCCGAGCAGTTGTCAGCGCGCTTCCCCGCATTGGCGATCAGTTTTGATTTGGCGGAATTGCGCGGTTACCATTACCATACCGGAATGGTGTTTGCCGCCTTTATCCCGTCAGTCGGCAGGGAGATTGCCAGGGGCGGGCGATATGATAATATTGGCGAAATTTTTGGCCGTGCGCGTCCGGCAACCGGCTTTAGCGCGGACTTAAAATTATTGTCTGCCTTGAGCAAGCAATCTTGCCCGCCACCACCACGGCAATTGATCTTCGCGCCTTATCTGGACGATGCCGACTTAAACGAAAAAATCAGGGATTTACGCGCCCAACAACAGGCCGTAGTACAACAACTGCCCGGACAAACCGGAAGTGCAAGCCAATTGGCTTGCACTTCCATTTTAGAATTCGAAAATAATACTTGGGTCGTCAGACCCTTAGCTTAAGCCTGGAATAATTATGGGAAAAAATGTCGTTATCATCGGCACTCAATGGGGTGACGAAGGAAAAGGTAAACTGGTTGATTTATTGACCGAACAAGTGGAAGCCGTCGTACGTTTTCAAGGTGGCCATAATGCCGGGCATACGCTGGTTATACGCGGCGAAAAAACCGTATTGCACCTGATTCCTTCCGGCATCCTCAGGGACAATGTGCAGTGCATGATCGGTAACGGCGTGGTGCTGTCACCTAACGCGCTGATGGAAGAAATTGAATTTTTGGAAAAAGCCGGGGTTTCAGTCAGGGATCGCTTATTGATCAGCGAAGCCTGCACCCTGATATTGCCCGTGCATGTTGCTATCGACCAAGCCCGGGAAAAAGCCCGTGGTGGTAAAGCCATAGGCACCACCGGACGCGGCATAGGTCCCGCTTATGAAGACAAAGCCGGACGTAGGGGTTTAAGGGCAGGGGACTTGCTCAATCCAGAAAGCTTTGCCGAAAAACTCAAAGAGCTGTTGGATTACCATAACTTCATGCTCACCAATTATTACCACACCGATGCGGTTGATTATGAGCAAACGTTGGCGGATATGCTGCGTTTAGGCGAACAAATCAAGCCCATGTTGACCGATGTCAGCGAAGTGCTATACAGCTATCAGGCGCAGGGCAAAAACCTGTTGTTTGAAGGCGCACAAGGCGCGTTGCTGGATTTGGATCACGGCACCTTCCCTTATGTGACTTCATCAAGCACCACCGCAGGCGGCGCGGCAACGGGCAGCGGCATAGGCCCCTTGGATTTGGATTATGTCCTGGGTATTACCAAAGCCTATTCAACCCGCGTAGGTAACGGCCCGTTCCCTTCCGAACTGCACGATGCCAATGGCGACCATTTGGGCACCAAAGGCCACGAGTTTGGCGCAACCACCGGCCGCAAACGCCGTACCGGCTGGTTTGATGCCGTCGCCATGCGCAAATCAGCAAAACTCAACAGCTTGAGCGGCATTTGTTTGACCAAACTGGATGTCTTGGATGGCATGGAAACCATTGGCATTTGCACCGCGTATCAGCTTAACGGCGAATTGACGGAAACCGCCCCCTTAGGCGCAGACCAATACGAACAATGCCACGCCATCATTGAAAACATGCCCGGCTGGACAGAAAACACCGCAGGCGTGACCAACTACGATGACCTGCCAGCCAACGCCAAAACCTATATCAAACGTTTGGAAGAATTGGTGGGTGTCAAGATAACCATCATCTCAACCGGCCCGGAAAGGGACGAAACCATCGTCTTGGAACATCCGTTTGCTTGAAGGTTGTTAGATTAGGGGTAGGCCGTAGGATGTCCCGATGGCAGGGAAGCGCATCAATCGTGGACGATGCGTTTTGTGCTTCAGCACATGCCTAGGGCTTCTTATTGCCGTATAACTGATTCGAACTAAGTATTATTTCGGCTGTCGGGTATGGTATTAACCTAGAAGGACTATAACGATATGGCGCAAGAATACTATACAAGTGAACACTTTCAGTTATTGAATAAATGGAAAGGTCAGTCCCGTGATGAGTCAATTCTAGAGCAGAACCGTGCCTATAAGCAATTGAAAGTCGCTTATGAAGTAACCGCTAATTGGGCAACACAACTCCAAAAAAAGCTTTTTCCTGATGGGTATGTTGAAGTCAGGCGCCGCCCAACAAATCAACAAAACAATTTTTTACCCTATAATTGGGCACGTATTTTTCCCCAAAAAACATCTTTGCAATCTTTGGCTTACACAGTCGGCATCACTGTATCAAATGGTTTTTTTGTAAAGCTGGACTTGGTTGATTCAAGAGTAAAAGATCGAAATTTACGCCCTCGTTACCTTGACATTCGTGGGAATGAAAAGGACTCACCTATTGTATCGATATTGACCATCGACGAAGGTTTGGAAATGAGCCTTACAGATCTGGTTGATTGGAGTGCAGATGCAATAAAAAACTTCAAACTTAGCTATGACGATGTTGCCCAACAGTTGGGTTTAATTCATGAACAAGATGACCAATCCCTACTGGCTCACTTCAAAGGACATAAGGACTTTATTGAGCGCCAACCCTTATGGCCTGAAACGACTACTACACTATTCTGCCGCCTGGCTCTTGCTGTAAATGAAATGGGATTAGACTGGTGGTTTACTCAAGCCACTAACAGTCAGTTGCGTTTTGGACGCAAAGAAAAAAGCGTAACCAAGGGTAATCCTGTCGGTCACCTGTTTTTGCGAAAAGACGGTGTTCGCGTCAATTGGAATGCCTTTGCCAGTCTGGAGGATCTTGACAAAACCGACATTTCGGAAGACCTTGTCCAATCATTTGAGGATGCCGACAAAATGAAAGGCGACTGGCCTGCCAAATTGGGTCAAAGATCAGGACGAGATGGCTACTGGCCAGATGAATACGATATTGAAGATGAGGATGCCGATAAAATGAAAGGCAACTGGCCTGATGACTTTGATATTGAAGATCAACCCACAAATAACACACCACCCAAAAACACCATTTATTACGGTCCGCCAGGCACAGGGAAAACTTTCGAACTTCAAGGGCTGCTTCAAAAAGAATACACCGATTCGGAGTCTGTCGAGCGCTATGCGTTCGTTACCTTTCATCAATCTTATGGATATGAAGAGTTCGTCGAAGGCTTGCGTCCGGTCATTACCAAACGATCTCAATCGCCTACAAATAATTTAGACTCAGCCCCTGCCGACGGTCAAGTTCACTACGAAATCAAACCCGGTGCGTTCTTAAGGTTGTGCGAGCAAGCGCGAAAAAATCCGTCACAGCAATACGCGATGGTAATTGACGAGATTAATCGTGGAAATATCAGCAGGATATTTGGCGAGCTGATTACTCTTGTAGAAGTTGATAAGCGTGAAGGGGCGAAGTATCCAGTTACTGTAACGCTTCCTTATTCAGGGGAGAAATTTAGCATTCCGTCGAATGTAGACGTGATTGGCACCATGAACACAGCCGATCGATCACTTGCTCTGGTTGACACTGCTTTGCGCAGACGGTTTGAGTTCATTGAATCGATGCCGAAACCTGATGTTCTTGCTGGCACGTTGGTTTCATCAAATGGTAAGGATATTAATATTGAACGTCTGTTATTAATTCTTAACAGACGTATCGAAGCACTTTATGATCGAGACCATACAATTGGTCATGCCTACTTCACGCGATTAATAGATCTGGAAACCCATGATCGGTTTGAGGAATTAAAAACTATCTTTAGAAACAGGATCATTCCCTTATTGGAGGAGTACTTTTTTGAGGACTGGCAAAAGATTCGACTTGTTCTGGGGGACAACCAAAAATCAAATAACGATCATCAGTTTGTCCACGAAATCGGCCGCGAAGATGATTTAGTAGAACTCTTTGGTAGTGAACACGAGCTTGATCAATATTCGATACGCTCGCGATACCAATTGAACACTCATGCGCTCGATCTTCCTGATTCTTATATTGGGATATACACAGCCGATACTGGCCTTACCGGATGAATTCGCTGACGATCTTTGAATTTGACAAAATTGTTGAAACAAAAAATGGCTTGATCGAGCATTCTGTACCGAAACGTGTTTTTGCATGGTTGGAATCACTGTGTTTAAGAAGCGATGATCTCGCGCCAAGATGGCTCAAACTAACGCAATTACAAGGTCAACGGGCGGTTCAGGTAACCAGTTTTGTCGGTGTTATGCGTGCGCCATGTGGATTTCAGATTGAAGTCCTACCGAAAACAGGTAAACACACATCACCAGAAAATGCCCGGGGGTTATTAATTGAGATGCTGAAGTGCCTAGCTGGATTTCGGCACATCAGGACAGCAGATGCCGATCTTCTAGCGGTACGAATGCCGCTTTTGGAAGTATTCATCCAACAGTTTCTTGGTGCCGTGGGGTCACTTGTGAAACGAGGATTGCGGAGCGACTACGTCGGGCGACAAGATAACCTTATTTCCCTACGCGGCAGATTACTCGTCGCTCAGCAAATCTCTCAAAACCTTGTACGACGTGATCGCTTCTTCACTGAACACGATGAGTTTTCGCAGGATCGCCCTGAAAATCGACTCATTCACACCGCGCTTCGTCTTATCCTGACAATGTGCAGGTCACAAGAAAATCAAAGGATAGCGCGTGAACTCTGTTTTGTATTTGCCGATGTACCTCAATCCATTGATGTTGTCCAAGACGTACAACGAATCAGGTTAGATCGCGGCATGGGATATTACGAGTCAGCTTTAGACTGGTCAAAACTTATTTTACAAGGTATGAGCCCTATATCTGGATCGGGACAGCATCATGCTCCGTCACTACTTTTTCCTATGGAGGCAGTGTTTGAAGCTTTCGTTGAGAAACATCTGTCGCGACAATTGAGGGATAGTTACGTTCTAAAAGCTCAAGCAAACAACCAACATCTTGTTGCACACCAGACGCAGAAATGGTTTCGCTTAAAACCCGACATTCTTGTAAAGGATAAACGTAAAACACACTTAGTTCTTGATGCGAAGTGGAAGTTACTGGACGCTACCAAAAATAATGCACGCGAAAAATATCAGCTTAGTCAGGCAGACTTTTATCAGCTTTTTGCGTATGGCCACCACTACCTAGATGGGGAAGGAGATGTCGTGCTGATTTATCCCAAAACCGATGCATTCTTAAAACCTCTTCCCGTTTTTGTTTTTCCAAAGGCGGATGGAATGCGATTGTGGGTGTTGCCGTTCTGCCTTAAAGAGCAGATGCTGATACTGCCAGAGTCGCCAGAGCTTAAGTCGATATTCGTATAGGGAACTGAATTAAATTCATAGGGGAAGTAGCATTTCACGTTTCCAATCTCGAGATTGTCTCGTTCCCAAGCTCCGCTTCACTGCCATTAAGCCCGGTAGGGTGCGCATCGCGCACATTTTTCAATCTTCGGCCTTCTGTTAAGGTGCGCGATGCGCACCCAACGCAACTTTTTCACCGTCATAAGGCTCCAGTTTGCTAGTGCCGTAGTGTTGGTCAAAGAAAAAAGCCCCGGCTGCCGCGCCTTTTTGTAAACTGGCGTAATCCAATACACTGCCATGGACATCAAAATGCAGGATGTGATAACTGCCATTTGCAGGGTTTTCTAAATGCTGGATCAAGGCTTTATAAGTGGCAGGGCGTAATAAGTCGATTTGTACCGGCAGTTTGCCATTTTGCACAGCGCTTAATAAAGGCTGTGAAATGGTGCGGTAGGCTACATCGTGCTTACCATGTGGCCGCGAGGTGACTAATAAAACGCGCAAAACAGGCGTTGCTGGCTTGCTGCTGGGCTGGCGGTGGCTGTCGCTGCTGATGGGTTTGCGGGTGATAGTAAAACGCACGGCCAAGGGTTCTGCCATGTCGGGGTCTTTTAAGGCTTCCCAATGGAGTTTATGAAAAGCCGCCGTACCGATGATTTCTAGGCTGGGTTCTTCGGCCAAAACGGCTTGATAATCGGCGTAGGCTCTGCGCTGGCCAAACACTTGTTCAAACAAGTTTTCGCCATAGTGTTTAATCGAATCACCGATTTGCTGGAATTTTACTTGATGGGTAAACGGAAATTTTAAATGTTCTTCAAAATACCACGCTAAGTTTTGCTCTTGCTGCTCATCAAACGGCGGGGTGATGGTTATTGGGTAGTCTGTGCCGTTGGAAAACCGTAAACTGGCTTTTTGCGGGTCGTCTGGGTGTTGCTGGATTTGGATGGTGGGCATGATTTGTTCCCAGACCGGCGAGGTTTTAACGACTACGCAGATCCCTCACGGTTGATGGATTTATTTTAAAACCACGACGACTAATTTAGTGCCGTCAGGATGGTCCATCACTTGTACTTCAATGCGTTCTGGCGCGGGTGCTGGCGTAGTGGCTTGCTGAGGTTTTTTGAAATGGGCTGCAATGGCTTGTTTAACGTACTCTTCTAATGCCGTCGTTGTCACTTTAAGCGCGATACCCCCCAAAACGACCAGTGCAGTTGCGCCAAAATCAAATTGACCTTGGGCTACCGTTTCGGTTTGTGCTGTGCTTAATTCACGGTATTGTTCGATGCTGTTCCAGCTTTCCGCAAAATCAGCGGCGGTAAGGTTTACTTCAGGTGCAAACGTAATTTTGTAATCGCTCATTGAAAACCCCTTTGTTGAATCATTTTGATGTTGTGCGTTGGAATGCTTTTTATAAACGCTCCCAACCCAGTCCCGACTTATCAGCAGTACACTCCATGGCTTTTGCGTTAGTAATATAACCCAAAACACGGATTAATTCATCGCTATCAGCCTGAGCAAAACAGGACGGAGCAGTCGCTGGCAAACTATCCGACTGTCGTATTTCGCTGGGCTTGGTGGATTCCAAGATTGGGTGAAGCCGGAAGGGGCAAGTGTAGTAACAGGGCGTTTACAACGTAAGGTGTTTCGACAAGGTGCAAAACCTTGAGCGGCGAAAGTAGTTGGTTCCAACCGCAGATGTGGGAAACCGCATATCTGGCGGTGTGGCTGAGATGGCGGGTTCAATCCCGTCACCCTTAGCCGATCAGGACTACAAAACCAATGCCGTTTTGGTGTACGAATGGGCATTTCCAGTGGAATGATCCGAAGCCATTATCAAGTCCGTGCATTGAAATGTTGGCACGAAATACATGTGCCCAACTTGGCTGCTTGGCGTGTTGTTTTGGTGGAGACATCAAGCAGAGCTTGAGGGTAGGCATTCCCAAGCGGACCTTGGGAACGAGAAATCGATTTAATTGGCTTGACTTTGAACAGAGTATCTACGCGCTAAGCGGCGTAGCATTATCGAAATCCGCATAAGCGATGAGTTAAGCTGGTGTCCGCAAGAAGCTGCGTTTGCCGAACACAGCGAGACCCGCTAACGTAGAGATGAATAACCAAATTGGCGCTGGCTCTGGAACTGTGCTAGATGTCGGCTCGTAGGTGAAATCGTCCATCAACCAACCGGTTTGAAACGGCTGAATCGCAGGATTAGGACTGGTGCCATAAATGCTCAACGACGTCACCCCGATAAGATCCGCTTGCAACCAGACATATCCTGCTGCCGAAAAGGCTATTGTGGCAGTGTTGACCAAGTTGGCGCCGTTATAACCCTCCACGAACACATTCAAAGCCGTGCTGCCTTGAGAGTTGATGTCGCTGTTACTGGTGAAGGGAGAGAAATAAGCCCCTAAAAAATTAAAGACTGAGTTATCCGAACGGGTAATGTTCACGATTCCAGAGTTCAAAACTCCGTTTGGCCCGGAAGGCGCGCCAACAGAGTTGTTGTAATTTCCTGCTCCTGTCCAATGTGCGTCATTGATCGCTGTAAAGCTTGGATTAATTGCCCCCCATTGAAACCCTTTATAGATGAGGGGAACAGATATCGATCCGGTGGTCGCAGTATCCAAATCGTCGAAGTTCACTACGGCTGCGTTGGCATTGCCACCAGCAAATACCGAGCAAAGCAAAGTCAAAAAAAGTAGTCTTTTCATAAAGGTCTCCAAAATATCCAACTAAATAAAAATGAATCAAATCGTGATCAATCAAAGGCAATATTAGCTTACCTGTAACTGCGCCTAACTATGATTAGACACCCCAAAAGGTATCTTACTTTATACCTATTAGGCGTATAGTTCCATTTTCTTCTATGTTGTTTGTCAAGAGACGCGCAAAAAAATACACTCCCATTGGAATACACAAAAACACCCCTCATGGCAATGGCCCAAAATTGCTGGACAGGGGGCCCGATAAACTCCGTTTGAAGCATTACAGTTTGCGTACCGGGAAGTCGGCTAGCAACTTAAGGCGGGATGTTTTAATGTTAAGCCGTTCGTGGTGATAATGTTAAGCCGTTCGTGGTGAGCTTGTCGAACCATGAACGGCTTAACCATCCACCCTTCGACAAGGCTCTCCTGAGGTATCGAAGGGCTCAGGGCGAACGGCTAAGCTTAGCGAATGTCCCACTTTAAGTTGGTAGCAGGGGAGTCTTATTGCGGCTGGATTAAGTGGTTAATTTTGTTCCATCACAGTCCATTCATTTACCGCAACTTACGGTATCCAGCCTTGCCAGCCAACACCTTACCCCGCAACTGGCGAGGCAATTACCAGACAAACCTCATTTGTTTAACTTTTCGGCGATGGCTTGGGCCATGGCCATAAATTCTGAGGGCATTAAAATAATCGTGGTGGTGTTTTGTTCTGCGCCCACTTCGGTGATCATTTGCATACGCCGCAGTTCTAGGGACATGGGGTTGTGGGAGATTTCCTTGGCGGCTTCGGAAAGTTTTTGTGAGGCTTCAAATTCGGCTTCGGCTTTGATGATACGCGCCCTTTTTTCCCTGACCGCTTCAGCTTCTTTCGCCATGGCCCGCTGCATATTTTCGGGCAGTTCCACATCTTTCATTTCAACCAGTTCGATGTTTAATCCCCACGGCGCGGTGATTTGATCCACCATTTCCTTGATAGATTGGTTGATTTTATCCCGGTCGCGTAACACTTCATCCAACTGGTGTTGGCCGATGATATTGCGCAACACGGTCAATGCGGCTTGATAGGAGGCATTGCGGTAGTTAAATACGGATATGATGGCTTTTTCTGGGTGGGTCACTTTGTAATACATCACCGCATTGACTTTTATGGTCACGCTGTCTTTGGTGACGGTCTCTTGTGATTCAATGTCAACGGTGTTGGTGCGGATATCAACTTGCTGTTTGGCGTCAATAAACGGGATGATCCAATACAAACCCGGGCCTTTTACCTTATAAAAACGTCCCAGCCGAAAAATCACCCCCCGTTCATATTCCTGATCCATCCGTAGGCCCAAGATGATAAAGGCAATAATGGCCGCTAGGCTGATTAATAAATAGTTCATTTTTTCCTCCACACTGTGTTGGTGATGTAACTTCTCATTAGTTGTAGGCAATAACGGCAGACCTGCGAGGTTTTATAAACCTCGCAGGTCTTTCTCCTGCCAATGAAGTTACTTGGTGATAAGTTGGGGCTTTAGGTGTTTTTGCAGGATGCCTAGTAGCTTGTTTGCAAGGCAAGGTCTAAAGCCTTTGCACTCCAGTCGTTATAAATCGTCCCCTTAGCTAAGGGAAGATAGTAAACTTATCATTTGTTTTTGTAAGCTATTTTTTTCGGCTAGGCGTTTTTTCTGGGGGCGCAATGAGTTTTGGGTTAAAGGCGATGGCTGTTGTTACAGGCAGGCTTGAAGGTTTGCTGGGCGATGGTTGACCGTATCGACCCAGCCAGCCGTTCGCGCACGATGGCGGCTATCCGCAGCCAACACACCAAGCCGGAAAAGTGGGTGCGGTCTGCTTTGCATAAGCAGGGTTTTCGGTTTCGTTTGCACAATAAAAGATTGCCGGGTTCGCCGGATATTGTGTTGCGACAATACCATGCGGCGCTATTCATCAACGGCTGTTTTTGGCATCAGCATGACGGTTGCAAGTCCAGTCACTTGCCTAAAACCCGGCAGGAATTTTGGGCACAAAAGTTTGCCAGTAATCGTGCGCGTGACCAAAAAGTGTTGTTTCAGCTTAAGGTGCTGGGCTGGCGGGTTGCGGTGGTGTGGGAATGTGGTTTGGGCAATAAGCACCGGATGGCGACTATGCAGCATCTGGTGGCGTGGCTGCGTAGCAGTTCAGAGTATTTTGAAGTACCCGTTTATGATGAGTTTAGTGACTTATGAGGGATGGGTTGCATCCGCATACGCATCAATATTGCCGTTGCCTAAGCAGGATTTTTTTATAGCCTTTTCGTATGGGCTTGCAGTAAGGTAAAATGGGCAGGATTCAAGGTGTAGCCAGTTTTATACAAAATGCGCGGCGGTTTAGCGGTTTTGCTCGCCATGATCAACAAAACCCAATAAATAACGGAGTAATACCATGAAAAAAAGTTTGTTTCTGATGGCTGTCATGCTGGCTTCCAGCGGTGCTTATGCGGCCACTGACCACTATGTGTTGCGCGATGGTAACCATGTCCAGCACTTAAAAATCACCACGGTCAATGATGAGATTACGGTCAGTGCAGATGTTGACTTTGAACCCAATGCCAATGAAGCGGGCAGCCCTGCTTGTACGGGTGAAGTTTCGGGCGAAGCCAAAAGCCTAGCGGCCAATGAGTTGTTGATGAAGAAGCATTCCGAAGGCCAAGCCACTTTTTGTGAACTGAAAATCCATTTGACCCCAACTGGCGCTAAAGTTGAACAATCCGCAGATTGCACAAACTTTGCCGCAGGTATTTGCCGTTTTTCTACAGACGGCAAAGAGCTGGTTAAGATCAAATAAGGGCTTGGGGTTGGGTTGTTATGAGAAGCGACCCAACCCAGTCGGTTTGAGTTCCCGTATGGCGGCTTGCATTAAACTTGGCGGTCCAGCTTACGGTAACTTATCGCTTCACTCAAATGTTTGATGTCTATCTGCTGAGATTGCCCTAAGTCCGCAATGGTTAAAGCCAGTTTTAAGATGCGGTGGTAGGCGCGGTGTGACAGGCCAAATTTGTCCATGGCTTGTTCCAGTAATTGATGGCTTTGTTCGGACATCACACATAACTGTTTCACTTCTTTTGCCGTTAAGGCCGAATTGGCCTTGCCGCTACGCGCCATGGCAATATTGCGGGCGGCGATAACGCGCCCACGGATGGTGGCACTGCTTTCTTCGCCGTCTGGTGAGCCTTTCCGTAATACTTCATGCGATATTCTGGGGACTTCCAAGTGCATATCTATCCTGTCTAATAAAGGCCCGGACACCCTGGCGCGGTACCGCATCACTTGTTCAGAGCTGCAATGGCAGCGCCCGGAGGCATCGCCCAAATAACCGCAAGGGCAGGGGTTCATCGCAGCTATCAATTGGAAGCGGGCGGGAAAATCAACTTGCCGCGCTGCACGGGAAATGGTGATATGCCCGGTTTCTAAGGGTTCACGCAAGACTTCCAATACTTTCCGGTCAAATTCCGGGAGTTCGTCAAGAAATAAAGTGCCGTTATGGGCCAGGGATATTTCCCCGGGCCTGGGGTTACTGCCACCACCGACTAAAGCCGCTGCGGAGGCAGTATGGTGTGGGGCGCGGTAAGGCGGCCTTAACCAATTGGCGACATCCAGGCCTTGGTCACTAATGGACGCAATGGCGGCGGTTTCTTGTGCCTGCTGCTCAGTCAACAAAGGCAAGATAGTTGGTAAGCGTGAGGCGATCATGGATTTGCCTGTGCCCGGCGGGCCTAGCATGATCAGGTTATGGGCCCCGGCGGCGGCTATTTCAAAGGCGCGTTTGACATGGTATTGGCCGTGGACATCGGCAAAATCAAGGTCGCTGGTGGTTTGTGCCGGTTCGGCTTGCTGGAATTCGATGGCGATCTGGGTTTGGCCGCTTAAATGGGCGCACACTTCCAATAAGTGTGAGGCGGCAATAATTTCTATGCCTTTGACCAGTGCGGCTTCGGCGGTGTTTTCTTTAGGCAGCAGCAATTTACGCTGTTCATTTCTGGCTTGGATGGCGATAGGCAAGACCCCACTAATGGGTCGCAGTTCGCCACCTAATGACAGTTCGCCTATGCACTCGTAGTCTTTAAGATGGACGGATGGAATTTGTCCAGAGGCCGCCAATATGCCCAAGGCAATTGCCAAATCAAAACGGCCGCCTTCTTTGGGCAAGTCGGCAGGGGCCAGATTGACGGTGATGCGCTGGGTGGGGAATTCAAAACGGGAATTGATGATGGCACCACGGACCCGGTCTTTGCTTTCTTTGACCGCAGTTTCCGGCAAACCGACCATGTTAAAGGCAGGCAAACCATTGGCAATATGCACTTCCACTGTGACTAGCGGTGCTTGTATGCCAGAACGGCCACGGCTGAAAATGACGGCTAGTCCCATAATGGTTTTGGATGCGTGTTGGTTGGAGGGCATGGTAGGCTGGCAAGCTGCCTCCATGGATGATTGGGTTTGGCTAGGGGGGTGTGCGCAGAGGTAATTGCCTTAGCCAATTTGATTCCCCTCTCCCCAACCCTCTCCCTAAGGGAGAGGGGGCTAAACACACTGTAACCTAATGATTAAAACTTGTGTAGATAGGCTTGCTTCTGGCGTGGGGGTGTTGGCATTATGCTTGGGTAGTTAGAACTTTGGCGAATTAAAATTACCCGCATGTAGCCCATAGTTATAACTCTTCTTTGCTCAACACGCTCAGTTCTATTTCCGCAACGCGTTTTTCCAGATCTTCAAGCTTGGCGCGGGTTTTGGCCAGCACTAATTTTTGCACTTCAAATTCTTCGCGGGTCACTAAATCCAACTTTTCCAAGGCACCTTGCAAAATGGTGTGGAAAGTTTTTTCCAGGTCTTCTTTTAGGTTGTTAAGCCCAGGCGGTATGGCGGCTGCCAAACGGCTGGCAATATCATCTATCGCTTTGGTATCAAACATGTTGTTCTCTCTTTGACTGTTAAAAAGCGGGGTGCGCCAGGCACACCCGCTAAAGGGGCTTAGGGCTAAAAAAAGCCTAAGGGATTAATATCATAGCTCACCAACATATTTTTAGTTTGCTGATAATGGTCTAACATCATTTTGTGGTTTTCACGGCCTATGCCAGATTTTTTGTAGCCGCCAAAAGCAGAATGGGCGGGGTATTGGTGGTAACAGTTGAGCCACACCCGTCCGGCTTGGATGCCGCGCCCCATGCGGTAGGCCAAGTTGGTGTCGCGTGTCCAAACGCCTGCGCCTAAGCCAAATTGGGTGTCGTTGGCTATCGCCAAGGCTTCTGCTTCGTCTTTAAACGTGGTCACAGAAATGAACGGGCCAAAAATTTCTTCTTGGAAGATGCGCATGGTATTGCCGCCTTTCATGATGGTCGGCTCTATATAATAGCCTTCAGAAAAGCCAGAGCCGACGCTGGCGACCTTGCCGCCTATCAAGACTTCTGCACCTTCGTTTTTACCGATGTCCACATAGCCCATGATTTTGTCAAACTGCTGTTTGGAGGCTTGGGCACCGACCATGGTTTCCGTGTCCAAGGGGTTGCCGCGTTTGATCAGTGCGGCACGGGCGATGACTTTGGCAATAAAGGCATCATAAATGGATTCTTGTACCAACAAGCGGGAAGGGCAGGTGCACACTTCGCCTTGGTTAAAGAACGCCAATACCGCGCCTTCGACGCATTTGCTGACAAACGCATCTTCTTGGGCCATGACATCAGCAAAATAAATATTCGGCGATTTGCCACCCAGCTCAACGGTAGATGGGATCAAACTTTCGGCGGCACATTTAAGGATATGTTCACCAACCGGTGTTGACCCGGTAAAGGCCAGTTTGGCTATGCGTTTGCTGGTGGCTAAAGCTTCGCCTGCTTCACGGCCATAACCATTGACGATATTGACCACACCCGGCGGCAATAAATCGCCGATGAGTTCCATCAACACCAAAATGGATGCGGGGGTTTGTTCGGCAGGCTTCATGACCACACAATTGCCAGCCGCCAAAGCTGGTGCCAATTTCCAGCAGGCCATCAACAGCGGAAAATTCCACGGGATGATTTGCCCGACCACACCTAAGGGTTCATGGAAATGATAGGCGACGGTGTTTTGGTCGATTTCGCCGATAGAGCCTTCTTGGGCGCGTATGCAGCCGGCAAAATAACGGAAATGGTCTACGGCTAGTGGGACATCAGCGGCCAAGGTTTCGCGGACGGCTTTGCCGTTGTCCCACGTTTCGGCAACTGCCAATAGTTCCAAGTTGGCTTCTATACGGTCGGCAATGCGCAATAATAGAATGGAGCGGTTAGTTACTGAGGTTTTGCCCCAAGCATCTTTTGCCGCATGGGCGGCATCCAAGGCCAGTTCAATATCTTCGGCACTGGAACGGGGTATTTCACAAAACACCTGGCCATTGACCGGGCTTAAATTTTCAAAATATTGGCCCTTAACCGGAGCGACCCACTGTCCGCCAATAAAGTTTTCATAACGCGGCTTAAAGTTAATGATGCTGCCAGCTTGATTGGGGGCATTATAAATCATGCGGTTCTCCTGTTTTGGTTGAAAGGCGGGTAAGCCAAGTAAGCTTAAGCCAAGGCGAAAATAAACGGGTCATTTCGCCTCAGATAAGGATGTTTATTATTCTAATTTTTAGGGTCTAAAGGCCAGCGCTTACAAACCAAACGCTTTTTTGACAAACTCAGGCTGGGCAAAAGCGGCCTTGTGGATGTCGGCATTATAAAACACGGTTTCAAACGGTTTGTTGTTGGCATCTTGTTCCCTAAAGTTGGCCAACGCCGATTTGCTGGCTATGGTCGCGCTCCACCAGCCGGAAGGGTATAGGCATTGTGGGAAAAACAAGGTTTGTAAGTGGCTAAAGCCAGCACTGGACATGGCATCGCGCATTTCGCCCAATAACTTCAAATGCAGTAAAGCTGATTCACTTTGTTGTACCACCATGCCGTCTTCAGACAAGCAGTTAAAACAGTCACGGTAAAATTGCGCACTGAACAGGCCTTCCGCCGGGCCTATGGGGTCGGTACTGTCTACGATGATAATATCGACAGAATTCGGCGCCGCATCTTTAACCCATTTGATGCCATCGATAAATTTTAATTCGGCCCGTGGGTCGTTATTGGCTTCGCACAACTCTGGGAAATAAATTTCAGACAGCCTAGTTACGCGTTCGTCAATGTCAATCTGTATAGCCTGTTCGATGGAATCATGCTTCAAGACTTCTTTTAATGCGCCGCAGTCGCCGCCACCAATTATCCATACCCGTTTAGGATTGGGATGGGTGTATAAAACCGGATGGGTCATCATTTCATGATAAAAAAAGTTATCACGGGTAGACACCATGGTGCAGCCGTCGATGACCATCAAATTACCGAAAGTTTCGGTTTCGTAGATTTCCAAGAACTGGAATTCAGATTGTTCTTCGTGCAATTTTTGTTTGATTTTTAATGAAAAAGCCGTACCTGCCGCTGGGACTTGTTCGGTAAACCATTCTGATGGATTCATGTAGTAATGCTCTGCTAGATAAAGAGTTAAGGGGTATTATAGTGGAATTCAGGCCCGTAAAGTATAAAACCGTTGCCAGATTTGGGGCTAAGCGCCGTATAGGCTGCTAACAGCTATCATCATTATAGCGGATGTTCTTTAAGCGGATGTTACACTGCAAGAATAACGGTTATTGTAACTGGCGTTCACATTCCTTAAACGGGTTCGGGTTATAATCTCCCGAAAATGTACGGGCTTAGTTTAGAATCCCGCAACCTTGACACAACGGAGATAAAGAGTGAATTCAAGCAACACCCAAACCTGGACTATCGGGCAATCAGCCCAAACCTACGCCATCGACACCTGGGGCGATGGGTATTTCAGCATTAATGATCTGGGGCATGTGTGCGTAAAACCAAGCTCTGACAAGGATTTAGTATTGGATTTATATGAAATCACCCAATCCCTGAAGGATAAAAACTTATCCTTGCCTGTGTTGGTGGGGTTTGTTGATATTTTAAAAGACCGGGCGACGCGGCTGTCCAACGCTTTTGCCAAAGCGTGCATCAACCATGCTTATCAGGGGCATTACACGCCAGTGTACCCCATTAAGGTCAACCAGCAAGGCCAAGTGGTCAAAGGGATTTTGGCGGCGGACAATATTGGTCTGGAAGCAGGTAGCAAGCCAGAATTGCTGGCGGTGATGGCCTTGTCCAAAAAAGGCATTATTGTTTGTAATGGCTATAAAGACCGCGCATATATCCGTTTGGCCTTAATGGGGCTGAACATGGGCTTAAACTTGTATTTGGTGATAGAAAAGCCCTTGGAACTGGAGCTGGTCATCGAAGAGGCCGCAAAGCTCAATGTCCGGCCACAGCTGGGCTTGCGGGTAAGATTGTCCAGTATCAGCTCAGGCAAATGGCAAAACAGCGGCGGCGAAAAATCCAAGTTTGGCCTACATGCGTTTGAAGTGGTGCAATTGATTGAACGCTTAAAGCAATGCAATATGCTCAATTGCTTAAAGTTGATGCACTTCCACATGGGCTCACAAATCGCCAATATCCACGACATCGATGTCGCCTTAAAAGAAGCAGGCCAGTTTTATGTCGAATTGCACCGCTTAGGCGCTCCCATCTCGATAGTTGATGCCGGGGGTGGTTTGGGTGTGGATTATGATGGCAGCGGCTCGCGCCGGGAATCATCAATCAACTATGATTTGGATGGCTATGCCGACAGCATCGTCCATAGCTTTGCCAAGTTGTGCGCCAAGAAGCAACTGCCGCAACCCGATATTATCACTGAGTCAGGTCGCGCCATGACCGCCCACCATGCGGTGCTGATCACTAATGTCACCGACATTGAATCGGTTTATACCAATGCTGCCGAACTGATGGCCTTGCCTAAGGTGCATAATCCCGTCGAACATTATCATGATGCCTTGGCTGTATTAGCCAAAGCCCGCTCGCAATTTACCAAAGATAAGTTGAGCATCGGTGATTTGGCCAAGGCCGAAAACCACTATGCACTAGTCTGCCAACAAATTAAAAGCCGCTTAAACCCCAACAGCCAAGCGGAAGCAACGCTGTTGCAGGAATTGCACGAAAAACAGGCCGATAAAATCTTTTGCAATTTTTCATTGTTCCAGTCCATGCCGGATATTTGGGGCATAGGGCAAATTTTCCCGATTATGCCTATCCACCGCTTGGAAGAACAGCCTGGCCGACGGGCCGTTATCCAAGATTTGACCTGCGATTCTGATGGCCGCATCGACCATTACATCGACGGACACAATATCGAAAATACCCTGCCTGTGCATGAACTGAACCGTGATCCTTATTTAATCGGTTTTTTTATGGTGGGCGCTTATCAGGAAATTTTGGGGGATATGCACAATCTGTTTGGGGACACCCATTCCATTTACATTAAACTGGATGACGACGGCTATCATTTTTATGAGCTGCAAGCAGGCGACCCGGTCAGCGCTTTGTTGGATTATGTGCATATCAACAGCGAAGACTTAAAAACCGCTTACCGGGATAAATTGGCCGCCAGCCAACTCAGCGAACAACAGCGGCAAGACTACGAACAAGAGCTGCTGTCTGGTTTGACATCTTATACTTACTTGGAAAGATAATATGAAAGCAGGCATGATCGGTTTGGGCGCCATGGGCTTGGGCATGGCAAGAAACCTGGCCAAAGCGGGTTATTTGGCTGCGGTCTATAACCGTACTAGCGCCAAAACGGCTGAATTTCCGGGGCTGGCGTATCCTAGCCCTGAAGCCTTGGCGGCAGTGGTTGATATCGTCTTAATTTGTGTTTCAGCTGACCAAGATGTTTTGGACATGATAGACGCGATTAGCACCACCATACGCCCCGGCACGATAGTGGTCGATATGTCCACCGTCAGCAGTGCCACCGCCCAACTGGCCGCCGCTACCCTTTCCGAAAAAAATGCTGAATTTTTAGATGCGCCGGTATCCGGTGGGGTCGAAGGGGCAAAAAACGGCACCTTGGCCATGATGGTCGGCGGTTCAGCAGAAACGCTGGCCAAGGCTAAATCTGTGCTGGAAGCCATGGCTGCACGTATTGTCCCTATCGGCGCAGTTGGTTCAGGCCAAGCCACTAAAGCTGTCAACCAAATCATGTGTGCAGGCATCAACCAAGCCGTCACCGAAGCCCTAGGGTTTGCAAAAAGCCAAGGTTTGGACTTGGATAAAGTGATTGATGTCATTTCAGGTGGCGCGTCAGGCAATTGGTTTTTGCAACATCGCGGCGTGACCATGACCCATGGCAGTTTTGCACCGGGCTTTAAGCTGGCCTTACACCATAAAGACTTAAAAATTTGCCAAACGATGGCCGCCCACAGCGACTATCCCATCCCCTTGGCTGACCAAACTGTGCTTGATTATGACCAGTTAATGGCACTAGGTTTTGGTGACGAGGACATATCAGCTTTGTATCGCTTGAAATCAAACTAGCTTGGGCTTTCCTAAATCAGACGAATGCCCAGTTACCAAACCCTCGATTTAATCGCTGACACTTATTTGCCCTTATTGGCTGTGATGGCCTTAGCCGTGGTCTGCTGGACTGGGTTTAAACGCGGCTGGAGGCCAGCGGCACGGCGGTTCATTGCCCTAACTGCCGGGTTGCTTATTGCCTATGGCTTGATGTTTTTAGACCAGGGGCTACATCTTTGGCCCAAGCTAAATTTGGACTATAGCACCCACACCGCTGTGGCCTTGGTGCTGGCCAGTTTTTTGGCAGTTTGCGCCAGAACGTGGGCGGTCTATTGGCTAGGCTCGTTGCTGGTTTATTTGCTGTTGATGGTTTACCAGCATTACCACAGCCTAGCCGACATCCTGACAACTGCCGCTGTGGTTGCGCCTATAAATCTTACGGCCTTAATTTTACTGTTACGGAATGACCCGGCGAGCCCCAAAAAAATTACTGCGGGTAAACGGTAAATGGATTGCGCGGCTTAGCCGTTTTCTCGTTCCCGAGCTCTCTTCGTTATACATAAGTCCGAAAAAACCAATAAAATCAGCATTGTTGTAAAAAATTTACTATATTGATTTATAAGGGTTCTTTAGGCTCATGTGTAACGATGAGCGTTCTGCAAGGGAACGAGAAAAAATTATGAGACTGTGGAGACGCGATTTATCGCGTTTCCAATAGCGTCCCAAATGCTGACGGAAACGGAAATATTACAGACGCGATAAATCCAGACGCGATAAATCGCGTCTCTACGGTGTTCGTTCCCAAGCCCAACTATCCTCCACACCAAAACAAAGTGCATCCTGCCCTTCAATAAATCCAACATCACCCTACAAGGTGCCGCCGTTTGTGAGAGGTTTCGCTACCGCTCTACCCCTCTTACGGCTTGTTTGCGCTTGACTATGAATAGCGGGGGGGGTACTATGTTGCCGCTTTTTAAGCAACTCACCTAACTCAAAATGGAGCAACTCTATGAAATTAAAAAAAATGCTATTAGCATTGCCCTTTGCTTTAAGCCTGTCGTTTTCAGCGCACGCTAATTTAATCACCAACGGCGACTTTGAAACCGGGGATTTAACCGGGTGGGGTGTCAGTGGCTTGACTCAGGTGTATAGTACCATTGGTCATAATAGCAATTATGGCAATGGTTTTGATACTACCATTGGGGGCACTATTCAACAAACACTGTCCGGGTTGACGGTAGGCAAGACCTATAAGCTCGACTATTGGCTACGCAACGATAATTTTGGCACAGGTAGTAGCTATAACTTTCAGGCATCATGGGCTGGCAGCGTGATTTCTGGCTCCGAGGTAGGAAACGTTGCCGCATTCGCTTATACCTTGCAGTCGTTCAATCTGATAGCGTTTAGCAACAGCGCTGTTTTGGCATTTAGTGGCACATCCCAAGGGGCGTTCTATCTCGATGATGTCAGTCTGGACGAAGTGACCACTCCACCAGTACCCGAAGCACCGGAATGGTTGCTGACTTTATCCGGACTTAGCGCCTTAGCCTTTGCGAAAAAACGCAAAGCCGCTTAACGCTTTTCGCCGTAAGCAAAAAGCCTGCGCTGTCATGCCCAACAGCGCGGGCTTTTTTGGGTCTGTCTAGACGATATTTGGACTATAGCAGCCACACCGCCGCAGGTGCGTGGTTGGGCTTTCTGGCAACCAACAAAACCCCGCCCCCCAATATCACAATCTTTTATTACCGCATTTTTGTTTGTTGGCATATCGCCAACCCAACGGTGCTAAACAAAAAGCCCAATCACCAACTTTTACAAGTAGAACTCTTACTCACGGATTAAAAGTTGAGCATGACGTTTAACTCCCAGCCCTGCGGCAATTCGTTTTTTATAATTCACCCGCCTGTTCTAACGCGAACTGAATAACCTTATCGCACAACCAAATCCCCTGCGAACGCATGGCTTTCAATGCGTCACACACCAATAGCGGATAACCCGCTTGTTTTGCTTTCAATAAAATACCACTGTCACAGTTATAGGGTGCGAAGTTGGTAAGATTCAGCCGCGTTGGGTTGCTGCTTTTTGGCAATCCCAACATTTACGCCAATCTTTGTTGGGTTGCGAAAAGATGCAACCCAACCTACGGTGTTTAGCTTCTCCCCTGTTCATGGGCTATTAAGTAACTCAGGCTTGTCACCCGCTGACAAATCATAGCGGCTACCTTTTTTGGTCATCACATTAACTTTAACATGGCGTAAGTGCAGTTCTATGGGCAAACCATTGGGGGATGCAGGCAACAAGGCTTCGAGTTTGGCAACATCGGGAGCGGTAAAATCGAAGGGGCTATGGACTAGGGCGCGGACGATGGTTACGCCGTCCCCTTTGCCTATGCTGAGGTTAAGCAATTTGCATCCTGGATATGGTTTTAACTGCTCAACCAATACTTTGCGGGTATTGGCTTCAAAGAGCATATTGGCAACCAACTTATTGGTGTTGGCGCCCAGTACGACAAACAGAAAAACCAGCAATGCCAAGCTGATGCCATTTAACCAGACAATTTTTTTATCCCGATAAAAACTGTCCATGGCTTTGTGGAAACCACATAACCAAAGCACGACCGAGAAGGCAAATTGGATAGCGACGATATTCGCAAAAGTCAGCAAGTAAGCGCCTAAAGCATTGTCCCATTCACCCCGTGCCGCAAAAATAGTGCCTGTACATAAAGGCGGCACCAGGGCTGTGGCGATGGCAACACCGACCACGGCATTGACTATGCGTGGGGTGATGACGGCATAAGCGCCGACCGCACCACCGGCCAAGGCGATCATCAAATCCAGATAATTGGGATGGGTTCTGGCCAATAACTCTTTGCCCGCCGGTATATCGGCATGGAACAGCCCGATGACCAAGGCACATAGCATGACTATCCCGATTCCGCCGCCTAGGGACAGTAACGATTGCTTCAACAATTTATTGTTGCCATCGACCAGCGCCAAAGAAACCCCGGCAATCGGGCTTAACAGCAAGGCAACCAACATGGCGCCTATGACTCCTGAGGCGCTGTCCGCCAATAATCCATAGGAGGCAATAATGGCCGCCAAAGCATTCATGATGATAAAGGCTTTATCAAATTGCGCATTTAGGGTGATGTCCGCCCGGGCTGCCTGAATTTCAAGTAAGCGGGTGTCTGTGGTGGTTTCGGTTGGGTTCATGATTAGGCCTATTTAGCTGACAATATTACCTGCAAAAAATTATCGCATAGTTAGCCGATAAGTTTAGTGTTTTTGCAGCCAAGCTGGCCACAGTTTAGTTACCGCTGGAGTGCAAGGGCTTTAGACCTTGCCGTGTCGGCAATGAGTCCGGGAATACAAGGTCTAACCTTGTAACAGTAGACAGCTATTTTTAGGCTTAACTCACTAGCGATGTGCCCTTTATCTGCACATACACCGCCATGCCGATTTGCAAGCCCAACAAAATAGCCGACTTACGGGTAATGTGCGCCAGCAGCACCTGTTTGCCGATTTGCAGGCGCACCAAGCTGTGCCCGCCATTATCATCGGACAGCCCGGTGATAGTGGCGCCCAGCACATTGAGTATGCTGGTGGCAGTGGGTACGGTCAGCGCAATGCTGACATCACGGGCGTAGATTTGCACACGCAGCGGAGTACCGATGGCCGCATTGATTGACGGCAAGCTCAGGGTGCCGCCGTCAAAAGCCACACAAGTGAGATGGTACTCCGATTCATGGCCGACGATAGTGGCAGGCCAAACCGTGGACGCATCACGGTCTTGAGCCATAGGGACGTCTAGGCGGGCTTGGGTTTCTGATAGCGGCCCGGTTGCCAAAACTTGCCCATCCGACATAATCACCAAAGTGTCCGCCAGTTGGGCGACTTCTTGTTGGGAGTGGGTGACATACAGCACAGGGATGTCCAGTTCCCGGTGCAATCGGCTTAAAAACGGCAAGATTTCCTGTTTGCGCTTAATGTCCAGCGATGCCAAGGGCTCATCCATCAGCAACACCTCAGGCCCCAACGCCAAAGCACGGGCGATAGCCACGCGCTGCCGTTCGCCGCCAGACAAATGATTTGGTTTACGCTTGACTAAATGGGCTATGCCCAGTAAGTCCAGTATATAGCTCAGATCCACAGCCTCTGACGGTTTGTTGAGCCGCTTTACGCCAAATTGTAAATTTTCTGCCACGGTAAGGTGCGGGAACAAATTGGCTTCTTGAAATACATAGCCCAGTGCCCGTTTATGGGTGGGCAAAAACACATTCTGTGCGCTGTCTTGCCACACGGTGCCGTTGATTTCCAGATAACCTTGTTGGGCTTTTTGCAATCCGGCAATACAGCGTAGCAGGGTAGTTTTACCGGAACCAGAATGGCCAAACAGCACCGTGACCCCGGTGCTGGGCAAATTCAAATCAACGGCCAGTTGAAACTCGCCGTAATTAAGCCGAAAGCGGGCAAGAATAGCCTGGCTCATTTTAGTTGGTGGGTGGTGGGGGAGGTTTTAAGCACGGTGTACAGCACCAGCAGCACCGCAAACGAGAACGCCAGTAAATAGCCGGCCAGCGTATGGGCCTCGCTGTATTCCATGGCTTCAACATGGTTATAGATTTGCACGGACACGACGCGGGTTTTATCTGGGATATTGCCGCCCACCATCAACACCACGCCAAATTCACCGACGGTATGGGTAAAGCCTAAAATACCTGCGGTTAAAAACCCCGGTTTAGCCAAGGGCACAACCACGCTAAAAAATGTGTCCAAAGGGCTGGCGCGTAAGGTGGCCGCCGCTTCTAAGGCGTGTTCGCCAATCCCGGTAAACGCTGCTTGCAGGGGTTGCACCACAAACGGCAAAGAATACAAAACCGAGGCGATCACCAAACCAGCAAAGGTAAAAGGTAGCGTCCCCAAACCGATATAATCGGTAAATTGGCCAATAGCCCCGGAAGGCCCCATAAGCACCAATAAATAAAAACCCAAAACCGTGGGCGGCAACACTAAGGGCAAAGCCACGACAGCATTGATAATACCCCGCCACGGCGAATGGGTACGCGCCAGCCACCAAGCGAGCGGGGTGCCGAACAACAGCATAATGGCGGTGGCAATGCTGGCGACTTTAGCTGTCAGCAACAAGGTGTCCAGGTCGGCAGAAGTTAGCATGGTGCTTGTTTAGTCCTAGTGGCAGTTATAGAGAACGATTTAAATCCCCTCTCCCTGAGGGAGAGGGTCTTACACGTGTAGGTTTTTTCACTCCGCGCACCCAACCGCAGTAACCCAAGCCGCCTGATTGATTCCCGGTAAGCTAGGCCACGCCTCCGGTCGGCCAGGTTTGACAGGGAGCAGTTGATGGTTAAGCAA
>JAPLRR010000026.1 GCA_026399075.1 Methylococcales bacterium
GTTTGGAAACTCACGACACCGTGTTACCACGATGCCGCTTCCTCATACTACCAAGGCGTACGGACAATTCCTTGGACGGGACTTTAACCCGCTAGATTTATTGCTGTTACTGCGAACGGTCAGGCCTTACAATTTACACTCATATTGCTAGAAAATAGATTAAAATGTAAAGCCTGACCCTCTGCTTCGTTTGACCCTCTGCTTCGTTCCCACGCTCCATGTCACTGCCATTGCGTTAATCTTTTTTCTGAAAACACCATCAGATAATCAGCCAAGGGCGGGTAGGCTTTTTTGCCCACAGGCTATTGCACTTTATCAATTAGAGCCATTAATCGGCATAAACACCGCCGTACAGTTGTGGTTGCCAAGTTGGGGGTTAATGGCCAGCACTGTTTTAAGCCCTTTGCAATCGCCGCTCCAGCCGGTAAACACGGCTCCATTGGCGGGTTTGGCTGTTAGTTTGATGGGTTTGCCCAGCGCCTTGGCAGTCGTGCACACTGAACCGCAGTTAATGCCGCTAGGGGTGCTGACCACACGCCCCGGCCCCTGGATAAGAACCCGGATGTTGGCAACAGAAGGCTGGACAAGGTCTGTTTTATAAACGGCCTCAACATAAATAAGGCCAGCGGCCTTAGTGATAGGCAATTCATTGTAGGAGCCAAGATTTTCAATCTGCCCTGCAACCTCCATGCCTTTGGTGACCGTGCCGAAAACCGCATAGCCTGCCGAAGTGGCGGAATAATCTAAAAATGTATTGTCAGCAAGATTGATAAAGAACTGGCTGGTCGCGGAATTTGGGTCACTGGTGCGCGCCATAGCCACGGTGCCGCGAAGGTTGCTTAAGCCATTGTTGGCCTCATTGGCAATCGGGGCCAAGGTGCTTTTGAGCTTCCCGGTGACTTTATCAAATCCCCCTCCCTGTAGAACAAAGCCTTTTTTGACCCGGTGCATTAAGGTGTTGGCATAAAAACCACTATCGGCATAGGCCATAAAATTTTTTGTGCTGATGGGCGCGGCCGCATAATTAAGCTGTATGGCAATTGTGCCCAAGTTGGTTTGCAATTCCACCAAATCGGGTGAGGATGCGGAAAAAGCTGATGGCGATTGCCCGAATAAGGCTAGAGCAGTGAGTAATAAGCCACGTCTAAACATAAATAAACCTCCGGGAAATAACCAAGGGTGGGCAGCGCGATAAGGTGCGCTAACTATAGCATGAAGCGCAACTATCGGGTTTATGGGGAAGCTATTGTTTACAGTGATGCGCCTCTTTCGTCTGCACATTATTAGCTTCGGCAAAAGTTGGCGGAGAGCTTGCGAGGGGGCTGAATGCTTACACGCTTTTCAGTTACAAAAGCCTAGCAAATTTCAATTTTATAGCCCATGCCATAAACGGATGTGATGACTTCTTTTTTACCGCTGGCATCTTGAATTTTGCGGCGCAAGTTTTTGATGTGGGTATCAATAGCGCGGTCTAGCACGTCGTGATCGTCTTCGTACAAGCAATCCATCAAGGCTGCCCGTGAATAGACTTTGCCGGGCTTGTCCAGCAACACCGCCAACACCCGGAACTCCTTAGGTGTCAGCTCCAATAAGTGGTTTTCGTAGTGCGCTTCCAGCCGTTCTTTATTTAAACTGAATCCCGCTATGCTGGGCAGTTGCGCAGAAAAGCCATTAACGCGCCGGAACAGGGCTTTGATACGCGCCACCACTTCTTTGGGGCTGTAAGGCTTGCAAATATAATCATCGGCACCGATTTCCAAGCCGTGCAAGCGGTCAGATTCGGCAATGCGGGCGGTAATCAAAAACAAGGGCACCGCCGAAAACTCGCGGATTTCACGGCATAATGCCAAACCGTCGCGGCCAGGTAACATGACATCCATTAAAATTAAGTCTGGCGCGTGTTTTTTTACCCAATCCACCACGCCCAAGCCATCTGCCAGACAATGGCTGTCAAAGCCATCATGCGCCAAATAATCCACCAATAAGGCGGCTAATTTAGGTTCGTCTTCGACAATTAAGATCGTTTTACCCATGGGCTTGTTCCTCTTTACATTAATCTGGCCAGTATCACCGATATACAGACACCACCCAAAGCTGATGCGGTCGCGTTGATACTGCCATTATGTGCGTCGGCGATATTACGGCAAATTGCCAAGCCTAAGCCAGCACCGCCCAATTGCCGCTGGCGCGAACGGTCGGTACGGTGGAAGCGATCAAACAGCAAGGGCAGCTCAGCCTCTGCCACACCCGGCGCACTATCTTCGATACGGATGAGGGCTGTGCCTTGCTGTTGGCTTAAGGTCACTTGGCAACTGCCGCCCGCATCGGTGTAGCGAAAACTATTTTCCAGCAAATTGTTGATCAATTGTGCCAAGCGCATGGTGTCGCCGTTGATCATCACTGCCGCAGGGGGATAGTTTAGGCTAAGCCGGATGTTTTTGCCGTTAAACCGGGCTTGGAAAGTCCCGATAATGTGTGTCAGCAATTGCCCCAGTTCAAGCCGCTCAAATTGATAATCCAATGCGCCCAAGTCGGATAGCGATAATTGGTATAAGTCATCAACCAAACGCGTTAGCCCCATCACTTCCTGATGCAGGGAGTTTATCCGTTCGGGTGTGGGGGTGCGGATACCATCCACCAAGGCTTCCAATTCGCCGCGCAATACGGCCAAGGGGGTGCGTAATTCATGGGAAATATCGGCTAACCATTGCTGCCGGGTGTGTTCACTGTGCGCCAAGGTGCGGCCCAAGAAATTAAAGTCTTGGGCCAAGGCAGCCAGTTCGTCATGCCCCCGGTCGGGAATTTGGGTGCTATAGCGACCTGCCGCCAACGCTTGCATGCCTTTGGTTACGCGCCGTAATGGCCGTAAAATTTGCCGCGCCATCAACACAGCCATTAAAATCGAAAACAGCAAGGCAAAGCCCAAACGCCACAAATTGCCGTTTAGTTGCTGGTGCATGAATTCTGTCACCAGATGGTCGGTAATCAGGGTATTGGGCGTCACCAACAACAAGCCGATAGTTTGTCCTTGGCTTTGTATCGGCAAAGTTAAATCACCCTCGGACTCTTGCGGTATAAAGGGTGGGCCGTTTATCTTTTGGCCATCTTGGTCAAAAATAAATAAGCGGTCTATATCCAATAGATACGCATCCTTGTGGGGCCGATGGTGTCTAGGGGGAGGCCGATGACGGTTCCCGGGCAGGGGGCCGTCATCGGCAAAAGGTGGCTGATCGCCAAGTGAGGGTGGGGGTTGTAGCTCGGCTGCCAGTGGGTATTTGGCAACCGCAGAATGTGCCAACCATTGAAACCAGGCACGGGGGTTGTTTTGCAGGCCGTCCCAACTGCCGTGTTGCCCGTAATAATCACCTAACTGTACGACCAGTTGCTCTAATTTTTCCTGTTCGCTGTTTTGCAAATAGGTGGCTAGCCCCTGTTTGAAGTTCAAATGCAAGGTTAACACCGTTGAACTCAGCAATAACAGCATCCCTAAAAACAGCAACAAAAACAGTTTGGCAAATAATTTTAGTTTCACGGCACCAAGGCGAGGGTCAGGGCTTAAAAGGCCAATTTAACACGCCGCTTGGCATGTGGCTATGGTTAGCGGCGGGGCTTACCCTTACCGCTAGATTTACCAGTGGCTGCGGGTTTTGCCAGCTTCAATTTTTTAGGTGGGGCCAAGAACTCATCTTTGGAAATGACATCATTGCTGTCTTGATCCAACATCGCAAAATGATGGATGGTGGCATTGGCACCAGGGGCTAAGGCGGTAAATTCAGCAATGCTCAGGCTGCTGCTGGCATCCTTATCCGCCAACTTGAATACGCGGCTTGCCATGGCAGCGTGTTTATCCGTTTTAGTGCCGACAAATTCCGTTAACGATAATTCACCGCTGACATCAGTATCCAGTTTTGCGAAATGGTCTGTGATGCGTTTGGCATCGCCTGCTTCCAACTCAACCAAGGTCAAATCACCGCTATTGTCTGTATCGAGTGCGGTAAATTCGGTGGTGCGGGCTGCTGTCCATTCGTCCAAAGATATTTTGCCGTCACCATTGGTGTCTATGGCTGCCAAATCCATCGGCGGTTCGCCAAAGTGGGGTGGCTTTGCATAAGCGGCGCTAAGGCTTGATAAGGCTAAAATTAAACTAGAAAATAATAGTTTACGGTTCATTGTGTTTACTCCAATGGGGTGGTTAAGGGTTGGTCTATCGCCTTCTTTAGGAAGGCTTGTGATAAATCTTAACTGGCGAATGTGGAGGAATTATGTGTTTTTATCGATTTTTTGTGCGGCAAAATTAAATGCGGCGGGATGTCCTACTGCACTTAGTACCAGATTAGCCCTAAGCATCGCAATAAAAACGGGTACAACTTAGCCACACACCTAAGCAAAACTTGTCGTGGAGCAAGGAAAGTTCCATGAACCGATAATGCGCTTTACGCAAAAATTTAAAACACCGATAATGGGCTTCAGTATAAAAATTGGAGTGTCTGATCCGTGCCATCCAACGACCACAATAGGGACGATTGCCTGTCAACATTTGCTGGAGCCCTAGCTGGACAGCCAGCAAAACAGGTGGCGGCGGCAGACAATATCCCATCGCCACCGATTTTGGCCGGGCTGTGTACCGTCCTCGACCAAACCGGTCTGTTTATCTATATCAAAGATACGGCGGGGCGTTACACGTATGTCAACCAAAAAGTCCAAGACCTCTTTGCCGCACCCTTAGCCGACATCCTTGGCCAAGATGACACCCGCTTTTTTGATTTGGCGGTTGCCAATGGGCTACGCCTAAATGACCGCCGCGTTATCGACAATGGCGAAACCATTGAGCAGGAAGAGCACAATGTGGTAAAGGCGACGGGCGAGACACGGATTTACTGGACAACCAAAACCCCGCTTTATGATGGGCAAGGCCAAATCATTGGCTTATCAGGCATTTCCGCCGACATCACCGAGCGCAAGCAAATGGAAGCGGCGCTGCACCGCTCCGAGGCCCGCTTCCGCTCGTTTTATAATTCGACCAGCACGGCGATGATGCTATTGGACGAGAAGGGCTTTTTCGATTGCAACACGGCTACTTTAGGCTTATTTGGTTGCGCGAACATGGACGAATTTTGCGCCTGCCAACCCCATGATTTGTCGCCACCCATCCAACCCTGTGGCACCGATTCCAAAACTTTGGCCAATGGGCATGTCAATACCGCAATGCGGCAAGGCAATTGCCGCTTTGAGTGGGTGCATAAACGGCTAGACACCAACGAAAACTTTATGGCTGAAGTCCAGCTTTGTGCGATCGAATTAGATGGCAGGACGATAATTCAGGCCAGTGTCTATGACATCACTGAACGTGAACAGACCAAATCCCAACTCATCAAGTCTTTATCCTTACTAAGTGCCACGCTGGATTCCACTAATGATGCCATTTTGGTGGTTGACCTAAACAATACTTGGGTTTTGCACAACCAACAATTTATTGATTTGTGGGACATACCCGAATCGATCATCGCCGGTAATGACGACCATGCGGCACTGTTTCATGCCTTGACCCAATTAGTGGACCCGAACGCTTTTTTGGCGAAGGTGACTGAACTTTATGCGGCGCCGGAAGCCAGCTCTTTTGATATGCTTAACTTTAAAAACGGGCAAATCATAGAGCGTTATTCAATACCCCAACGCATAGACAATAAAGTTGTCGGTAGGGTGTGGAGCTTTCGTGATGTCACCGCACGCGAATTAGCCGGGCAGGCCTTGAAAAGGGAAAGCGAAAAAAACCGCGCCCTTTTGCGTAATGCCAGCGACGGTATCCATATCCTCGATTACGATGGCAATATCATTGAGGTCAGTGACTCATTCTGTGCCATGCTGGGCTATCGCTGGGAAGACATGATCGGTATGAATGTTGCCGAGTGGGATGCCCTGGCCACTGGTAGCGAGTTGATCCGCCTGGTTAGGGAGCAGTTCAAACACCCAATCCGCTCCCAGTTCGAATCTTTGCACAGGCGCAAAGACGGCAGTATTTTTGACGTGGAAATCAGTGGCTTTCCACTGGAATTGGACGGCAGGCCGGTATTGTTCAATTCTTCACGCGATATTAGCCAACGCAAGCAAGCGGAAAAACGCTTGCTGGAGAGCGAAAATAAATACCGCTTGCTGATTGAGTCGGCTAAAGATGCGATATTTTTAGCTGATACCCGTACCGGTATTATTATTGATTGCAACCAGAGTGCAACGCAGTTAATTGGACGGCCTAAGGACGAGCTTATTGGCCTGCACCAATCAGGATTGCATCCCTCAGATACAGCCCAATTTTATAAGGAAATATTCAAAACCCATATTGAAACGGGAAGTGCGATTGCAGAAAACGTGTTTGTGGTGCACAAGGACGGCCACAGCATCCCCGTGGATATTAATGCCAATGTGATTGAATTGAACGGCAACCCAATCGTGTTTGGTGTGTTTCGTGACATTACCAGCCGCAAACAGGCGGAGACGGAGCTGCGTATTGCCGCCACCGCGTTTGAGTTACAAGAAGGCATATTAATCACCGATGCCGATAACGTCATTCTTCGGGTGAACAGGGCTTTTACCGAAATCACGGGCTATAGCGCCGAAGAAGTTATCGGCAAAAATCCACGGATACTTAAGTCATTCCGCCATGACAGTGACTATTATGCGGCAATGTGGGAAAGCATTAACACTACGGGGGTTTGGGAAGGCGAGATTTGGAATCGGCGCAAGAATGGTGAGATCTACCCCGAAAACCAAACCATCACCGCCGTCAGGGCCCCTGATGGCAGCATCACCAATTACGTGGCCGCTTTGTCTGACATCTCGCTGCGTAAGGCGGCGGAGGACAAAATCCACAGTTTGGCTTTTTATGATCCTCTGACGGGCTTGCCCAATCGGCGGCTGTTGCTGGACAGGCTCAGGCAGGCCTTAATCGCCTGTACCCGCAAAGACCAAATTGGCGCATTATTGTTCCTTGACTTGGATCATTTTAAAGTCATCAACGATACCTTGGGCCATGACGTTGGCGATATGCTCTTGCAACAGACCGCCCGTCGGCTGACTAATTGTGTACGGGCTGGTGACACCGTTGCCCGGCTAGGCGGGGACGAGTTTGTGGTAATGCTGGAAAACCTGGGCAAGCAGCCGATTGAAGCCGTTGCCCTAGCGGAAGCTATCGCCCAAAAAATTCTGGACACCCTCAACCAGCCCCACCAATTAGGGGTACATCACTATACCATCACCAGCAGCATCGGCCTATGTCACTTCAACCACCAAGAGCAGTTGCCGGAAATGCTGTTAAAACATGCCGACATTGCCATGTACCAAGCCAAGAATGCAGGCAGGAACACCTTACGTTGCTTTGACCCACAAATGCAGGCCACGATTATTGCCCGTGCATTATTGGAAAATGACTTGCGCAGAGTTATTGATATGCAAGAACTCCAGCTCCATTACCAAGTCCAGGTTGACAGTGCGGACGAGCCAGTAGGTGCCGAGGCATTGGTGCGTTGGCATAATCCAGAACGCGGTCTGGTATCGCCTGCACACTTTATTTCACTGGCGGAAGAAACCGGACTAATCCTGCCCATCGGGCAATGGGTTTTGGAAACTGCTTGCGCCCAACTCAAAGCCTGGGAGGCAAATGAGCTAACCTGTAATCTGATGTTGTCTGTGAATGTCAGCGCCAAACAATTTCGCCAAACAGGCTTTGTGTTACAACTGTTAGCCTTGATCAAGCGTCATGGCATTAACCCCAAACGGCTTAAGTTGGAATTGACGGAAAGCATGTTATTACACGATATAGAGGAAACAATAAGCGCCATGAAGGTATTGGGGGAAATTGGCGTCCAGTTTTCATTGGACGATTTCGGCACAGGCTATTCGTCATTACAATACCTCAAACGCTTGCCCTTGTTCCAGCTTAAGATAGACCAATCGTTTGTCCGTGACATCGCCTTCGATTTGCATGACCGCTCCATAGTCACCACCATTATTGCCATGGCAAAAAGCCTGGATCTGGAGGTTATCGCCGAAGGAGTGGAGACCCAAGAACAGCGGCGCATTTTGTTGCTTAAAGGGTGCACTCATTTTCAAGGCTATTTGTTTGGTAAGCCTATGCCAATAGATGAATTTGAAAAAATGCTGGTCAAGGGGTTTTATCTTTCGTAAGCAATTCAGCCTAAGGACGCTATAATAAACAAATGATAGTCCACCTAGTGGGGACTGGCTATTGCGGCTTATCCGCCGATGCGTGGCACTAATTTCGTAACGTCTCAGTAGTGGCCGGATAACGACCTGCGAGGTTTATAAAACCTCGCAGGTCTGTCACTATTGCCTACAACTAATGAGAACTTACCTAATTTCCCTTCAACCCCCTGATTAATGGCGACAACGGGTAACCTAATAAAATGAGTGAAGTATTACAACAACTGGCGCACATCCTAGAACAACGTAAACAAGAATCTGCCGACAAGTCTTATGTTGCCAGCCTGTATGCCAAAGGCATGGACACCATCTTAAAAAAAATCGGCGAAGAGGCGACAGAAACCGTAATAGCCGCCAAAAATGGCGACAAGCAACAAATCATCTACGAAACCGCTGATTTGTGGTTCCATTGCATGGTGTTGCTGGCTGACCAAGGCCTAGGGCCAGACGACGTTCTGCAAGAACTGCAACGGCGTTTTGGCTTGTCAGGGCTGGATGAAAAAGCCCAGCGCAGCAAATAAGCAATTTAGTCTTCTCATTAGTTGTAGGCAATAGCGGCAGACCTACGAGGTTTTATAAACCTCGTAGGTCTTTTTCCCGCGACTAGTGAGGAGTTACGCAATTTAGGGATAACGTAATCTAATAATATTGCTTTATTGGATAAGGCAAGCCTCGTAGACTAGCTGCTTGGGTAAGCGCTTAGCAACGCTTTAGTTGCCTTAAAGGCAAATCAGACGATAAACAGATCAATCACCGGAGTTAAAAAATGGGCATAGGCATTAAAGAATTATTGGTTGTATTAGTGATTGCCATGGTGGTTTTTGGCACCAAAAAATTGGGCAATGTGGGCGCGGATTTAGGCAAAGCCATTAAAGGCTTTCGCTCCGCCATCAAAGACGGCGAAGCAGACAACAAAGCGCCTGAGGCTGAAGACGAGCCATTAGAAGGTGTTGTCACCTCCAAGAAAAACGAAAAGCTCTAATATGTTTGACATCGGATTTTCTGAGCTGCTCATGGTTGGCTTAGTGACTTTATTGGTCATAGGCCCAGAACGCCTGCCAAAAGTGGCGAGGCTGGCGGGTTTTTGGATAGGCAAATCCCGGTCTATGGTGGCGGCCGTAAAAGCGGAAATCAAGCAAGAGCTACAGGCCGAAGAACTACGCCAAATCTTTAACGAACAGGCGGAATTACAAGAATTTCACGCGGCACTCAATGAATCCAAAGAAGCTGTCAACTCCATCAAGTCCTCGCTGGCTGACGTGCCAGAAGAGGCCCTAAGCGGCACATCCCCAGACCATGAGCCAAAATAGTTTTGAAGAGGCCGCGCAGCCTTTTATCAGCCATCTGATTGAATTGCGCAACCGCCTGCTCAAGGTGGTCTTATGTGTATTGGTGGTGTTTTTAGGGCTGTCAGTTTACGCCAACCAACTCTACAGCCTGATGGCCGGGCCGTTGTTAAAACACATGCCCAAAAATAGCACCATGATTGCTATTGATGTGGCCTCGCCTTTTTTAACCCCGTTCAAATTGGCTTTAGTGGCGGCGGTTTTTATCTGCGTGCCCTTTATTTTGTACCAGTTTTGGGCCTTTGTGGCCCCTGGCTTATACCGGCGTGAAAAGCGGATGCTGTTTCCTTTGCTGATAGCCAGCACAGGGCTGTTTTATCTAGGCGTGGCGTTCGCCTATTTTGTCGTTTTTCCGCTGGTGTTTGGCTTTTTGACGGCGGCAGCCCCCGAAGGGGTTGCGGTGATGACCGACATCAGTAAATACCTGGACTTTGCATTGACGATGTTTTTTGCCTTCGGTGTGTGCTTTGAAGTGCCCATCTTCACCATCGTATTAGTTTGGACTGGCTTGGTCACCCCCGCCTCATTGGCCGAAGCCCGGCCTTATGTCATTGTCGGTGCCTTTGTTATCGGCATGGTGCTAACCCCGCCCGATGCCATTTCCCAAACCATGCTGGCCGTACCCATGTGGATGCTCTTTGAAGCCGGCCTGTTATTCTCTCGGCTGTTTTTCCACAACAAATCCAGTGACGATCAATACCCTAGCGAAACCGACCCAGAAACTGGCCTGGATAGTATTGGCCACGACGACGATTAAGAACCGTAGGAAGTGGTGGAAGGCGTGCAGCGGCGTAAGGCAGCTTGAAAAAGCCACAACCTTCCCTTTCCCGTTATTTAACGATTACATTTTCTGGGGGAATGTAAGCCATGAATAAAATCTTCATCGCTATTTTAGTTTTTCTACTGGCTGGCCCAGCTGTTGCAGAAGACTGGGAAATGGCCAGGCTTTTCGCCCGGCAAGGTATTGTAGGGACTATGGTGATTTCCTCGCTATACAACAGCAAAACATTCATCCACAACACTCCCCGCGCAAACCAACGGTTTGCGACCGCCTCCACATTCAAGATAATCAATACGCTGATCTCACTCGAAGAAAAAGCGGTTTCTGGAAAAGACGACGTGCTGAAATGGGATGGGCAACGCTACGATTTCCCTGATTGGAACCGTGACCAGACACTGGAAAGTGCGTTCAAGGTCTCTTGTGTCTGGTGTTATCAAGCGCTTGCCCGCCGGGTCGGCGCGGACAAGTATCGTGATTATTTACACCGGTCAGTTTACGGCGAATTACACGAGCCTTTTGACGAAACAACATTCTGGCTTGATGGTTCGCTGCAAATTAGCGCAGTTGAACAAGTGAGTTTCCTGAAAAGACTTTACCTACACACCCTCCCCTTCAGCGCATCAACCTACGAAACCTTACGGCAAATCATGCTTGCCGAGCAAACGCCAGATTTTTCACTATGGGCAAAAACGGGCTGGGCAACCCGGCTAAAGCCACAAGTTGGCTGGTATGTGGGCTATGTCGAAACGCCTAAGGATGTCTGGTTCTTTGCCACCAATATTGAAGTCCGGGACGAAAAGGACTTACCCCTACGCCAAAAACTGACGCGAAAAGCATTGCAAATGAAGGGGATTATCCAGTAAAACAGGCAGGGCGATCAAAAGTACGGCAAGTATTAGGACAATCTGCCCAATGTAACAGACGCAACTGTTGTCGCTTAACCTATTCTTTCGCTTAAGCTAGGCAAACTGATTCTGTCCGCCTCAATGGACGTGATTCTAAACCGCTGTTAAATAATCCGATTCCAATCTCCGCTTTCCTTGAAATTATCCCAATTTGAACTACACTTAATGATAATGGAGCAGTGTTTTTTTCATTAAGTAAACTTAATTTGAAGCCTTTCGTAGTGTGGGCAATATGGCAATTGCGTTCAAACGATCTTATTATGACCTACAACTGAGCTTTATCGCTTAAAAGCATAAAAAGCCGGTCAAAGCGACGCGCCGCCCGTTGGCGGTTTTGAAGTTCATTTTTTTCTCAAGGTTCGGTGGTTTTCGTTATCGTAGCCCCCCTTACCATAACGTTAGAACTCAGGAGATACTCTGCATGAATGACATTTTGACTTGGGCCGGTGTTCTGGTCGGGATCATTGGTTTGGCCTACGCGGTCTATGAAGGCTACCAGAGAAAAAAACTCGGCACCCACATCCGTGCGCATAATTGGTTAATTTATCAACGCATCAACAATGCGACCGGATATGCTCAGAGGGCGCTAGCCGAGTACAAGCGAGTTATTCCTCAAAATACGAACACGAACACAGATCTATTAGAGCTTATGATTCGGTCAGATGAAAGCAACCAGGAGGTCTTGAGAGAAATAATTCGTCAAATTCAAGAATTTGAACCTTCATTTTCGGAAACTGATTTTGAACATTGGATGAAGGAGGGCAAACTCACCGAGGATAAGGTAAAATTGTTTCGTCAGTTTAGCGTTAGTACGGGCTTCGCTAAGCCATGAGTTCTAACCTATCGTTCAACTCAACGCATTGCGACAAGATGATAAACCCGTAAGGCGGGTATAAAATAAGTGTGGTCAGAGAAAACTTAAATACCTAGCCAAGGGGGGTGCAGACGACTTTATCGTCTATCTACGTGGACAATGGCACTAAATTTGGCTGAACGGTGGGCAACTAAAAGACGTTGTTTAACAACAGCTCTGTGAACCTCGAGAATAGTAAAAAACTTTAAGGGGCAATTCTTGAAACCAACGGTTTATATAGAAACATCAATTATCAGCTATCTAACATCAAGGCCAAGCAATGACATACGTGTCGCTGCAAACCAAAATGCAACTATTGAATGGTGGGAAACCCGTCGCCCTGCCTTCGATTTGTATGTTTCTGAATTTGTCTTGACCGAGGCGGGTTTCGGCCACCCGGACGCTGCAAGCCGTCGCATAACCGTTCTTAAAGCTATTCCAGAACTTACTACCGTCGAAGACGTTAGGGTTCTGGGCAAGGCATTAATTGCCAAGGGTTCGTTGCCTGTAAAGGCAGAAATTGACGCTTACCATATTGCTGTTGCGGCAGTGCATGGGATCGAATATCTGCTTACTTGGAATTGCACTCACATTGCTAATGCTAGTATGCGGCCAAAAATCGAATCCCTGTGTAGGGAATTCGGCTATGAACCGCCAATAATTTGTACACCTCAAGAACTTATGGAGGGCTAATCCATGTGGCAAGACCCAATTGTAAAAGAAACTCGTGAGCTTCGGGAAGAATACGCGGAAAAGTTTAACCATGACCCCGACGCTATCTTTGATGATATTCTTAAACGTCAGAGCCAACCTGATAAAAAACTAGTCTCCTTACCCCCACGAAAACCCCAATTTACACCCAAAGCAGCCTAGCCAAGTATGGGCAGACAGCTTTATCGCCTGCCCACGCGGACAATGCCGCGAAGTTTGGCTGAATAGTGGGTGCAAAAAAACGTTGCCCACCACTTATGGCCTGCCAAACAACACCAAAAACCGTTGTTTGATACCGCTAGCGGCTTGCAGGTCATGGCCTATCCTGCGCCATTCATGGAATACCACTGTGATGGGGTTGTAGCTCACTACCGCAGGCAACACGCCATACTGGCTAATAGGCCGCTTGTTGTCCTCGGCCTTATAGGTGCCGAAGCAATGGTCAAACACCATTAATACGCCGCCAAAGTTTTTATCCAAATAGGGCCCTAGACTGGCATGATGGACACGGTGGTTGGCGGGCGAATTAAAAAATCGGTCAAAACGACCCAACTGACCTATCAATTCTGTGTGCAGCCAATATTGGTAAAGCAAATTGATGCCCAGCACTACAAACACGGATTCTGGTTTGAAGC
This sequence comes from Methylococcales bacterium, assembly GCA_026399075.1. Taxonomy (GTDB): domain Bacteria; phylum Pseudomonadota; class Gammaproteobacteria; order Methylococcales; family Methylomonadaceae; genus Methylobacter_C. Next base: position 13,446 of record JAPLRR010000026.1, read on the forward strand.
CCAACAAAAATAAGGGCGAGAAAAATAGGAAGCCGCCTGTTATAGGCCCGGTCCAACCTAGCCGATAAGCGCCGGACAGATAAAAATGGTTGGGGCTATGGTGTACGGCGTGAGTGGCCCAAAACCAGCGGCAAGTGTGACTGAAACGGTGAAACCAGTAATAACAAAATTCTTCCAAAATGAATAAGGCAGGCCAGTAGCCTGTTTGTTGCGTCGATAAGGTCAACAATCGGTGCTGCCATGCCTGCTGTGCAAATACGGCGACGATGCCAACGGTCACCAATCTAAGTACATGCCCGCCTAGCGCAACACCCAAGGAAGTAAGGCTTTCGCGCCAGTCATACGGGTGTTTTTTGATAACCCGCAAGTACACGGCTTCTAATAAGGCCATCAGCACTAATACTGGCAAAGCCATTAGTAAAGTTTCACGGTTGAGTTCCATTATGGCGGGCCTCTTGGTTATGGTAGAAAAAAGGGACGGGCGGCGACCGTTGTTCGGTGGCCACCCGACACGGGTAAGCGCTGTTGGGTGTTCAGGATTTAATGGCTAGGGCAAACCACGACAGCACCACTGGCATCTGTGCATGTCGCCGTATGGGTCACGCCTTCGCTACCAGAATAGGTGGTACTGGTGTTGGCGGTCATACCGGTTTGGGCGTTGGTGGCTTGGGAACTGCGGTCGGCTGTCAGTTCGCCTTCGGCATTTTTGCTGGCATTGCCTGCACTGGAAACTTCACCTTGTTGGCCACTGGCTGAAGCGCTGCTTTGATGGTTGGCTGTGCCGTCAGCTGAGCGGTTAAAGTTGCCTTGGCGTTTAACAAGACCACCATTAGCCGTTGTGCCTGTTGCACCACTAACCCCAGTTGCATTGCCTGCCCCATCAGTCCTAACCAGATGGCTGTTGGCAAAACCACCTTTTGCGCCTTGAAACGCGTGGCCAGCACCGCTAGTTAAACCGCCCGCTGGATTTTGTAGGTGGAATCTGCCGCCGCCAGCCAAGGCATTGGACGAACCCCCAACCAGTGCCAAAATAAATGCGGCAAGTAACAGGAGGCAAGCGGCGATAAGTGTTCTGTTAAAGTAAGTCATGATGTGTTCCTCGGTTGTGTCATAGGTATCTAAATGCTTTGCAATAAGTCGTCATGTATACCATCTTATTTTGATGTTGTATTTTCTGTAATTGGTAGAGAAAAATACATGCTAACTTTTTGCAATTCGCTTATACAAGTCATGAAGCCCCTTCTGCCGCTGGGAGAAGGTTGGGATGAGGGAATTTAACTAGTTGATTTATATCTCCCTCACCCCAGCCCTCTCCCTAAGGGAGAGGGAGCTATGCGCACTGTATGTAGTGTTTGGATGTTGTCGCTGGTATCAATAACCCGAATGACTGGCCTTGTAGGCCAGCCATTCGGGGATGTATCGATTGGGCTTAGAATTCACCGGATTTGGGTGTTACTGCATAAATCTTGTCCATCGTAAATTTTTTGACTGTTTTGCCAATAATTAGATTGGCATTGGCGTTGTTGGTAGAAGTAAACACTAAGTTTAAAAGGCTAGTGCCTGTGTAAGAAAGGCCGGAATAAGTGATGTTGCCTTTAACATCGGTGCTGGCAGGTGCGCCGATAAACATGTCGTAATCAATCGCGCCAGTGCTGTCGATAGTAAAGAAAGGCACTAACGTGGTAGCTACGCCTTTTAGTTTTAAGGAAGCGTACAGCGCGTATTGTTCAACATCAGGTGTTTTCCATACCCCGTCATAATTGCTACCTTTATAGGCAAAATATAAGCTTGCGGTGATGTCCTGCGGGCCTGTTGCATCCGTCACCACACCCGCCAAAGCTTCACCAGTGACCGTGGCAACCAAACTTGTTGAGTGGTCGGCAGTGCTTACGTCGAGTTTGTCACCTGACATAGTGCCCGTAAACACATAGCGCAAAGTTTTGGTGTCCGTGACATCCATCACCACCACTTTGCCTTTGGTGGACTTGACAATAAACAAAATATCGCCGTTATCGGCCAGCCAGCCGCCATTGACAGACGCCGCGTGGGCAGTTGTAAAAGCAGTGGCGATAAAGAATACCAATCCTAAAAGGCTGGATTTTACAATTTGATTTAACATGGGATTTCTCCAAAAAAATAATAGTTTGTTTGGCTAGGCTTAGCGCAGCGCCAAGCCTTCGCTTTGTTGGGTATCGATCTTGTTAGTTATATGCTTATCCGTTCTCAGTTGGCCACCTCCATACGTTGCGAGTAGGCTTGGTAATGGCGTACTGAGCTGACAAACTTCATGCCGCCAAAACCCAAGTCATACAAACAGTTGTAGTTGTTAAAGCTGTCTGGGAACACTTGGGCAAAAATGTCGCACTGTAGTTTTGCCTTCTTCATCTTTTTGCTGCCCAAATCCGACAGGGTGTAGATTTTGGCGTTGTAATTGGGGGTTTGTGGCAAATTACTGGAGGTAAAGACATTGGCATCCGCTATCCGCCAGCTGTCTACAAAGTTGACAAAATCAGCGCGGCTTACCTTGCCCAGTTCAGGGTCGCTGCCATCAGCCGACACCGATAGTTCAACCCCATTACGGTCAAGCAATTGCATAGCCTTAGGGTCGCCTAACAATCCCCGGCTATCAATTTGTGAGGGCACAGTAACCTGAATGTCCAAATAAAAGCTGTTGGCATAAACCACGGTCGCTATATCGGACACGGTATTGGCGATAAAATAGGTTTTGTCTTTGCGGAGGATATAACCGACATCGCCGATTTTGATGGTGTTCTTGTTTTTCAGCTGGGTGACTTTGCCGTCAACAACAATAACGGTTTGATCGGCACGATGGATTTCAACGCTATGTTCGGGCCATTGTAATTTCACGGCTTTGGCGATGGTGTAAGCGCCAGCTTTGTCGCCTTTATCAGCGACAAACCGTCCGACTAATGAAAACCCACTGCCATCTTGCATATCCAACAAAGTGTAATCACCAGGAAAATTATGGTCATAAGCCACACCGCCAAATGTGGTGATATGTGGGTCGGCTGATGAAGAACCTTGTTTGCAGTTCTGGAAGGCATTCATTGAACTGCCACCTAAATATAAAGCGCCCGCTGCTGCTTGTACGCAGATTTGGTTAGAATTTTCTGCTTGTGCGCCGTTCATTAACCCAGCCAATAACAGGCCTGACACGATGAGTTTGTTAGTTGTTTTCATGACGTTCCCCTAAAATAATAATGTTGATAAGTTCAAAAAAGTTTTATCCAGTAGCAATCCGCTAATGTCCCAGACTACCCATCCCAATGTCGGAAGGCAGTTATGAAAACAGGATGTTGTGTGCTTTGTTTTCATGGTTCTAGTATGGTGGTAAGTTATGTCTAAAGAATGAGCAAATCTGGGGCTTTTATGACCAAATGTTACCAATTCCCCGGCTTGTCATAATTTGTAACAAGTTCACCCCAAGACGGTTTATTTAGCTGTTAAGCTGCGCACAACCTAACCCAACCCCCTAATTTATATGGCTGACCGAATTTTAATTGTTGATGACGACTTGGAAATACGTACCCTGCTCACGCGTTATTTGACCGAACAAGGCTTGACAGTGCGGGCGGTGGAAAATGGCACCGCGCTATGGCGGCTAATTGGCAGGGAAACGTTTGATGTGCTGATACTGGATATTATGTTGCCGGGTGACGATGGCTTAAGCTTGTGCGCCAAGCTACGCGCCGACGGCTACTATTTGCCTATCCTGATGCTGACCGCCAAAGGCCAGGACATAGACCGCATTATTGGCATTGAAGTGGGCGCGGATGATTATTTGTCCAAACCGTTTAACCCGCGTGAATTGTATGCCCGCATCAAAAGCCTATTGCGCAGGCAAGCGTATTCAAAAATACCAGGTAGCCCAGAAATGTCCGAACACCTAGTCATTGGCGGCTTTCTGCTCGATTGCCAGCAACGCGCCCTAATTAAAGACGGACAAGCCACCGCCCTGAGCACAGGCGAATTTGCCTTGCTGCATGCCTTGGCCAGCCATCCGCTAAGGCCGCAATCGCGCGAACGTTTGCTGGAACTTTCGCGCAGCCGTGACAGCGAAGTTTCAGACCGTAGCATTGATGTGCAAATCCGGCGCTTGCGGAAAATTCTCGAAGAAAACCCCGCCGACCCGAAGCTTATCCAAACGGTGTGGGGCTTGGGTTATGTGTTTGTGCCTACCGGGGAAAAGCGATGAAACGCCCACCGAATTCATTGTTCACCAGAAGCGCCCTGCTGATTGCCGCCTTAATCATCACCTCGCAGCTCATCAGCGCCGCCTTGTTTATGTACTGGGTGCAACGCCCACGCTTATTTATGATGGTAGATTTAGCCGAAAGCCATTTATATGGTGTACGCACGGCCATCGCTCTAATGCCGGAAGCCCAACGCCGCCTTTATTTGCAACAGATGAGCCAAATTAAGGGCCTGCATATACAAGATCATGCGCCCGTATTGGCCGATGGCGACACTAGCGATTCCTTGGTGATCAACAAATTTTTGGAATTGATCGGGCAAAAACTTCCCGCAAATGAACGGGTTTTTTATCAGGCCACACCAGACCAAGCCATCTGGGTGCAAATTGATGTCGGCCATAAGCCGTATTGGGTGATGTATTCTATTGCCGCTTTTAGCACCGACCTCAGCAAGCATTGGCTGGACTTTGTCAGCGTGATGGTTCTATTGGCAATCCTTGGCGGCTTAATTATCCACCGCACCTTAAATCGCCCTTTGCAACAGCTATCAACCGCCGTCAACCAAATCGGCGCAGGGCAGCGCACCGAGCCAATTAAAGAAGAAGGCCCCACAGAAATCGTCGCGTTTATCCGCGCCCTCAACCGCATGAATACCGACCTCAAACAAATGGAGGCCGACCGTACCCTGATGTTGGCGGGGATTTCCCACGACTTACGCACACCTATCACCCGCATCCAACTGGCATTGGAACTGATAGGCGGTGATTTTGATGTGGGCTTAAAAAACCGGGTGCTGGCCAACCTTGCCGAAATAGAGGGCGGCCTTAAACAATGCCTGGACTTTGCTTGCGATTCCGCGGACGAACCCCTGCAACTGGCCGACCTGAACGATCTGGCCCGGCAATGTGCCGCCAATTATGCTGAAAATGGCTATCCGGTCGGCTTGGATTTATGCGAAGAAGCGGAGGCGCTAGTACGCCCGTTCGCCATAGAAAGGCTAGTCAAAAACTTGCTGGACAATGCGATTAAATACGCCAACAAAGACATCCGCATCGCCACTGCCCGCCAAGGCCAGCAACTTTATCTCAGCGTTTTGGATAGGGGCGCAGGCATAGCCGATGCAGACCTAGACACCCTACGCCGTCCATTCGCCAGGGCGGAAGTGTCACGCGGCGGTTCGGTAGGCTATGGTTTAGGCTTGGCCATCGTCGATAACATCGTCGAAGCCCACCAAGCCACCATTAACTTTATACAACGTGAGGGCGGTGGCTTGGAAGTGCGGGTTACGTTTCCTGGGGTGGATGGGGAGGAGTAGATTTAACATGGACATAAAATTACATAGTTTGGGTGGGGGCGGCAACATTGACTCCCACGGACTACCCAAGCGGAAAACTCCAAAATCTATAAAATAGGAACATTACCGCATCCCAACTTAGGAGACATCAAATGCGTTATCCTGTAATTATTGAAAAATCAGGCGAATCTAGTTTTTTTGTCAGTTTCCCCGATATTCCAGAAGCTTTAACACAAGGCGAAACCTTAGAAGAAGCGTTAGCAATGGGAAAGGATGCCTTAGAAACAGCGCTAGAATTTTATTTTGAAGATGAACGTACAGTGCCATTGCCATCCAAACCAAAACACGACCAGCTTGTAGTCGAGTTAAGCCCATCACTTTGGGCTAAGGTTCTTTTACTAAATGAAATGGTTTTGCAAACTATGCGTCCAGCTGATCTTACGCGTAAATTATCTGTTCGCCCGTAGGAAATCACCAGACTGATGAACCTTAAACACGCAACAAAAATAGATACTATTTCCAGTGCCTTTAATGCAATGGGTAAAACGCTGGCGTTGTTGTGGCAAGTAACCACGCATGAAATATATCTCGTTCCCAAGATTTTTGTCGGATTAGGCGGTAGCCCTAACCCGACATGGCTATCCGGCTTCTCTTTTCATCAAAGCAATAATTTCTTTTAAATAAGCAATTTCTTGAGTCTGTTGTTCAATGATGAGTTTTTGGTTTTCAAGTACAAATTGTAGTTGTAATGATTCACTTGAATCCGGGGTAATGGTGCAATGATTATGTGTTCCTATACTACCTGTGTTTTGCGAATCCAAAATATTAAAAACGTTTTTCTCGTTTAGATCGATTAACTCTGATAATTCCATATCAAATAGTTGAGAAATTTGCACCAGTCTGGATAAATTAACATCAGTCGCACCGCGTTCAATATCCCCATAACCATTTGTAGACATGCCTAATTGATGTGCTACTTCCTCCAAAGTCAAACCTTTGGCTTTTCTGATAATGCGGATTTTTTCGTGTACTGACATACCTACAAACTCCTACCGATAAAAAAACAAGTGCTGCCTGATGGTAAAAACAACATAACTACTTTAGCATCACATTAAACCCGTTATCAAGTATGTAAATAATGAGGCCAAGAACAACTTGGGAGATATTTTTGAGTACCCAAAGTTTTTTCCAAAATATATCAATTTTGATGAGGTGAAATATGAAAAGAATTATTACTGCGCACCTAAAAAGGTGTTTACATGTTATAGCTGAGTACCTGTGTTCATTCCCTCTAGCTTTTAAGCACCGTGGAGATATGTTCACGAAACCGAAATTTATAGCTGTTAGCTTGGTTTTTGTTGCTTCGTTTCTAACCACTAGTGTCGGTTATGCTATAACAATATATGATCTTAAAAACGACTTTAGCATTGCTTCAAATCCAAATAGTCAGTGGTCTTACGTTTGGAATTCCACTGTTATCACACGATCAGACTCTTATCAATCTCTTTGGAGGGAATGGGGATATACTGTGCCACATGACGGTTCAATCATGCAATGGAACTGGACTACACCGGGCACACCATTGTCAGGTTGGCACGATTATCAAGGCGGAGATATTGCTATCCACACGCTGTCTGTTCCTTATGGCGGTGGAAGTACTAATGTTGGATTTTCTTGGACTAGCCTAAACGACGGTTACATCTCTATTAGTGGCATGGCATGGGATGCTGCATTTAGCTCTGGAAGAAATGCAAATTGGACTCTCTCAGTCGGGGGAGCTTTAGTTGCGCAACATACTGGGGTATATGGGTTATACCGCAATGATTTGGGTGCGCAATTTGATAATAATTTACTTAGTGGCGCAAGTTTGACTTCGCTTCCAATCTTAGCTGGAGAAAAAGTTACTTTCCTGACACAGACGACTTCCTCCTATGGACATTTCATGGGGGTTGATATGTCAGTTACTTTTTCTTCTAGCCCACTTAATGGCGTGCCAGAACCCTCTAGTTTTACCATTTCCTCTTTAGGAATAATGCTTCTTCTCAAGAGAAAGCTCCATAGGTTTCGGTGAAAATACCCTGAGCGGGAGGCTAGCAATAACCTGCCCCTAAACAGGCCATAAAAAAGCACTTAGAATGCGGTGAGTAACGAACCGCATCAACTGCGTATACGGTTCACTATGTTCACCACCACCTACGTGCTAAAGACTAAGCCGGTGCGCATCGCGCACCTATAACCTTCGATATGTAAGGGTTTAATTTATGCTGCAATTTACGATGGCTTGCTCTTGTTTTCCACCTGCGGTTCAATGGGTTTCCTGTCCACAGTTAATGGTGCGCGATGCACATAACGTGAATTAATGGGAGCAGTCTAGTTGAAAAAATGATTTTAGGAGACTAACCATGCAAGTACAAAACGTAAACACAGCACAAAGCTTATATGCGCTTTACGAAACATTATCAAATGAAACCCAGCAGCAATTTTTGCAGGAGCTGATGCAAAAACAAGCGGATAAATTGGAAACACTTGCCTTATATATCGCTTGTCAGGAAGCGAAAGGTGAAAACGAATTTTTAAGCGATGATGAAGCAACTGAGTTTATTAACAGCTTGCCACAATGAAAATAAAAATCATGCAAACGCTTTGTTAAAGCCACACAAAATATAGCCGACCAACGCATTTTGGAAAAAATACGAAAAATAATGGTTGAAGCACAAGCCGTTGATTCGGTTTATGAGTTATCACATATTACAGCGTTATCAGGATACCCTTGTTTTTACCGTATCAAATTCGATTACCGTTACCGCATGGGGCTTTATTCAGACGGTGAACACTTAGAATATTTAAAAAAGTTTCCTTAATCCCATAGACCTTACCCACCCAAGATAAAACCTTACAACAGCTAGCGGCAGCCGTGCTGGCTCAAGCCAAGTTGCAAATTGAACGTATGATTTTAGGGGTAACCCATGACGTAAAAAAACAAGCCATTGTTGAAATAGAAGAAATTGACAAGCCCATCACGATTTCATGCAGTTAATCAAGAAAAACGCTGATAAGCCGTTCCGCTGGTTGCCTTAATGATGCCGGTGCCACATGTAAATCCTGCTAAAGGCAATCATTGCTCGCCCTGACTGAGGTTGTTCTGCTGGCCAATCGCTTCGGTTAAGTTATACCCTTCGTCATTGTATAAATCGCCCGTAAAAAATAAGCGCATATCGATAATCCACGCAATCTTTTTCTGCTGGTTGCTTGCTATGATGATGGTTGAAAGCTTAGGGTTGTTGTCAACGACCTGTTCCACAATGGTTGTCGGGTTAGTCGGATCTTCTTTTAGCGCACCGGACACAATACGCTGGGCAGAGGCCATGGTCAGTACGGGATGGGCTATCGGTAGACCGGTATTTTTTTCATCTTCCAGCGACTGCGCGTCGAAATAACCTATGTCATAGACAATCTTAAAGGTCAGGACAATCAAAATCGCACCCCCAAAAACTGAGAGCCCGATTTTTAACCGCCTTCTAACGCGGGGATTTTTTAATCTTTTTATAATAACGTTGATTTTCATGTTGCCATTATCGCATGACCGACTGGATTTCACATAGGGTCTGTTGGGCGCAATGGTGATTTTTGCTGGGCATTTGCCAAACACTGTATTGCCAGTTACGTTTGATTGGCAAAAGTAGGATGGAAATAATCCCGGTTACCTGCGTTAAAATACAAGATTCCTAACAATCTTAAAGGCTATTCCTAATGACCTCTCCTGTATTGGGCGCAATCACGGTCTATCCCGTAAAATCATTGGCCGGCATTAACGTCAGCTGTTGGCCGGTCACTAAAACAGGTTTGCAGTACGATAGAAAATGGATGCTGGTAGATGGTGACGGCCAGTTTTTAAGCCAGCGGCAACTGCCAAAAATGGCCTTGATTAAAACCGCGCTGACCGACACGCATTTAGTGCTTGCTGCGCCAGCGATGCCCGATTTGTTGGTGCCATTGGTTCCGCCAGCAGCCAGTGATTTGATTAGCTGCACAATATGGCACGACCAATGTGGTGCGCTGGGTGTTTCTATTGAGGCTGACCAGTGGCTAGGGCAATTTTTACAGCACGATTGCCGTTTGGTTTATCAGGCCGATGACAATAACCGCAAAGTTGACCCGCTTTATAGCGTGGATGCTGACCGTACGGCCTTTTCTGATGGCTTCCCTTTTTTGCTGATAGCCGACAATTCTTTGGCGCTATTAAACCAACAGATGCAGCTTAATTTGTCTATGGCGCGTTTTAGGCCAAATCTTGTCGTTTCGGGCTGTCCTGCTTACGCCGAAGACAGCTGGCGCGAAATCAACATTGGGGCTATCGGTTTCCGGCTACCAAAGCCGTGCTCGCGTTGCGCTATCCCTACGCTAGACCCTGAAACGGCTCTAGGGGGCAAAGAGCCGCTGGCGACACTGAACCGGACAAGAAAATGGCAAAATAGTGTGTATTTTGGCCAGAATGCTTTGCATAACCAAACCGGCGTGTTATCGGTCGGGGATGTGGTGGAAGTAACGGTTATCGGGGAAAATCAACCACCGATTTAGCTAAGCGCTTATTCCCTAAGCACTTAACCCCGCACCAACTTGGTAAATAATTGGCGTATTAAGTGCTTTACAACAGGGCAAAAAATCGCATCGTCAATAAAAAAATCGATCAAACTGGGCTATAACCCTTATCTGGCGGGCTTTTCGTATATTGGCACGGCATCTGCTTGCTATATTACAAACGCTTGTTCTCTCCTGTGTTATCACTCAAAGGCACTGACTTCAGTGCCTTTTTTTTGCCCTTTTATTCAAGCGGATCATGGTCGCTGATACCGGCTTGTTCAGCCAAACTTTTGGGGATGGTTTTTTTAACTTTAACCCCTAGCTCAACAAAACTGTTGGCTTGGCGGATCAAGTTGCCTTGGCCTAGGGTGAGTTTGTTCATCACGCCGTCATAGGTACTATGGACGGTGCTTAGTTGCTTACCGAGTTTTTCTAGCTCTTCGACAAAACCGCGTAGCTTGTCGTAAACCACGCTGGCTTTTTCGGCGATGGCTTTGGCGTTTTCGTTTTGGCGCTCGTAGCGCCAGATATTTTCTATGGTGCGTAGCGTGGCAAGTAATGTGGTGGGGGTCACGACAATGATATGGTGCTCAAAAGCGTCGGTAAACAAGCGCTCATCCGCCTGAAAGGCTGCGATAAACGCCGATTCTATGGGGATGAACAACAAAACAAAATCAATGGTGCGCAAGCCTTTGAGGTTGGGGTAGTCTTTGCCGCTTAAGGTTTTAATGTGGCTACGCACGGCTTCGGTGTGTTGCTTTAGGGAAAGCGCCCGTTCCTTGTCATCATCACTCGCACAATAGTGTTCGTAGGCGACCAAGGACACTTTGGAATCGATGATGATGTCTTTGTTTTCTGGCAAACGGACGATCACATCGGGCTTGAACAGTTTGTTGTCCGCATCCCTAAATGCCCCTTGGGTTTCGTATTCTATGCCTTTGCGCAAGCCCGATTTTTCCAGCACGGTTTCTAAGATCATCTCGCCCCAGTTGCCTTGGGTTTTTTTGTCGCCTTTCAGGGCACGGGTCAGGTTTAGGGCTTCTTCGTTCATTTTTGCCGTATCGCGCCTGAGCGAAATAATTTCTTCGCGCAGTGAGATGCGGTCTTTGTTCTCATTGTCGTAAACGGTTTCCACACGGCGCTTGAATTCACCCAGTTGTTCGCGCAAAGGGCTTACGATATGGTCTAGGCTGGTTTTATTGTGCTCAACAAATTGCTGGTTGCGCTCTTCAAAAATCTTGCTGGCCAGGTTTTCAAATTGCTGGCTTAGGCGGGTTTCGGCATCTTGCAATAAGCTGAGTTTTTCTTCAGTGTTTTTGGCTTGTTCACTTAGCCGGGTTTGTAACTCAACATTATGGGTTTTCGTTTCATGATAGTGTTGTTGCAACTGCTTGAATTCTGCTGCTAACTGCTGTTGGGCCTGTAACCTTTCGGTGGCAATGACAAGTTTAGTGCTTAATTGGCTCAATTGTGCCTTATCTTTTTGGGCAAGTAGGCGCGTGATTAACGCGCCTACCACTAACCCAATTAACCCCCAAACCCAAGGTGGCAAGTGGATAACTGCATCCATTAAGGCTTTAAGCCTTTGAAGACTGCTGCTGCGGTGCTTAGTGTTTTATCCAAGTCATCTGCGCTATGCGCAGCAGACACAAAACCCGCTTCAAATGCTGACGGGGCCAAATAAACCCCCCCATCCAACATGGCATGGAAGAACCGTTTAAATAAGGCTTGGTCACATTGCATGACCTCTGCATAAGACGTGATACGTGGCAAATCGCTAAAAAACAGCCCAAACATACCACCGACGCTGTTGGTGGTGAAAGCGATACCAGCGGCTTGTGCTTGTTCTTTTAAACCTGTGGTTAACTTGGCTGTTTTTGCCGCCAAGGCGTCATAAAACCCCGGTTCGGCAATCAGTTCCAAGGTTTTAAGCCCCGCCGCCATGGCCACTGGATTGCCCGATAAAGTCCCGGCCTGATAAACCGGACCTAAAGGCGCCAGGCAGTCCATGATTTTGCGTTGCCCGCCAAATGCGCCGACTGGCATACCGCCACCGATGATTTTACCCAAGGTAGTCAAGTCGGGTTTGATGTTATAAAGCCCTTGCGCACTGTGCAAGCCTACCCGAAAGCCCGTCATCACTTCATCAAAAATCAACACACTTTGGTATTGGTCACAGACTGCGCGTAGGGTCTCTAAAAAACCAGGTTCAGGCGGGATGCAGTTCATATTGCCAGCGACCGGCTCGACAATAATACAGGCGATTTGTTCGCCTAGCTGGGCAAATAGTTCGCGTACACCGTCGCTATCGTTGTAGGTTAAGGTCAGAGTGTCAGCAGCAACCGATGCGGGGACACCTGGTGAACTGGGCACACCAAAAGTCAATGCCCCTGAGCCTGCTTTGACCAATAAAGAATCGGAATGTCCGTGGTAGCAGCCTTCAAATTTGACGATTTTATCGCGCCCTGTATAACCCCGGGCTAAGCGTATCGCGCTCATGGTGGCTTCTGTGCCAGAGCTGACCATACGCACCATATCGCAGGAAGGCACCAGTTCGCACACTCGTGCCGCCATTAGTGTTTCAATTTCAGTGGGGGCGCCAAAACTCAGGCCTTTGGCGGCGGCGGCCTGCACTGCAGCGATAACTTCTGGGTGTGCGTGGCCTAAAATCATCGGCCCCCAAGAGCCGACATAATCGATATAGGCTTTGCCCGCACTATCATAAATTGTTGCGCCGCTGGCATGGTCGATGAAAACCGGTGTACCTCCTACGCCGCTAAAAGAGCGCACTGGGGAATTTACACCACCTGGGATAACGTGTTTGGCGTCTGAAAATAATACAGTTGCTTCGGTCATAATGTCTTTTTTAAGGTTACAATGAAAGCTATAAAGGATAGGGCACAATTGCAGTGATTGAAAGTGGTCATTATCAAAAAAGCCCTAGTCCGCGATTTAAAGTTAGGGCTGGCAATTGTGGCCTACACACAGAAATGCGGTGTTTTTCATACCGATGATTTTACCTTATTTAGATTCTAACGGAAGGGCTGATGAAATCCAGAGATAGGCGGCGGGGATTGGTTGTGGTGAATACTGGTGAAGGCAAGGGTAAATCATCCAGCGCCTTAGGCATGGTTTTCCGTGCAGCAGGTTGGGATATGAAAGTGTGTGTTATCCAATATATCAAGGGGCAATGGCAAACTGGCGAACAAAAAGCCGCCCAGCGGTTTGACAATATTGAATGGCACGCCTTGGGCGACGGCTTTACGTGGGACACTAAAAATCCTGAACAAGACATTAAAACCAGCCGTGAAATATGGGAGCTGAGCAAACAAAAAATGCTTTCTGAAGCGTTTGATGTGGTTTTGTTGGACGAAATTAATTATTGCTGCGGTTACCAGTGGATTTCTGGGCAGGAAATTGCCGATTTTCTCCGTGACCAAAAGCCGCCTTGGTTACACGTCATCCTAACTGGCCGCGATGCCGCCCCGGAAGTGATCGCCATTGCGGATACGGTGACTGAAATGACCATGGTCAAACATGCTTTTTCACAGGGCATCAAAGCGGAACAGGGCATAGAGTTTTGAGATTTTCCTGTCATGCCTGATTGGGCATTCGGTTTGGCTATGGGCTTGCCATCCTGCAATAATTAGATTGCCAATTATTAGAACAACTTGCCCAACAGATTATAATACTGTCACTTTTTTTGAGGAACACGCTTATGGAAACCTATTTACCGATTATTCAAACCACCCTTGCCGAATGGCTACAGTTGGCTATCAGCAATCCTTGGTATGCGGGGGCAATAGCAATCACGGTGTTTTTGCTGACGGCAACGCTGTATAGTTTTAAGGTCGGTTCATTAAAGGCAGACAACCTTGCCAGTGAAAAAGCCCATGCCGAAAGGGAAGCCATGCTTAATGGTGAGATCAGTAGCGCCCACCAGGTCGTAAAGGACACCCAGCAGCAAATAGAAAAAATACAAGAAGAGCTGGCCGAAATTACCTTGCAAATGCAAAAAGATCAAAGTTTGGCCCAAAATGAAGCCCAGCGGGCAGCAAAATTTGAAGCCCAACTCACCCAGCGTAACCAACAAATTGCCGCCACCATCCAAACCTTGGCCACCAGCTTTGATCTGGGTGAACGCCCATTGCCATTAATGGGCGATATTAAGGCGGAAGGCTTATGGCAACAACATGATAGGGTCATCACACTGCTGTCCACCCGTTTACGCAGTGAACAAACGGCCAAAGGTCAATTGCAAGAATCTTATCAGGCAGAAGTGAAAAAGCGTACTGAACAAGAAGCCTTGTTGGAAATATTGCAAACCAGCCTAAATGCTCAAACCGAACAAATTGCCCAACATGAACAGGCGCTTGCTGCGCAAACATCACTGATGCAACAGCAACAAGCCCAAGTCCAGCTGGAGTTGTCCCAAGCCCAGGAAAAACAGGGCAGCTTATTGGTACGGATTGCAGAGCTTGAGCAACAAGCGCTGGGGGCTGGGCATAACCAGCAAGCCATAGCTGAATTGCAAGCCTCATTAAAGGCTAAAGATGCCTTGATTAGCCAATTGGAAAAAACTGGCCATAAGCAGCCAAGCCCACAGCCAGTGCTTGCGCAATCGCCTGCCATTGAGCCAGTTGCATTAGCCCAAGCAGTCGATACGATTTCCCTGGAAATCCCCGCTGATGAAACATTGCCACAAACTTCCGCTAAAGAACCAAAGCAAGGCGTTGCTGGAAAATTAAAAAACCTGTTTGGAAAAGCCAAACCACTAACTGACAGCACGGAGCCAGAAAGCTATGGGCTTATAACGGAGCCAGTCGTGCCTGCAGTTGAACCAACGATAGAGCCCGTGGTGGAGAGCCAAGTAACTGAAGGCGCGGCACAAGAACACAAGGCAGGTATTGTCGGTAAGGTCAAAAATCTATTTGGCAAAGCACAGCAAGAGGCTATCGCTGTAGAACAAATAGCTGTTGAAGAAGTGGCGGAAGTGCTGGAAGAAATACAAGAAGCGGCGGCTGTACCACCGGTAAGCACCGGCAAAAGCACATTCGGCAAACTCAAAAACCTAATGGGCTCAAAGTCAGCCGAAGTGGAAGAAGTGCTGGAAGAAATCCAAGAAGCGGTTGTACCACCGGTAAGCACCAGCAAAAGCACATTCGGCAAGCTCAAAAACCTGTTAGGCTCCAAGACAGCCGAGGTGGAAGACGTGCTGGAAGAAATACAAGAAGCGGTGGTTGTGCCGCCCGTAAGCCCAGACAAAGGCACATTTGGCAAGCTTAAAAACCTGTTCGGTTCAAAGGCAGCCGACGTGGAAGAAGTGCTGGAAGAAATACAAGAAGCAGTGGATGTTCCGCCCGCTAGCACAGGCAAAGGTGCAATAGGGAAAATTAAGGGGTTGTTTGGCAAATCTTAATCATAGTGTGTGATATGCCGCAGCTAATGCGACATATCACACAGAGTTTTCAGGGTTACTTAGCTTGATAGATTGTTCTATAACTTAATAAAGCGTTATCCCCTTGATAAGTAGCCACTTTAAGAATAAGGCGTAATTTTTGCATAGCTTTAGGGTTTTGGATATTGAACCGTGGAGTGCGAAAAAATTAATATGCCAAAACTTAACATCCCGTGCTTTTATTTTCTGTGGCTATGTTTAAGCCTTTGTGGGATTGATGCCTATGCGGCAAGTGATACTAGCCCTGACCAATTTACTTTTACCGATAAAACGAATGTAGCCTTAAAAACGGCAATCCAGTCCAATGCAATTACCGTTAAAGGCATAGATGCGCCAGTACCCCTGTTTGTAACAGGCGGCCAATTTTCCATCAACGGCGGCGCTTACAAATCGGGTAGCGCCATCGTCACCAAGGGCAAAACGGTACGCCTAAAACAAACCTCAGCGACGACCAACAGCACCACCACCGATACAGTACTCACCATTGGCGGGGTGAGTGACACGTTTAGCGTCACTACCCTACCCGCACCAGACACCGCACCAGATGCATTTAGCTTTAAAGCGTTGCGCAATGTGCCATTGTCCACCCTGCTTAAGTCAGAGACCATTACCGTCACAGGCCTAGGTGCCAAAGCCCCAATCAGCATAAGCGGAGGAAAATTTTCCATCAATGGCGGTGCATTTAGGACTGCAAGCACCACCATTAGCAACGGCAAAACCGTTCGGGTACAGCTATTGTCGGCGGCCACAAACTATACGGACAGCCAAGCGGTGCTGGCCATCGGAGGTGTTAGCGGTGTTTTTAGCGCCACAACACTAGAAGGCACAGACAGAACCCCAAATCCCTTTAGCTTCATAGACCAAACCAAGCAGCCATTAAATTCAGAGGTGACATCCAATACCGTGACCATTTCTGGTATTGATGCGCCAACCCCTATCAGTGTGATTGGCGGCACCTACTCTGTTAATGGCGGCCCTTTTACATCCACACCCAGCACCCTGACAAACGGCAATAGTGTTGCCGTACGCTTAACCACAGCGGCGATCCACGCGGCTTTTAGCCATGCCACCTTAATTATTGGCGGGGTCAGTGACACTTTTAGCACCAGCACAGCGGCTATCAGCGACAAGTTTTTTTCACCAGCGGCTTCCGGGGGCGACCCGCTATTTCAATCCGAACATTTTTGGGGCTCGGCCAATTGCGCGGTATGCCATAACGGTCTAGGGGATAATAAAAATCAAGATGTATCGATTGAAACAGACTGGTCTTCAACGATGATGGCCAATGCTAGCCGGGATCCATTCTGGCGGGCCAAAGTGCGCAGCGAACTAAAGCGCAACCCAAATTTGGCGGCGGTTATCGGCGACAAATGCACCCGCTGCCATGCGCCTATGGCCAATTTTGAAGCGAAAAGTTTTGGCGAAGACAAGGCTATTTTAGATGGCGGTTTTTTAAGCGCCAACCATGCCCGCCACAATGAGGCCTTAAACGGCGTTAGCTGTACGGTATGCCACCAAATCCAAGATGCACCAAGCTTAGGGACATTAAACGGCTTCTCTGGCCAATATGAAATTGCGGTAGCAAACACCAACATCGACACTAACCCAAAGCCCCGGTTAATTTATGGGCC
Organism: Methylococcales bacterium; assembly: GCA_026399075.1. Lineage (GTDB taxonomy): Bacteria > Pseudomonadota > Gammaproteobacteria > Methylococcales > Methylomonadaceae > Methylobacter_C. The sequence continues at coordinate 30,624 of JAPLRR010000026.1, forward strand.
TTTTGACAATCTGTTTCCGAACCCGATGGTGGTTGCAACTGGCTACGAACCTAGCTATAGCCCACACATTAAATCCTCGAAGTTGTGTGCGACTTGCCATAACTTAAAAACCCCTTTTGTCGACCAATTTGGCAAGGTGTTAAGCACTACGCCTGACAGCGAATTTCCTGAGCAGATGGTTTACAGTGAATGGGAATACAGCAACTACGCCACCAACAATATAAAAACTTGCCAAAGCTGCCACATGTCCCGCGCCAATGGCGTGGCGATTTCTAATCGCCCCTCATCAATTCCTTTGCGTGATGGTTTTGCCATGCACGAATTTGTCGGCGCCAACAAATTGATGCTGGATATTTTTGACAATAACAAACCGCAACTGGGGGTGCTGGCAAACAATTTTGCTGAGACCATCGGCAAAACCCAAGCAATGCTGGCCTCGGCGGCGACAGTCACGCCGCTCACCAGCCATTTGGGGAGTGACAATGTTCTGGACTTCACCTTAATGGTTAAGAGTGATACCGGGCATAAACTGCCCACCTCATACCCATCACGGCGGGTTATCCTGCATGTCAAGGTAACAGATGCAAACAACCACACCGTCTTTGAAACGGGCAAAATAAATGCCAATGGCAGCGTGGTGGGTTTGGATTCAGATGAAAATGGTGCCCGCTTTGAACCACACTATGATTTGATCACCAAGCCAGACCAAGTACAAGCTTACGAGGCGATCATGGGCGATAACGAAAATCACGTCACTTACACCTTATTACGGGGCATGGTTTATCTAAAAGATAATCGCTTATTGCCACAAGGTTTTGATAAAAATACCGCACCTTCTGACATTCAAGTGGTTGGCGAAGCTTTAGCGGATGCCAATTTCGTCGGCGGTAGCGACCAAATTAACTACCGGATAAGCGGCTTGGACGGCAGCGGATATACGGTTGAAGCCGAATTACTCCACCAACCGATCGCGTATTCATTTTCTGTCGATTTGTTTAAGGAGCCGGACAATGAAGTGGAAGATTTTAAACTGATGTTTGAAGCATCCACTGCCAAATCGAACCGTATTGCTTACCATCGCTTTACTGTCGCACGCTAGCCCCAATACTGAACTGGCTATTGCTGTCTGTGGGCGCGAGTTAAGCCGCGCCCACAAAAATTCATTTTTAAATTCTTAAAAAGAAATCTTATCCGAGCCCATAGTGTTTGCCATTTATAATTAAATATATTCAATAGCTTATTGCAAACCTAACACACTGACCTCCTCAAAAAGGGGGGGTTAGCACAAAAAATAATTCGCTAAATTAGCCGCTTTGCCAAAAACTTTTTCGATATTGAACTATACTTTCTACGTTTAGATAGTCCATAACTATTGTGGTATTTTATCTTGGTTACGGGGATAATTTTCATGGTATAGTTTTAGGTAAAATTACGCTTCACCCGCCAGTAATAACACTTTAAATAATATGGGTTTTGGAGCACTTTAGGGATTTAACCTTATCAAAATGTACAGACTAAAAACCTATGGAATATGATTTTGACAGCAATGTGGTAACGCTAAGGTTGCTAGGCTTTAGTGACCCTGAAAAGGCGCGTTTTTCATCGATACTAACCTTAGCTGAGCGTGGCCTTAAAAAGAAATGGACTGTAATTAGCCATATTAATGCTGATTTTTTCTTGATCAAAGAACATCTCATTGCACAAATGGATGTACATGAGGTGCTCAAAAGCTTGCCCCGCCAGCGTTGCATCTTTATCCGGCATAAGCACGATAACCTTGATATAGGTGGGCACCAGATCCATTGGGGCGAAGGCGAAGTGCCTTCTTTAAGGATGCTGGTCGAATTTTTAAACCAAACGGGTGAAACCAAATCAAATCCGGCTAACGCACAAAGCCAAGCTGTACCACTTAGCGAACCGCAGCCGACAACCCCACCTAGCACATCCAGTTATGCCCAACCTGTTCCACAAGCCGCCCCAGCCGCCCCCAAACAAACGTTTAGCTATAACCAGTCCGCAGCAGCCGTTAGTGATAACCAGGCTAAGCCTATCATTATAGTATCTGCAGCAACTGAGTTTTTTGATCCAGAGCAAGGGTTTTTAGGACATTTATTGGCGCAAGCAAATTCCCCACGCGCTTTTAAATTAGCCAATCAACATGCAGACCTCGTCCTTTATGTTGATTCAGCACAAAACCGCTATTACAGCAATGTCAAACTCGAACAGTTAAAACCTTTTTGCTTGGCGGGGACTGAATTACAAATAACGGCGCTGATGACACAACAATTGCAAACAATCATTGCGGAACAAGCTTTAAAACCACACCCAATGAGCAACTTGCTTTGGTATGCGACATTTACCAGTTCACGTGGCCGGGTCATTAAAGGCTACCAAAAAGGCGATATAGTCCACTTAAAGCGTTGGCCAGATGTTAATTTGCCAGGCTGTAGACAACTTATCCGCTTGGCGGCTTATATGCAGAGCAACGCCGTTGACCTCGATACCGTCCATGCCAATACCAAGATACCCATTAACCAAATCTATGATTTTTACAATGCTTGTAAAATCATCCAATTAATTGGCCATAGCCAGACCAAGGATGTCCACGAAAAAGAATTGGATACCGAACAAAAACAGCTGTATGCCAGGATTGGCAGACGGCTGGGTAACCCTAGTTAATTAAAGGTGCAACAACAATGATCAAGGATCCTAAAATTAAATTTGTCTTTACGGGCTGTGTAGGTGCCGGTAAAACAACTGCGATTGCGGCGATTAGTGAGGTTGTGCCTGTATCTACGGAAGTCAAGCCCAGCGAAGAAAGCGTCATAAAAAGAAAAAGCTCGACCACTGTCGCGATGGACTACGGTGAGCTGACATTAGATGACGGTGAAAAAGTTTACCTTTATGGCACACCCGGCCAGCGGCGCTTCGACTTTATGTCGTCGATATTGACCAAAGGCGCATTGGGTTTGATTGTATTGATTGATAACACCCATGAAAATCCTTTGGATGAATTGGATTATTTTTTGAATTTGAATGCCGTATTTTTACAAAACCATGCTGCCGTTATCGGCATCAGCCATTTTGATGAATGTACGGTGCCTTCTATTGATGACTATTATCAGGTGCTTGAACAGCGCGGCGACCCTTGGCCAGTCATGCACATCGATGCGCGTAACCCTGAAGATGTCATCATATTACTGAATACTTTACTGGCGAGCCTTGAATATTTGTAATGGGTTTGGCAGCGTAGGTATAACCCTGAAATTTTAATAATACTAGGAGAAATAGCATGGCAAAAATAGATGAAGTTTTACAAGCTGTTGTATCAAATGTAGATGGTGCTTTAGGTTGTGCAGTGGTTGACTTAAACTCAGGTTTGTTGATGGGTGCTGCCCATAACGTACCTTATTTTACGTCTTCTTACCTGGAAGCGGTGGCAGCGGCGGCTGTTGACATGCTGCGCGGTAAGAATGTCCGCGCTGTGGAGTCATTATTGTCCACCCAACGCGGCAAAACCGTAGAAAAAACTATACAAGAAATTCAAATGACCACAGAAAAAACCTTGCATTTTATGGCTGTGGTTAAAGATAAGCCCGATTATGTTATTGTGTTGATCACCAGCAAAGCGACTAACTTGGGCATGGGATGGGCGGCGGTGCGCAACAATATGCCTAAAATTTCTCCGCTCTGCCCCTAATTAAGAGCGCGATAAATCAAGCATCAGGCCGGGTTGCAGCCCCCACGCAACCCGGCCGTACTGTTTTCCTATGCCGAAATAAGATACCACTGAGTTTTATGTTTTATGCCCACAACACTGTCTACAATCGAACTCATCGGTGCCATTGATGGACACCACCATTATCAAGCAGGCGATATTTCAGCCTTGTTATTGGTTGAGCAGCAGACATTAACGGTAGGAACTGCTTTTACTGGTAGACCCGGCACACGGATTTTTGCCAACGACCTGAATGTTGTTAAAATTCGCGCCGAACTTGATTTGGGTATCGTAAAAGCGCGGCTTTGGGCCGACAATATGTTGCAACAAGAGCGGCAATTGGCAGTACATCACCCCCACAAAACTTGGTTTATAGTCAACGACCCCCAGCAATCCCTTGTTCTGGTGGGTAGCATTACCCCACGCCTTAAGCCATTAAATATTGAATTAAAATCAGCACCCCAATCCAGCAAAGAGCGCCAGCGCTATCTCGCGTTTCTGGCTGAAATGTTCAGGCAATACTTGCAGTTGGCAAAAAGCACGGATCATAAGCTAGATGAGGGCTTATCCAATTTTGCACTCGACGGACAAGGGCATGTTTATTATCTAGATGATGAATATTATACGTGGGATAGTTTTGCCACGTTTTCAGTGATGTTGGGGGTTTTTATCCGCAACTACGACTGGTTGACCAAACCTTTTGTGGCGCGTCTGGCCAGGCAGCTAGGCCAACTAATCGACGAAATTTTTATAGACCCACACTATCGGATTGTTGTGTGCACACAGCTACAGTCCTTGTTTATGCCATCAGAACATAAAGAGCAGCTGTTGCGATGCCTGATCGCCAGTTTGTCCAGGCCATCAGTTGTTGCCGCCGTCCACCCCGCCAACAAAAAAAACCTCAATGCCCGCAAAAACAATAGCAACCGTTATTACGCAATCATGGCTGACATCCACGCCAACGATGCGGCACTGGAGTGTGTGCTCGACTTTTATCGTGAGAACCATATTACCCAAGGCATAGTTCTGGGTGATATTGTCGGCTATGGGCCGGAGCCACAACGTTGCATAGAGCTGTTGCAGGCCTCTAGCTTTGAAATTATCAAAGGTAACCATGACCATGCGGTGGCGACCAATAATACTGGGCGTGGATTTTCCAGCAACGCCAAAATTGTGATTGATTGGACTATCGGCCAGTTATCCGCCGAACACAAGCACTGGCTCAATAGCTTGCCGGCCTTTTCCCACAATCGGCACTGGTTGGCTGTGCATGGTGCACCGATAGACCCAGGTTTTTTTTACGGCTATGTTTACCAGCTTACCGCCGAAGAAAACTTGGATTATTTGCAACAAAAAAACATTGGATTATGTTTCCATGGCCATAGCCACATGCCAGGCATCTTTGCCCGGGATGTGCACCATCGTGACCACCACCTCACTAATCCCATTGTTGACCTTAACAATTACGACCACCTCTTGGTTTGTCCCGGATCAGTTGGGCAACCTAGAAATAACGTGCCTAGAGCCCAATGCGCGATTTATGACCGTGAAAAACGTGTCATCGAATTCATTAACCTAGCCTATCCGCTGGATGCAGTGGTCGAAAAAATGCAGCGCCACGGCTTACCAGACACTCTTTGGCAACGCCTGCTGACAGGAAAGTAAACATGCCCCGCTACACATTTCAATATCTTGGTTTTACCGATCAACAACAAGAAGCCATCAGTGCGATTCTGGATTTGGCCGATTCGGCCTTGACCTGTGACTGGAACGTTATAGACCATAAAGACAGTGATGTCATTATGGTCAACCTTGATTCCGATGAGGGCTTGCAGCTTTATCAGGCTGAACTTCTAAACCGCCCTATTTACCGGATTATCGCCGTCTCTGAAGAACCGACAAAAGCCAAGCAAGACGGTTGGTTTTTGGGTAAAAAGACCCACGCCCCCCCCAGTTTAAAAGAATTGGCTTTTTTGTTGAATGAAGTGGCTGTTGTGTTGCTGGAGGCCGACAAGAGAGCTGCCGAACAAGTTGTAGAGGATGTGGGAACTCCTGTCGAAATTGAGCCAGTTACTGAACCAGAGATTGCTGAGGAAGTGGAATCTGCCAGTGAAGCGGAAAACAGTACAGAAGTGGCACCGGCTAGTGAAGTTGAAACCAGCACGGAAGTGGCGCCAGTTAGTGAAGTGGAAAGCAGCACGGAAGCTGCGCCTGTTAATGTAGTTGGGGAAATCGCTAGCCAACCTGAACCGCCCGCAGAACCGGTGGCCAACAAAACCCCAGAGAAGCCCGCAGAAAATATCACAGAGCCTGAACCTGTCTTAACGAGGCCTTTAGCGGCAGACAATTATCTTTTTGGGATGCTATTGCAAGCCAAGCAAGACAGCAGCCGACGCATGTTTAAGCTAAATGGTCTGGCACCACTTTACATTTCACCGCTAGAAAACTGCTATTATTTTGATGGCCCAGAAGTTGATTTGTTACGGTACTGCACACTGCCACCGCAAGCCATGACGGCAACCATCATCACCAAGGCCAGGCTTAATAAGGCTATAAAAAACCATAAGCTAGAAGAATTGTCATTTGATAACTTACTGGTTTACGCCATCCTTAAAGCCGCTGGTGGACGTTTGCTGGAGGGCCATCAATCCGACCGTAAAGTTAAGCTCAAACAATTGCCTGACAGCACCAAAATTCCTTTGGTGGCGAAATATCGGAACATTGCGCAATTACTCTACAAACAGCCTGAGTCCTTATTTGATGTTGCCGAAGTTTTGCAAGTCCCAGTGTCCCATGTTTTTGATTTTTACAATATCTGTTCTGTCATGGGATATCTGGAAACAACCACACCAGGCAAACCAGCCCATTCAGCCGAGGAACAAAAGCCCAGTGCATTAAGCCATTTTTTGAAGGCTTTTTTTGGCAAGTGAGAAAATCCCCCTTTGCCAATAATTGGTTGTTTTAACGATGATAACGAACCACCACAAAACCTTTGTCCGCGAGGCATTTTTATGGACTTATCAATAATACCTATAGCCGCTATTTGTTTGGGATACAGATGAACTATTGGCTAATGAAATCTGAGCCCGAGGTGTTTGGTATTAATGACCTTTATCAAAAACCCGGGCAAACTGAGCATTGGGATGGGGTGCGCAATTACCAAGCCAGAAATATGCTTAGGGATGCGATGAAATTGGGGGATAGGGTGTTTTTTTATCATTCCAATTGCGACTTACCCGGCATAGTCGGAATCATGGAAGTGGTTAAGGAAGGCTATCCCGACGATACCGCTTTTGATCCCGACAACATCCATTTCGACCCCAAAAGCGATCCTGAAAATCCACGCTGGATGATGGTGGATGTTAAATATGTCAGAACATTATCACGCACAATTTCGCTTAAAGAATTAAAGCTCCACCCCGAATTGGCTGATATGGCGTTGTTAAGGCGCGGCAACCGTTTATCGATAATGCCCGTCAGTGTAGCTGAATGGGATTTTATCTTGGGCTTGGAACTTGCCGTTTAAGCGCTAACGAATAACCCCCCTTTTCTTAAGTGGGCTTAAAAGTCACCCGCCTCATCACAATCTGGCGCGGCAAAACATTCCGCCCACCGCACCCTGCCAATTTTAGCGCCATCAGCGCCATCTTCCTTAGCATCTAAGGCTACGCAATCTTCCAGTTTCACAACAGAACGGGTCAAGGGTTGTTGAGTTTTAAGCCATTCACCGATGAAACCAGACTTGTCTGCAACTGTGACGCAATTCACGTAACCTGACTTTTGACAGGCCGCCATTGTGGACAGCAACAACATCAAAACACAAAAGCGTATGTTAAACATAGTATTAATCTAGAATGGGGCCAAACCCTAGTCCCTTCAAAATCAGGCCGGGATCTAAATCCGGCCTAATTTTGAAGGGCTTTTAGACCACACTAATTGGCACTGGGGTTATAAATCGCTTTATTGGTTTGTCCGTCGCTATTATCTGCTGCACCCTTAATGTAGATTTGCTTCAATCGTTGAAAAGCCGACCATAAGGTTTTATCCATAACCACCTCATTACCGATGGAAACGATCACCCGTGCCAATTGGGGAATTTGGGTTTGGGTGGACATCATATAGACCGGTTGTACATAGAGTATCGAATGCCCAATAGGCAATATGACCATGCGCCCCATTTTAATCTGCGAACCTTTTTGATCCCATAGGCTAAATTGCTCGGAAATGACAGGGTCTTGGTTAATCAAGGCTTCAACTTGGGCCGGGCCATTTACCTGCACGTCCTTACCAAATTTATAAATGGTGATAAGGGGTTTGTAATCGGCACTGCAACTGGTGTTATCCCGGATGCCCGCGATCCCAATCATACTAAGGTTGTCCCGATTGACCGGCGTCATAGGATTGATCATGACAAACTCTTCGTTGTTATTACAGTTGCCAAAATCCATGGTTTGATAATACGGTAATAAATCTTGGCCACGCACATTGGCTTGCGCCCATGTTTCCGCTTGCTCATAGAACAAAGCCGGACTACGTTGGTGGTATTTGGCGTATAACTTCATTTGCATAAGGTATAGGTCACGTGGATAACGCAAATGTGCCCGTAATTCTGCTGGCATTTCATCCAGATTTTTGAACAGGCCCGGATAAGCGCTGGCATAAGCACGGATCAGGGGGTCTGATGGGTCAGAAATATAATAATCCACTGTACCGTCATAGGCATCTACAACGACTTTAACAGCATTGCGGATGTAGTTGAAATTATGATGCCCTTCCAAAAAATCATCAGCGGCAGGCTTAGCAACTGGATAACGGTCAGATAGGGTGTAAGCATCCAGTATCCAGTAAAACCGATCCCTACCAATCACCAAGTATGGGGATTTGTCCAAGTGCAAAAAAGGTGTCAGCGTACTTACCCGCTCAGAAATATTCCGGCGTATCTTAAGCTTGCTTTGGGTGTTGATGGCCCTTGAAAAAAATATTTTTTCATCCTGCAAATACAAGGCAAACAGCACTTTTTTAAATAGCGAGGAAATGGCGATGCCACCTTGCCCCGCATAATCTTTTTCAATGCTGGTATCCGTACGATCCAAGCCCTCAACCTGCAAGGTGTTTGGCACGACAGCATAGCCGTAATCCCCTTCGCCATAGTAAATGTCAGGGTTTTTAACGCTGAAACCCACTTTAGGGTCGCTATACAAGTTTAAATCCCGCAAATACCAAATAAGTGGTTTGTCGGCATCTTGTGCTGCTGGGGTGACAACCGCACCATAGCCATGGGTGTAACGCAGATGGGTATTTTCCCAATTTTGCGCTTCAACTGGCAATTTGGAAATATTGACTTCCCGTGCCGCCAGATTGACTTGGCGGATGAGGCCTTGTATGGAATAACGATCTTCATCAACAGACAAAAATTTGTAGTACGGTCTTATTTCTTGTAATTGCTTATAACTGTCAAGGATATATTCCCTATCCCAAACTGGAATGTTCTCAAAATGCCGCTGGGTACCCCATGAGTCTATATCAGCAGTGGCATCCAGTTTAATGGCAAGATCAATGGTCTTGATATTTTTTAAGTCATAAGCATCAAGCGTTGCATCAATATTTTGTTGTATGAAGGCCCCATCTGATTTTACCGGATTAGGATGGACAACAAACTTTTGCAGCATGTTTGGAATGAACTGGAAATTCGGCAGCACTAAGGCAAGTAAAAAAGCGCTAACTGAGATAAAAAACGGCGTTTTAATGCGATGTTTTTCTGAAAAAATAAACAAAATGGCTGATAAGGCTGTCGCCAGGAAGGTAATGATCCCTAACCAAATCAACGGTAACTGGTAGCGTATCTCGACAAAACCCGGGCCATAAAACACCGGCTCGTGTGTGCTGGTATAGAGCAGTGAATAACGCTGCAACATGAAACCCCAGACCACAAAGCCGACGACAAAGCCGATCAACACCGTCAAATGGACTTTTGCACCCAAATGGTATTCCTTGTTTTGATGGGGCACAAAAACATGTTCCAGCCAATACAAAATGCCCACCATGGAAAAAATCAACACGGCGGTTGTCAGCAGTTCTTTTTGGACGAGTAAGTAAATGGGGTAGGACAGCATATAGAAGCTGACATCATGGCCATAAATTGACTCGGTCACTCCTGAATTGCTGCCAAAAAAGAACAGTAAGGACGTTTCCCACTGATTATAAAAAGGGATGGCGATGAACACGGCCAATGCTAAAGAAATGGGGGTATAAATTTTAGCCGACCCATTCATAAACACATCGGCAAAACGTTGGAAACGCCGACGTTTATCCAAGTTGTTAAGGACTTCATCAGGCGGGTTTAAGCCCAAATAGCGTGAGGCAATCCAGAAGTGAAAAAAGAAAATGGCAAAAAAGGCCAATGTCACGCCACCGGAAAGAAAAAACTTGTAAAGCAACCTCAGCCAAAAATAAGATTCCAGCTTAAGTGACCGAAACCACCAAAGGTTGACTAAATGTTCAAGAAAGATGAAGTGGAAGGCAACAAATAAAATGCCAGCGATGACAAGTGCCGTACCAATTATCGCGGGTACAAACTTCAGATTCCGCATAATGTCCTCTTAAAATAGGTGAGTGTTAATAATGCCCAACTCACCTTCATTGTGAAGGGGGCTGTGCATCTAAATCCAGCAGTTCCTTTAATGTTTGTATTCTAACACCCAATAGCCTGTTAGTAATGATTTTGACACTAGGGATGGGAGAATCATCAAGTGGATAATTTACGCGAAAAGCTACAGTGCCTAAGGGCATCACAATGCCTAGCTTGCACTCAAATGGTGCTGCACCAAGCATTTTAGATTCCGAACGTAAAGTATCACACGAAAAGTTTCAGTTGATGGTGATTTTCAGGATGGACAAACCTAAAATTAAAAAGCAATGTAACCTTGTCCACCCGAAAATCAAACAAGCAAATAGTATCGCATCGAAACCATGATATATTATGGTGCACATAAAACTTAATCGCCTCAATTTAGTGCGGGCTTGGCGGTTATAATTTTATGACTATTTAGCATCACTTCACATGCGCATACCTGCGGCTTTTAAATTACATGGCGGCAAATCAAGCGGGCCTTTGGTGGCGCTGTTGTTTTTATTTTCTAGCATACCCGTGTCATGGATTGCCCAAACTCAAGTGACCTAGGATTCTGCGGTGCAAAGTTGCCGCTATTTGGCCAATATAGAAAGTGCTTCAGGCTATGGTAAGAAGATAGATTGGCGAAGTCTAGCCAAACATTCCGCACTCAACTACGCGGAAAAGATAAGCGCCAGCCATGTTGTTTGGGTACAGTTTTACACGGTTGGCGCTTATAATGGCGCCGCTGTGTCTAAGGCGTATCATTGCAAGCCATTGTACGCTTGGCTAAAAAGCACATTGAAGGGATCGAAAGGTGACTTAAAGCTTACTATATGGCAGAGGTTGCACGTTAGTGTGGTGGCAGCGTACAATTTTGACGTACATAAAGCGATTATTAAAGGCTATCCAAGAACAAATCTGACATATAATCGCCTTTCTTTAAGCCCTGCCCATACGAATAAACTATGCGTATCCTCTCATTTTTCTTTCTTTTGATTATTACAATCATTGAGGTCGGCCCAATTCCTGTCACCCCAATAGTGCTAATTTGGGTCGTGCTATTTAGGCCAGCGTGGTTTTATGAATGGGTACTTAAGGTCTATCACAAAAATTAAAGCCAGTGCGTCATTCGGGCAACAAGCCGCCTCGGTGGATTAAGCCTGCAAAACATCGCCATTCCTCGTCCAGCTATCACGCCGCTGTGGGTCGGTAACCCCGACGTTTCATGGCTTACCCCCAAAATATAACCATTTTTATCTTGCTAACTTTAATCCAGCCAGTTCAGCCCCATTAGCCAGCCTATTATGGTGCAAGCATTTTTGGATATAGGCAATAAAATGCGGCTTGATAAACTTTGCCCCATGCCTCATGGGTTCTGGCCTGTAAATTGCTTTATCTTATACAAAGCAATCAAGTGTCTGATTAACAAATTATGTATAAACGTATCCTGGACCATCTAAATACCGCCATTTTATTATTTGACCGTGAATTAATACTCACCTTTATTAACACGACAGGCGAGATTTTGTTGGCTGACAGCTCACATCATTTGGTTGGGCATAGTGCAGATGAATTGTTCAAGTCATCTGACCCCGCCTTATTGGTTAATTTAAAACAATCTTTAGCGATGGCGGAACCATTGGTTGACCGTGCCTTAATACTAAGCCGCATGACCCACAACGTCACCATAAATTTTAGTGCGACCCCTTTGTTAGTTGATGAACAAGTCAATGAAATATTAGTTGAACTGCAACAGGTCGATAACCATTTGCGCATCTCCAAGGAAGAGCAATTACTAACGCAGCAAAATACGGCAAGGTTATTGGTTAGGGGATTGGCCCATGAAATAAAAAATCCTTTAGGTGGCTTACGGGGTGCTGCACAGCTATTGGATTTGGAGCTGGAGGATCCAGAGCTTAAAGAATACACCCAAATTATTATCGCCGAGTCAGATCGTCTACAAGGCTTGATGGACAAAATGCTGGGGCCTAACAAGTTGCCGAACAAAAAGGCACTTAACATCCATGAAGTCTTGGAACGGGTAAGGCAGTTGGTCCAAGCCGAATCCAGCGGCAGCATCACCATCAAAAATGACTACGACCCCAGTATCCCTGATATTTATGCGGATAAAGACCAACTGATCCAAGCCATTTTGAATATCGCCAGAAATGCCGTGCAAGCAATGGAAGGAAAAGGCCCCATTATATTTAAAACCCGCATCCATCGGCACATGAGTGTAGGACGCAAACGGTATAAATTGGCGGTCAAATGCGACATTATTGACAGCGGGCCAGGCATTGATGCCAACATGATGAGCCAGATATTTTACCCGATGATTACCGGCAGGGCTGAAGGCACTGGGCTAGGTTTGTCGATTGCCCAAGCGCTGATTAATCAGCACAATGGCTTGATCGAATGCAATAGTGAACCGGGGAAAACGGTATTTTCAATATTTTTACCTATGGAGACTGGCAATGACTAAGTCCGATACGGTTTGGGTCGTTGATGACGACAAATCTATACGCTGGGTGGTTGAAAAGGCTTTGCAAAAGGCCGGAATTATTACACGCAGCTTCTCCACCGGCAAGGAACTGTTGGTGGCACTACAAGATGGCTTACCGGATGCCCTGATAACAGATATACGGATGCCTGGAATGGACGGCTTGGAGCTGTTGGACAGGGTTCAACGCAGCCACCCCGCCTTGCCTGTCATTGTTATGACCGCACACTCTGATTTGGAAAGTGCTGTTTCGGCATTCCATGGTGGGGCTTTTGAGTATTTGCCTAAACCGTTTGATATTAAAGAAGTTGTCAATTTGGCGCAACGGGCTTGTATCCATGGGCGGCAACAGCAAGATGACGCCCACCGCGCGGCTTCTACAACGCTTGAGCCGACACCAGAAATTATTGGTGAAGCACCGGCAATGCAAGAGGTTTTTAGGGCCATAGGTCGGTTGGCGCGATCACACATCACTGTGCTTATCAATGGTGAGTCCGGGACAGGCAAGGAATTGGTGGCTAAAGCCCTACATCGGCACAGCCCAAGGGCTAAAAACCCGTTCATTGCATTGAACATGGCGGCCATCCCAAAAGACCTGATGGAATCCGAACTGTTCGGTCATGAAAAAGGTGCTTTTACCGGCGCACAAACACGCCGTGCAGGACGCTTTGAACAAGCCAATGGCGGCACATTGTTTCTTGATGAAATCGGGGACATGCCTGCAGAATTGCAAACCCGATTGCTGCGGGTGTTGGCTGATGGCGAGTTTTATCCGGTTGGGGCGCACTTGGCTGTCAAAGTTGATGTGCGGATTATTGCCGCAACGCATCAGGATCTTGAAACCTTGGTAAACCAAGGCCGTTTTAGGGAGGATTTGTTCCATCGCTTAAACGTGATCCGTATCCACATTCCGGCCTTGCGCGAGCGCAAGCAAGACATTCCTTTGCTCCTGCGCCATTTCTTACAACAGGCCGCTTCTGAACTTGGCGTGGAAATGAAAATCCTTCGGCCTGAAGCGGAAGCATTTCTCAGTACGCTAGAGTGGCCGGGTAATGTCCGGCAATTGGAAAATAGTTGTCGTTGGTTGACAGTGATGGCATCAAGCAGGGAAATTCATTTGCATGACCTACCCCCTGAATTACTGAGTTCTTCACCGGAAAAAGAAGTGGTTGTAACAGGCTGGGAAACGATGTTGAGAAGCTGGGTAGACCAGCAATTAACGGCCAAGTCCGCAGAAGTTGCCAAACAGACCATTCCAGCCGTTGAAGCGATTTTAATTAAGGCGGCCTTAAGCCATACCCACGGCAAGCGTCATGAGGCAGCCATTTTGTTGGGCTATGGACGAAACACCCTGACCCGTAAAATAAAAGAGCTGGGTATAGAAGACTAACGTGAAGGTTTACTTAGCGGCGGGTTAGTAAGGGGCGACATAGGGCGCCCCTTGCTTTTGGGCTTTGTTTGTTAAACTCGGGTGCGCCAATTGGCTAACAGCCTTCATCATGGGTAAACCGCACACGTTCCTCAGCCGAGCGGCCTAGGGCTTTGGCAAACCATGGCGGTGGCGCTAAAAACACTTTTTGGAATTCCTGTAAGTGCTCAGTCGCCTCAGCAACGTCAGGTATCTTGATCGGATAAATATCAGCACGTATCACCTTGGCCGCCGCTGGCCCACCAATAGATTGCACAAACAAGACGTGGCAGTCTTTTATCAAGTTTGCCCGGAACAAGTTCCTGTCATCGCTGCTGTCAGCTTCAATGGTAGAACGTATGTCAATCAACCGATAATCATCCTGCGTCAATTGATAAACTAAGAAACGGATACAAGAGCCAAAGTGCCCGTTAATCAATGCGCCGCTGTTTGAGCCGATGGCGACGCGGATTGAGTCCTGCATATCGCCCTCTTTATAAGGCAGTATTTCCGGCAGATCTTCATCTTCGGCTTCATCGCCCCATAGATAACGCACGGCCAATTTTATATTGGCAAGGCCGATACCAATGTCCTCGCCATCTTCCTCGCCATCCAGGCTGCCTAGCCCGGTTTTCAGATTGGTGACGGTGATGGCTTTCAGTTTTTCATCATCCAAGGGTGAGCCTACCCGCTCATGTAAAATGCCAAGTAGCCTAGGGATGTCAATGCCGGGTAAGATACGCGAAGCCAAGGCTATGCGCAGGGCTAGTTCACGGGGTAAGGCTTCCATTTTATTCTCCTGGTAGGGACGGGTTATCTTTACTTTTCAATTACCATTCTGGTGGATAATCAGCTGGTTTTTATCAAAAATTAGGTGGGCTCTTGACAGTAATGCTGTTGGCTTAACCGTTCGGACAACACGCTTATGATGTGACTTCGCTTCGGCTAAGCCTCCAACGGTTGCGCTTGCCAACAACCTTGCTACCAGGCGAACCGCACATAAGTTGGCAAAAAAAAGCGCCCTAGCCGAGAAATTAGGGCGCCAAAGGTACCAACCACAGGAGAGCAACATAAGATAAAAGGGTTACAATAATTTATAAGCATTATCAGTGCCATAAATAAATATATTTGTTAAACAACCAGTTATCATGTTTAATCGCTTTAAATTGTAGGGAAACGCACCAAGGATAACCACTACTTGCAAAAGGCGTCCTACATTTGTGCGATTTCCTACAATGTTGCGTGATTGCTAAATCGCACCGACAGCGGCTTCTTTAACAACCACAAAAGTATAGGTTTCCGCCTCAGCAAATGTTGCTGGGGTTGCTTTTGCATCATAAGATTTTGCAGCCTCGTAAGCGATGGCCACTTTATCTTCAGGGGATTTACCTTTGAGTTCACTTTTTTCGATATACAACTCTTCCAGCAACTCATTCCAAACCAACCCTTGTTTGAAGGGAAGCAATTTATAAGTCACACCTTCCAGTTCAATTTGCAGCCTTTTGGAAATATTTTCGATATAAAGTAACGCGATACAGTCAGCGGCAATGTCGGCTTTATATTTGTCCACCAAAACAGGCAACAGATCTAGCGTTGGCAACAGACCGTTAAGAAATTTAATTTTGTCGTTTTCTATGATTAGTGCGGAATGGATCAATAGGGATTCGGGTGGTTTGCGGTCAGTAGTCGAACCTTCGCGCAGGGCACCTTCTTTTAACACCAAATCGCCACGGTACGCATAGATGCCTTGGTCGCTAGTTTGGCCATTCACCAAAGTGACTGTCAGTAAGCCTTTGTCTTGATATGTTTCTAGTAGCATTGTTTGATTCTCCAGATGAGTTGTAAGTAAAAAATTATCGATGGTCGACGTGTTGCAAATTATATAAAGGCAGCATTATCGTTAGATTACCTTGATTTTATAATGGTTAAAGCAAAACACTTGCCAACTGGCAAATTTGGTAACAATGACAATAAGTTTTAGCAACCAAAACAGCTTTATATTTTTATTTAATTGAAATTAATGGTTATTTTTAATATTAATGACGAGCGGGATGGGCTTGTAAGTGGACGATTGAGGTAGGTTTTGCAAAAATGGCTGTTGCAAAACTGACATGGACGCTACGGGCTGTGTTAAAAGCAACAACACAATGCGAGCTGGAGGTTGTTGCTAGGGGTGTTGGCAAAAGCGCGGGATTATGCCCCGGGTAGCGGGGCTTAAAGAGCTGGCTAGGATGATGGAATGGGCTGGCTAAGAACCGGGTTAGGCAACGTCAAAATACCAGTCCAAAAGCTCTTCCCCACCCCAATTTTCAGCCTCTTCAGGGATGGTTTCCGCCGTTTCATAGAGGGTCATTTGTCCAGGGGACGGCGATGTTACCAATAAGCTTTCGGCATAACTGACCGAGCAGCCTTGCTTGCCAGTGCCATCTTTTAGCCATTGTGCTGCCATAGCGATCGCAGCTTGCCGGGTTTCCCCGAAACCGAAAACGGCATAATCCTGTTGTACATATAAAATAGTCATGGTTGCTCCAGCGGGTTAAATTTGTTTCATGGTAATGTCCAAGGTCATAATGCGGTAGGCGATTTGCCTAGGGGTCATATTCAACAAACGGGCGGCCTTGGCTTGTACCCAACCGCTTTGCTCCAAGGCGGCAATTACCCGTTCACGGTCATCCAAGTTTTCGTCATTAAAATCGATTGCTGGCACTTTTGCAGGTTTATGGCTGATGCCTGCGCCGATTTCATCTTCCAGTCCCGTGCTAACCATGACATCGCGGTCAATGATGCCATTAGGACTCATGATGGCGGCACGCTCCAAGCGGTTGGCCAGTTCCCTGACATTGCCGGGCCAATCATGTTTCATCAATATCCGTATGGCGCTTTCTTTGATTTCCAGCGGCCGCCCACCTTGCTGGGCTGAAATTCTGCCGAGCAAAAATTCCGCCAGCTGGGGAATATCCTCAGTCCGCTCCCGCAGGGTGGGCATTTGGATAGGCATGACATTGAGCCGGTAATATAAATCTTCCCTAAACTTGCCTTCGGTGACTTCCTCTTCAAGGTTGCGGTTGGTCGCGGCAATGATCCGCACATTCACTTTTATCGTGTTGGTTCCACCGACCCGCTCAAACTCACCTTCTTGCAAAACCCGTAACAGCTTGGCTTGAAATGATGCGGAAATCTCACCAATTTCATCGAGGAACAAAGTGCCGTTATCGGCAAGTTCAAAGCGGCCTTTGCGTTGGCTGACGGCACCGCTAAACGCACCTTTTTCATGGCCGAACAACTCTGATTCCAATAAGGTGTCGGGCAAGGCGGCACAATTGAGCTTTAAAAAAGGCCCACTGGCACAACCGGAATTAAAGTGGATGGCATTGGCCACAACTTCCTTACCAGTACCTGACTCGCCCCGTATCAAGACCGTAGTATTCCATTTTGCCACTTGGCGGATAAGGTCAAACACCTTGAGCATGGGCGATGAGTGGCCGATAATGTTTTCAAAGCTGTAGTTTTTAATTAGCGCTTGCTTCAGTTGGTCGCGTTCATTTTGCAAATGGCGCTGTTTGCGCTCTATAAGCCGCAACATTTTGACGCTTTGCGCAATCAAATTGGCGATCATTTCCATAAACCGGGCACGTTCGCCCAGAAACTGGCTACTGTCAGGTTGGGCGGCCAACACGCCAATGGTGTCGCCTTTTTCAATATGGATCGGTGAACCAATAAATGGCAATTCCGGGTCATAGAGACCCAGACGACCTAAAAACCGCGGCTCTTCCGATACTTTTTCAACCACAATGGTGCTGCCTTCATCCAAGATGGCCCCCATCAAGCCTTCTCCGGGTTGGTATCTAACCGGTTCTGCCAATTTATCGGTACCGTTGCCATTGGTATGGACGACACTGACAATCAGGCTGTTACTTTCAATTTCACGCAGTGTTATCATCCCTGAGCGCATACCTGACCTTTTATGCAGTATCTCTAAAACCGCCTGTAGTTTTGCGTGCAGATCATGGGTGCTGTTTAACACTTGGCTGATGAGGTACAAAGTATCCAGTTCGGCTTCGATGAGTTGGATTCGCTCAGGCATTAGATTCCCCTTTTAGCGGTCTGCTTGTGCAATGGAAAGCTTATTTTTACCCGGCAACCCTGATCGTAATCAGGGTCTATTTCAATAAAACCTTGGTGCTGGTTAATAATCTCCTTGGCCATAACCAGGCCCATGCCAGCTTGGTTGCCGCCCATGGGGCGTGTGGTGTAAAAAGGCTCAAACACTTTGGCGCGTTTTTCCAGCGGGATGCCAGGGCCGCTATCCTCAATACAAACATAGACCAATTCGGAATCTGTTTCGGTGGCTATTTTAAGCCGCTGTTCACCACTCTCATTGGTGCTTAGCGCATCAATGGCATTGTCTATCAATTGCTTAAATAAAATGCGCAAGCGATTTTCTGAGCCCAGCATGGTCGGCAATTCGGGTAGCGGGCACCAATGCACTTCAATGTCTAAACTTAATAATTTTTGTTCGCTGAGCAATAGCACTTCGTGCAGCAATTGGTTTAGGTTGACGGGAATAACCGCTGTTTGCAGTATCTCAGGAATGCAGTTTTGCATGGTGCTTATTGCGGCTTCCCCTGATTGCTGGATTTGTTGCAAACTATCCAGCAGGCCTGTGTGTTGTGCTTCGCCTTTGTGCTTCAATAATTGCTCGGCCGCCCTAATTTGGTTCATTGGCATTTGGATTTGGTGCATGGCACCCAGCAAGGTTTCCCGGATGCTGCGCACCCGTTCGTCTTCAGCCATCGTGGTTTTTAATGACTGGATATGGAGTTCCTCCATCTGCCTGCGTTGCCGGGTGATGTCGGTTATAGTCAGGATGAGGTACTGTTTGGAAGTGTTCTCAAAAAAAGCGTCGGCATTAACTTCGTTCTCAACAAACCAGTTGCCCGCACAGGAAAACCAGCGGGTTTTCCGTCTGCCCTTACCTTCTAATTTGAACTCCCGGTTGTTAAAACCCTGACCGTTCTCTTGGGTAAGTTGCCATAAAGGGCCCATTTCATCGCGCAATAGCTGCAAAAAATAGCCTGCAGGCTCCCCCCTATCCAAATCACTGACCAAGGCTTTATAGTTGTGGTTATCTAAAATAACCCTATCTTTGTCATCAATAACGACCATGGCAATAGGCGAGGAATTGATAACCGATTCAATCAGCAGTTTTTGGTTAATAACCCTTTTTTCAGACTCATAGGCCTGGGTAATATCCCTGTGCATACCGATGTAATGGGTGATTGCGCCTTGGTCATTGAGCATAGGGGCTATTGTCAGCTCTGACAGATAGCGTTGTCCCGACTTATGGCGATTGCACAATTTGCCATGCCATATCTTTTTTGCACTTATGGTGTACCACAAATCGTAGTAAACGGATCGCGGGGTGCGTTTATCCGATAAGATGGATTCGTTCTCACCCAATATATCAGCAGGCTGGTAGCCTGTGACCTTGGAAAAGGCTTCATTGACGTAAAGGATATTGGCCTTTTTGTCGGTGATTGATATGGCTATTGGCACTTGCTCAACCGCTTCAACAAACAAGTTGTAAGGTATTTTGTTGAACCCTTCCCCAAATAAATCAGGAGCCATTTCATCAATAACGTTCGCGAGGTTAGTATGCGACTGTAAAAAGTGTAATGAAGTTTTTTTCATAAGTGAGGGGGCAGGTGTAAATGATGTCTACCAAACTAACTAGCAAATATTCTGCCAGATGCAACTAAGCAATGTCTAACCTTAACCCGTGGCAAATAAGAGGGGTAAGCCGTCTTAGGGCGCCTATTATCTTGTAAGGTTTACGACACAGCCATTTTGCTGGATGTCAGTATGTATCACTTACAACAGGTTTGGGCCGCAGAATTTTGCTTGAGCCCCCGTAATGCCTAGCAATTTTAAAATTGGCATAATTGCTGCTTTAGTGATTTTGAAAGTCCTTAAAACAGCCTGGAAAAAACAGTGAGCGAATATCTATTACTTTTATTAGGCACGGCCCTGGTCAATAACGTGGTCTTGGTTAAGTTTTTGGGGCTATGCCCGTTTATGGGTGTATCCAAGAAACTCGATTCAGCGTTAAGCATGGGTTTGGCGACCACTTTCGTATTGACATTGGCGGCAATGACCAGTTGGCTGCTGGAGCACTTCATTCTAGCCCCTTTTCATATCCAGTTCTTACGCATTTTGGCTTTTATTTTAGTCATTGCGGCTGTGGTGCAGTTCACTGAAATGGTAGTGCATAAAACCAGCCCCGTCCTTTACCAAATTCTGGGGATATTTTTGCCGCTCATCACCACCAATTGCGCCGTTTTGGGTGTGGCCTTATTAAATGTCCAAGAACAATATGGTTTTATGGATAGCATGATTTTTGGTTTTGGTTCGGCAGTGGGTTTTACCTTGGTAATGGTTTTGTTTGCCGGCTTACGTGAGCGCTTGGCGTTGATGGCGGTTCCGGCCTTGTTTGCAGGGACGCCGATTGCCTTTATTACGGCGGGTATTTTATCGCTGGCATTTATGGGTTTTGCCGGCCTTAACAGCAAAATGTAACAGGAAGACAGCCATGTATGTGTTATCCGCGATTATCAGTTTGACCTTGTTGGGCTTATTTTTGGGCTTATTGCTGGGCATAGCGGCCAAATATTTAAAGGTCGAAAGCAGCCCGATAGTCGATGAGCTAGAGGCGTTGTTACCGGGTTCGCAATGTGGGCAATGCGGTTTTCCGGGTTGTCGTCCAGCCGCCGAAGCTTTGGCCGAAGGTAAGGCCGCTGCGACGATGTGCCCGCCAGGCGGCAGCGCCCTCGCTGAACAAATCGCTGCCTTATTGGGTTTGGATTTGGATTTGACCGAGGTCAAGGAGCCCGAGCTATTAGTTGCCAGGGTCAGTGAAGCAACCTGTACTGGCTGTACCCGTTGTTTTAAAGTCTGCCCCACCGATGCCATTGTTGGCGCACCTAAGCAGATCCATGCGGTGGTGGCTGATGCCTGCATAGGTTGCAAAAAATGTGTGGACGTATGCCCGACCGAATGTTTGCAAATGCACCCCATTGAAGTCACTTTGCGTAACTGGCGTTGGGCCAAGCCTGTTTTGCCCGAAATGAGTAACTCCTTATGTTAAGTTTTTTCTCTAAACCGCGTATCCAAGGCGGTATCCATGCGGAGGGGCACAAGGCCGCAACTGCCACACAGCCGATAGTGTATACCTTTCCGTTGCCGGAAAAATTGTATATCCCTTTGCAGCAACATGTGGGAAAACCGGCCGAACCGTTGATCCGCGTCGGTGACAAAGTGCTTAAGGGCCAGTTGCTGGCTTATAGCCAAGGGCTGATTTCAGCACCTGTCCATGCACCCAGTTCCGGCATTATCCTAGATGTGAACGACTATCCGGCCCCACATCCCTCGGCCTTGCCTATCCGCATGATTGTGCTGGAAACCGATGGCAAAGACGAATGGATAGACACCCAGACGATTACCGACCCATTCCAACTACCCCCAGAAGACATCAGTTTGCGGGTAGGTGCGGCGGGCATTGTGGGCTTAGGTGGGGCGACTTTTCCTACCGCAGTTAAGCTCAATATGGGGCGTGAAAACCACATCGACATTTTGATCATTAATGGTGCGGAATGTGAACCTTATTTAAGTTGTGATGACCGCTTGATGCAAGAACGGGCTGAACAGATTATTGATGGCGTCCGCATCATGCTACATGGCATGGACACTAAAAATGCCGTGGTGGCGATAGAAGATAATAAGCCCCTTGCTTTTAAGGCAATGCAAACGGCGGCTTTACCGTATCCCCAGATTAAAGTGATGCAAATTCCCACCCGTTATCCCATGGGTTGGGATCGCCAATTAATCCGTTTTGTGACGGGCAGGGAAGTGCCCGTGGGTTGCCGTTCGTCAGAAATCGGCGTGACCATCCACAATGTCGGCACAGCCCATGCCGTGCACAAGGCAATTCGGTACGGCCAGCCTTTGGTGGCCCGCGTTATCACTGTCTCAGGCGGGGCAGTAAACCGTCCGATGAATGTGGAAGTACCTCTGGGCACATTAATCGCTGAGTTGTTCGCCTTTTGCCAAGTCGATGCAGAAAATACCGCGCGCATTATTATGGGCGGGCCTATGATGGGTGATGCGTTACCACATACTGGCTTACCCACCGTCAAAGCCACTAGCGGCATTTTGGCGCTAACCCAAGATGAACTGAAAAATACCGATGAACAAGCCTGCATCCGTTGCGCCCGCTGTGTCAGCGTTTGCCCGGCGGGTTTGCGGCCGCTGGACATGGCGAACAACATCCGGATCAACCAACTGGATGCTGCTGTAGATTTGGGTTTAAAAGATTGCATCAGTTGTGGTTGCTGCTCTTTTATTTGCCCGTCTAATATCCCCTTGGTGCAATATTTTAAATATGCCTCAGGTGAAGTGGCGGCCAGGCAGCAAGCCCAGCACAAATCGGAACAAACCAAGCGCTTGATTGATGCCCGTAATGCCCGTATGGAACGCATTGCCCAACAGCAACTTGAAGAAGAGCAAGCCCGAATAGCGGCTAAACTGGAGCGGGAGCGCCTAAAAGCAGAACAGGAGGTGTCAGCATGATTGTCCATAAAAAACCGACAAGTGGGGCACATATTGGCGCTAAGGTAACGGTCAACCATATTATGTGGCAAGTCGTTTTGGCACTGGTGCCCGCCACTGCATTTGGGCTTTGGTGCTTCGGCTGGCCCGCCTTGAATCTGTTTGTCATTACGGTGGCATCCGCACTATTTTTTGAAGCCTTTTGCATACGCTTGAAAGGCAAACCCGCCAAGCCCGTGCTGATGGACGGTTCGGCGCTATTGACTGGCTGGTTATTGGCCATGACTTTGCCGCCTTGGGCTCCGTGGTGGATAGGTGTGGTCGGCGCAGGGTTGGCCATCATTTTAGGCAAACAAGTCTATGGCGGCTTGGGGCAGAACTTGTTCAACCCTGCGATGTTGGCAAGGGTGGCATTGCTGATTTCCTTCCCGATAGAAATGACCAGCTGGATAGATGTATCGCCTTTGTTTTTTTCCCAATCGCCTGGCTTGGTCGATAGTTGGCGAATCACCTTTGAAGGCATGGCTAGTTTTGATGCGGCTACCGGGGCAACAACGCTAGGCTATATTAAAACCGAATTTTCGCAAAACCACCTGTTGTCCGAGATATTAAAAGATTATTCCGGCTTTTTAAACTTTATCGGCTGGACACGCGGCAGTTTGGGGGAAACCTCAACTTTATTATTGCTTATCGGCGGCATTTGGTTAATCAAACAAGGCATCATTGACTGGTATATTCCCGGCTCATTATTGCTGACAGTGGCCTTGTTGGCGGCTGGCTTCCATGCCATAGACAGCCAGCATTATGTCAGCCCATTGCTGCATTTAAGCTCAGGCGGCTTAATGTGCGTGGCATTTTTCATCGCCACGGATTATGTCACCTCACCCAACACCAAACTCGGCCAGCTAGTTTTTGGCGGTGGTTGCGGTCTGTTGATTTTTGTCATACGGACATGGGGGGCTTATCCCGAAGGCTCGGGGTTTGCGGGATTGTTGATGAATGCAGCAACGCCCCTAATCGATTATTACATACGCCCCAGAATCTATGGACGTGACCGTCAAGGAAAACCCCTTGAAATTCCCAAATAATCCCTTGAGCCTAAGCCATGAAATTTGACCCGACTAACTTTTCGCACTGGCAAGAAAAAATCGCCCTTGTTAAAGCCTTTTTAAAGGTTTGGCTAGAGCCATCGAATTTGGCCCGGCTACGGCCTACCTTGGAATTTCAGACCGGCGTGTTAGCAGGTTTTGCTTTGCTGGCCAGCGTTTTGCTGGGTGTCACCAATTGCAGTACCGAAAGCACGATTTTGCAACGGCTAAATGAGGATTTGGCCAAATCGCTGGAAGAAGTTGTCCCTAATGATCTCCATGATAATGACATGCTTCTGGACACCGTCACTATCCCCTCCGCTGACTACAATTTGGGGGCGGATGAAACAACCGTTTATTTGGCCAAAAAATCCGGCAAAGTGACTGCGGTTTGTTTTAAGTTTGTTGCGCCAGATGGCTATTCAGGCGCTATCAACATGATTATGGGCATAGACCGCGACGGCACTCTGTTAGGGGTGCGCGTCCTCAGCCATAAAGAAACCCCGGGGTTGGGGGATAAAATTGAGGTGGCAAAATCAGATTGGATTTTAAGTTTTGTGGGCCGTTCTTTGGATAACCTGACCCAAGCACAATGGGCGGTAAAAAAAGATGGCGGCGTGTTTGATCAATTTAGCGGTGCCACCATAACCCCGAGGAAGTCGGTGCAAGCAACTTACCGCGGCCTACAATTGTTTAAGGCGCACCAAGCGCAGCTCATTAACCCTTGAGGAAGTCGCCATGATCTTATCAGAAACCTACCGTAAAATCGCAGTTGACGGTATTTGGAACAATAACATCGTTTTCGGGCAAAATTTGGCACTGTGCCCTTTGCTGGCAGTCACCGGCACAGCCACCAATGGTTTGGGCATGGGCTTGGCCACTTTGGTGGTCATTATCGCCTCCAATGGCCTTATCTCCGTTGCGCGGCATTTAATCCCCAGTGAAATCCGCATCCCCATTTTTGTGCTACTGATTGCCGCATTGGTCACCTTAGTTGATATTTTAATGAATGCGTGGGCGCATGAACTATACAAAGTCTTGGGCTTGTTCATTGCCCTGATAGTCACCAACTGCGCCTTGTTGGGCAGGGCTGAAGCCTTTGCCTCCAAGCAGCCAGTCAGGGATGCTTTATGGGATGGCCTGATGATGGGTTTGGGCTTTACTTTGGTATTGGTAGCACTGGGTGCGCTAAGGGAGATTAGTTCTGCTGGCACCCTATTTGCCAACGCCTCCTTGTTGTTGGGCGATTCGTTTAAGTTTTTGGAAGTGACGGTTATCCCCAATTACAAAGGATTTTTACTGATGGCTTTACCGCCGGGCGGGTTTATTATGTTGGCGTTTTTGATCGTTGGGAAGCGTCTCATAGACCAAAAACTTGTGCAAAGAAATACCCGCACTGTGCCATCAGGCGCAGTAGTGGCTGAATAACTTCTGGAGCAGTCTTATGAATGTTGGGGTTTGTTACGCGGAATTCGACAGGCAATTGTGGATGCGGCTGGAAGTGCCTGACAGCAGCACCATTGAGGAAATAATCGGACTGTCCGGCTTGTTAAAGACATTTCCTGAAATTAATTTGGCCAACCAAAAAGTCGGTATATTTGGCAAAATTGCCGCCTTGGATACGGCAGCTAAAGAGGGGGATAGGGTGGAGATTTATCGCCAGATTACCGTTGACCCACAAACCGTGCAACGGCGAAGGCGTTGAAACATACAGCGATTAGCTATCCCCAATAATCTCCCGCAATACGGACGTAGCATAACTTCCGGCAGGCAAGGTAAATTCCAGCATCAAGGTATTGGCGTCAATAAACTGCCAGTGTAAATCTGGCACATTGACCCGCAAAGCCCGCCGGTCAAGCTCAAGACCGCTGGCAACCAAACCTTGGGCCAGATCTGGGTACGTATCGATAACCGCTTGCTCAAGCGCCAAAGCATCTGCCGATACGCTGGACTGGCCCTTGCCCCACAACACACCGCTAGGATGGATAGTGTGGTCTGCCAGCCGCCTGAGGACATCAGCATCTGGCAACAGCGAATTGAAACAACTATGCGATTGGTCAAACAGATAAGTGTCACCCGCTAGCGCTTGGTCCCACTGGTTTTGTCTTATGCGGCAAGCCAACACTTGGTTGAAAAGAAACGAGCGGGCCGCCGACAAATAGAGGCTACGTTGTTCACGCCCCACTTTTTTGCCTTGAAACATGGCCAGCGCCTTGTTGACATTTTGGCCTTCATTGCCAAACCGTTGCGGGCCGTAATAATTGGCTATGCCGCCAACTTTTATAGCTTCCAGTTGTTGCAGGGTTTTAGCTTGGTCGCCTTGCCAATCACGGATGCGCAGTTTAAAACGATTGCCGGACAACACCCCGCGCTTTAATTTTCGGGCATGGCGCACCGTATATAGCACTTTTATGCTGTCTGTTGCAAATGCCGCCCAATCAGGATCTTCTTTGCCGGGCAGCCACACGCTAAACCATTGGCGGGTAACGGCATGGCGATCTTTTAAACCCGCATAACTGACATCGCGTTGCCTGACATTAGCGAACCGCGACAATTGCCGGGCGACATAATCCGTGTTTTCGCCAATTTTTTCTATCAGCAAAAACGTGTGCTCCCCTGATCCTGATGGTTCAAAGGCAAGATTTTCGATGACGATAAAATCTTCTGGGACACTGCGGATTTTACCAACGCCGCTGGGTTGCCCATAAACATAAGGCCAATCGGGGATTTCGTAGGATTGCATAAAGGCCACGTTGGCAAGATTTAGGGAGGCCGCAGTTTTTGCCACGCCCACTGGATTTTTAAGTGGCTATTTTTCGATCAGGACGATGGCCTGCACCGCAATGCCTTCTTTGCGGCCTTCAAACCCCAGTTTTTCCGTGGTGGTGGCTTTGACATTAATGGCATCAACCGCGACATTTAAGTCTTCGGCAATATTTTGGCACATAGCCGCTATATGTGGCGCCATTTTTGGGGCTTGGGCAATAATTGTCATGTCGGCATTGACCAGCCGATAACCCAAATCTTGGACAATCTGGTAAACATGCCGCAATAACACCCGGCTGTCCGCACCTTTAAAGTTAGGGTCGGTGTCGGGGAAATGCTTGCCTATATCACCTAAAGCCGCCGCGCCCAGCAATGCGTCACACAGCGCATGCAACACCACGTCGCCATCGGAATGCGCTTCCAAACCTCGTTCATAATCAATGCTGACACCCCCTAAAATAATCGAGTTGCCCTCGTTAAAACGGTGTACGTCATAGCCTTGCCCTACTCTAATCATGTTGCTGCCCCATATAAAATTGCGCTAATGCCAAGTCTTCAGGCCGGGTGATTTTAATATTGTCCGGGCGACCTTCGACGATTTTTGGTTGCAAGCCCTGTATTTCCAAAGCGCTGGCCTCATCGGTGATGGCGAGGTTTCCTTGCCCAGATTCAAGGGCATTTTTTAACATGCCATAGCGGAACATTTGTGGGGTAAGCGCCCGCCAGATATGGCTACGATCCAAGGTGCCAAGAATGGTCTGGCCTTGCACGTTTTTTAAGGTGTCGTGGGAAGATAAGGCCAAAATGCCGCCCACTTCATCGTTGACCAAGGTATTGATAAGAAGATGTATATCCGCAGCGGTAAGACAAGGCCGCGCGGCATCATGCACCAACACCCAATCCTCATCGGCGGCCACATCCCGTATAGCGCTGAGTGCAGAAAGTACGGAATCGGCCCGTTCCTTGCCCCCTGGGGCAGTGATGACTTGATGATGGCTGGACACTTCAAGCTCAGGCCAATAAGGGTCTTCTGAAGAAATGGCAACAGCAATGGCCGCAAAAACCTCGGCACTTAATAAGCGCAATAAGGTATGTTCAATAACCGTTTTTCCGGCAAGTTCAAGGTATTGTTTGGGGCGGTCGGCATTCATGCGCTTACCGACACCGGCAGCAGGGACAACGGCCCAGAATTTAGTTGTTGGGGTCATAAATAAAATAAAGCTACTGGGGTAGTCCAGCTGGCTGGTTGGCCAACGGAATAAAAAAACCTAGCCGGCTATTGGCGTTCATTGTTGGCTAACGAAGACAATTGCATTTCCAACGCCGACATACGTTCATGCAGCCTTGCCAGTTCACGGAGAATTTGGCTCTCTTCTGTTTCGATGCGGCTGGTTTGTTGCTCGATCAGTTGCACATCACTACCCCAAGTATCCATGTTTTTGCCAATCAGCGTCACTGACAACAGGGCGGTGAACAATGAAAATACCGCCAAGCCGAACAAAATCAACGTAGCCGAAAGCAAGCGCCCCAAAAAAGAGGTGGGGACCACATCGCCAAACCCCACATGGGTCATAGTGACCCATGCAGACCATATCCCATCAATGAGTGAGGGAATATTGGGATCCAGCATATAAAGCAAAAAACCTGCCGCTATAGACACTGCAAATGCCAGGACTAACAAGTAAAGCAAGGCCCGTTTACCCCGAAGGTCAGTCAAAAGGTTATTAAACAGATGAAAAGCTTCGCTACGTGCCGCTAAAATATTCATAATCGCCCCCTCATTTTCGGATGCTGTTTGTTATTTTGATAAGGAATTATAGTCTTCTTTGCCGACTAGCGCTTGGGGGATTAGTTTTTCGCACCCAGCACAACGACCGCTATTTCTGGAGGGACCCTAAACCTCACAGGCAAAATGCTGGTGCCTATCCCCGTAGTGACAAACATCGTACGCCCGCCCTCAGTGATCGTTCCTATGGCAAACTTTTCCCCATACCTCGAAGGCACTATTAATCGGCCCAATAAAGGTAAACTTACTTGTCCGCCATGCGTATGGCCCGCAAAGGTAATGGCGATATCTTCGGGCAATTCGTAAAAAATATCCGGGTTATGAGTGAAGGCAATAACCGTTGCGGCATTTGGAATAGCCTGCATTGCCCGCTTGGTATCGTAATGGCCACCCCAAAAATCACCGATGCCTGCAAGCCAAAAATCACAAGTACCGCTTTGTAAGTGTAAGGAATCATTTTCTAACAAACGAATACCATTATCATGGAACGCCGATTTTACGCTAGCCGCGCTATACCACCAATCATGATTGCCTAGCACCGCATAAACGCCTAATTTTGCCGATAATTTTTTCAGTTCGCGGGCGATGGGCTCCGGCCTGACAAATGAGCCTCCTACCACTTCATGAATCACGTAATCACCCGCCAATAAAATTAAATCAGGGTGTAGCGCGTTGGTGGCTTCGACAACTTTGACCAAATTGTCCAAATGGTTATGGGGGGAGCCGACATGTAAATCAGCAAGCACAACAATTTTTAGCCCATCACAGCTTGATGGCCATAATGGTAGTTTGATGGTGGTTTGGGTGGTGATAAATCGTGATGGCTCGAACCAAAAGGCCCACAAGCCCAATACTGAAAATACAATCAATAACAATAGGGAGATAGGCTTTACTGTTGTTGCAAGATGGCTTTTCGCTGGATTGTGCAAGTTTACCCGCCCTATTTTTCAAGCACCTGAAAAAATGTCTCCCCTTCCCTCACCATACCAAGTTCATCCCTGGCCCGCTCTTCCAAAGCGTCCTGGCCTTTCCTTAAATCTTCCACTTCGGCGTATAGCGCTTCATTGCGCTCTTTTTTTTCTTCCACTTGTCCGTTAAGCTCATTAAGCCGTTGTTGGTACGCTTTAATTTCTTCAACACTCCCATCACCATGCCATAAGCGGTATTGGAGCAGGCCAACCAATAGGATACTAACTGCAAGCAGAACTTTCATAGTCATAATAAAAACCAAGACTAAAGGCGCAAGCGGTGCTTGCGCCTTTATGCCCAAATCAATTAAAGCATTCTAAACGCGCTGCGGCCTGCGTATTTAGCCAAGCTACCCAATTCTTCCTCGATTTTCATCAAACGGTTGTATTTGGCAACACGGTCAGAACGGCTTAACGAACCGGTTTTGATTTGGCCTGTGCCTGTGGCAACCGCCAAGTCAGCAATGGTCACGTCTTCGGTTTCGCCTGAACGGTGTGAAACCACGGCGGAATAACCGGCTTTGTGCGCCATGTCGATAGCCGCCAAAGTTTCGGTTAAAGTGCCGATTTGGTTGACTTTAATCAGGATCGAGTTGGCAATATTGCGTTCTATGCCTTTTGCCAAAATGGCAGGGTTGGTCACGAACAAATCATCACCGACCAATTGGATACGGTTGCCCAATTTTTCGGTCAATAATTTCCAGCCATCCCAATCGTTTTCGTCAAAGCCGTCTTCAATGCTGATAATGGGGTAACGGTCTACCCAATCGACAAAGAAATCTGCCATTGCCGCTGAACTGTATGTTTTGCCTTCAGAGGCCAAGTTGTAAATGCCGTCGCTGTAATATTCAGACGCAGCAGCATCCAAACCTAAGTAGATGTCCACGCCCGGCTTGTAACCCGCTTGTTCTATCGCTTGTAAAATAACGCTGATGGCTTCTTCGTTAGAGGACAAGTTGGGTGCAAAACCGCCTTCGTCGCCAACAGTTGTTGCCAAACCTTTGGATTTTAAGACTTTGCTTAAGTTATGGAACACTTCTGCGCCATAACGGATGGCTTCGCGGAAGCTTGGGGCGCCGACAGGCAGAATCATGAATTCTTGCAGCTCTACGCTGTTATCGGCGTGTGAACCGCCGTTGATGATGTTCATCATCGGCACAGGCAAGATGAACTCACCTGATGCGTTCAAGTGGCGGTACAACGGTAGCCCCGCGTGTTTGGCCGCTGCATGGGCCGCTGCCATAGACACCGCCAACATCGCGTTGGCGCCTAAGCGGGCTTTGGTGTCGGTGCCATCCAACGCAATCATCGCGTTGTCTATTGCCGCTTGGTCGTTGACATCCAAACCGATAATTGCGTCACGAATTTCAGAAGTGACGTTTTTAACCGCGTTCAACACGCCTTTGCCCAAATAACGGCCTTTGTCACCGTCACGCAATTCTATCGCTTCGCGCTCGCCAGTTGATGCGCCGGAGGGCACCATCGCGCTCGCCACCACACCCGATGCTAAAACCACATCGGCTTCCACGGTGGGGTTGCCGCGTGAATCTAAAATTTCTCTTGCTTTAATATCTACAATTTTACTCATGTTGTGGTATTACTCCGAAGGTTAATAATAAGGCAACGGTGTGTTGCATATAAGTTGAAAATCAAAGTTGATTTTAGGATAAAGGAAAATATTAAACTGTATCAAACGTCATCCTAAATGCAGGATTAATCAAACGTCTTTAAACAATTCCTCCAAATCAATCGCCAAATCAGGAAATAAATGGGGTATCGCCACATCATCACCCGCGTAATTTTTGATCAGCTGGTAGTGTCCAGTTTCATCAGACAACACAAATTGGTTAATCACCTCTTCATAAGGGAATACCAACCAATACTCTTTTACACCGCTTTCGGCATAGAGTGCGTGTTTAGTTTGCAAGTCTTTTTTGGCGGTGCTTTTCGATAAGATTTCAATAATCCAATCGGGTGCGCCGTTGCAGCCTTGCTCATCCAATTTGCTGGAGTCGCAAATCACGCAGATGTCGGGTTGTACGACAGTCGACACTTCTTTGTTGGCGAGTAGCGATTTGCTGCGGTCGTATAAACGTACATCAAACGGCGCGGTAAAAGCGGCACAGGGTTTTTGATTAAAATAATTATACAACACCCCATTTAGCCGCCATGAAATGCGTTGATGCTTGACATTCGGCCCCGGACACATCAGGGAAATCTTGCCTTTAAGCAACTCCACCGCCCCATCAAACTGCCATGTCAAATAATCGGCGTAGCTGTAGCTGCCGTTAAGATCCAGTTGCGAGATATCAGTGATGGTGGGCATGACAATTACGTTAGTACGATTTACAAAGTCGTTTCAATCAACGGCTGGCTTTTAACGGCTTGGTCTAAAACCATTAAGGTTTCCAGCAATTCACGCATCCTGTGCAAAGGCCACGAGTTCGGGCCATCGCTTTTGGCTTCTGCGGGGTTGGGATGGGTTTCCATAAACAAGCCCGCCACGCCTACTGCGACGGCAGCGCGCGCCAATACGGGGACAAATTCGCGTTGTCCGCCTGAACAGCTGCCTTGTCCGCCGGGCAATTGCACGGAATGGGTGGCATCAAACACTACGGGGCAATCGGTATCGCGCATCACAGCCAACGAACGCATGTCAGACACTAGATTGTTGTAGCCAAACGATACGCCGCGCTCGCACACCATGATTTGCTGATTACCAGTGGCTTTGGCTTTTTTGGCGACATTCGCCATATCCCACGGCGCCAAAAATTGGCCTTTTTTGATGTTGACGGGGATGCCTTGGGCGGCCACGGCTTGAATAAAATTGGTTTGCCG
Organism: Methylococcales bacterium; assembly: GCA_026399075.1. GTDB lineage: Bacteria > Pseudomonadota > Gammaproteobacteria > Methylococcales > Methylomonadaceae > Methylobacter_C. The sequence goes on from JAPLRR010000026.1 coordinate 62,913, forward strand.
ACACAAAAACGCGGGGGTTTGCATGACATCAACCACCGATGCCACTTCAGCTAAGGGTGTGTCTTCATGGACATCGGTCAGAACTGGCACACCAATTTGCTGTTTGACTTTGGCCAATATTTCTAAACCGCGTTCAACGCCCAAACCACGAAAGGTTTCATGCGAAGAACGGTTGGCTTTGTCAAACGAAGATTTGTAAATAAACGGCATGTTGAGTTCTGCGGTCAATTCTTTTAAAAAGCCCGCCGTATCTAAAGCCAGCTGTTCACTTTCAATCACACAAGGGCCTGCGATCAAAAATATAGGTTGGTCTAAGGCGACGTTAAAGCCACATAGTTGCATAAGGAATCTCTTTTTGGATAAGCGGTAAAGTAATTATAACTTTATTTAGACAATATCAATGCGGGGATTTTTGGGCAGGGTGGCTCTTTTAGTCTGTTTATCTTCCAAAAGGCGGGTTTGCAAAACGAGGAATACCCAAAAAAAATAGCGATAGTAGTTTTTGAGCGGCATTTTCCTGGTAAAAGTGCAATAACTTTGGCGGGTAGGGGCGTTGTAGTACAGCCCCTACCAGCAAGCTTCGGTTTACCCAAACACCGCAATCAGATCTTGAATTCCCTTCATCAACACGTCAACTTCCGCTTTTGTGTTGTACATGGCAAACGAAGCCCTAGCCGTTGCCGGGACTTGGTAGAAATCCATCACCGGCATCGCGCAATGGTGGCCTGCGCGTATGGCAATGCCTAGGCTGTCCAACATTGTACCTATATCGTGCGGATGGATTTTGTCCAGCACAAACGACAGGATTGCGCCTTTGTGTTGGGCTTCGCCAATAATTCGCAAGCCTTTGATGTGTTGGGCTTGTTCGGTTGCATAAGCCAACAGTTCAGCTTCATAGGCGGCAATGGCAGCCATGCCGATGGTATTCAAATAATCGATGGCCGCGCCTAAACCGATAACGTCGGCAATATTGGGTGTGCCAGCCTCAAATTTATAAGGCAAGCCATTGTATTCAGTTTCGGTGAACGTGACTTTGCGGATCATATCGCCACCGCCTTGGTAAGGCGGCATCGCTTCCAACAGGGCTTGTTTGCCGTACAACACACCTGTGCCTGTGGGCCCATAAAGCTTATGGCCTGAGAACACATAAAAATCACAATCCAAAGCCTGCACATCGATGGCGATATGCGGGATGGCCTGTGCGCCATCCAACAAAACCGGGATATTTTTGGCATGGGCAGCATTAATGATGTCCTTAACGGGGTTAATCGTCCCTAAGGCATTGGACATGTGCACAACGGACACCAGCCGCGTTTTGTCATTGAGCAGTTGTTCAAACTCACTAAAAATCAATTCACCCTGTAAATTAATCGGGGCGACTTTTAATACTGCGCCTGTTTGTTCGCACAACATTTGCCAAGGCACGATGTTGGAATGGTGTTCCATCGCAGTGATAATAATCTCATCCCCGGCCTTGATATTGGCTTTACCATAAGTTTGGGCAACAAGGTTGATGGCTTCAGTCGCGCCTTTGACAAAAATGATCTCCTTATCGCTGGCGGCATTGATAAATCTTTTGACCTTGCTGCGCGCCCCTTCAAACAAATCGGTGGAACGCACACTTAAGGTATGTACGCCCCTATGCACGTTGGCGTAATGGTGGGTGTACACATCGACGATACTGTCAATCACCGCTTGCGGTTTTTGGCAGGACGCGGCATTATCCAAATAAACCAAGGGTTTGTTGCGAATTTTTTCGGCAAGTATGGGAAAATCAGCACGAATTTTTTCTACAGGGAAATTTGTCATAGTTTTGTCTGTTTAGATGTGGGCGTGTTGCTTAATGCTTAGCGACACATTATAGTTCGGATATTATTAATTTAGGTTTGATAACACTTATGGCTACTGTAAATCCTACAAAACACCTCACCAACCTTGATGAATGGCGCAGATTAGGTGAGGCGGGCATCTTTCCGCCGGAAAGCCGGCTTGAGCTAATTAACGGGGAAATTTTAGAGATGGCACCAATCGGTTTTAATCATGCGGGTCATCTGATTCGCTTACTTAATTACTTTGCGCCACTGGTTGGCGATAAAGCCTTACTTAACGCACAAAATCCCCTCCAACTCGGCGACCTGTCCGAACCTGAGCCGGATTTCATGCTGCTAAAACCCCGCGCCGATTTTTATTCATCGCGACACCCGATTGCCGCCGATGTGTTGCTGCTGGTTGAGGTGGCAGACAGCTCGCTATACTACGACCAAAACCAAAAACTGCGCTTATATGCCTTACACGGCATACCCGAATATTGGCTGCTTAACCTCAATGAGCCATGTCTTGAGGTTTATCGGCAACCGCACGGCGAGGTTTATGCCGAAAAATCGACCTTACGGCAAGGCGATAAACTGAGTTTATCGCAGTTACCAGCTATACAAGTGGCTATGGCGGCTATTTTATAAGTCTGCAAGCGCTAATGTGCTTGCCTTAAAGCCATTATAACCAATTTTTCTCAACCCCTTCCTGTGGAAACCTTAGCAACACCTGCTCCAATACCAAGTCATGCAGGCTTTTGATTTTGATCTTATCGACCATTTCATTGGCAAAGGCAAAGGTCAGCATATTACGGGCAGTTTCTTCATCTATGCAACGCGATTGCAGATAAAAAATGGATTTTTCATCCAACTGTCCCACCGTAACGCCATGCCCACATTTCACATCGTCGGCATAAATTTCCAGTTGCGGTTTGGTGTCGGCTTCGGCATCGCTGGATAACAGCAAATTACGGTTATTCATTTGCGAATCGGTGTGTTGGGCATCCAACGCGACAATCACACGGCCTTGAAACACACCTCTCGCCCGGTCATCCAACACGCCTTTGTACAACTCGCGGCTGACTGCATGGGGCTTTAAGTGGTTAATGCGGGTATGGTTATCGATATGTTGGCGGTTGACACCCAAATACAGGCCAAAGAGCTCGCATTCTGAGGCGAGCCCCAAATCGGTATGGATATCCGAGCGCGCCAACAAACCACCAAACGCAAAATTATGGTGGGTAAAACGGGCATCGCGCGCTTGCTTAACGTAAGTGCCGCCAAAATGATAGGCTTTAGCTGATTCGCACTGCACCTTGGTCAGCGTAATACCCGCATTTTCACCAACAAACACTTCGGTGACAGCGGCGGTTAAATAGGCATTGTCAAAACCGACAAACGTTTCAATGACGCTGGCTTGTGCATGGTCATCGGCAATCAGTACCGTCCGAGTAGAAATCAAGGCCTCGGCATGGGTCGCAACATGCAAAATTTGCACAGGCTTTTCTAAGGCTAGCTTGGCAGGAATATGCAATAACACACCATCGCTGAACCAAGCGGTGTTAAAAGCGATAAAGCCATGTTCTTGGTTATTGACGCCTTTATTAAGGTAGGCTTCCAGACAGTCCGGCTGTTTTGCCAACGCATCTGCCATACCCAAGACCACCACCGAATCCGGCAAACCCGCCAAAACCGATAATTCTGCTGAAAAATGTCCATCCACCAACACCACCGACCACACATCCGCCAATTGCTGTGACGTTAACCATTCCCTATCAATAGCGCCGCCCGTTAGCTTAGCAACCGGTGCAAACAGTTTTTTCTCGATAGCCGAGACATTGGTATAACGCCATTCTTCTGCACGCGGCGAGGGGAAGCCCTGTACAGAAAACTCTGCCAATGCTTGTTGCCGTAGTTGTTGCAACCACGGCAAATCGTGCCCGGGCAGGGTGGGCGCTAGCGTTTGATATTCTGCCGTATAACGGCTAACTGATGTCGTCATTATGCCGCCTCGACCCAACTATAGCCTTTTTCTTCCAATTCCAATGCCAGCTCCGCACCGCCCGATTTGACGATTTGCCCATGCGCCAGCACATGCACAAAATCCGGTTTGATGTAATCCAGCAAGCGCTGGTAATGCGTGACCATCACAAAAGAGCGTTCTGGCGAACGTAAGGAATTTACACCTTCCGCGACAATTTTTAAGGCATCAATATCCAAGCCTGAATCGGTTTCATCCAGTATGCACAACTTGGGTTCAAGGATGGCCATTTGCAGGATTTCATTACGTTTCTTTTCGCCGCCAGAAAAGCCTTCGTTCACTGCGCGGTACAAGAATTTCTCATCCATTTCCAACAAACGCACTTTGCCTTTGACCAAGGTCAAAAAATCCATCGCATCAACTTCGGATTGCCCGTGATGTTTACGAATAGAATTCAGCGCGGCTTTTAACAAATAAATATTGCTCACCCCCGGAATTTCCACCGGATACTGGAAAGCCAAAAATACGCCTTCACGCGCCCGGATTTCCGGCGGCATTGCCAATAAATCTTTACCCTGATAAGTCACTGAGCCACCCGTGACTTGGTAACCCGATTTGCCGGACAAAATATGTGACAAGGTACTTTTACCCGACCCATTAGGCCCCATAATCGCGTGGATTTCGCCGGGTTTTATTTCCAAGTTAATCCCTTTTAGGATTTGTTTATCATTAACGTTGACGGTTAGATTTTTAATACTGAGCATGAAAGTTCCAATGGTTTGTTGTTGCTTGAAAGGCTATCGTTCAAAACAATTGTTCAAAATGTGTTTACCGACTAAGAATAGGGGCCATGGCAACGGCGGCCTGTAGCCTACAGCATGGTTCGTCAACCCTTTCAGGAATTGTTGAACAGGTAATAACGTCCCTAGCGCCAGCAATCTTCGGCACTGACGGGCTATTTAAGTCGCGTTGATCCTAAAAGGCCAATTATACGCCAGAAAAAAGCCTGTGGCATTGCAAAATGGTATTGTTCTCATTTAGATTTGGGCGACCTGCTTCTAATCTGCCAGTGCTTTGTGGACATATCCAGCGGCTTAAGTTTCGTGGTAGAAAAAATTTTGGTGGTTTTCCGCTAAGATTTTTGTTCGGCTATGCTGGCACATTGGATACAACGGTCAACATAAGGCAGCGCGATTAAGCGCTGTTTACCGATGGGTTCGCCGCACTGTTGGCAAACCCCATAGCCGTCTTGGTCTATTCTGGCAATGGCAAGCTTAATTTGTTCAATTTCAAACCTTGCCGAATTGCCCAAGTAATCCATCACCTCATCATTTTCATTTTGTGTTGCCTGTTCAGCAAAGTCTTTTTCCAGCGCGTGGTCAACATGCCTGACATTATTGGTGATCCTGTCCAGCCGCTGGTTAAGCTCTTCCAACATAGCCATTAACTGGCTGCGGACTTGTGTATATTCATTCATATTTTTATTGCCCTTTTCTTTTTATGGTGGCACTCTTAAATGGTCTATTTTGCTCTATACTTAAGCCGATAACATAAACTTACCACATCCTAACACCCCCTATGCAAAATGACACACATCATCTGTTAGATGCCGCCAATCAAATCATCCTTGGCAAGTCCCACAAAATCCGCCTGGCGCTTTGCTGTTTACTTGCCCGAGGCCATTTGTTGATTGAAGACATTCCCGGTGTAGGGAAAACCACACTGGCGCATACGTTGGCAAAATTACTGGGTTTGAATTATCAGAGGATACAATTTACCAGTGACATTTTACCTGCGGACATTATCGGCGCCACTATTTTTGATGCCAAAAACCTGTCTTTTAAATTCCATCCAGGCCCAGTTTTTAACCAAATGGTGTTGGCTGATGAAATCAACCGGGCCACCCCAAAAGCCCAAAGTGCGCTTTTGGAAGCCATGGAAGAACACCATGTGACGGTGGAAGGCAAAACCTATCCCTTACCCCGGCCATTTTTTGTGATCGCCACCCAAAACCCGTCCCATCAAATCGGCACGTTCCCCTTGCCCGAATCCCAGCTAGACCGTTTCCTGATGCGCCTTGAGCTCGGCTACCCCAACCATGAGGCTGAACGCTTATTGCTCAAAGGCCAAAGCCGCCATAGCCTGATCGAGTCATTGCCGGTAAAGCTGCCGCCAGAACAATTGCTGAACATGCAACACGCCGTCACCCAAGTGCATGTATCCAATGCCGTCCTTGATTATTGCCTGGCGATTATTACGTTTACCCGGACTTCATCAGACTACCATTGCGGCCTTTCACCCAGGGCCGGCTTGGCTTTGCTTAACGCGGCCAAAGCATGGGCGTTTATGGACCAGCGTGACGCGGTGCTGCCCGAAGACATCCAGGCCGTATTGGCGGCTGTCGCTGGCCACCGCTTAAGGGCCGGCAATAATGATTCGGCCGCTATTGTTGCGCCCATTTTAGCCAGAGTGCCTATCCATTGAATATCCCGTCCTTAAAAAAACGCCTGCAACTAAGCCGTTTTTTTAGCGGCGAAAAAACCATCGTAACGCCGATAACCTTAAATCAACGGCGGGTGTTTATTTTACCCACCCACCGCGGACTTAACTTTGCCTTGCTCACGGCTTTGCTGCTGCTGATAGCGTTTGTTTATAACAACAATTTGATTTACCTGCTGGCTTTTCTTCTGTCCAGTGTTTTTTTCATCACTATTTTACACACCTACCGCTCACTGGCAGGCTTGGTTTTACAAGAAGGCCAGGCTAAAGCCGTATTTGCAGGGGAAGCGGCAGGATTTGACATCCACATCAATAACCCGTTAACGATAGACCGCCAATACCTGCACATAGTCTTGGAAGAAGGCCAATACCTATCGGTTAAAGCGCTTAGCAATGTCACAGTAACCTTGTATTCAGCAACCCAAAAAAGGGGCTGGCACACGGCAGGCACAGTGACACTTTCCAGCACTTACCCATTAGGTTTGTTCCGTGCTTGGTCACCTATCCGGTTTAACCTTAAAACCCTTGTTTACCCTAAACCAAGCGCACTTGAACTCCCTTTTCCAGAAGTGCCTTCTGAACAAGCACAGCAAGGTTTTAGCCTCAAAGAAGGGGATGAGTTCCATGGCTTGAAAAGCTACGAGCCAGGTGATCCCATCAAACATATTTACTGGAAAGCGTTTGCCAAAGGCCAAGGTTTATTCAGCAAACAGTTCGGCGGGGAAAATTCCGCCCAAATTTGGCTGGATTATAATTATGCCCCAGGCCATGACACCGAAGAACGTTTAAGCCAAATGTGCCGCTGGGTGATTGATGCCGAGCGGCTAGGGCTTGCCTTTGGCTTTTCTTTACCTGGATTAAAACTGCCGCCAGACAGCGGCTTGTTGCATACCCGAAAGTGCTTGGAAGCACTCGCCTTGTTTTAAACGCCATGAACATTGCCCAAAACAAAAACATTTTAATTTTTTTACTGGCATCTATCGGGTTGATCGTTTTTCCGCATATTGCCAATATCCCGATCAGCTTTTTCATTTTTTTCTATTTCTTACTGGGTTGGCGTTTTATCAGCATTTGGAAACCAACGTGGCTACCCAACAAACTGCTGGTATTCCTGCTTACTGCCCTTGGAATAGCCCTTTATTACAGCGAATTTCAAGGCATATTTGGCCGTGATGCCGGCACCCGCTTATTTATCACCGCCTTAGGGCTCAAGTTAATGGAGATCAAAACGGGGCGCGACCTTTATTTGATCACCTACCTGGCGTTTATCGTTGCCGCCTCACAATTTTTATACGAACAAAGCCTGCTAATGGGCGCCTACATCCTTTTTGTCAGTTGCGTATTATTGGCAACTTTGGTCACCATCAACAGCAGCAAGCCAGAAGCACTGGTTGCACTAAAAACAGCAGGGCTAATTATTGTTCAGTCCCTACCGATGGCGGTGATTTTATTTGTCTTCGTACCAAGGCTGGAAGCCCCCAAATGGGCGCTGTTCAACGAGCCTCGCCAAACTAAAATGGGCTTGCCCGACTCCATGGAACCTGGCTCCATCAGCGACTTAGGCATGTCAGATGAACTTGTTTTCAGGGTAAAGTTTAAAGGCGCATTACCCCCTCCTAGGCAACGTTACTGGCGCGGCCCTGTCCTGTCTTATACCGATGGCAAAAAATGGTCACAAGTCAGCAATATGCGCTTTGGGCGATATTTAGATAAGCTTGTCCTTAAAGGCCAGCCTTATCAATACACTTTGTTAATGGAACCACAAAATAGACCTTGGGTTTTTGCCCTTGATATGCCTGCTGAGTTCTCCCAAACTTTGCGCAGAAATGCACATTACCAGCTTATTACACAGGAAAACCCTAACATACGCGCCGAGTATAGCTTAACCTCCTATACCGATTACAACACGGGCTATCTAACCCGAACGGAACTCAAGGACACCACGCAGCTGCCCAGCCCACCATCAAGCAAAATTGACCAGCTGGTCAAACAACTGCACGGTTTTGATAGCCCGCAGGAACAGTTTATACAGCAGTTGTTAAACCACTTTAGAAAAGAAGATTTTCACTACACCTTAACTCCGCCCTTGATGGAAGAAAATCCAATTGAGACTTTTTTGTTTGAAACCCGCCGTGGATTTTGTAGCCATTACGCAGCCGCCTTCGTTTATTTAATGCGGGCGGCCCATATTCCTGCGCGGGTGGTCACCGGTTATCAGGGCGGGGAATTGAACCAAACTGGGGACTTTCTGGAAATACGGCAAGCTGATGCCCATGCTTGGGCTGAGGTGTGGCTTGAGCACAAAGGTTGGGTGCGCTTTGACCCTACTGCCGCCATTGCCCCAGAACGGATAGAGCGGGGTATCGATACAGACCAGCTAGTACCGGGCGGCGCAATCAGCTATGCCCCCACCAGCGCGGCAGCGCAAGAGGCATTGAACTGGTTAAAACAAACGAGGCAATTGTGGAGCACGATTGATTATAAATGGCAGCGTTGGGTTATTAATTACGATAACAAAAACCAAGCCAGCTTTTTATCCTCATTAGGCATAGCTGACATCAAAACCATGGTTTATTGGATGGTGGGCACCATCGCGGCCATCACAGCCCTGCTTAGTTGGATCCTTTTATACCAGAAACAAAAAACCATTGATCCCATCATGCGGACTTACAACCGCTTTTGTAAGAAATTGGCTAAACGTGGCTTGATAAGGGGCAATAGTGAAGGGGCAAAAGATTTTGCGGCTAGGGCCAATCAAACGTTGCCTGAACATGCCAGCACCATAAACCATATTACAGCGCTTTTTATCAAGCTGCGTTACGGCAAGAATGCCCGCCCCGAAGATTTGGCCCTATTTAACCGGCGGGTAGGGAAGTTTAAAATCTAACCGTCCAAAAGCTCGATTTTATGGCAATCTTCGCACTAGGGCTGCGTCGCTGTAGGGGTTTGGCAGTTCATATCCATAAAATTGCGTAAAGTGCTGGCAGCGGGACTATTGTTGACCGTTTCCACACCGGTTCCGCCATTTTTCTCAAATAGCACGATTGGCTTAAATTTAACATAAGGCGGCAATTTATCAGCAAAAGCGCGGTAACTTATGGAGTTGGCATCAGCCGGATAGGGAGCTGTGTTTAATTCACCTTGGGCGGCGGCAGCGACAATGGCCGACAAGTCACCTTTTACTGACAACTTGTCGCGGCGGACGCTAGTCAAGCCACCCGCAGTTTGGGTGATGCTGATATTGCCATTGGGGTACAAAACACAAAGGCTACTGCTGGCCTGCTCCGGGGCAGTAAAGCCCGTTGAGCTAGTTTTTTCCAAGCGATAGCTGATTTGCTTATCCTTGGCAAAAGCAACAGGGCTGATTTGTGCCATAACCAATAGCCAAAAAATTATTGATACTTGGATTTTCATATAGTTACTTATGTTAGAGGATGAATCGATAAATCGCTGGTGATAACCCAACTAGGGGGTAAACTTTACCATATTGCCGATTTTGTATGAACAGCCCATGAATGAAATGTATCAAATTAAGAAACAAACCATATATTCCTAGCATTATTGTCAACATTATGTGTGTTCAGTATAGTTAAGTTGCAGTAATAAATATTTACAACTTCAATCGGGAATATCATGTTATGAACGACTTTTACAAAGACTTTTTTATTAGCACATTGGTGGTGGTTGGCTTGGTAGGCTATATTTCAGGCGAATTCATTATGTCATCCACCGTGTTTGCAGCGGCTTCAATTGCCAGCCAGTTCAACCGTAACCGTAGGATGAATGGGCATTTATCATGCGATTGAAGCATTTACGCCCAGCAGAAACAACTAATAAGGCTACCAAGGATTAAATTGCTTGGTAGCTTTTTATGCACTGTAAGTAACCACCCCGCTATCATTCCCTGCCCAATAATCATTGCCCCTTTCAGTGCTGCCAACCTGCTTACACGTGTAGGTTTTTTCACTCCGCGCACCCAACCGCAGTAACCCAAGCCGCCTGATTGATTCCCGGTAAGCTAGGCCACGCCTCCGGTCGGCCAGGTTTGACAGGGAGCAGTTGATGGTTAAGCAAAGCCGCA
>JAPLRR010000038.1 GCA_026399075.1 Methylococcales bacterium
TCAGTCATAAAGACCTTCAAAAACTACATGCAAGATGCCAGTAAAATTCTTTGCGTCATGAAAAAAATGCGTGAGGATTTTGCGATCGCTGGATGATTTTTATTGGCTTGAACCGGAAGTTATTTATCTGAAAGACTATAGTCACGTAAAAACATGCTAAACACTTTAAAAATACCACGGTTATCAGACACCCAGCTTAGGGAAGGGAACGGGGATGGAAACCCCTTCCCCCATCCCTCCCAGCCCAAATTTTTTCTGGTCAAAAAAGTGCAGTTAGCTGTACCCATTGAACATAGTCCATTTGCTAGTGGCATGCCACATAAGTCACAAGTGTTCTTAGGCTACATTCACGCCTTTAGGGCTATTGCCATATTATTTATTGTCGCAGGCCACAGTATTGATGCCTTTGATTGGGGCGACCAACAAGAAACTGAGCGGATTTTAAGGATTTGTTTCAGTAATGGCACTGTTTTGTTTGTGTTTATTGCTGGGTATCTTTTTCAACACCTGTCCCCCAAATACGAAACCAAAAAATATTTCATTGCCAAATTAAAGCATGTACTGGTGCCCTATATCATCATTTCTATCCCCGCTATCTTGATATTCACCTTGGTACAAGAAAAAAATGCTGTCTGGGAGGGCTTTTACGACCACACCTTATGGGAACAAGTGGCGCTGTTTTACCTAACTGGGGCGCATCTTGCCCCCTTTTGGTTTATTCCGATGATCTGTTTATTTTATCTAGTTGCACCCGCCCTGATCTGGGCAGACAAAACAAAAGGGTTCTACTTTGCTACCCCCTTACTCATAGTGCTTTCGTGTTTTATTGCCAGGGGCTTTCCTAACCAAAGCTTTGTGCACTTTTTTTCAGTTTATGTGCTGGGCATGTTTTGCAGCCGTTACAAACCAATAGTCAACCACTGGCTGGAAAACAGCACGATATTATTTTTAGCGTGCTTATCGGTTATTGTGTTGGGCATTTACGAGTACTATTTGATGCCTGAGACGGAAACCATGACCTATTTTAATTTGCTCCAAAAACTGGCGCTGACGGCGTTGATCATGGGGCTGTTAATCCGGCTAAAAGAACAGTCCACTAACCACTACCTAAACCTAATTGCCAATGCCAGCTTTGGCCTGTTTTTCGTGCACTCATACCTTCTATCAGCGGCCAAGCTTGCTTATGAAAATCTCGTGGGCAGTAAAGCGGAAGGGGATGTTTTGGGATATATTTTTGTTGTGATGGCAATTACCCTAATGGGCTTGGCCACGGTTTATACCATCAAAAAAATCTTGGGGCAAAAAAGCAAGTATCTGGTTGGAAGCTAGACACGGTGGTTCTGGCTGTAACAGCTTATTTTTGAGGGAACTTAAAGATCATACGGCCCACGAACTACTAAGCTTCCAACCCGTAATTCGTGGACAGTTTTTTACAGTGGCTGGTTTTGGCTAGGCTGCAATTGCTGCACCCTATCCACATAATTTTGGTAAGCCGGAATGGCTATCGCCGCTAAAATACCGATAAAAGCCACAAAGACAATGATAACAGCCGCAATAATAACCCCTGATGAGCCACCTTGATTACCAGGCTTAGGGTTGGGGCCATATTGGTTATCAGTGGTTTGGCTATCCAAAAGCATAAAAATAAACAGCACCAAACCACCGATTACGGGGAGCAATTCGATAAACAGCCATGCACCACTACGGTCAGTATCGTGTAAACGCCTTACCGTAACGGCAAGATAGGGGATTAACACCGCAATTGAATACAGCCCGCCCAGCACCCCCAGACCAACTTCTGGGCTAAAAAAGCCAACAAGGCCATCAAGTGCAGAAAGCACGGCAAATGCCAAAAAATTGAATAGGGTAAAATACCAATATTCAGCACGGGTTGCCCGGCCTTTAAATACCCCGTAGTTTTTCAGGACGTGCAGATACCAATTCATATTAACCCACCTTGCTGAGACAGCTTAATGATAAGAGTTAGCGCCCTTACGGCGCGTAATGCGATTCGATGTAACGTTGGACTATTTCTTGGAATTCTTCGGCAATCCTATCGCCTTTTAGGGTGACAGTTTTTTCGCCATCTTCATAGACAGGGGCAACAGGCGATTCCCCTGTGCCAGGCAAACTGATGCCGATATTGGCACTTTTGCTTTCCCCCGGGCCATTGACAACACAACCCATAACCGCGATTTCCATCGCTTCAACACCGGGGTATTGGGTACGCCATATCGGCATTTGGTCCCGCAAATAGCTTTGGATGTCCATCGCCAATTTTTGGAAATAATCACTGGTAGTGCGTCCACAACCAGGGCAGGAAATAACCATCGGCGTAAAGGAGCGAAAGCCCATCGTCTGTAATATTTCCTGACCGACGATGACTTCTTGGGTTCTGGATGCACCCGGTTCAGGCGTCAGCGAAATGCGGATGGTATCGCCTATGCCTTGTTGCATCAACACTGACAAGGCCGCCGCTGAGGAAACAATCCCTTTGGAACCCATACCCGCTTCTGTCAAACCCAAATGCAAAGCGTAATCACAACGGCTGGACAAATCTTGGTAAATGTTAATCAGCTCTTGCACATTGCTGATCTTGCAGGACAAAATAATTTTATTTTTTGCCAAGCCCAGTTCTTCGGCCTTGGCGGCGCTTTCCAGCGCTGACAGCACAATAGCTTTGCGGGTGACGGCGGGCAAGGGCTCAGGGTGTTTGAGCTGGCGGTTTTCATCCAATAAGCGGGTCAGCACCGCTTGGTCTAAACTGCCGCCATTAACACCAATGCGCACGGGCTTATTGTACTGGCAGGCAAACTCTATCATTTGCTGGAATTGCGGGTCGCGGCTTTTGCCACGGCCTACATTGCCGGGATTAATGCGGTATTTATCGAGGGCCTCAGCACAATCGGGGTATTTTTCCAACAACTTATGGCCGTTAAAATGAAAATCACCAACGATAGGCACAGTACAGTTTTTTTGGCGCACCTTATTATGGATTTCTGCGACAGCTTTTGCGGCCTCTTCTGAATTGACCGTAATACGGACCAACTCAGAACCCGCAGTGGCCAGTTCAATAATTTGCTTGACGGTTGCCGCCACATTGACGGTATCGGTGTTGGTCATCGATTGCACGACAATAGGCGCACCGCCGCCGACTTTAACATCGCCGACTAATACTTGATGGGTAATTTTTCTAAGGCTGATTGACATAGTCCAAATCTTTTAAAAAAGTTGCAGTGATGGTTAAATTATACGCGATAGCGCTGATGGGTCAGAATTAATTCGTGTATTGCCTATGGCATCCCGGATTTGTTCAACGGCATGAGGGTCTAGCGCAGCTGAACGCTGATGTTGTTGGCATAATGCCCCCCTAAACCCGAGGTAATCCGGCTGATGGCGCATGAGTTCTGGGACATCTGACAAGCGCAATGAACCCGCCAAGCCGCACAGCAATTGCAAGGATTTGGCTGTGCCAACAAACTCGGCTATGTCCTTGGCGGCCATCAACTGGGTTAAAGTCCCTTGCCGTTTGTCCATGGTATCCAGCATAACCCCGCTAAAGCCCGCCTTTTTCAAATCGCCCAGAAAATTAAGATCAAAGGCAGTATCGGCAAATAATACGGCAATTAAGGCGGATGTTTGGCTTATTTCAGATAACTTTTGTAGCGTCCCCGACCAGTCATCACCGGGGAAAAATCCAATTTTTATATAATCAACACCCGTTTCTGCCATGGCTAAAACGGCATTAAACACGGGGTTAGGCAGCATAGGTAGATCGCCGATGGTTGCGCTGACTGGACTGCGGCCATTAATTTCTGTAACGATGTGTTTGACCAGCACCGTGTCCAAAGCCCCTAAAGCGCCTTGTGCGGGTTGTTTAAGATCAATGATGCCAACCCCTGCATCCAATACCAACAGTGCTTCTGCCAAGCAATTGACGCTGGCCAACATCTGGGTCATGGTTTGCCCTCCGCCTTAAATTGTTCAAAAGCCGCCATTAACCACCCCCACGCTTCCCATTCCCGGTTGCCTGCGGTTTTTTCCAAACCTATCCGCAAATAATCAATTTCAGCTTGGATTTTTGCCAATGGCAACATGTGTAAACGGCTAATTAAAATAGCCGCCTCCAATACCGAATATTGGCCACGGTTAAACCCTTGAAAAGGCGCATGGTTGGCCTGATGGACCGGCTTACAGATGAGTTTGGGGCGGGTGGTATCGTCCTCAATATGGCTAAGTTCAAGCTCAGTGTGTGCCAAAGCACAACACAACACACTGCCGTTAACTTTACTTGCGGGCATTAACGGCCAATCGCGCCGTCCAGTCAGGCAACCGGCAAATACCCGAACATCATCACAATAGTTAAGCACCGCTACTCTCGTTTCCAACAAATTATTGAGCGTCGTCGATGGCCGAAATGGCAGGATAATAAAATTGTCGCCATCAACATGGATGCCCATAGGCGCTATATGCGGCTGGCCGTTGCTGTCTTGGGTGGTGACTAGGGTTTCTTGGATCACTGATGTTTTTCCTGTGGGGCGCATTGCGCACTATTGCGGCTTTTGTAACGTGCTGCCAGCGGGTTTAAAGCTGTGCAAGTCAACATGGGTTTCTGTTTGCGCCGTGGCGCAGCCCCACGTTAAGGCTTGATCTTGGGTGAAGCGTTTGCCCAATTGCCAAGCTATCTCCGCCCTCGCCAATTCCACGCCCAGATAAAAAGCGTGCCCGCCGTCATTGTCAACATGCAGCTTAGGAAATAAGGCGAACGGGTCGGTGGCGGTGTGCAGACCGTCACGGTTAAATATATGCACCCCTTCGGTACTGGTTTGTATCCTAAAGCTGGGGTCTTTAATGCTGGCCGCAAGTTCCGTGATTTCCGCCAGCGTATAGGGAAACGGGGAAATTTCATGCAACGCCATCAAGCCGGGATCGATATGTTTGGGCAAGGTATCGTGTTGTTTAGCCGCAAACAGGATGCGCCGCGCCAAATCCGCCTCTTTAACGGCGCGGCAGGCATGGCGGCTGACTTCGGTCGCCAAGATATGGTTGATGTTAAGTTCTGAACAGATTCCCAATAACAAAGCATTCATACCCGCCGTGTCGGCATGGGTCAGTTCTGTGATATTGCCCACGCCCAGCATTATTTCAATGTCAGGGTGATTGTTCCTGACATTGTGGTAACGTACGATGGATTTAGTGAAGCCAAAATGTAGCGGGTCCAGAATCGGATCGACAATAAAAGGCCGATTTTTAGCTTGCATCAAAGCTATCGCCCTATCCAATGAGGCCAAATCTTCATGGTTTTCGGGGATGATAATCGGCGTGGCCGCCACTTCATCCGCTATCCATAAAGTGCCTTCATGCAGGCTAAGCATATAATCCGCGCCCGCTTTGCCGCCCCTAAGCAAATCACTGGCGACCAAGGAATCAATACTGACTGTGAAGCCTTCTTGTTTTAAGCTACGGATAGTATCTTCCAGATGTGGGAAATCAGTGCTGGGCAAACAACCTATATCAATAACATCCGCGCCATTTTGTTGATAATAAAACGCCCGCTTAAGGATTTCATCAACACTGATGTTAGGCGCATCTACGATTTCCGCAAAAATCTTCACACTGTACTGGCTTAAATCGGCTTTTTGCGCGGCCTTGCCAAAAAATTGCGGCAAGTCTTTCAGCTCTTCCGGGCCGCGTGTTACTGGCAGTCCCAGTTGCACCGACAATGCGTCCAAATCACCCCGGCAGCGGCCTGGTACAATAATGCGGTCAGCACCAAAGGTCTGCGGCAATCTCCGCGCTATCATCTCCGCCGTCATTAAGGCCGCAACCTTAAGCCCTAGCTGATGTACCGTATACGTAAATTCGGGCTGCATTTTTTCAAGGATGCTACGCAACTGCTTTTGCGCCAGCGAGCCCGTCAAAAACAGGATATGTTCCGCCATCAACCCGCCTGTGCTGCCAAAAAGGCCAATCGGGCGGTAACGGCAGACTTCAAGCCATCAACACTTTTTACCACTTGCGTGTATTCAAATGCGCTGATTTTGTCCGTGCCTTCGAGATCAATCTTACGGGGATAAACCATGACGGTTTTACCGCCCGGTGCGGTGGTTTCCATTTCAGGGGCAATGTCACACGGGTAAACTATGCTAGGTACGCGGCACTTGCCAGCTTGGGAATATAAATTGGTCACCAAATTGTCGGCTATGCCCAACACACATTTGGCAATGGTGTTGGAGGTGGCCGGTGCCATCACAAAGGTATGGTAAACCCCTTTATAAAAATGCCCGACAGGTGGGGAAGAAGCGGCTTTGTCACGGTAAACCGGCATTTTGGCGCGGATGTCGCTTAGCGTATAGCCATACATTTTTATCACTTCCTCGGCGGCCAAGCTCAGATAAAGGTCAACATCATCCAGGGTAAGCAAAAAATCCAAGCATTCTTCTATATAATGGCCAGAGCCGGTAATCGCCCAAGCCAATCGGGGTTTATCCATGACAATATTCAGAGTCGAAATTAATCGGGCATTATACCCGAATCTACCCAACACCACGCACAGGAGCGTTAGACATGTTCAGCCATACGCAAAAACCGCTGATTATGGGCATCTTAAATATCACGCCGGATAGCTTTTCGGATGGCGGCTACTATTGGAACCTTGATGCCGCCTTGCAGCAAGCGGGGCGTATGCTGGCGGACGGGGCGGACATTATCGACATCGGCGGCGAATCAACACGTCCTGGGTCTAGCCCAGTCGCTGCGGCAGACCAATTACAGCGGGTCATTCCGGTGATCACCGCCATCCGCCAGCAGTTGGGTGATGTCCTGATCAGCATAGACACAACGGCCAGCGAGGTTGCAAAAGCCGCGCTAGCCGCCGGTGCCAACCTCATCAATGATGTTTCCGCAGGCCAAGAAGATGCGGACATGCTGGCCTTGGCAGCGCAAACCCAAGCGCCCATCATTTTGATGCACAGCCAAGGCACACCCAAAACCATGCAAGACAATCCCTATTATGACGATGTGGTGCAAGAAGTGATCGCCACCTTAAAACTACGGGTCGCGGCGGCTTTAAACGCAGGTGTCAAACCTGAAAATCTGGCGCTAGACCCCGGCATTGGTTTTGGTAAACGCAAACAAGACAATTTGGATTTGTTGGCGCACTTGGATGCGCTGGTGGCCTTAGGCTACCCTGTGCTGCTGGGCACTAGCCGCAAACGCTTTATGGGTACGCTGTGCGACGTATCCGAACCCTCCGGCTTAGTCACCGCCACCGCAGCCACCACCGCTTTGGGAGTAATGGCCGGAGTACAGCTGTTCCGGGTGCATGATGTCAAAGAAAACCGCCAAGCGGCTGATGTGGCTTGGGCGATCAAACAAAGCCGACATTAAGATAAAGTTACAGTGTGCAACTGCCCCCTCTCCCTGTGGGAGAGGGCTGGGGAGAGGGGCTTTTGACTAGTGTAGACACCTATGGGGCATTGGCTTAGCCGAAGCCAAGCCCATCAATATTGGCCAACAAAATCCATCTTGCCGATAGCCAAGCCGTTATGCCGCAAAATGGCATAACTGGTGGTGATATGAAAATAAAAATTCGGCAACACAAAATAAAGCAAATAAGGCTGGCCTAAAAAGTTGACATCCCTGCCCCGCAATTTCAAGGTGACTTCGCGCTCTTCATTGCCGTCAATTTGCTCGGCGCTAACAGATTCCAAAAATGCCACGGTCTTGGCAATACGCGCTTGCAAATCGGCAAACGTGGCTTCATTATCTTCATAACTTGGCACCTCAAGCCCCGCCAACCTTGCGGCACAGCCTTTAGCCATATCGGTGGCGATTTGCACTTGTCGGCTTAATGGATACATATCCGGTGCCAAACGGGCGTTGACAAAAATGGCAGGGTCAATTTTTTTGTCTTCGGCATGGGCGGCGGCTTTCGCTAAAATGGCGGATAAATTTCCCAGCATACGCACAAATACAGGGATCGAGGCTTGATAAAGGCTTAGTGACATGGCAATTCCAGTTAGGTAAAAAGTAAGTTATAAAACAAGAAAATCATTCAGTTGTTGCAGTGTGAACCCTTGCTTGGCAGCCTCCGCCTTATCTTCGTCGGTGTTATAACCCCATAAGGCAAAAATAAGCTTAACATCGGCTAAACTGGCATCTTTCGCCACATTAAGTAAAGTCGGCAAACGGTCTTCAACAAAGTGGACAGTATGCGCAGGATGCGCTTTTACCACCTGCCCCAACACCGCCACTTTACTCATATTCCGGTCCAGGCCAAAAATCCGCCCGTCCTCCAACACTATCCCATAGGCGCTTAAAATATGCTTTACAAAGCGCTCTTGTTTGGTGGTGATGACATACCAAACACACTGCTGCCCCATGGCTTGCAATTTATCAGCCACGCCAGCAAACAAGTGGTTCATCGCCACCCAGCCCGCCAAATCATGCGCTATCCACGAATCGCGGGTTTGGCCAAACAAGGTTTTTAATTCATCGACCGTTATTTGCGCGCCATTTAACAGGTCGGCAATCATGTCGCCATAGCCGTTATAAATGGCCTCCACGGTTTCACCCAAATACAGCAAACGCATCGCCAAGATGGCTTCATAACCTGTTTCTATGATCGGCCTGACCAAGCGGAATTGGCCTATCATTTCCGCCGGGATTTGTGGCGGCATATCCGTCCAAATACGGCTAGCCGCCTTCCAACCCGTAACCCCCGTTTCCACCGCGCTGTCACAAATGACACCATCAAAATCCAGGGCATAAATTATTGGTTTGGGCATGGGGAGTAAAATGGGTGAATTGAAGGATTTGATATTGTAACTGGCAAACGGGTAATTATGAACTCTTAGCCTATCAGCATTGGCACCCGATAAAAAGCAGTTGCACTAAGGATTAAAACGGCACAGCATCGCTTGCTTACTCTCACACGCCAACCCCAAAATACCTCCCCCTAAAATAAAGCGCAACCTTAACCAGACCAATCAGTACAGGCACTTCAACCAAGGGGCCTATGACCGCTGCAAAGGCTTCACCGGAATTTAAGCCAAAAACGGCGACGGCCACGGCGATGGCCAATTCAAAGTTGTTACCAGCGGCAGTGAAAGAAAGCGTGGCGCTGATACGGTATCCTGCACCGACCTTGGCGGACATGTAAAACGTCACCAGGAACATAATGATAAAATAAATCACCAAGGGGATGGCGATGCGCACCACATCCAATGGCAGTTGTACTATATAGTTGCCTTTCAGCGAAAACATCACCAAGATGGTGAACAATAAGGCGATGAGGGTGATGGGGCTGATTGTGGGGATGAATATTTCGTCATACCATTGCTGGCCTTTGCGCCGCACCAAGATAAAACGGCTAAGCATCCCGGCAAAAAAAGGGATGCCCAAATAAATTAACACACTTTTTGTCACCTCAACTATGGTGACCGACACTTCAAGCCCTGAGGCTATGCCTAGCCAAGCAGGCAGGACGGTGACAAACAGATAAGCATAAACCGAAAAAAACAGCATCTGGAAGATGGCGTTAAAAGCCACCAAGCCTGCACAATATTCCGCGTCGCCATCGGCCAAATCGTTCCAGACCAGCACCATGGCGATACAGCGGGCCAATCCGATAACAATCAGCCCGACCATGTACTCGGGATAATCCCTAAGAAACAAAACCGCCAAGGCAAACATCAACAATGGCCCTATCAACCAGTTTTGTATTAGGGACAACATCAACACTTTGGTATCCTTAAATACTCTGGGCAGTTCTTCATAACGCACTTTCGCCAATGGCGGGTACATCATCAATATCAGGCCAATGGCAATGGGGATGGACGTAGTGCCCACCTGAAAACGGTTAAGCAATTCTGTGCTGCTGGGGACCAAAAAGCCTAGCGCTATGCCAGCTGCCATGGCAGTAAATATCCACAGCGTCAAGAATCGCTCGATAAAACCCAAGTGTTTAGGCTGGTTGTCGCTAGCTTCTAAAGACGGTGTTATTGCTTTGTTCATGGTGAATACCTTGATTAGATTAGCTATCGAGTTTGCCTATGGCGTTCAATTCAGCGCTGATGGCGGCGCTGTCCATTTCTTCAAGTGGCAAGGCCAACATGTTGTTAATCCGCAACTCCATGGCGCGATAAGTGGCCTCAAACGCTGCTTCCACAACGTCAGGGGTGCCTTGCACATGACCGGGGTCAGACAAGCCCCAATGCGCACGGGTTGTTGAATCTAGGTAAAGAGGACAAACTTCCCCTGCGGCGTTATCGCACACGGTGATGGCGATATCGATGGCTTGGTTTTCAAACACATCCCACGATTTGCTGAAATAGCCTGTGGTGTCTATCCCGTGCCGATGCAACAAGGCGACTGCGCCTGCATTCAGCCGCCCTAAGGGCTTGCTGCCAGCGGAATACGCTTTGATACGGCCTTTACCCAAATGGTTGAACAAGGCTTCGCCGATAAGGCTGCGGCAAGAGTTGCCGGTACAAATGACCAAAATGTTTAGCATGGTGGTGTCCAGAGTAAAATGTAACGGTTAGTTGGGTTCCCTGATCAGGGTTGTTAATGCTTGCTTATAAATAATTTGATATGCGGATAAGCGCATATTTGAGCGGTAAAAATTTAACAGCAAACCGCCAATTCCGGCTTAGTTTTCATCACTTGCAGACGTTCAAAATCCGCTTGGAAAGTGCTGTTGTTTTCAATCGCGGCAAGGGTATTTTCAAGGATAGGAAAAGCCCAGCCAGACAGCGTAGGGTTGATTTGATAATAAACCCACTGCCCTTCGCGGCTATCCAGCAATAAGCCTTGTTGGCGCAGTAAAGCCAAATGTCTGGATATTTTCGGTTGCGGGACATCCAAAGCAGCGGTCAACTCACACACACAAAGCTTGCCCTGCTTTTGCAACAAAGCCACACAGCGTAGGCGTGTCTCATCTGACAAACATTTAAAAAATTGGGCTGGCGTCATTGTTTAAACATAGTATGGATATGCGGATTATCATATATTAATATGACCATTCCTACAACACTGCGACTTTAAGGGTATTTTAAACACCAATGCTGAGGCTAAATAAGCCCTCTGCTTCCTTAATCCCCTTGGAGTTAGGCTGAATTTTCATTTTTATGGGATAATCAAGCTATCCCCAACATTACACTTAAGCGCCATGACTTTCCCTACTATTGAATCTTTTGTCCGTGATGCCCCCTTAGCCAGATTGCAACGTTTGCCTGGCGACACCAGCAATATTATTTTGGCAAAGCTGGAAGGTAATAATCCCGCTGGCTCTGTTAAAGATTTGCCCGCCTTAAGCATGATTAAACATGCCGAAACTAGGGGTGAAATTAAACCGGGTGACCGTTTAATCGAAGCAACCAGCGGTAACACGGGTATTGCCTTGGCTATGGTTGCCGCGATTAAAGGTTATAAAATGACTCTGATCATGCCTGATAATATGAGCGACGAACGCAAGGCTTCCATGAAAGCCTATGGCGCAGAAATTATTTTGACACCCGCCGCAGGCAGTATGGAAGCGGCCATTGATTTGGCCAGAGCGATGGAAGCAGCAGGCAAGGGCCGGATACTGGACCAATTTGCCAATCCCGATAACCCACTTGCGCACTATGAAAGCACTGGCCCGGAAATTTGGCAGGACACCCAAGGCAAAGTCACCCATTTTGTCAGCGCCATGGGCACTACAGGCACGATTATGGGCACGTCACGCTATCTTAAGGAACAAAATGCCGCCATCCAAATTATTGGGGTGCAGCCGGAAGGTGAGTCTAAAATCCCCGGTATCCGGCGCTGGCCTAAAGCTTATTTGCCAAAAATTTATGAAGCTGACCGCGTAGACCGAATTATCGACATGGATCAAGCAACCGCAGAAGCCACCACCCGCGCTTTGGCTTCTAGCGAAGGCATTTTTGCCGGCGTGTCTTCTGGTGGTGCGGTCGCTGCGGCCTTAAGGCTGTCAAAAGAAGTTGAAAATGCGGTTATTGTGGTGATTATTTGTGACCGGGGCGACCGTTATTTATCAACAGGCATTTTTCCCGCTTGATAATCCCGCCCTTAAGCGGCAGCTTGCTAGCTTGGGAAACTGGATTACCGCAATCATATAAGCCTAGCCCATTAATACAGCTGAATGGCTAGGCTTATTACGCTGACGCTAGTGTTGGCGGCAATTTGCCCAGCAGTGATGGCGGCTAATGGCATGACCCTCAATATTGCCGCTATCAACATTAACGCGTGGACATTGCAGGGCATCCATTTCGCCTTGAGCGACCCTTCCATAAAACCGCAACAACTGACGCTCTCGATAGCCCAGTTAAGTTTGCCTAAACCCTATGACGACCTGAATCTGGTCAACATTCACTGCCCTACATTCACCTGGCAAAACCAAACCTTATCGTGCCCACAAGGCCGCGCCACTCTACGCTCAAAGCGCTGGCAATCGCCGTCCGCTAACTTTTCCTTACTGATCGGGAAACAACACAGCGCCTTTACAGTAAGCGATTTGCATCTGGCAGGTGGCACACTATCAATTACCGCTAATAAGCAGGATACCCAGTGGCAAGCAAAAATCATTGCCCACGGCGTGGATATCGCACTATTTCAAAAAGCCTTGCCACTGCCGCAAATCAAAATAAAATCTGGCCGTAGCCATTTCCAGTTGACCGCCTCAGGGTGGCAGTCCACGATTGAAAAATTTGCGTTAAAAGCAAACCTGTTAGACTTAACGGCACAATCCCCTGACGGTCGGCTTGCAACAGAAGCAGTAGACTTAAGCACTGAATTAAGCGCCCATAACAGGGCGGGGTTATGGCAATGGCAAAGCCATACGGCAATCAATAAAGGCGGTTTATATAGTGAGCCGATTTATTTGGAAGCCAATGGCCTCGGTTTGGCATTGACTGCACAAGGCAGTTGGCGTAGCGGGGACAACATCTTGCCCATAGACACCTTCAGCTTTCAGCATAAAGGCTTGGCGGTAAATGGTAGTGCGTTGCTGGATTATAATGAAAAGTTAAAACTGGCAGCAGCCACAGTGTCCCTACACAGTGATGACCTGCAAGCGCTGTCCGCGCTTTATTTGGCCCCTATCTTTACCCAAACCCCATTAGCTGGCATTAGCCTTACCGGCAGCCTAAATGCGGACGTGTCCATTGTACAAAATACCTTGAGCCGTTTGACCGCCACGATCAATAAGCTTGCCGTCCATGACAGCGCAGGGCGTATCAGCCTTAACGGCGGCATGGGTACGATAAATTGGGCTGATGACGAAACCTTTACGCTACCGTCAAAATTCGCATGGCAAAAGCTGCAAATCTATGCCCTGCCCATAGGCGCAGCTAGGCTGACATTTTTGGGCCGGGCCAGTCATTTTAACTTGCTTGAACAAACGCAGCTGACCTTTTTGGGCGGCAACATCGTCATCCGGCAATTCGCTTGGCACGCTAAGCAACAGCAAGACCCGGACATTTATTTTGCGGGCAGCGTCAACAAGGTGTCTTTAGAACAAGTGAGCAAAGCCTTAAATTGGACACCACTATCAGGCATTATCAGCGGCACTATTCCCCGCATTGAATACCACAAACAAACGCTCAGTTTGGGTGGTGATTTAAACATTCAAGTTTTTGATGGCAACATCAAGCTCACCAAACTGGCATCAGCGGACTTGTTCACTGATTACCCCAAGTTTTACAGCGATCTTGAAATTACTAACTTGGATTTACAGCAACTGACATCCACTTTTAAATTTGGTGGCATGACAGGCAGGTTATCGGGTTTTGTCAGGCAGCTAGTCTTGGAAAACTGGCACCCTATCAGCTTTTATGCCTGGCTAGGCACACCCGATGACGACGATTCTAGCCACCGCATCAGCCAAAAGGCCGTCAAAAATATCGCCAGCATTGGCGGTGGCGGCGCATTCGACATTCTGTCCAGAAGCGTGTTAAGCCTCTTTGAAACCTTTGGGTATGACAAACTGGGCATTGGCTGTTATTTGCACAATGGTGTCTGCCAATTGACCGGGGTGGAGGCTAAAGCAGAGGGTTTCGCCATTATTACTGGCGGTGGTCTGCCTAGAATCAGTGTGATCGGCTATAATCCCCAAGTTGACTGGAATGTATTGATGGAACGATTAAACCGTATTTCGACATCAGATGAAGCAATCGTTAAATAACTGGAGAGCATTATGAGAAAAATATCGGTATTAAGCGTTTTATTGTTGACGGCGTGTGTCACCATTAACATTTATTTTCCTGCGGCGGCGGCAGAAAAGGCAGCGGATGAAATCATCAAGGACATCCAAGGCATTACGCCACAAAAGACAGAACCTAAAGCCAGTTTATCCGGGTGGCAAATCGCGGTTTTTCAGTTGCTGGACAATGCCATCAATGTGGTTGTTGCGCCCGTTCAAGCCGCTGAAGCCGATTTAACCATAGACAGCCCTGAAACCAGAAACCTGCGGGCAACAATGGCCAGCCGGTTTGCGGCGCTACAGCCCTATTACGCGGCAGGCTATATTGGCATCCAAGCAGACGGTTTTTTAACGGTCAGGGATGCCGCCAATGTTCCGCTTAAAGACAAAAACCAAGTCAGCAAAATAGTTGCGGCAGAAAATGCCGACCGGAAAAACCTGTATCAGGCCATAGCCAACGCCAATGGCCACCCCGAATGGGCGACACAAATCAAATCAACCTTTGCCGCTCGCTGGGTGGGCAATGCCCAAGCAGGCTGGTGGTATCAATCTTCTGGAAGTTGGACTCAAAAATAAACATGCCTAAGAAAAGATCAAGAAAAAAACCCTTACCCGAAACGCCTGTCCAAGTCACTATAGAATCCTTGGCCCACGATGGCCGTGGTGTCGCCCATGTCGATGGCAAAGTGATATTTATCGATGAGGCTTTGCCCGGCGAAACCGTTGAATTTATCTATACCGATAGCCGTAAGGATTATGCCGAGGGCAGAGTTGCCACCTTACTGAGCCGCTCGGTTGACCGGGTTGATGCCTTGTGCCCGCATTATGGCGTGTGCGGTGGTTGCAGTTTCCAGCATGTGGAGGCTAGCGCCCAAATCCGCATCAAACAAGAATTGCTGGCCGATCAATTTAAACGCATCGGTAAAGTTGAGCTGACTGAACTTTGGCAGCCGTTGACTGGGCCACATTGGGGCTATCGCCGTAAAGCGCGTATGGGGGTTAAATATGTGGCCAAAAAAGACCGGGTGTTGGTTGGCTTTCGGGAGCGCCGCCACCCGTATTTGGCAGAAATTGACAGCTGTATTGTCATGCACCCCATCGTTGGCACTAAACTGCTGGCCTTAGGCGAGATGATCGGGGGGCTCAGCATCCGCGACAAAATCCCGCAAATTGAAGTCGCTATTGGTGACGAACAATGTGTGCTTTCCTTACGCGTTTTGGAACCGCCTACGGCTGCCGACCAAGAAAGGATGCGGGCTTTTGGCCATGAACACAATATCAGCCTGTGCCTGCAATCCAAAGGCCCAGACACCATAGTCCCTTTGGATGGCGAACCGGAAATCATCCCCACTTATGCGCTGCCTGACCAAAACCTGGAATTTAAATTTAAGCCCGCCATGTTTACCCAAGTCAATTACGACATTAACCGGCAAATGATTAACCGGGTATTGGCAACATTGGACCTAAATGAAAATGACACAGTATTGGATTTATTCTGCGGTTTGGGCAATTTCACCTTGCCGATGGCAAAATTTGCTGGCAAGGTTGTTGGCATTGAAGGCGACCTGCCCTTGGTAAACCATGCCAAAGAAAATGCCCGCCACAATAACATCAACAATGTTGAATTTTATGTCGCGGATTTAAGCAAAGACATTAGCGACCAGCCTTGGGCCCAACGCAAATACAATAAAATATTGCTAGACCCATCTAGGGCGGGCGCTTCCGAAGTGTTGCAGCATTTTAAAAAATGGCAGCCCGAGCAGATTGTCTATGTTTCTTGCAACCCGTCAACACTGGCCCGCGATGCAGGCATATTAGTCAATGAATTGGGCTATAAACTGCTTAAGGCAGGGGTAATGGACATGTTCCCGCAAACCGGACATGTGGAATCTATGGCTAGTTTCCAAAAGGCTTAGTTTACTGGGATGGTTTTATCGGTGTTTTGTTACGCTCAAGGTGTATATGGACAATAATAAAGAACTGGATTATCTGGACATCAGCATCGCCGACCAGCAATTAAGCGTTTTTAGTGCCGGTGAATTAGTGCAACGCTATGCCATTTCCAGCGCCAAAAATGGCCCCGGCGAACGAAAAGGTAGTGAATGCACTCCACGCGGCTGGCACAAAATCCGCGCTAAAATCGGTGCAGGCGAGCCTAAAAATGCGGTGTTTATTGGCAGACGCGCCACCGGTGAAGTCTATAGCACCGAACTAGGCCAACAATACCCACAACGCGATTGGATATTAACCCGCATCCTGTGGCTAGGCGGCTTGGAACCAGGTAAAAACCGTTATGGCCAGGTTGATAGCACTTGGCGCTATATTTACATACATGGCAGCCCTGATGAATTAATGACAGGCTGCCCCAGTTCGCACGGTTGCATCCGCATGAAAAATGCCGATATGCTGGCTTTGTTTAATCGAGTACCCATCGGCCTTAAAGTGTCTATCCATGAATAAAATCCGCTACGTGGCAGGCATAGAATATGACGGCAGCGGCTTTTATGGCTGGCAGTGGCAAACCCAGCACCGTAGTGTGCAAGCGGTGCTTGAGCAAGCCTTATCCCACGTTGCCGACCATCCGCTGACGGTGATTTGTGCAGGCCGCACCGATACAGGCGTACATGCCCTAGAACAAGTCATCCATTTTGATGCAACCCCTAATCGTGGGTTACATGCCTGGATGCGGGGCGGCAACAGCAAATTACCGGATGATGTCAGGATAACGTGGGTACAAACTGCTACCATTGGTTTCCACGCCCGCTACAGCGCGGTTGCACGGTTTTACCGATATATCATCCTTAACCGACCCGTCAAATCGGCGCTGTTACGGCAACAAGCCACTTGGTGTCCTGCCCACTTGGATGTGGAAAAAATGCACTTGGCTGCGCAACATTTAATTGGCCAGCATGATTTTTCCTCCTTTCGGGCGCAAGGTTGCCAGTCCAAAAGCCCAATGCGCGCCATGTATTTTATTGATGTGTATCGGCAAGGGGAGCAGATTATTATCGACATCTCCGCCAATGCGTTTTTGCACCACATGGTAAGAAATATCGCAGGCGTGCTAATGGCGATAGGCCAAGGCAAACAGCCTGTGGACTGGACTTTGCAATTGCTGGCTTTAAAAAGCCGCAAACTGGGTGGTATCACCGCTCCGCCCGATGGCTTGTATCTGGGTGGTGTTTATTACCCAGAACACTTCGGCATCGCCAAACACCCGATATTTAATAAGTTACCGCCGGATGCAAAACGGTTTGATTGACACTAGGGTAAGCACTACTGTTTCTGCGCACTGCGTACCGGAAACGCCGCCTTTCGCTCAAAGCGGCTTATTCCGGCTACAAACTGGGCTAAGGGAGTGGAAAAATATTCATGTGGGTGCAGCTAAAGCCACACCGACTTAATCAGAATGGATTAAACCTTCACCAAAAACCAAGCATTTGCAATCACCCTGTTTTCGAGTAGATTGTCTGTTTTCCCAACACCTTAAAATATTACTATGAACCATTATTTATCGTTCCAAATCCATGGCGGTGCTGACCACGGCGGCGGTATAGCCGACAGTGTCGCCAACTTGTTGATGTTTTTTGAACAATTGTCATCACAAGGCCCAGGCGGCGCGTTTTCAATGCTCATGCCCGGCCTTGCCGGTATGCTAAATATCCACCCCTTACTGGTGCATTTCCCCATCGCCTTCCTATCCGCTTTTTTTGCCGTGGATTTTGTCGCGACTTTGGCAAAAAAACCGCAATGGCGGACGATTGCCAGCTGCTTATTGTATTTTGGCACAGTCGCCGCCCTGTTTACGGTTATCGCGGGCTTTAGTGCCGCCGAATCCGCCGCACACGGTCACGCTGTCCATGACATCATGGAACGCCATGAACATATCGGTATCAGCGTACTGGTGTTGGCGGTACTGTTGTCCATTTGGCGACTAAGGAGCGTGGACTTTCCCCAAGGCGGGGCTAACGGTTTTTTCCTTACCCTGTCAGCCATACTTTGTGGCCTGATGCTGCTGGGTGCCGATTTAGGTGGCTATATGGTTTACCATTTCGGCGTTGCCGTGGCCGCAGCCCCTGCACCCGAAGACAGTGCTGTCCATAGCCATCATACTGGCGATGCCCATGTCCCCAATGCCGCACCTGAACCAATGGCTATTCCAGCACCAACGGTTGGCGTTCCCCCAGCACCTGTTGCGGAACATAACCATAGCCACGAACATAAGCACACACATTGAAAAAAACAGCCCGCCTACGATTGGGGTATTTGGCTACCAACTTAATGCGGGACAGTTTAAGGTTAAGCCGTTCGTGGTGAGCTTGTCGAACCATGAACAGCTTAACCGTCCACCCTTCGACAAGCTCAGGGCGAACGGTTAAGCTTCAGGAATGTCCCGCTTTAAGTTGGTAGCCGGGTATTTTAATTCTGAGGAGGGTAAGAATTGCCCCGGCCTTGTTTTAAACCAACGCGCAAAAAAAAGCCGCACCGAAAAACCAGTGCGGCTGGATAAAACTATCGGGAGCGTCTTTTGTCCTAGCAGGGTATCAAACTAGGGCAACAAGTCGTCGAGGTCTAGCGATAGTCCCAGAGTATTACCAATCAAGTTGTATACGAGTTTCAATCATATCCAGGTCGGCATTGTTGAATGCGCGGCTGGTGTTATCAGGAACACCCGGCTTACCGGTTGGGGAAACGGTTCCCGTATTTTGCGTGTTAATATCTAAAGCGTGAACCCAATCAGCCATAAAGCGGACGTGGGGGTTTGGATACCAATTCACGCCCAACTTGAAGGTTGACGCACGACCGCCGTAAATATCACCATCGTTCAAGTCAATATAATCATAACCGGCTGCCAGTTCCCAAGCACCCCAACCACCTTTCATATCAAAGTTATGGTTAGGTTTAAGCCTATCCCAAGCACCTGTTCTTGATTTATATGCACGTGACTCACCTGTTAAGAAGTACGTCATATAGCCGTAATAACCCATCAAGGTATTGCCGTTATAACCTTTGCCGTCAACATTAGTTTGTATGTATTCAGATTGTGCGGAGAATGGCCCATAAACTAAGGCCGCTTCTGCGCCATAACGGAACAAATGGTTGACTTGGTGTGAGCCTTTCGTGCCATCTTTGCCTTGGGTCAATTGTCCGGTGTTTAATATGTTGGTACGGTCAACGTTGTTACCTATACCATTGGCAAAAGACATGCCGCCGTTATTAAACGTGCCATCAGAACGGTAATTGTTGTTGATGTTTATATACGAACCGGATGTGCCGACATGCAAGAACTTGGTCTTGCTTTCCATCCAGGGTTGGCCACTGGCACGCAAGTTGATTTCATAGTCAGTGTCACCGCTACCGTTATTACGGTTACTGCCGCCGTTAGGGTTGGTGGAGCTATTGCTGGCGCCATTATTGCCAACAGGTTCTGTTTGGAACGATGTGGCAACTTGCCAGCGTTCCGCTGAATAATTGGCACCCGCACCTAGCTTGTAGGTATTGAGGTTATCAACAAAGGTATTGGTGATCATATTACGTTCAATGAAGGTAATATAACGGTTAGAAGTGGCTTCTTCCAAACTGAACGGTTCTTTAAAAGCACCGAATTTAACTGAGAAAGGTTTGGAGAAATTATAGCGTACATAAGCATCTGTTACGCCTGCGCCGGTTGTACCGTTGCCACGGGTAAAGTCGTATTCAAATTTATAATCGGTGTCTTTAAATATGGTACCTTCAACACCTAAACGCGCCCTACGCAAAGCCACGCCATCGTTTAATGGGGCTGGCAAGGTTGAAGCAGGACCGCCTATACCTAAATAGCCGTTATTTAGGTTTTGGTTAACATTCGATTGCGAATCCACTTGCATGCGGCCATTGATTGCCGCTTTAAAATTGCCGTCCTTGGTTTTAAATTC
This sequence comes from Methylococcales bacterium, assembly GCA_026399075.1. GTDB lineage: Bacteria > Pseudomonadota > Gammaproteobacteria > Methylococcales > Methylomonadaceae > Methylobacter_C. The sequence continues at coordinate 20,122 of JAPLRR010000038.1, forward strand.
GATACCACCGTCTTTCAGCTCAATTTTACCTTCGCCTTCCGCTTCTTTGGCATGTTCTTCCAACGCTTTAATCTCGTTGGTTTTTAGCTCTAAATCTTGTTTAATTGCGTCAATTTCAGCAGCAGGCGCTGGGGCTGCGGCTACATGCTCGCCGACCCTTTCAAAAGAACCCATCAGTTCCCGGCCACGGCCTGGTTCTGCGTAGATTTGCTTGGTTTTAACATCCACATAAAGATCCATCGCCAAAGCGCTGAATGAGGCGCTTGCACCTAAAGTGGCAGCAATTGCCAACGTTAGTTTAGAGAATTTCATAGTTTGCTCTCGGTAATTATAAAAAAACTACGGCAAGGATAGGGGAATTAAATGACAGCTTTATGACGAATTTGTTACAGTTTGATGACAACGCAACAAGGGGCGATTAAGTTGTTATTTTGCAAATATAAAAAATATTGCACAACCACTCTTCTTGCATTATCAGCCTATCCAGCAAATTAGCGGCATCGCTTTTTTACAACAGATTGTTTAACTAGGGGGAGTTACTGGGCGCAGATTACTTCAGATGGCCAAAAGTTGAGCTTGTTGCAAAGGGCAGGAGTGGCTATTGCTACTAGTAGCTGCGGCTTAATCCGCACCTACAAAAACTCACTTAGGGTAAGCAGGGCATAGCTTTAAGGCAAGGGGCTTTAGGGCGGGAATAACTACCTTTAGCTTAAGCAGTTACAAAGCGGCGCTGCCCTTGATGTAAGGGCAGGCACAAGGGGCGGCACGTTATGACACTGGGCCTTATTTCAGCTTGGCTGGTTTTAGCTTATAGACAATGGTTTTGGCGACGGTGTTCTTTTTTATTACCATGCGTATTTTTTTGAAATCATTCGTCCAGCGGGACTTAACAACCACGGCCTTCAAAGCAGCAGGAACATCCAACTGGCCTTGATAGTGGCCTGCACTATCGGTTAACGTACTGCCCAAAAGGCGTAAGCCCTTTTTGCCTTCACTGTAAAAGCTTAAGCCGACCGGCCCACCATCGGGTGTTTGGACCTGTATATTGACGGTGATGGTTTTGCTTGTGGCAAAATTAAAATTGTCTTTAACATTTAAACGTGTCATGTCGGCTGACACATAACCGGCCTGCAAAGACAGCATTAAAGCGACTGCAACGGCACCGTACATTTTTAACATAGTTTTCATTAAGGGGCCTTTTTCCGTTATTTGTTTAAGTAAATGAATTTAGTGTCTATGTCACGCAGATACCAATCTGCACTTTTGCTGCCTGAGCTTTCTGCCCAACTTTTAAATAATTTGTAACCACTAGTCACGTCGCTACGCTCGGAAGGGTACTGCCAGTTGTCCGGCACATCCAAAGCCCAAGGTAAATTACCTGCGCTACGGTAATAACGGTTTAAGCTTGCTTTAGAGTCATCATCATCGGTGCCAAATAAGCTGGGGTCGGCCAAGTCAGTCGGCGGAAAATCCACCAAATGGGTTTCGCGGCCACGCTGATTATATTCACTGGAAAAAATGAACGGGTTATAGGATTAAAAAAGTTGCACGGCCATGGCTTTCCTGTTTCGGTGATAGTGTTGACATCAGGCGCAATAATAAACACCGCTTCTTTTTGTCCGGCCTCAATGGCCAATGCTTCGGCGGCATTGTTGTTTTTAACCAAACTGGTTGCGAGAGTCCCGTCATCGTTTTTGGCCAAAATCTCATCTTGGCCCACGCCTTGCAGATGCACCCCAAAACCACTATGGTTAGCGCCACCGCGGGCCGCAAACTCATAGATCATCTCAACATCAACGATTTGGTTTTTGGCATTCAAGGTTTCAATGCTACGGTAATTAACGACTATGTCATTCAAATCATAATCCCCTGTTCTCGGCCACTGGTCTTCAAAAGCCAAACGCCCATAACCCGATGCGCTAGGGTAAAAACGCTGGGCTGAACGCTTGGGGTCTTTCGGGAAAACATCCAAGTAATCAGGGACTGTATCGCCATCGGTATCAATTTTGTTAACGTCCTTGTTCAAAGACAGGTCGTTCAATTGGCTTCTGTCCACGGCACTAAAAGGGGTGACATGAATCGCAATAATCGCATCATTAAAATCATGGTCGCCACCTTTTTGGCGGTTAATATCCTCAAGGCCCAATATTAACAAGCCGTCCTGCGAATTCGATAACAATACGGTATGCGCCCTTAGGTTACGGTTGTCATCAATTTCTGGATTAAGACTTTTAATAGTGCGGAATATCCAATCGGTAGACTGGTTAGGGTCAACTGCACGTAAACTGGGTTTCCACGCATCTGCCGCCAAGGTAAAACCAATCGCGCTACCCGCCTTAAATGCGCCCAACTCAACAGCATCACCATACTTTAGTTGCGGTTTGGAGAAATTGGGGAAAATAATTTTTTCGTTCACATCGCTACCACGCGTCGGCAAGCTATCCGGCTTGAATTCAAAAAAGCCCAAAGCATTTAAATAACCAGCCCCTTCATCAACAAAAGCCACGGTCACAGTAGCATCTTTTACCAGATAGAGGTTTGCCCCCAGATCATCGGTTAGCTGAATTTCTGGATTGTTCTTAATGTTCACGCCTTCAGGCAGTTTTTTAAGGACGCGATCTTTCAAATCAGCAGGCATTTTGCTGGACATGTCCACCAGTGTTTTGGGTACGCCCGTATTGGCGTCATAGGGCCCCCAATATTGCCATTCTTTTGCTTGGGCTGCCAAAGGCGCTGCCAACAAGCCTAAACCCAATAACATTGCTTTGCCAAAACTAGCCTGTTTATCTGGCGATAATGCCTGAGCTTGGGGCTTAAAGGCGGTTTGGGTAACATTTAAATAGCGGCTTTTGTTCATGAGAGGATTCCAGTTGCACGGTTCAATAAGAGTTAATTTGTATAAAGCAAGTCAGATGCCAAGTTTTTCAACCAATCTTTAATTTGTTATCACCCAGTTGATTAGGTCAATTTTAATACTTATTTATCAATATATTGAAAATTAAAAACCGCGTTTTTATTTTTACTGACGGTTAAATGCTTATTATGAACCCGAAAACGGGCTGTAATTTTTTAAATGCCACCCCAATGGGCAATAACGCTGTAATAAATTGATTTATATAGTTTTAATTTCTTTTTTAACATTGCCGATGATTTACCTCCAATTTGCAAATCGGTAATGGGTCAATTGCATATTGCAAGTGTAACCGTTTCGCAAAATCAAAATCCATAGGCCTACGTCAAGCAACCAGACAATTGCAGGGAAATAAATTTGTCCACCTTTTTCATACGCGGTGTTTCAAAGTAGTGCATCTGCCGACCAAAAACTGCATGATTTAACGGAATTAAAGCAATTTGTACTTTAATACGTCTATGATCCATGTGGTCAATATATCTTAAGTAATTATTTTTATTTGATTATTTTAAATGGCGCCATGCCGCTTTAAAGGAGGGTGTGTTTCTTGCTTAAATATTCTGATATTGGCTAACAGGGGAAATAACATGGATATTGACGACTTAAACCTCAGCTATGGTATTGCAGGGCAACTCAGTTTTGTCAAAGGCAAGGGTGGCTTCCCATTCATTTTGGTCAACAACCATAGCGCCAGCGCACTCATTTCGGTTTATGCGGCACAAGTGCTTTCTTACCGACCTAGGGGTGAATCTGAAGATCTTTTATTTCTTAGCCCCAAAGCCGTTTACGGCCAAGGTAAAGCCATCAGGGGTGGAATTCCTGTCTGCTGGCCGTGGTTTGGCCCAAACCCCTGCGATTTGGATGCGCCTAAGCACGGCTTTGTCCGTAATGGCTTATGGACTGTAGCCAGCACAAGCACCATCAACGCTGATGAAACAAAAATAAAACTAAAATTTGCCGAAACCGTCCAAAGTGAACGTTGCTGGCAACATGATTTTGACCTGGAACTGGACATTTCAATTGGCAATACATTAACGCTGGAACTGGTCACCCGCAATACGGGCGACCAAAGCTTTTCGATCACCCAAGCATTCCATACCTATTTTCAAGTTGGGGATATAAACCACGTCCAAGTTCTGGGACTTGAAAACACGGGCTACATGGATAAATTAGATGAGGATGCGCTGAAACTTCAACAGGGTGCTGTGACCGTGGCCCATGAAGTGGATCGGATTTATTCTGATGTAAATACAGAATTGATTATTAACGATGCGGCCTTTGACCGCCAAATCAGATTAACTTCCACCAACAATAAATCTGCGGTGGTATGGAATCCATGGCAAGATACCTCGGTAAAAATGCCGGATTTAGAGGCCGATGATTATCGGCGGTTTATTTGCGTTGAGGCTGGCAATATGGGCGCGGATGTCATAGATATTCCACCAGCAAGCGAATACCGTTTACATACCCAGTTCAAAATTATTCGTGATTAGGCTAGTGGCCGGGACTACGTGGGGCATCCAACTGCAAGTAGGATCCCCCTTGAAAATCAGCCCCTTACAACCCTAACACATCCTGCATATCATAAAGCCCTTGGGGTTTATCCTTTAACCACAGTGCCGCCCTGACCGCACCATTGGCAAAAGTCATGCGGCTGGTGGCTTTGTGGGTGATTTCCACGCGCTCGCCTTCATCCGCAAACATAACGGTATGGTCGCCGACTATATCGCCTGCCCGCAGGGTTGAAAAGCCGATGGTTTTCCTGTCGCGCTCACCTGTGTTGCCTTCCCGCCCGTAAATCGCGCAATCTTTTAAATCCCGGCCTAAGGTTTTGGCAACCACTTCGCCCATGCGTAAGGCGGTACCGGACGGCGCATCCACTTTGTGGCGGTGATGGGCTTCTATGATTTCGATGTCGGTATAATCGCCCATGACTTTAGCCGCCATTTCTAGCAATTTGAGCACCAAATTAACGCCAACACTCATATTTGGTGCAAACACTATCGCTATCTCTTTAGCCGCTTCGGCAATCGCCAGTTTTTGGACATCGCTATACCCTGTCGTACCTATGACGATTTTTTTACGGGCTTGCCGACACAATTCAATATAAGTCATGGACACATCAGGGCGGGTAAAATCGATCAATACGTCGAACTGATCGACAACGGGGGCCAAATCATCAATAACTTGGATGCCCAAAACACCAATACCTGCCAATTCGCCCACATCTTTACCCACAGCGTCACTACCGGGACGTACAATAGCAACCACCAATGCGGCTTTTTCAGCCAACACGGCAGCCCTGATAAGGCATAAGCCCATACGGCCCGAAGCGCCAACTACAGCAATGCGTATCATGGTTTATCCTGTTAGTTTGTCAAAAAAGCTTTTAACGCCATCGATCCAAGAATGCTCTTGGGGACTGTGATGCTTGCCGCCACTCAATAAGGATTCGTTCAATTTTTCCACCAGCGCCTTTTGCTCCTTGGTCAGTTGCACCGGTGTTTCAACCTTTACCTTACAAAGCAAATCACCGACTGGCCCGCCCCGGACCTGTTTAACGCCTTTACCACGCAACCGGAATGATTTGCCAGTTTGGGTTTCGGCAGGGATAGTCAATTTGACTTCGCCATCTAGCGTAGGCACTTGTATGGCATCACCCAAACAGGCTGTCGCAAAGCTAATGGGCACTTCACAATATAAATTGGCACCATCACGGGTAAAAATGGCATGGTCTTTTACCCGTACTTCGATATACAAATCGCCGGACGGGCCGCCGCGTTCACCGGCTTCACCCTCACCCGCCAAACGGATACGGTCGCCAGTGTCCACACCAGCAGGAATCTTGGCTGACAAGGTTTTGCTTTCTTGCACACGGCCTTCACCATGACATGATCCGCAAGGGTCTTTGATTTGTTTGCCCGTGCCATGGCAAGTGGGGCACGCTTGTTGTACGGAGAAAAAGCCTTGCTGCATCCTGACTTGGCCATGGCCATGGCAGGTTGTACAAATAACTGGGCTGGAGCCTTTTTTCGCACCGGTGCCGTTACAGGTGCCACAAGCCACTAAAACCGGAATACGAATTTTCGTTTCTGTGCCGGCCACCGCCTCTTCCAGGGATAGCTCCAAGTTATAGCGCAAGTCTGAACCGCGCTGGACATTGCCACGCTGCCTACCGCCGCCAAAAATATCGCCAAACACATCGCCGAAAATATCACTAAAACCTTCGCCGCCGCCAAAGCCGCCAGGTCTGCCGCCCATGGACGGATCGACACCGGCATGTCCAAATTGGTCATAAGCCGCGCGTTTTTTGGGGTCTGACAAAATTTCGTAAGCTTCTTTAATTTGCTTAAATTTAGCTTCGGCGACTTCGGGGTTGTCCGCGTTTCTATCGGGGTGATATTTCATCGCCATGCTGCGGTAGCTTTTTTTGATTTCCGCATCGCTGGCGTTTTTATCGACGTTAAGCAGTTTGTAAAAGTCTTCTTTGGTTGCCATGTTCCAATCCGCTCCTGGGGGGTGTCAGGAGATTAAGCATTGCTGCAAGGTTGTGAAAAGCCGCACACGGGGCGCGGGGTGGGTTTTGGTCATCTATTATTTAAATTAACGTGGCTATACTCATCGAAAAAATGGGTAAAACCTTTAGCACTTAGGCCAGCACGAAGTTTTGTGTCGCCCGTCCAAGGCAAACCATCCAGTTCTAGGGCATGCTCCTTATACATTTTTGTGCGCGTCTACATAAGCGCGTAGGACTGCGTTTATTTTGGTTTGATAGCGTTTTCCTGTGTGCCTAAAAAAATCAAGGACATCCGAATCAATCCGCAAGGTAATTTGGGTTTTTTGTTCCGTGGCTGGCAAACTAACAGCTTGCCAAAAGGCATCCGTCAGCATAGGCGCGTCGCTATAGTCAATGGCCTCATCAGGCATGGCGGCGATAGCATCCAGTTCCGCACGTTGTTTCGCCGTTAAGGGTGGCAAATGGTCGGCACTAAGCGTGAGCTTGGTAGTATTGCTTGCGCTCTTTTTCATTGGCTTTTCTCGCTGAAATTAATCTGATGGTATCACCATCACGAACCGTATAAACAACATAGAGTACAGCATGATTGACCATACCAATAGTTGCCCAACGGTCTTCACCATACTCTTCCGAGGGATCATGTGACTCAATTCGGCACGGGTCGAAAAATACGCGTACGGCTAAACCGAAGCTTACACCATGCTTGGCTTCGTTGCGCGTTGCTTTGGTAGGATCAAATTCAAAATTTATTTCATTCATAACACAATCCTTTGTAGTTACTTTTGTAGTTTAGGTCATGCTACCAGTAAAGGAATACCTAATCAATCTTCACCGCCTTCCAAAGCCTCTATGCCGTGTAGGCGTTGTTTAAGCCACATCCTGCATAGGGCGAATTCGCGAATGGGGGAGGATGCGGCCTTCTTTTTCAAAATATTGAAGGACATCTTCAACAACTTCACATAATTCGCTATACAATCGCACGGGGTCATCACCACTCTTTTAACCAAGCGTCCGACAATTCCATATCAGATAAATTTTCAAGGCTTAACAACAAGCTGCGTGCAAGTTTTGCCCTATCTGCTAAAGGTAAATGCAATGCGGATTGCTCAAGGGTGGTTGCATCCATTGGAATGACTCCTGCTACTTGCACATCAAGTAAATCAAATAGATAAAGGGTGCATGAAGCACCCTAAAGTCACACAACATCCCCGCCTTATAAAAGGCGGGGATTATTACCCGCTATGGCTTATTTGTCGTCCTTAACTTCCTCAAACTCTGCATCCACTACGCCATCGTCAGCCGCATGGGCTGAATGGCCACCGTCGTGATGTGCTTCGCCGCCTTCTGCACCGCCTTTTTGTGCATAAACACGTTCGGCCAGTTTACCAGACAATTCAGTCAAATCATTGGTTTTAGCTTCAATGGCTTCTTTATCATCACCTTTAACCGCTTCTTTCAGAGCATCAATAGCGTGTTCGATGCTGGTTTTTTCGTCTGCTCCGACTTGGTCGCCCAGTTCTTTCAGCGACTTTTCGGTGGCGTGGATCATGCCATCGGCGTGGTTACGCGCGTGTACCAGCTCAGTCAATTTACGGTCTTCGTCGGCGTGGGCTTCGGCATCTTTAATCATGCGTTCAACTTCGTCATCCGATAAGCCGCTAGAGGCTTTAATCACGATGGATTGTTTTTTGCCAGTGGCTTTGTCTTTAGCCGATACGTTTAAAATACCGTTGGCATCAATGTCAAAAGACACTTCAATTTGTGGCACACCACGTGATGCGGGTGGGATGTCCGCCAAATCAAAACGGCCTAATGACTTGTTGGCAGCCGCTTTTTCACGCTCACCTTGCAACACGTGGATAGTCACGGCAGTTTGGTTGTCGTCGGCTGTTGAGAACACTTGGGCCGCATTCGTCGGGATCGTGGTGTTCTTTTCAATCAACTTGGTCATAATGCCGCCCATAGTCTCGATACCCAAAGACAAGGGGATTACGTCCAGCAACAACACGTCTTTTACGTCGCCCGCCAATACACCCGCTTGGATGGCTGCGCCTAAAGCCACAGCTTCATCTGGGTTGACATCTTTACGTGGTTCTTGACCAAAGATGCTTTTAACCATTTCTTGGACTTTCGGCATCCGTGTTTGCCCACCGACCAAAATCACGTCGTTGATTTCAGAGGCTTTGACACCCGCGTCTTTCAAAGCCATTTCACAAGGGCCTTTAGTGCGGTTAATCAACTCTTCAACCAAAGATTCCAATTTGGCACGGGTCAGTTTTACGTTCAAATGCTTGGGGCCTGACGCGTCAGCCGTGATGTACGGCAAGTTGACATCAGTTTGTTGGCTAGATGACAATTCAATCTTGGCTTTTTCTGCTGCTTCTTTTAAGCGTTGCAAAGCCAATGGGTCATTGTGGACATCGACGCCACTGTCTTTTTTAAATTCAGCCGCCAAGTATTCGATGACGCGTGAGTCAAAATCTTCACCGCCCAAGAAAGTGTCGCCATTGGTGGACAACACTTCAAATTGGTGTTCGCCGTCGATTTCGGCGATTTCGATGATGGAAATGTCGAAGGTACCACCACCCAAGTCATATACGGCAATTTTAGTGTCGCCTTTGGGCTTGTCCATGCCAAACGCCAACGCCGAGGCGGTAGGTTCGTTGATGATACGGCGCACTTCCAAGCCCGCAATACGGCCTGCGTCTTTGGTGGCTTGACGTTGTGAATCGTTAAAATACGCAGGGACAGTGATAACCGCTTCGGTCACTTCTTCACCCAAATAGGCTTCTGCGTCTTTTTTCAGCTTCATTAAAATACGCGCTGAAATTTCCGGTGCCGCCATTTTTTTGCCATGCACTTCTACCCATGCGTCGCCGTTTTCGGCTTCTACGATGTTATAAGGCACCATTTTGATGTCTTTTTGCACGACATCATCTTTAAAGCGGCGACCGATTAAACGTTTGATCGCGAATAAGGTGTTTTTGGGGTTGGTGACAGCTTGGCGTTTTGCCGATTGCCCGACCAACACTTCGTCATCATTGCTAAACGCGATGATAGAAGGCGTAGTACGCGCACCTTCGCTGTTTTCAATCACTTTTGCCACGCCGTTTTCCAGCACTGCCACACACGAGTTGGTGGTTCCTAAATCTATGCCAATTATTTTAGCCATTATCTGCTCCGAACTTGAATTTATTATAAAAAGTAAAACGTTAGTATTGATATGGGGGCTTTTTTAAGGGCTTCAAGCCTTTGCATTATCTTCTGCTGTTTTTTCTGGTGCCTTGGCGACAACCACCATGGCTGGCCTTAGCAAGCGGCCATTCAGGGTATAGCCTTTTTGGAACACATTAACGACGCTGTTGGGTTCAGCGCCTTCCACTTCCTGCATCAGCACGGCTTGGTGTTCGGCGGCGTTAAATGGTTGCCCAATCGGGTCTATGGCCACGATATTAAATTTTGGGAATAAGGCTTCAAATTGCTTAATGGTCAAATCGCTGCCTTCACGAAATTTTTGCACTTCTTCGCTATCACCTGTTGCCGCCTGTAAACCTAACACCATGCTGTCATAAACAGGCAATAAGGCTTTGGCAAAGCTGGTCAAGGCAAATTTATGGGCATCTTCCAAATCTTTTTGGGTGCGCCGTCTCAGATTTTCCATTTCTGCTTGGACACGCACGGCTTTGTCCCAGTTGTCATGGACTTGTTGTTTGGCTTCGGCGAGCTCTTGTTTTAATTCGTCAATGGTGTACTCATGCTCACCGACTTCGGTATGGGCCGCTTCTTCACTTACCGTTTCGTTTTCATCAGCGTCAAGCTGTGATTCAGGTGTTTCCTGATCGATACTCATCTTTATACTTCCTCAAAATAACTAAACGCGCCTAAACGCACAAAAAACAATCTTCCCTAATCATGGGGCCGTAGTTTTTGGATTCAAGGCTGCACCCAATAATTTTGCAGTCACATCAACAAACGGGATGATTTTTTGGTAGGCCATACGTGTAGGCCCGATGACACCTAACACACCGACAACTTCATCATTCACCGAATAAGCCGAGGTCACCAAGCTGCATTGGTCAAACGCTTGGTAGCCAGACTCTTCGCCAATAAATATCTGCACGCCATCGGCTTTCATCGACTGCTCCAATAAATGGATGACGTCGTGTTTTTGGCTAAAGGCTTCAAACAGTTTTTTTAAATGGTCACGACCGGACAATTCTGAAAAGTCCATTAAATTGGTTTCGCCAGTCAGCACATAATCGTCTGCATTCACTTCCGATTCAAAAGCCAACTGCGCCATTTTCACCGCATCCAACATGGCTTGGTTCATGCGCTCCTGATCGTCTTGCAATTCCTTGATCACTGCCAAGCGCACCGATTCCAAGCTGCGCCCACAATACACAGCGTTCAGGTAGTTGCCGGCCTGCTGCAATTCGGCGGCAGTAAATACCTTATCGGTGACAATCACTTTGTTGTGGACTTCTTGTTCGTTGGTAACAAAAATGACCAACACCCGCTGATGGGACAACGGCAAAAACTCAATATGCCGCAAACACACCATCTCCCGCTTGGGCAAAGTGACCACGCCCGCCATTTGGCTTAATTCAGACAACAGCCGTGATGCCACGCCCACCATATTATTGGCATCTTCAGGCACCAGCAGGCCTTGGTGCAAACGGGCCATTTCCGCAACATCCAAAGGTTTTACGGTCAACAGACTATCAACAAACAAACGATAACCGCTAACCGTCGGCACCCGGCCCGCCGAAGTATGGGGGGAATGCACCAAACCCATATCTTCCAAATCCGCCATCACATTGCGGATGGTGGCAGGGCTCAAATTAAGCGCAGAATCTTTCGAGAGCACCCGTGAACCCACGGGTTGGCCGTCACTTATATATCGTTCAACCAGTGTTTTTAACAGTTGTAATGACCGTTCATTTAAATCTTGGGAACTATTGCTCACAAATACCTCGATATAAACCAAATTAGCACTCAACCCAAGCGAGTGCCAACAGGCAAAAGTACCAGCTCGCTTGCCTGTTGTCAATAATGGCTAATTTTCAACCCGCCCCAAATACCTTTAATTACAGGCGTTTTCCAAGTGCCTACCACGCCCCTAAACCACCAACATCCCAGCGACTGATAATTTAAATTCACGAACTAATGCTTGCTGTATCCAGTTATCATATAATGCCTTGCTTGCATTTTATGTTCACACTAGGAGATTTTATGAAAAAAATTATGTTGGGTTTGTCTGCCGCGCTGTTCCTTTTTAGCGCCACTGCGTCTGCTCATGGCCCGGTACGCCAAAAAGCAGAAGAGCAAATCACCATCAACGCCCCTGCCCAAAAAGTCTGGGACATTATTAAAAACTATGGTGACATGTCTTGGTTGCCAGCTGTTTTTAACACTACCAGCGAAGGTGGCAACACGAAAGGCGCAACCCGCGTGCTAACCCTAAAAGATGGCGGCACCATCACCGAAGAATTAAAAAAATACGATGATGCAAAAATGTCTTACGCCTACAAAATCACTGACATGAGCACCGCAAAAACAATCAACCATGCCGGTGTTGATGAAAAAGTCCCCGTTTTGCCAGTAGACAATTATTCGGCCAGCATTGAAGTTGAAGCCAAAGGCGACACCTCTGTCGTCAATTGGACTGCCGGTTATTACCGCGCTTACACCAACAACAACCCACCCGCTGAAATGAATGAGGAAACTGCCAACGCGGCGGTGACCAGCATCTTAAAAACAGGTTTGATCAGCCTGAAAACCTTGGCTGAAAAGTAAGGGTTATCCAGGTGTTTTTTAAAAAATGCCACGTTGTAGCGATGTTAGTCGCTACAACTTCTTTTAGCGGCCCGCTACTGGCAGCCCCTTTTGCTTATATCACCAACCAATTGGAAAATAGCCTTTCGGTTATTGATACTGATGACAACAAAGTGGTCGCTACTGTGCGGATACCCGGCAAACCAGCGGGCGTTGCCGTTTCACCCCAAGGCGACAGGGTTTATATTAGCACCCCTGAAGCCAAAGGCTTTGCGGTGTATGACACCAAAAAAAGTGAAGTCATCGCCAAGGTCAAGGTCAGTGACGGCGCTTTGGGCATTGCTGTTGCCCCCGATGGCAAACGCATCTATGTGGCGGATTGGTACAATAATGCCGTTGATGTGGTTGATGCCGAAAGTTTGGACATCATTAAATCCATCCGCGTAGGTGAATCACCCTCAGGACTGGTGGTCAGCCCTGACAACCATTGGCTTTATGTGGCCAACCGATTGAGTGATTCCGTTTCTAAAATTGATCTTGATGACCTTACTGTCACCCAATCCACGCTGGTGGGCTCGCATCCTTTTGGGATCACTATTGATACCCGTGGCGAACGTATCTATGTAGCAAACGTACAAAGTGACAATGTCACTGTGCTGGAAACCAAGCGACTTTTGCCTATTGCCACCTTAAAAGTTGACGAATTGCCCTATGCCTCAGCCTTGGCACTGAATGACAGCCGCTTATTTGTCACTAACCAAGATGATAGTTCAGTTTCTGTTATTGACACAGAAACCTTTAAACCACTTGCCAGGATTGAAGTGGGCAATAAACCCGAGGGCATTAACACGCATCCTGATGACAGGCATGTGTATGTGGCCAACTGGTTTGACAGCACTGTGTCAGTCATTGATGCCAAAACCATGAAAGTTATTGAGACCATTAAGACTGGAAATGGCAGCCGTGCTTTTGGGCAGTTTTTTGGTAAGTAAGTTTGCTTAACTTTAAGCGTGTGCAACACCCCATCTGCACCTAATGATGGGGTGGATTTATCAGGGCTTGGATGAAGCTTATCCCTGTTAGGCAAGATGCCCCAGGAACCCCAGCGCTATCCCTGCCCACCCTATAACAACCTAACTTTTGAGAATACAATGGCCGAAACTGTGGATGAATTGACTGTAAGCTACGAAGATGGTGGCATCGAAACAGTTAAAGAGCTGGATAAGAAAGTCCTGACTAAAGGCGCTTGGGCGACGGTTATGTACCGTTACCAAGACTGGAACCGCGCCAAAGAAGAATATGGCCCGGACAAATACACCATCCGCCGCTATCAGAAACGTAATGGCGAATACCAACAAAAATCGAAATTCAACATTTCCAGCAAAGACCAGGCAAAAAGCATCATTGCGGCCCTAGAAGATTGGATTGGCGACGACAACTAAGCCCCACCCTTGCAATATAGGTGGGGCATCCAAAATCCTCGCCGGATTATGGCTAGCCCAGCGCCAATTTTTTGGTGTACAGGCAGTCGAGTTCTTGTAAGCGTTCAGGCGTACCGATATCCATCCAAAAGCCCGCATATTTTTGCCCCTGAACACGGTGTGTTGCCATGGCCTGGCGCAATAAAGGCCCCAGCTTATGGCTACCGGGCGGAATATTATTGAACAGTTCCGGCCTATATAAGCCAATGCCGCTAAACGTATAACGCTGGCTGGTGTTTTCAGTCACCTTATCATCGCCAGCGAAACCAAAATCGCCTTCTGGATGATGGGCCGGATTATCAACCAACACCAAATAAGCCAAGTCAACTGCCTTATCAGTCAGTTCAGCATAAGGAAAATCGGTGGCGATGTCCCCGTTGACCACCAAAAACACCTCGTCGCCTAACAAAGGCAAGGCATTGATAATGCCCCCCGCCGTTTCTAAGCCCTGCTCCCCTTCGGGGGAATAACAAATAGATGCCCCATATTGCTGGCCGTTGCCCAAACGGCTTTCAATTTGCCCACCAAGATGGGCGTGATTAATGACAATATCAACAAAACCCGCCGCCACCAACTGGTGTATGGTGTGTTCAATTAAGGCTTGGCCCGCGACAGGCAATAGCGGTTTGGGTGTATGGTCGGTCAAAGGGCGCATCCGTTCACCGCGCCCAGCGGCTAAAATCATGGCTTTCATAGGGTCTCCAGCGCCACTTTATCTTGCCCTAGCTCAGGGCTAGCAACTAAACCTTCCAGATTAGGTAGCACCTGCCCAAGCAAAAACTCTCTAAACTCAGCCAACTCTGGGTAACTTGCGCAAACCCCAATAACATAATTTAGCGTGCGCGGTATATCCTGGAGATAGTTGGATTTACCATCCCGTAGATGTAGCCTGGAAAAAATGCCTATCGCCTTAAGGTGGCGCTGCATCCCCATCAAATCAAACCAGCGCTTAAAATCGGCAAGCGGACAACTGAGCAAGCCCGCCTGTACAAGGCGCCCATAGTAGTGGGCCAGCCACTGGTCAAGACGGGCTTGGGGCCAAGCAATATAACAATCCCGCAACAACGACACCAAGTCATACGTGATGGGGCCGATAACCGCATCTTGGAAATCAATGACGCCGGGCGAGTTTTCAGGCAATACCATCAGATTCCGCGAATGGTAATCCCTATGCACACAAACCACGGGCTGCTCCCCTGCTGAGTTGACCAACAACGTGCGCACTGCCTCCCACACTGGCTGGGCAATTGGGGTGTCTAGGGCATCATTTAAAAACCAATCTTCAAAAATACCCAACTCCCGCTGCAATAATGGCGCATCATAGCTAGGCAAGCCACAACTGGCGATTGCCGTCCTCGTTTGCAGCAACAATAAGGCATCAAAAGCGCTTTGATATAAGCTGTCCGCAGTGCTTTCATTAAGCTGGTCTAAAAAACACTGGCTGCCGAAATCTTCCAGCAACAAAAAACCTTCAGTGCGGTTTTGTTGGAAAATGGTGGGCACGTTAACCCCTGAAAGTGCCAGCAATCCAGCGATCCTGATAAATGGCCCGGTGTTTTCCTTATCCGGCGGCGCGTCCATAACAATAAACTGCCCATCGTTGGTCTTGACCCTAAAATAGCGCCTAAAACTGGCATCGCTAGAAGCAGGCTCACAGGAGATAATGGTCAGTAATAGATCATTCTCAAGCCAATCGAGCATGGATAGTGTTCTTAAGTTATCAAGCATCATGATGTTTGGGGTAGATTAGTTATAACGCTGGGGTGAATTAAGGTAAAATGTGCTTTTAGCATTTTATTCGATTTACGCCCAATTACGCTACTAAACTAATATTCCCTATGGTTCGCCGCTTATTTCTGATTTTTTTGCCCTCTTTAACCGCTTCTGTCAGCTATGCTGCTAACCAAGCAGCATGGAATTGCGAGCAAAATAAAGACAGTAAAGAATGGGTCTGCATCGGTGAAAACAAACCAAACGCAACCAAAGCACCAGCCCCCGCAGCAAACAATGCAGTGAAACCTAAGCCCATGGCAGCAAGTGGGGTTGCCACTAAAACACCGCCGCCTGCTTCCGTTACACCCGCTGTTGTCGCCAAGCCCGTAGCACCTACTAAAGCCGCTGTAGTTGCGCCAGCTCAAGCCATCCGACCCGCACCACCGGTAAACACATCAGTTAAAAGCGCTCCGCTTGCGCTTATGCCTCAGACTGCCCCGTTGAAAACCATGGCTGAAGCACCAGTTAAAGCTGTCGCTCCCGTAACGCCTATTAATGCCACTGCACCTGCTCAGGCCATTCGGCCCGCTCCACCAATAAGCCCATCAGTTAAAAGCGCTCCGCTTGCCGTTATACCCCAAACAGCCCCGGCCAGTGTTAATGCATCGGCGAAAAGCGCTAGCTCGCCGCAGACTGCCCCGTTGAAAGCTGCGCCAGCGACTACCGCCAAAACCGTTATTAACAACCCGGCAACATTGGCCACCCCAGACCCACAACAAAGCAACAGCATACGCCCCGCCACAGCGGCCAATGCGTCAGGCTGGAATTGTGGCGCCAATAAAAAAGACAACAGCTGGAATTGCCAATTGGCGGGTGCAGCCCCAGAGCCGGGACAGCCTCAAGGCAATCCGACGACAGTAGCGGCATCTACCGCCGCCCCCCAAATCAGCCCTGTAGCTGCGGTTGCCCCCAGTGCGCCCTTATTCAGCTTACTGACACCTGCGTTTGACCATCAGCAAGAGCAAACCTTTAGCGCCTTATCAGCACAGCTAAAAACCGACCCTTGGGCAAACTGCTCCATAGAGCTGGGCACACAACGCGAACCTGCGCCTGAATCTGCCCAAAGGCTGGGTGCGCCTATGGATGTAAAATCGAATTATGCGGAAATTTTTGACAATGAGGTCGGCAGTTATTCAGGTAATGTCAAAATGGCAAGGGCAGACCAGCAAGCGTCATCCAACACAGCTAACTACGACAGTGTTTCAGATGTGCTGGATTTACACGGTAATGTCTATTACAGCGAGGATGAATTGGCCTTGCACAGTGATACCGCAACGATCAAGCTAGCTGCCGACCAAGCTAAACTCAGGGATGTCCAGTTTATCGCCCCAACGCCCTTACGTGGACGGGCAAAAACCGTTTATCGGGACAGCAAAACCTTGTCACGTTACCAAGGCGTAGCTTATACCAGTTGCCGCCCTGGCAACCAAGATTGGGTTGCCCATGCCTCTGAGCTAAAAATCAATAAAACCTCAGGCAGGGCTTCCACAAAAAATACGTGGATAGAATTCAAGGGTACGCCGGTTTTTTATTCGCCTTATCTTTCTTTTCCGATTGATAACCGCAGGCTTTCCGGCTTTCTTGCGCCAGTGTTTGGCAGCACCCAAAACAGTGGATTTAACTTATCCGCGCCTTACTATTGGAATATTGCCCCAAACTATGATGCGACCTTAAGCCCCCGCTACTTAACCAAAAGAGGGGCTTTATTGGCCGGTAATTTCCGTTATTTGACCGAAGAATCAAATGGCAAAGTGGCTGTGGAAGTCATGCCGAATGACAGCGTAACCAATAAAACCCGTTATTTGGGTTCTGTTAAAAACTTTTCCCAAATCACCCCACACATCAATTCAAACGTTGATTTGAACTATGTTTCGGATAAAACCTATTTTGCGGAATTAGGTAACGCACTGAGCTTCCCCAATTACACTTACCTAAGAAGCAATGCCAATATAATTTATGCCGACAAAGGCATTTCGTTGAGCGGCCGGCTTGAAAACTACCAAGCCATTAACAACACCATCCCTGCGTATGAATTTCCGTACCGCAAATTGCCGCAGATCAACCTTAACTTGGATCATACCTTCAAGGCCATACCGATTCAGACGACCATGAACAATGAGTTTGTGTATTTTCAACATGACCCGGCCAACCTTAGCTTACCGAACCGTGAAACCATCAATTTCAAACCATCCGGCCAGCGTATAAATATTAAGCCATCTGTGAGCTTGCCGCTGCAAACGTCCAGCGCTTTTTTTACGCCCAAAGTGAGCTTCCAGCACACCCAGTATTTTTTGAGCAGCAGCCAACCCGGAACACCTGACGCCATTTCCCGGTCATTGCCCTTCGTATCAGCTGATAGCGGCCTGTTTTTTGAAAGGGATCTAAAAATTGGCGACAGCCCTTATCTGCATACCTTGGAGCCCCGGTTATTTTATTTATATGTGCCTTATACCAACCAACAAAACATCCCATTATTTGACACGGCACAGTATGATTTTTCATACAACAGCATGTTCAGGGAAAATAGTTTTAGCGGCACTGATAGGATACAAAACGCCAACCAAATAACCCCTGCACTGACCTCACGGTTGGTTGATTCCGATACTGGCAGGGAAACCCTGAAATTGAGTGTCGGTGAAATCATTTATTTTCAAGATAGGGATGTCACCCTACCCGTCCGATTTGGCAACCGATTATTGGACGGTGCGCCAGAAACCGCCACTCTATCCCCTTTAGTCGCTGAACTGGGCAGTGAATTGACCAAACATATTTCCATCGGTACCGGCTTACAATGGGATCCGCACACCAATGATATTGTCAGGGGCAAAGCGACCCTGCACTATATCAACGAACCGGATGAAATCATTAATGTGGGTTATCTTTATCGGAAAAACCAGTATATCCAAAACGCCTTGGACTACAACAACATTCCCGCTGGCGACCCCCTAAGGGAGTTCGTAAGAAGCGACGATATAATCCAAACCGACGTTTCTTTCCGCTGGCCAATTTATGATAACTGGTATGCGCTGGGACGCTGGCAATATTCCCTGTTATACAACACTACCCAAGAAAGCTTTGTTGGCTTGGAAAAAGAAAACTGCTGTTGGCGTTTTCGGATTATTGGCCGGCATTACATCAACAACATCAATAGTAATACCAATGATGCCCTTAATAATTCCAACCGGATAGTCGAGGGCACCAGCCAAAACGGCATATTTTTCCAAGTGGAGCTCAAAGGCTTGACTGGCATAGGCGAAAAATTAGACTCTTTCTTTGAAAAAAATCTATATGGTTATCGGAAACCTCAAAATGATTGATCAGCACCCGCTAAAAAATGCGCTTATTGCTTTGTTCTTAACTGGCCTACTGTCCGCTACGCCCTTGGTACAGGCTGAGGTGCTGGGCAAGATTGCCGCCGTTGTAGAAGATGACGTTATCTTGGAACAGGAATTGGAGAAAGAAACGGCCGCTATCGCCCAAAGGATACAAGCCAGCAAAACACCAATGCCCCCTGAATACGTCCTGCGCAAACAAGTGCTGGAAAAAATGATCCTTGATAAGCTGCAAAGGCAGCTTGCCGAAAAGGCGGGGATTAATGTCACCGAGGACATGCTAAACAATTCCGCCGCTGACATCGCCCAACGGAACAATATGTCGTTGCAACAGTTTAGGGAAGAACTGACGCGGCAAGGCATGTCCTATAAAGGTTTCTTGGATAATATGCGCAATGAAATCATAATCAACCAATTGCGTAGCCGGGAAATCGGTGGCCGCATTAAAGTGACTGAACGTGAAGTTGACCACTTTTTGGAAACCCAGGAACAACTTGGCGAAGAAGCCATACAGTACCACTTGGGCCATATTTTGATTGCCGTCAAAGAAGCTGCATCGGCAGGGGAAATCCAAAAAGCCCATAGTAAAGCCAATGAATTGGTCAAACAACTGCGGGCAGGGCAAGACTTTGGCAAGGCCGCCATGTCCTATTCAGAAGACGACAACGCATTGAAAGGCGGCGACCTTGGCTGGCGCACCATCAATGACATTCCCACACTGTTTACCGACAAAGCCAGCAAAATGGTTGCCGGTGAGGTGTCCGAGCCGATCCGCAGCCCCAGTGGTTTTCACATCATCAAAATGCTGGAAATTAAAGGCTTGGACAACAACCATATTGTCACCAAATCCAAAGTACGTCATATTTTAATAAAAACTAACGAGCTGGTAGATGACGAAGAAGCAAAAAAACGCCTATTGGCATTAAAGGCCCGTATCGCCGACGGGGATGACTTTGCAACCCTAGCCCGCGCCCATTCTGACGACAAAGGCTCCGCCATCAAGGGTGGCACCTTGGATTGGGTGATGCCTGGGGATTTGGTCAAACCCTTTGAAGAAGCCATGGGTAAATTAGAGATCAATGACATCAGCGAACCCGTACAAACCCAGTTTGGCTGGCATATGATCCAAGTTCTGGATCGGGAAAAAAAGGATGATAGCCAAGAACACAAAAGAAACCGGGTAAGGGATGCTATCCGCAAACGAAAAATTGAAGAAGAAACCGAATTGTGGATGCGCCGCTTACGGGATGAAGCCTATGTGGAAATCTATGAATGAAGATCCTAGCAATCCCGTTTTTTCTTGGCATCTTAGCCGTTGTCTCCAAGCCCTGCTTTGCGGTCAATAGACACTAGGCGTTAAAGAATTTATGACCGAACACATAAGCAAAGAAGCCCCGTTGAAAATTCGTTTACAACAGATTATCAACAGTGTGGACATCCATGCCCAACGCGCTTTGGTTAGTTCATTCACCGATGAAATGGGGATAGACAGCTTGACCTGCGCCGCTGCGTTGCTTTATCTGATGCAGCCGCTTGAACAAACTGCCCAAGCCATTACCAATATAAGCAAGCAAGCGGCTACCGTTAAAGCTGAAGTTAGCATCAAAATGGTCCGTTACCGCTTGGATGTGGGTAGTAAACACCACATCACTTTGGAACAACTCAAAAAAGTGCTGGTTGATGAGTCCGGTGTGGACAAAAAACATATCAACAATGTCAACATCCAAAGCCTATACACACTGATTGAACTGCCAGACGAAATGCCGCCCGACATATTCCAGCACTTAAAATCAGTGGAGATCAACCAGCAAAAACTCGATATTAAACGGGTAAAAGCACGGAACAATAAAAAAAGAAGATCCAACCATATCCGCCGGGGACGTAAGCGCGACCCCAAAACGGATGCGGGTCAAGCAGGGCAAGCCAGTTGCAACAATAGTTCTACGGATTGATTGAAGGCAAACTTATGATCATGACACCAACAACGTCATCACTCCCACTGTTAGGCTGGCGCGAATGGGTTAGTTTGCCGGCGCTTAATATAGACCAGATTAAAGCAAAAGTGGATACGGGAGCCCGTTCTTCTGCACTACATGCGTTTGCCATAGAGCCTTATCGTAAAGGTGGGCAACGCTGGGTCATGTTTGCCATCCATCCCATACAAAAACAAAGCGACAGGTCGATTGAATGCCACGCCCCAATCAAAGACCGACGCATGGTGACAGATTCTGGGGGGCACAAACAACGCCGCTATGTCATAGAAACCGAACTGGTTCTAGGGCAGTCAATCATCACCGCAGAAATGACCCTGACTAACCGCGACAGCATGTTGTTCCGCATGCTGATTGGGCGCACCACGATGATCAACCGTTTTATCATTGATCCGGGTGCATCCTATTTACAGGGTAAGCCAGCTATTTTATCCGCCACTACCCGACCAGAAACACTGTAAAGCACGTTATGCACCTTACAGGTTTACTGGTATAGGAGCCGAAGCTGGTAAAGCGACATTTGAAATACCCTCACCCTAACCCTCTGCCAAAGGGAGAGGGAATCTTGTGTCGCCTTACCAACTTCGTACTCTATAAAAGGCTTACTGGGTAATAACCTCATTGCCTTTGCCGATCAGCACCACATCAGCGGGGCGCATCGCAAACAGGCCAACTGTAACCACACCAACGATATTGTTGATAATTTGCTCCAATTTGACGGGATCCAAAATATTCAGGTTATGGACATCAAGAATCGCATTGTGGTTATCGGTAATGACATTTTCACGCCACACCGGTTGGCCGCCCAATTTAACCAATTCCCTGGCGACATAGCTTCTCGCCATTGGAATCACTTCAACGGGTAAAGGAAACGCGCCCAACACATCAACGCATTTGCTTTCATCAACTATACATACAAACTGCTTACTGGCCGCAGCGATAATTTTTTCACGTGTTAAGGCAGCGCCACCGCCTTTGATCAAATGTTTATGCGGGCTCACTTCATCAGCGCCATCAACATAAACACCCAAGGTGCCGACTGAGTTTAAGTCAAACACGGGAATGCCGACTTTTTTCAAGTGCGCGGTGCTCACTTCAGAACTGGACACAGCCCCTTCAATCTCGCCCCTCAAATCAGCCAGAAAATCGATAAAATGTTTGACTGTAGAGCCTGTGCCTACGCCAATAATGCCTGCATCTTTAATATAAGGCAAAGCCGCTTGTGCGACTTTTTGTTTTAATTCATCTTGTGTCATGGTGATACCGTAATAAAGTAAAAGGTGGGTGATAATACTCCAGAATCTTACATTATTCAGCCGATATTTTATTAATACCACAAAATTACCGATAAATTACGCAACATTGCCTTGTTTGCAGCCCAATTGCTTGAAACTAACCTTTAAATTCCGATCATCCGCTGGTTTACCGGGATACGCTTAAGCTTCAAGCTTAGCCAATAACTGAAGTATTTTTCTGGTGGAGGCCAAATCCAAGGCCGTAAAATCGTCATGGGTTTTTAGTTTGGGATCTGCGCCTGCCGCCAACAATTGCTCAACCACCGCCTCGCGGCCACTGGACGCAGCAAAAATTAAAGCCGTGGCACCTGAAGCCGCGTTTTGGTGGTTCATCCCGATACCGGCATTAAGCAAAGCGGCAATACACGCCTGGCTATCCGCATAACAAGCCGCCCATAATGCGTTATTGCCGTAATCGTCAACAACCGCCAAATCTGCTTGTTGTTCCAGCAAAAAACCGACCACATCACTACGCCCTTGTTGGCTGGCTAAAATTAACGGATAAATACCCGCTGGATTTTTTAGGGTGGGTTGGGCCACCGAAAAATAGTGGTCTTGCAACCAATCCCATATTTCTGGTTTCATTGCCCGTCCTGATGAGATTCCCGCCAACTGGAATAACCGCCCGCCAAACTGTAAACTGCCTTAAACCCAAAATCCGCAAAAAATTCAGCCAGGTGCTCGCTGGCATGGCCGTAATAACAATACACCAACAAACCGCGCTGCTTGTCACCGCGTTTGATTAATGAATCTTTCAAACCTTCATGGACATGCAGCGCGTCAGCTATATGCCCGGCTTTATAATCTTTCAAATCCCGACAATCCAAAATCATCGGCTTGGCTTCAGCTATCAATGTTTTGGCATCGGTGATTGCGATAGTGGTATATTTTTTAGTCATATTTTACGGTTCCTTAACAATCGTTAACGGGTAGAAAAGCCGGGGGGTACGGGTAGATAACTCATGCTTTGTCGGCCTCCAAATCCATACCCCTGAACACTGAACAACGCTTAAACACCGCCAAACTCGGCACGGTGTTTTTGTGCTGGCAATATTTGGCGACCAATTTGGACAGCCCCTTAATATCACGGCCTGTGGCTTCAGGAAACGAATCCACCAATTGCGTGATCAAACCGTCGTCCACCTCTAGCCCAAACTGCTCCACCATCACCTGCCAAATCTGGCGGCGTGCGGTTTTATCTGGCGGGTAATATTTAATCAGCGCAATACAACGGGACACGATGGCT
This sequence comes from Methylococcales bacterium, assembly GCA_026399075.1. Lineage (GTDB taxonomy): Bacteria > Pseudomonadota > Gammaproteobacteria > Methylococcales > Methylomonadaceae > Methylobacter_C. Next base: position 43,443 of record JAPLRR010000038.1, read on the forward strand.
TCGTCAATATCATCGACACGGTTAGTGGTTAAAAACAACAGGCCGTTAAAATATTCCAGCACCCGCAAAAACACCCCGACCACAGCATTCATGGCAATATTATTGTCACGGCGTTTGATATAGACATCGGCCTCGTCGATCAACATCACCGCACCCCAGCGCTGGGCGCGGGTCAACACATCTTTTAGGGCTTTTTCCATTTCCCCGACATTTAGTCCCAATTGCCCGGAATGGACACGGTATAAAGGCCGTTTGATAATTTCGGAGTACACTTCGGCGGTCAGGGTTTTACCCACCCCAGCAGGGCCTGCACATAATACGGTTGTACCACCGGATTTGCCTTCGACAATATCATCCATCAACACATCCATTTCGGCGGTCAGGATGTCTATCAAATCGGTTTGTTCCTCGCGCAAGATCAACTTTTGCTTGAGTTCGGGCTGGTAACGGTAAGGGCTGATGTCATTCACATGCACCCACAAATGATGGTGTAATTCCAAATGGAACATCAGCAAATAACAATGCACAGGCAATTCGGTAAACAAGCCTTTGGGGATTTCGCTTTGCGACGCTTCAACTTCGGATTCCACTTTGTCGTTATAGCGGGTGCTTTTGGCGGCTTTGCGCAAATATTTGGCCAGAATGTCGCCTTTGGCATCCACCGTGGTCGCCCGTTCGCTTAAGATGCTTTCATCACACACCAAGCGCGCCGTGCCACCTTCGGTAGACAACACCACCACATCTTTGCGCGCCCAATCGGTATTGCGGTGGCTGGCGGTGGGGTCTTCCGCATAAAAGCCCGTGCCTTTACCGGAAAACTGGGCGCCAGATTGTCCACACCAAGCAAAATACCGTTCGGCGGCATCGTCATAAGTGCGGATCAGCTCAGGGGTTTCTTTTAAATAACCTTTGCCGGCAAAAATTTCGGTGATGGTTTTATTGGCAATGTCGCGGGCGCGGATGGTGAGCGTAGAAATGGCGATTTTGCCTTTGGCGTTGGCTTTTAGTTCCAGGGTTACGCGTCCGGTCTCTTCTTCGCCAGACGGAGTGTAATCTAAACGCGTCACCAAATAGGCCATCGGTTTGCCCGACACATTGGCCTGAAACAACCAGCCGCGTTGGGCGTTATGAACCAGATAACGGGCGCAAGCGGGCAGCAACATCTCCAAGTCATCTTCCTCAAACCGTAGCGTGTCGTCATTCATTGCTTGTTGCAACGTGGACAACTGTGCCGCGTGACCCGCCATACTGGTTCCGGCGCTTGCGTACAGCCCTTGCAAAAATTTCAACTCGGCAGCCGACAATTGGCTAAACCCCACTTCCGCCTTATTGCCAAAGCGCAACTGGTCTTTTAAGGCCGACAGCCCCGGAAACTCATCCACCAAGGCTTCTACATATTTGCGTTCAATTTGGAGTTTCATAGGATTCCTGGTTTAGTCAAATTGGCGGCAATACACAGCCACCGTATTACTAACAGGATAAGCAAAACACTTGCCAGTTTGTGTTTTTTGATAAGTTTAGGTTTACATCGAATCGCTAGGCAAATACCTAGGAGCTGAGTGACTGAATTTAAAACCTTTTCAAGGGTGGAAGCGGATGGCTAGTATCGGTTTACGGTAAATGGGGCCTGTGGCAAAACTGACAACAAGGCGGTGGGCTTGTGGTATAGGTGACAGGGTTGTTACGCACCGTGCATCCAGTTTGGCCAACATCTTATGCCACGCCCAATGTATCCCCAAGCAAGGGCTTGGCTACCAGCTGATAGACTTTGAATTCCACACGTATGGGTGGCGCTTCGGGAGATTCGGGGTTGGGCTCAAACACGCTTTCCACATGCGCTAGGGTAATGGCAAAACTTTCAGCATACAGTGCATTGATTTCATTATCGATGCCTAAGGCTAGGCTTGGGGAGGCACAGGAATCCGTATCTTCTGTAGTCAACAAAAAAATAGGCGCATTATTCGGTACGATGCGGCTTAAGTTTGCGACATAAGCGTGGCGTAGGTCTTCAGGCAAGGCGGTTAGTGCGGCGTGGTCATAAACCGTATCGATACGCCCCAGCAGGTTTTTGGTTAAGGCGAAATAATCCCCGCACAAAATTTGCAAACGGCCGTGTTGCCAAAGGGTGAATTGACCCAATTTACGGCGGGTTGCGGTCAGTTTGTTGTCTTTAAAAAACGCCCGTACAGCAATGGGGCTTATCTCAACTCCAATCACGTCATGACCTTGTTGGGCCAGCCATAGCATATCCAGGCTTCTGCCACACAGCGGCACAAATACCCGGCTGCCCTTAGCCAAATTCAGGCTGGGCCAAAACCGGATAAGCAAGGGATTGGTGGCGATTTGGGTAAATTCAGTACGATGGTCCCGCCAGCATTGCAACCAAAGGACGTTGTCGCGGTGGGTCATTGATGTCCTTAGGTGGTTGTGATAGGTTTGTTTATTAACTGCCATTGATCTATTGGTAAGCCTGGACACCGATGTAACCGAGTGTGTCCGAAATGCCCCCGCGCAAAAAACTACCGGCACAAGAAATAAGCGTCATTATTTTTCAGCTGCACGCCAAGCTTACGCTAAAATGGCTTTAGTTACCGATTAAATTAGCTAATACTTGGAACCTAACCGCTAGAACATAGCAAAGCAGTGTAACTTTCCATTAGTTGTAGGCAAGAGCGGCAGACCTGCGAGGTTTTATAAACCTCGCAGGTCTTTATCCTGGCACTAATGAGAAATTACAAAGCAGTTGCCCAACCCGGCTACGTGTTTTATAAGGCCAACCTTCCGCTATAAACCTTTCGACTGAGGGAATTATGAATGCTGCTACCCCCCCAAAAACCGCCCAAAAACCACTAACCGCCGCACACAAAAAAGCCTTGGCAGCACTAAGCAAGGTGGTGCATGAAGGCATAGTCCAGCCTTCGGAGCAATTGATCAAATGCGACTTTCGGGACACCGGGGAGCCTTGGGAAAAACGCAGTGAATTTGGTAAATCCTTGCGTGATGAAACCCCCAGGGAAAGCCATGCCGCTTGGGATGCACCAGCAGACCGCTTAGATCCGGTTGATATAGTCCTGGCTGCCAACGTGGGCAGGCAAGCCCATTTAATCCCTTTGCGGATGAGCAGGATGGCCGCCTCCCCTTTTGCTTTTCTACGGGGGTCTGTGGCCATCATGGCACGCGATCTGGCCTTAACGCCTGTCAACCATGTCAATGTGTTATTGAATGGGGATGCACATATCAATAATTTTGGCCTTTATGGCACACCCCAGAAAGACGTGGTCATTAATCTCAATGATTTTGATGAAGTCACCATAGGGCCTTGGGAATGGGATTTAAAACGCCTGATAGTGAGCGTCAATATCTTGGCACGCGAAAACGGCCTTAACCGCCGTGAACGGCGTAAAGCGGTTATTAGCTGTACCGAGGGTTATCGCTCGCGCATGGAGGCATTACAAGGAATGGGGGTGCTAGACCTTTGGTATATCCATGCCGTATTAGACAGGCTGGACTTTAAGGGCCAAAAAATTGATGCCAAATCTTGGGCCATCATTGTCAAAGCCGTTGAAAAAGCAAAAAAACAGACCAATGCCCGCTTGCTGGGTAAAATTGCCGAAAGGGCGGTGAATGGGGCGTGGCGTTTTAAAGTGGACGCGCCTGAATTAACTGGGCTGGACAGCGAAACCAAAGACCAAATCATTGATGCCCTGAATGACTACACCACTACCGTATCCCCTGAACGGCGTTTTATGTTGCACCGTTATCATGTGGCGGATGTCGCCCACCGGGTTGTGGGGGTCGGTAGTGTTGGGACTCGGGCGTATCTGGCCTTATTGTTTGGTAATAGTAATGACGACCCGCTGTTCCTGCAAATTAAGGAAGCCTTACCACCAGCCCATGCCCCTTATTTGCCGCCTTTGCCCAAGGAAATAACCATCCATGACGGGCTGCGCGTCATTAGGGGGCAACGGGTGTTACAAGCATCCAGCGACCCTTTGCTTGGATTTACCTCCATAGACGGCAGACCCTTCTATGTGCGGCAAATGAAAAATATGAAAGGATCTATCCCATTGGAATGGCTATCCGGCACACCTTTTAATTTTTTCTCCCAAGGGGCTGGCGCATTGTTGGCGCGCGCCCATGCCCGCACTGGGGATGCGGCAGTGATAGCCGGTTACTGCGGTGGCTCTGAAGTGCTGGACAATGCGCTTGCCGATTGGGCAGAAATCTATGGCGACCAAATTGTCAAAGATTATGGCGATTTTCTAAAAGCGATCGGGTCTGGGAGGGTTGTCGCCCAGTAAAGACTTTTTCGTTACTAAGGCAGAAATTCCGTTTTCCAGTTTGCACCAATAGCAATATCCATATACTCTTAGCCAATTAATCCAGCACTCAAGAAGGTGATACTATGAAACATCAAAGGGTAAGATACACTGGCTTGGCAGCCTTAATACCAACACTATTGCTAGTGGCGGCAGGCTGTTCAACCCAGCCGCCAGCCGTTACACCGCCAGCAATGCCAGAACAGCCAAAAATTGCGGTTGAGCCAAAAGTAGAAGCGCCAAAACCGGTTATCGAACCCGAAGCTATAGCGGCCCTGCAAAAAATGGGGGGATTTTTGCGTAGCCTTAAAAGCTATCAAGTCGACTTTAAGCTGACTAAAGACGAAGTGCTGGAGTCTGGACAAAAAATTATGGTCGACGGTGCTTCCAATCTGATTGTGCAAGCGCCGGACCGTTTTCATTTTTCGACAAAAATTGAAGAAGCAACCATTGATTTGCAATTTTTCTACAATGGCAAAGAATTTACCATTTTCGGAAACACCGATAAATACTATGCCACTGTGGCGGCACCCGCGACTACCCGAGAACTTCTGACAGTGGCACAAGACCGCTATAATTTAGAATTTCCCTTTGCGGATTTATTTGTTTGGGGTTCGGATAGAGAAAACCTTGGCGCAATTCAGTCGGCGATTTACATAGGCCCGGCCCAAATTAACGCCGTCGCTTGCGACCATTACGCGTTCCAAAATGCCGATGTGGATTGGCAGTTATGGATAGAAAAAGGCGAAAAACCGCTGCCCAGAAAGCTGGTGATCACCAGCAAACTAGAAGAAGGCCAACCCCAATATACCTCGGTTATGGGATGGACACTTTCCCCAAAGTATAAGCAACAAATATTCACTTTTGTGCCCCCCAAAGATGCCATCAAAATCAATTTTGCCGTCAATGAGCCCACAACCGAAAACGTGCAATAGTAAACTGGAGATCACTATGAAAAATGTAAAACTATTCAATCGGTTTGTTTCCGTAGCCACACTTACCAGCCTAATTATCGGTTCTGGCTGGATGTTTCCAAACGAAGCCCAAGCCCGTGAGATTCGCGGCAACACAAGGATGAATGTCAATCATGGCGCAAATCTCAACCGCAATAATATTCAGCGCCCCAACATAAACAATAATGCGAACATCAACCGCAACAACAAGGCGAACATTAACCATAACAACACTGCTAACATCAACCGTAACAATAATGTTAACGTCAACAAGAACAACAACGTCAATGTCAACCGTAATGTCAATGTAAACGGCAATTATCATGGCGGCGGTTACTATTACAATGACCACTACAATAACGGCGTTAGCGTTGGCGGGGCAATTGCCATTGGCGTAGCTGGCCTTGCGATAGGCTCAATGATCACCGCCGCGTCCATGCCACCGTCATGCAACACGACCTACATTAACGGCATCGCCTATCGTCAATGCGGTAACACCTGGTATCAACCCCAATACCAAGGCTCATCAGTCAACTATATCGTGGTCAACCCGCCCCAATAAGCAGCTGGCTTAGCACTTTGTGCGCCTTGACAAGCTTAGGATGGATATTTCAGTCGTCATTCCCAGCTACAATCGCTGTGACTTGTTAAGGCGGGCAATACAATCCGTATTTGCCCAAACCCGCTTGCCATCAGAAGTCGTCGTTATTGACGACGGCTCTACCGATGGCACTCGCGCCATGATACAAACCGAGTTCCCCCAAGTCCATTATTACTATCAGGAAAACCAAGGGGTCAGCAGCGCCAGAAATGCTGGGGTGTTAAAGACCACTGGCGATTGGCTGGCTTTTTTGGATTCTGATGATGAATGGCTGCCCGGAAAACTGGACAGCCAGATAAACGCCCTAAACAAACAACCCGAAAGTAAAGTATGCCATACCGAAGAGCTATGGATACGTAATGGCACCCGCGTTAACCCACCGCAAAAATACCGTAAAAAAGGCGGCTGGCTTTTTGCCGATTGTTTGCCTTTGTGCGCCATCTCGCCCTCCACTGTCCTGATACACCGTTCGGTGTTTATCGATGTGGGCTTGTTTGACTGCGCATTGCCAGCCTGTGAGGACTATGACTTGTGGTTGAGGATCACCGCAAAATATCCGGTCTTATTGATCGCAGAGCCACAAATAAAAAAATACGGCGGCCATGAAGACCAACTGTCGTTACAATTTTGGGGGATGGACAGATTTCGTATCAGCGCCTTGCAAAACATTATAAATAGCGGACAATTGTCAGCAAAAAACCAACAAGCAGCCGCCGCAATGCTTGCCAAAAAAACGGCGATTTACCTAAATGGCGCATCAAAACGCCTAGCGGCGACACCCACCAACACCGATCCGCAATAACCTACTTCTTTACTAAGAAATTAAACAGGACTAAAATAGTCCTTATTTTTGGGGCGGCCATGTTACGGTTAAGCAAATTAACAGATTATGCCACCGTCATTTTAAGTTTTATGGCGAGTGATAGCGGCACTATCCATGCGGCGATGGAAATAGCATCCGCCACTGGCATCGCCTTGCCCACGGTAAGCAAAATCCTGAAACAACTCGTCAATGCCAATTTGTTAATGTCCACACGGGGAGCCAAAGGCGGCTATACGCTCGCCAGAACACCCGATAAAATCAGTTTGGCCACCATGATCACCGCCTTAGAAGGACCAATTGCCTTAACCGAATGCAGCATTTCCCAACAGGCTTGCGGCCAAGCAACGGGCTGCGGAATTCGCGGAAACTGGCATTTAATTAACCAAACCATCCATAATGCCTTAGAGTCGGTGACACTTGCCGATATGATACGCCCCATACCCGCCAAGGATGCCGCTTGGAAACAAGAAACCCTAATCCCCATCGCCAGTTTATATCGTTAGATAGAGAGTATTTATGTCAGCCAGCGCCCAAGAAATCAACAACCTGATTAACCAAGATTACAAACAAGGCTTTGTCACCGAACTGGAAACCGACACCTTTCCACCCGGCTTGGACGAAGCGGTCATCCACAAACTGTCCAAGGTCAAAAACGAACCCGACTTTATGCTGGAATACCGCCTAAAAGCCTTCCGCCATTGGCAAACCATGACCCCGCCAGAGTGGGCTTTTGTCAAATTTGACCCGATAGATTACCAAGCCATCAGCTATTATTCTGCGCCCAAACGCAAAGAAGACGGCCCCAAAAGCTTGGACGAAATCGACCCGCAAGTCTTGGAAGCCTACAAAAAGCTCGGCATTCCCTTAGACGAACAAGAACGCTTGGCGGGCATCGCCGTTGATGCGGTGTTTGACAGCGTATCGGTAGCGACCACCTTTAAAGGCAAGCTTAAAGATGCCGGGGTGATTTTTTGCCCTATTTCCGAAGCCTTGCGCGATCACCCCGAACTCATTAAAGAATATCTGGGTTCTGTTGTGCCGCACACCGACAACTACTTCGCCGCCTTAAACGCCGCCGTGTTCACCGATGGCTCGTTTGTGTACATTCCCAAAGGCGTGCGCTGCCCGATGGAATTGTCCACTTATTTTCGCATTAACGCCGCCAACACCGGACAATTTGAACGCACCCTGATTATTGCCGACGAAGGCAGCCATGTGTCTTATTTGGAAGGCTGCACCGCACCTATGCGCGACGAAAACCAACTGCACGCGGCAGTGGTCGAACTCATCGCCTTAAAAGATGCCACAATCAAATATTCCACCGTACAAAACTGGTATCCCGGCGACAAAAATGGCCTGGGCGGCATCTACAATTTTGTCACCAAACGCGCCGATTGCCGTGGCGACAATTCCAAAGTGTCATGGACACAAGTGGAAACCGGCTCCGCGATCACCTGGAAATATCCCAGCTGCGTACTGACGGGCGACAACGCCGTCGGCGAATTTTATTCGGTGGCCTTAACCAATAATTACCAACAAGCCGACACGGGCACTAAAATGATCCACATCGGCAAAAACACCCGCAGCACGATAGTGTCCAAAGGCATTTCCGCAGGTAAAGCCCAAAACACCTATCGCGGTTTGGTAAAAGTGTTGAAATCTGCCGAAAATGCGCGTAACTATACCCAATGCGATTCTTTGCTAGTCGGCGACCAATGCGGTGCGCACACCTTCCCGTACATCGAAGTCAAACAACCTTCCGCACAAGTCGAACACGAAGCCACCACCTCAAAAATCAGCGAAGACCAACTGTTTTTCTGCCAACAACGGGGACTTTCCGCCGAAGATGCCGTATCAATGATCGTGAACGGTTTTTGTAAAGAAGTGTTTAAGGAACTGCCGATGGAATTTGCGGTGGAAGCACAGGCGTTGTTGGGGCTGAGTTTGGAAGGTTCGGTGGGGTAGTGGGCAAATACGATAAGATTTTGCAGAAAATTGTCCTTGGACGATCCGATGCCAATATCTTATTCTCGGAATTGCGACAATTGCTGGTACGCTTAGAATTTCAAGAACGGATTCGTGGCGATCATTTTATTTTCAGCAATAAAGGTATTGTTGAAATTTTAAATATCCAGCCACAGGGTGCAATGGCAAAAGCCTATCAAGTTAAACAAGTCCGTCAAATTATTGTCCGCTATCGTTTGGGGTTAGATGATGAATAAATATGAGATGATTATTTATTGGAGCGAAGAAGATCAAGCCTATATCGCCGAAGTACCCGAATTGGCGGGTTGTATGGCGGATGGCAACAGTTATCAGGAGGCAGTCAAAAACGCGGAGCGGGTGATTGCTGAATGGATAGAAACGGCGGTGGAGCTAGGCCGATATATACCAGAGCCTAAAGGTCGGTTGCTCTATGCGTAAAGCTACCGCGCTGGAAGTATTGGCCCGCATTAAGCCGATTTTGTCACAGCAATTTGGTGTGGTGCGTTTGGCGTTGTTTGGTTCAACCGTCCGCGACGAAGCCAGCGACCAAAGTGATGTGGATATATTGGTCACGTTTGATGGCGCAGCGACTTCCGAGCGTTATTTTGGCGTATTGTTCTTGTTGGAAGATTGCCTAGGTTGCGCCGTCGATTTAGTCACCGATAAAGCTTTGCGCCCGCAATTGCGCCCGTTTATCGAACAGGAAGCGATAGATGTCTAATACAGTAAGGTAATGGCATTTTTATGTAGGTAACATGATTGGATTTATCGAATTAGTTAGAAATATACTGATAGATTTAATCATATTAATTTTGATAATTTAAAGACATGACTGATTTAATTTTAGAACATGGTAGCTTGCCATATCCGCGCATTATGATGGATGCCGATGAAATAACACTGTTTAAGGATGTAAATAAAAGTCCTTTTTTTGGTATAGATTCAAATGGCGATTACCAGATTAAAAATAGATTTTTTCTTGATAAAGAAGTCCAAGATGTTTACCGTTATGATTTGACTCGCGTTAATAAAAAATGGAAGTTGGTTTACCCGAATAGCCGAAAATTGGCTTCTTCTGGGGAGTCTTGTTTAGGCTGTCACTCCAATTATAAAGATGAAGCAATTAATCCAGATAAAAATAACATTATTGTTATATTGGAGTCTCCACACAAAGATGAATATTGCAAAGATTGCTTTAAACCATTAGTACCTGCTAATGGTGATACCGGCACAAATTTTTGTGATTATTTTACAAGTCATTTTTTAAATTATTTTATAGAGGAATTTGGAACAATAGAATCGAGGTTGAGTAAAAATAACACCTATAGTATCTGTTTTGTTAATCCAGTGCCTTTTCAAACTTCTCTGCATTTTATTCATAAAAGCAAACATTTACCTATAACACTTCGAGACAAAGTATGGAAAGAGCTATTTACATTGCAAAAATGTGATTTTATAAATAGGATGAAAAGCTATAGCAAAGTTCGACCTGTTATTATTTTGAATGCTTGTACTGGCAATGTCCAAGTTAATGGCACATTAAAAAACATACTAAGACAAGAAATTAACATAGCTATATCTAGCAAGAAAATAAAATGTCATGCTAAGTTTAATACACCTCATCCATCATCATGGTGGAGCTGTTTAAATAGAAGATGTACTAAATGGTAAATAAAAAGCAAGCTTGGTAGTGTCATAGGTTGGACTTCCTTGCATCAACCCAAGCGATAATACTTTATTTTAGGTTAAACAATGCACAACAACTATACAGCAGTAATTAAACAAGATGGCAACTGGTGGCTAGGCTGGATTGAAGAAATCCCAGGCGTGAATTGCCAAGAAGCCACGCATGACGAATTAATTGAGAGTTTAAAAATCACGCTGCAAGAAGCTTTGGCATTTAACCGCGAAGAAGCGTTATTAAACGCAGGTTTACACTATCGGGAAGAGCTGATTGCGCTGTGAAACGTTCAGAATTAATACGGTATTTAACGGAATTAGGCTGTGAATTATTGCGCGAGGGTGGGCGGCATTCATGGTGGCATAACCCAGAACTAAACAAACGTTCAGCGATTCCTAGACATGCCGAAATCAAAGATATTTTGGCAAATAAAATTTGTAAAGATTTGGGTGTAAAGCAGATTAAATAAACAGGATTGAGGTAGCCTAGCCTGAGGCACGAAATCCAACAACCCAACTAAAAATTATTTTGCAATCCACAACGCATAAGAGAACAGCCATGACCACTATAGTCCTAGACTATGACCTAATGAATCAAGTTGTGCAGATTGCGGGCCACTCAACGCCACAAGAAGCTGCGATAGAACACACATTAAATACTATTGGTGAATATGATGGATGCAACACAATTAGTTAATGAGATAGAACAATTACCACCTCAAGCGCAACATCAAATAGAGGATTTTATTGCTTTTATCAAAACACGTTATCAACCTGTGAACAGTAAGCTGTCGGATGAAGGATTTGTGGGGATATGGAGCGACCGCGATGACATGCAAGACAGTACAGAATGGGTAAAAAATACCCGCCAATCAGAATGGACAAATAACAATGGCTGATAGGGTTATTGTTGATACGGATATTCTAATTGATATTAGCCGTAATTCTGAACAAGCAATTGTTTACTTAGAGAATTAATCAATTCATAGCCAACTCGCCGTTAGTGTAATTACCCAAATGGAGTTGTTGGTCGGTTGCCGGAATAGACAAGAACTTTTGTTGTTGGATGCGTTTTTAAAACGCTTTCAAATTATTAAATTGAATGAAGCTATTTCAATGATTGCCGTTGATTTATTGCGTCAATATCGTTTGAGTCATGGCCTATTAATGCCCGATGCGTTGATTGCTGCAACGGCTTTATTTGGGGAATGCGGGTTAGCAACTAAAAACCAACGCGATTACCGAGTAGTTACCCATGCCGTTAACCACTAAAACCGATAACCCCGGCCAAAAAAAGCCCGTCATCAGACGGGCTCTTAGGTTCTAAAAGCTAGAAATTATCAATTTTTAGTTTTATCGACAATTTGGTTAGCTTTAATCCACGGCATCATGCTACGCAGTTTTTCTCCAACCACTTCAATTGGATGCTCGGCATTCAAACGGCGTCTGGCGGTCATTTCTGGATAATTGGTCAGCCCTTCCAAAATGAATTTTTTCGCATACTCACCGTTTTGGATGTTCTTCAAGGCTTCACGCATAGCCCAGCGGCTTTCTTCGTTAATGACTTTAGGGCCAGTGACATATTCGCCATATTCTGCATTGTTGGAAATGGAGTAGTTCATATTGGCGATACCGCCTTCGTACATCAAATCAACAATCAGTTTTAACTCGTGCAAGCACTCAAAGTAAGCCATTTCAGGTTCATAGCCGGCTTCCACCAACGTTTCAAAACCCGCTTTAACCAACTCAACCGCACCGCCGCATAATACGGCTTGTTCGCCGAACAAATCGGTTTCTGCTTCAGCACGGAATGTGGTTTCAATGATGCCTGAACGGCCACCGCCGATTGCAGATGCGTAAGACAAACAAATGGCTTTGGCTGTGCCGGAAGCATCTTGGTGGATGGCGATCAAATCAGGGATACCGCCGCCACGGACGAATTCAGAACGCACGGTGTGGCCTGGGGCTTTGGGTGCAATCATGATCACGTCCAAATCAGCGCGTGGCACAACTTGGTTGTATAAGATTGAAAAGCCATGGGCAAACGCCAACGCCGCGCCTTGCTTGATATTAGGCAAAATTTCGTCGTTATATAAGGTTTTTTGGAATTCGTCCGGGGTCAAAATCATGACCACATCTGCGCCTGCAACCGCTGCCGCAACATCTTGCACAGCCAAGCCGTGGGCTTGTGCCTTAGCTACAGAAGGTGAGCCTGCGCGTAAGCCAACAACAACGTCAACACCTGATTCTTTTAGGTTAAGGGCATGAGCATGGCCTTGTGAACCGTAACCGATGATAGCTACTTTTTTAGCTTTGATGATTGATAAATCGGCATCTTTGTCGTAATAAACTTGCATGGGATTTCCTGTTTTTCTGGATGTAAAATAAATAAATGGAAGGTAAGGGCAAAGCCGGGCTTTGCCCCTGGGTTATACGTGTAAGCTTTTCTCGCCGCGTGAAATGCCTGTAGGCCCTGAGCGCACCACCTCGACAATGGTTTCAGGATCAACAGCGGCAATAAACGCATCCAATTTTTCTGACGGGCCAGTCATTTCAACAATATAAGTGGTTGGCGTGACATCAATGATTTTGCCGCGAAAAATATCGGCCATGCTCCTGATTTCATCGCGAATTTCAGGGCTGGTCTTAATTTTGACCATCATCAGCTCACGCTCGATATGGAAAGACTCCGCCAAATCGATCAGCTTGACCACATCAATCAGCTTGTTCAGCTGTTTGGTGATTTGTTCAATGATCTCCTCACTGCCGCGCGTGACCAAGGTCATCCGCGACAAACTGGGGTCTTCAGTCGGTGCTACGGTGAGTGATTCAATATTATAGCCGCGAGCAGAAAACAAACCCGCCACGCGTGATAACGCACCGGATTCATTCTCCATTAAAATTGAAATAATGTGTCTCATTTATGCCAATTCCCTGTCAGTCGAAGTGCCTGTGGCAACCCGTAATTTCATATCATGATGGCCTTTTCCGGCTTCAATCATGGGGTAAACATTTTCAGTCCTATCCGTCATGATGTCCAGAAAAACGGTGCGGTCTTTCATTGCAAACGCGGCTTCCAAAGCGGGCCTGACTTCTTCGGGCTTGTCGATACGCATACCGACATGGCCATAAGCTTCCGCCAATTTGACAAATTCCGGGATAGTGTCCATATACGAATGCGAATAACGGCTTTCGTAAGTAAACTCCTGCCACTGCCTGACCATGCCCATATAACGGTTGTTCAGGTTGATGATCTTAATGGGCGTTTTATATTGCAGCGCTGTGGACAATTCTTGTATGCACATTTGGATGCTGGCTTCACCGGTCACACAAGCCACATCTGCATCGGGGAACGCCAACTTGACGCCTATCGCCGCAGGCAAACCAAAGCCCATAGTGCCCAAGCCGCCGGAATTAATCCAACGGCGTGGTTTGTCAAACGGATAATATTGCGCAGCCCACATTTGGTGCTGGCCCACATCCGATGTCACATACGCCTCACCTTTGGTAACTTCGTAGAGTTGCTCTATGACGTATTGGGGTTTGATCAATGGGCCGGTGCGGTCAAATTGCAAACAATCAACGGCTTGCCAAACAGCGATTTGCTGCCACCAAGCTTCCAGGGCTTTTTTATTGGCCTTTTTGGGGCTGTCTTTGACCAGCGCGATCATTTGCTCCAACACAGGCTTAACGTCACCCACAATCGGAATATCTACCTTAACTGTTTTGGCAATGGAAGCCGGATCAATATCAATATGGATAATTTTGGCATACGGGCAAAACAAATCCAGCTTGCCTGTCACGCGGTCATCAAAACGCGCACCGATGGCAATAATCACATCACTTTCGTGCATGGCCATATTGGCTTCATAAGTGCCGTGCATACCCAACATGCCGATAAACTGTTTGTCGGTAGCCGGATAAGCGCCCAAACCCATCAAGGTGTTGGTGATGGGATAACCCAGCAAGCGGGTAAACTCGGTCAGCTCTTTGCTGGCTTCGCCTAATACCACACCGCCACCCGCATAAATAATCGGTTTTTGGGCGGCAAGCAATAGCTCGACCGCTTTTTTAATCTGCCCTTTATGCCCGCTGACCACAGGATTGTAAGAGCGCATAGCCACTTTTTTAGGGTATTTATAAGGCACTTTAATGTGCGGCGCGGTGATGTCCTTAGGCACATCAATCACCACGGGGCCAGGCCGTCCGGTGGTGGCGACATAAAACGCCTTTTTAATGGTTTCCGCCAGCTTGGTCACATCCTTAACCAAAAAGTTATGCTTAACACAGGGCCGAGTGATGCCGATCATATCGACTTCTTGGAACGCATCGCTACCAATCACTGGCAATGAAACCTGCCCAGAAATGACCACCAGAGGAATCGAATCCATATAAGCCGTGGCAATGCCAGTGACGGCATTGGTTGCACCCGGGCCGGACGTGACCAAAACCACGCCAGGTTTGCCCGTGGCCCTGGCATAACCATCGGCTGCATGGGTTGCACCTTGTTCATGCCGAACCAGGATGTGTTTAAGGGCTTCTTGCTGGAACAAAGCATCATACAAATGCAATACCGCCCCACCAGGATAGCCAAAAATATATTCCACGCCCTCGTCAATTAGACTTTGAACCAGGATTTGTCCGCCGCTTAGCTCCACGCTAACACCTCAATAAATAGGATGAACTTCGATTTAAGTCGATTTTATTCGGATTGTTTAACCGCTAGACCATGGCCGCCGTTAAAAAATTCAGTTAGATGACATAATTGGGAATGCTGCCCTTATCCGGCAATACACCACCCGTCATTTTACTAGGTTCTTCAAGAAATTGTAATTATCTCGCTTATCCTTTTTGCAGATTGCGTAAATAAACGGCAAAGTTAGCGGGTTAGGGCTTTTGAAAAGAGGGCTTGGGGGCAGCCGAAGCTAGGTTGTTGGATGGGGTAATCGACGTACGCCGCATTTTACGACCCTTTGCTCCATGGTGTTGGCAAAGGCTTTATTTTAGCCAGGTTTTAAATTGGGGATGGTAGCTGTGTTGACGCGTAATTTTCATCAAACTTAGCATAATCAAAGGCAATAGGGAAAAATAGCGAATTTTTAAAACCGCTTTTTCGTACAGATACTTAAATGGAAACATCATAACCAAAATATCGCAACCCAGCATTTGAATTCCCATTCCTCAGCGGATACTGGTCAGGAAAATAAAAACCAACTAATTCCTGTACACTTGAATCACCAAAATGCTTTAATGCCTTTTTGCATCTTACCATTCTGATTTTTATATCGTCTTCTCCATGCAACAACATGTTTAGGTTGCGTCTAATATCAATGAGCTTATTGTTTTCTGGCTTTAGAAACCCTTCTTTGTTGCCTGGGCGGGAGTTCATGCAATTAAGGCAATCTAAAACTTCCCGAAGACCTTTCCTATTTATTAAAAGGACAGCTTCATGACTAAGCAGATTCTGGATTATCTGAGATCTATCCCATCTCCATGAAATATCATTTCCTGCGTCTACCCATCTATTATAATTTTCGGCACAACGAATAATTTCAGCGTCAATATTTGTAATGGTTCGTGGCGGCAAAATGGTATTATTTGCAGTCCGTGCATACTCATATGAGGGCTGCCCATCATGATGGAAAAGATAGTCAAGCAAGCCATCTATCTCAAGAAAGATTGGGATATTTGGTGCTATTCTTTGGCAGCGACGAGTATAAATACCAGACAGGTGTTTATAACATTCGACAAAAAAGTCGAAATCACCAAGCTTTCCTTGACCAGATGAGATTGGGTTAGCATTCGGTTGTGGTGGTAAATTCCATAAATTGGCAAGGCCATTTCCATCTTGTGGCTGCGTGGGCTCGGGTGCGCACCTTGATTCAATTTCTTTTATCATCTGTAACGAAACAGGGGTCGATTTTTCCTTCCACCATAAATCGAACCGTGCAATTGCCTCTTTTGCTTCTTGACCTTCAAGTAGAACGCCCATTTCGTATCTTCTACTAAACGCCGTTTCGGTCAGATTGGCTGAGGCAATGATAACGGAATCGTCAATCACATATATCTTGGCATGAAGCCCACGTAGAGTGTTAACTTTTCCTGATTTAAAAAAGGTTTCTAGCGTTTTAAATGAAATTTGTGAACATACAGACAAATCAGTCAAAAGTCTGACGCTTATTTCAGAGGGCGTTTGCCACTTATTTCCTAATACACGGGAAATTGCACTAATACCCCCAATATAAGGGGATGCAATCCATATGCGTTCTGTTGACGCTTTCATTAACTTTTGTAACTGATCAACCAGTAATTGCTCGTACAAAATTTTCAATGTCTTTCCTTGCTGAATAAGTAAGTATGTGTTCTAGGTTATTATAAGGCTCTCCGTAACACATCGATCGATTATTCTATTGTGTTGTGATACCCACCTTTTCCGATCATTTTTTTGATGTGGCCAGCTTATTGCAAGATCAGCTTTGTTATGCGCCCCATCTTTCAGACTACGGGCATCTGTCGCCGCACTGAGCCAAACCGATGTTCAAACAGCCACCTGAGCATTTTGGCTTTACCTAACAAAACGCCTTCTTGCTATCTTTTTTGCCGTCCTTTGGCAATTTCAATACTTTCTAAACTACTATCATAACGCATAGCTTGTTGCCCCCATAGCTTGTGGCTTACCAAGCTGATGATTTAGTGCGGCTTATCGTCGTTAAACACTTCCGTCAAGCTTGTAGATTCCAGCGCATTGCTTAGCCACCAGTTGAGCTGTTCTTCATCAGCCGCCATCACTAGGCTTAAGATCGTATCGGGTAGTGCGCCAAAGCGGTGTTCAAGTATTAAATTTAGTGTTTGGGCCTTACCTAGTACAACGCCTTCTTGCCGACCTTCTTGTCGACCTTCTTGCCGACCTTCTTGCCGACCTTTGGCAATTCCTATTCGTTCTACACTGCTAACGTAACGCATGGTTTGTTGCTCCTCTAAGGTTTCTATTTCGTGCAATAGCTGTTGTTCTAAAGTTTCAGGCAAACACATCAGCCAGTCGATGACATGAAACAAGTCGATAATTTTTTGTTTGTCCCAATCCCGTTGATACAGCAACCTGACTAACTGCCACTTGGCTTGGTAGCGTTCGTGGTCATTCTTGCGGGTGCGTTGGGTTAAAATGTGCGCGGCGGTCATCAGGGCAAACACATTGTCGGTTTGCAACAAGCTGTCCAATTGCGCGTGGTAATCAGTCAGCTTGGCGACGGGGAACGCGAGGTGATGTTTGCAGCCCAGCAATTCGTAGCCGTAACCTGTCGGTTTCCACTGTGGCTGTTCGTCAGCCAATACCGCCATGCTGGCGATAGGGCGGTCGTAGCGGTCAAATAGCCGATAATTGTAGACGAACATGCGCTTGGCAAATTCGGCTTGGGCGGTGCCTTGCACTTCAATGTGTATGTACACCCATTGTTCAGCACCGTTTTGTAACGCCACCCTGACCAGCTTATCGACATAGCGTTTGCCCAACTCGGCATCGCGCACCACTGCCGCCAGTTCTTGGTCTAAAAACTCATGTCCCTGGCCCCAATCGATCGCGGCATAGGCATCGGGAAAGTAAAATGCCATAAATTCGGTAAAATACTGTTCGACGGCTTCTTTCCACGGGCTGTCGTAGTCATCATTGTTCACCTGTACGGTCATACTTTTTCCCCGCTGCCAAAGGTTTATTGTAACTGATTTGCGGAATTATTTTCTCTGGGTCATGCAAAGACTTACGGCCGTTTAATCAGCTGGCTTGCAAGTAAACGTTTTGCCCATAGCAACCTCTAAAGCCTTTGCACGCCTGCGCCCAGCTTTTTTGGCTTAGTTTTACAACTATGTGTTAATTGCCATTCAAATGGTTTTGCAATTGTACTAGACTGGATTCAAATTTTTCTGGCCTCACGTCAAGGCTATAGCAGTTCTCCAAACGGTAAAATATATCGTCCAATTTAATGTTTAACTCACGAAAACGGGTAATTTTTTGACTATCATGACTGGTATTTTGCTTTAACTCGACAAGTTTATGTAAATTAGCAACTTCAACTTGAAAATCAGCGTTAAAAAAATCATCATCTAAGAAGCAAGCTACGAATTTCTTAGAATCAAACCATTTTTGGAAATCAAAAGTCCGTATTGTCTCCATAGCAACCCATGAAGAAATTAGGCTAGACCGCGACACGACACAAACTGTTGTTCCAGTCGCATTACTGACCCTTGGATTTATCCGTTATGGCGTGGAATTCAAACCTCCGAGGTTTTTCTTGGAATTGGCTTAGCACTAAGCCCCCCCTTTAGCCACTGTCATCTTTAATTAACAATGCCATGCTATTTTCAAGTGTGTTGTGGCAACACATCTAATCCCTTGCGAAACAACAGTTTTCAATGGTTAAAGGCTTTCCGTAGGCTAACACGGTGCTCGCCTACCATTAAAAACTAACTTTTGCGATCTTTCCCACTTATCGGAGTCTTTTTATGCATTATCAACGTGTGCTTTCTGTACTGGTTTTATTGCTTAGCTTTAGTTTTTCTGCCCATGCCAATTTGGTCAACAATGGCGACTTTGAAAGCAATGATTTGACTGGATGGACGCTTACTAACGGGGCAAACCCTCTCACTGTTGTTGACACGCTCTCCCCCCATAGCGGCTTGTCCTCTGCAAGTTTTGGCGCTTTTCAGAGTGTGGACACGATTTCACAATCCCTCAGTACAACGAGTGCTGCGGTATATAACTTGTCGTTTTGGTTGGCCAACTCGGACACGCAAAATTCCAACACTTTTGAAGTTTGGTGGGACGGGGCACTATTACAAAGCTGGGTTGATGCCAACCCTTTTTCTTATACGCTGTTTACTTATCAAGTAACCGCAACCAGCGCCAGCACACTGCTTGAATTTAAAGGCTTCAACGATGACGGTTATTTCGGCCTTGATGACGTTAGCGTCCCTGAACCCGAACTGCTTGGCTTGATAAGCTTGGGATTGGTCTGTTTAGTTTCCTTTAAAAAACGGCACCTGGCGGCTTAATTTTTACCTGGCTGCGGGACTCGTCTGCCGCAACATGCCATGTGCACTGCCTTAGACCCAAACTATAAAACTTATGAGGATTTACTAATGAAAAACAAAATTTTACCGTTTTTATTGCCGCTGGCAATTGCCACACCGTTAGCCCAAGCAAGTGTCGATTTGATTGCCATCGGCCAGATTGATGCCAGTTATCAGGACAATTCGGTCAGAACAGCGGGGGCGCTGGAAAATGGAATAGCCGGCAACCTGCTTGGTGGTATGGGCTCTGGATTGGCTTATGCTGGGGGCAATGTGTTTATTGCCGTACCTGACCGCGGGCCCAATGCGACGGCTTACAACACCTTGGTTGATGACACAACGTCTTATATTCCCCGCTTCCACACCATGAACATGGCTTTGGCGGCCAACCCTAGCTATAATGCGGGCACTGTCGGCTCCTTGCCTTATGTGTTGTCGCCGCAAGTAACCGCCACTACCTTACTATGCAGCGCACAAGCTTTGAGCTATGGCACAGGTGCTTCTGTAAACTTGGGTAATGGCGCACCTGCGTTGAATACCGCTACGGTTAAGTATTACACTGGCCGTTCCGATAATTTCAACGCGTCACTTACGTCAACCAACCCCAGCCATGCCCGTTTAGATCCTGAAGGTGTGCGTGTTTCCAACAACGGCAAATACATCTTCATTTCTGATGAGTACGGCCCTTATGTCTACCAGTTTTTACGTTCAAATGGTCGGCTGGTTAAAGCTTTTACCCTGCCCACTTCATTGTCCGTCTCGAATTTACAAGCACAGGGTAACAGTGAAATTTCCGGCAATACCTCGGGTCGGACTGCCAACAAGGGCATGGAAGGTTTAGCTATTACCCCGGATGGCACGACTTTAGTTGGCATTATGCAAGCCAACTTAATTCAAGACACCAACAAATACCTGCGCATAGTCACGATTGACATAGCCTCTGGGGCAACGCATCAATATGCCTATAAACTTGATGATGGTTCTGGGGTAAGTGAAATTCTTGCCATCAATAACAGCGAGTTCCTGGTTGATGAACGTGATGGCAAAGGTTTGGGGGACGGGACTTCTGCGGCCATTAAAAAGCTTTATAAAATCAATCTGACTGGCGCAACTGAAATATCGACTACGTCTATAGGCGCTGGCACACCTTTAGTAACTAAAACAGCAACGCCATTTTTAAACATCGTTACTAAACTGACAGCCACCAGTGTTGGCATCACCGCACCATTAATCCCCGCTAAAATTGAAGGAATTGCTTTTGGCCCTGACATTACTGTAGGGGGCGTCACAAAACATACTTTGTTTGTCGCAAACGACAATGATTTCTTGGCCTCGGTAACTGCCAGTGGCGCTCCTACCGCTAACCCCAATAAGTGGTTTGTATTTTCATTTGATGACGCTGATCTGCCAAATTATGTGCCACAAACCATTGCCCCTTTCCCGCTCGACATTAATGACCGTGGCTAGGCCTTAGGATTTCTGCTGGGGGATTTGTAACCCGGTGGCAGCTTGGCTATTGTACAAGCTGCCACGCCTCCCGCTTATTTGTCCAAAGCAGCCCAAGCATGTTCATAATCGGGTTCGTCAGCAAGTTCAGGCACCAACTGGGTATAAATGACTTGGTCATGTTCGTCGATAATTATGACGGCCCTTGCAGTCAGTCCAGCCAAAAAGCTATCCACCAGTTTAACGCCGTAATCATCAGCAAAACTTGAACGGAACGTTGATAAGGGGAAAACATGCTTTAAGCCTTCTGTTTCACAAAAACGGCATTGGGCAAATGGCAAGTCGGCAGAAATAACCAGCACCACGGTATTGAATAAATGCGCAGCTTTTTCGTTGAATTTACGCGTAGAGGCGGCACAGGTTGGCGTGTCTAAGCTGGGGACGATGTTCAGGACTTTCTTTATACCTGCGTAAGTTGCCAAGGTAACATCGGCCAATTTACCGTTCACCAATGAAAACTCAGGTGCTTGGGTACCTACGGCTGGCAATTCGCCAGAAGTGTTTAGGGGCTTTTTTTGAAATGTGATCGTTGCCATAGCTGTTTTGTAATGGTTGGGGACTGTTTAAACGTTGACTGGACTAGGTTTGTGGCGCACTTCAGTCAACGCCTTATTCTTTTTTACTTTTTGCCCGCTTGCTTAAACGTTCGCGCTTTTGCACCGCCCACTCGGTCAATTTCTTTTTTTGCCCGTGGAAAGGGTTGGCAGGCGATTTAAACTCCAAGCGTATCGGGGTGCCGGACAACTTCAGCTTGTCGCGGTAATAGTTCATTAAATACCGCTTGTACGAGGTCGGCAAGGCATCGGTTTGCACGCCGTGAATAACCACAATTGGGGGGTTGCGCCCACCCTGATGGGCATATTTGAGTTTGATGCGGCGAGTGTTGATAATCGGCGGTTGGTGCGCATCGGTGGCTTCTTTTAAGATGCGGGTTAGTACCGGCGTTGACATATCCAACATCGCGGAGTCATATAATTTATGCACCACGTCAAACAATTTGCCAACTCCACTACCATGTAGCGCAGAAATCGGATGTTTTTCCGCAAAATCAAGAAACGACAATTTGACATCGATATGCCTTTTTATTGTGTCCTTTTGTTCGGTGCTCAGGCCATCCCATTTATTAAGTCCAATAATCAAAGCCCTTCCAGCTTCTATCACCAATCCCAGCAAATG
This sequence comes from Methylococcales bacterium, assembly GCA_026399075.1. GTDB lineage: Bacteria > Pseudomonadota > Gammaproteobacteria > Methylococcales > Methylomonadaceae > Methylobacter_C. The sequence goes on from JAPLRR010000038.1 coordinate 65,550, forward strand.
TGCATCCTGATCGGTAATGCCTTCACTCGCGTCAATCAAGTAAATGACGACATTGGCTTTTTCTATAGCCTGCAAGGTTTTTATGACGCTGAATTTTTCTATGGTTTCGGCTACCCTAGAACGCCTACGCATGCCAGCCGTATCAATCAGGGTAAACTTCTTGCCATTGCGCTCAAACGGAATATAAATGCTGTCGCGTGTCGTGCCGGGCTCATCAAATACGATAACCCGCTCTTCTCCCAGCAACCGATTGACTAAAGTCGATTTGCCGACATTTGGCCGACCTACCACAGCAATCGCAATACCTTGCCGACTTTCCTCAGCCACTTCTTTGGCTTCGGCAGGCAACAGCTGGCTTACCCGTAATAATAATTCCGGTACGCCCCGCCCATGGCTGGCGGCAATTTGTATGGGTTCGCCCAAGGCCAGCGCATAAAAATCAACTGCGGCCATGGTGGCATCGATACCATCCACCTTATTGGTCACCAGCAGCACGGGTTTATCAAGTTTCCTTAAGGTATTGGCGATAACTTTATCAGAAGCGCTTAGACCCTCGCGGGCATCGACCATAAATAAAACGACATCGGCCTCTTCCAAGGCAATCTGCACTTGTTTTCTGGCAAAGCTTTCTATGCCCTCGGCATCATCGGCAATACCACCGGTGTCTACGACTAAACACGGGCGATCCCCGTGCTTCACCCGACCATATTGGCGATCCCGCGTTAATCCGGGGAAATCCGCAACCAAAGCATCACGGCTACGGGTCAAATAATTAAATAATGTGGACTTACCCACATTTGGGCGCCCGACTAGGGCAATTACAGGTAACATAAATTAGGGTGACCGGACTTTAAGCGCGGCAAGTGTGCCGTCATTTGCATAAACATAAACAATGTTGTCAGCTACGATAGGCTGGGCATCGATAGCGCTATCAGCCACTTTATATCGGGCCAGTTGCCTGCCGTCAGTAGTGGACAGCCAATGGACATAACCTTCAAAATCGCCAACCACAACATAATTTCCATAAACAGCTGGGGCTGTCAGTTTTCTTTGGTGCAGATCCTTTTGTTTCCATAAGGATGAGCCTGTACGTTGCTCCAACTGCCAAACATCATCGGTGGAATCTGATAAATACAAATGGCCGTAATCGTGGTTTAAACCGGTATAAGAAGAAATGTTTTCGTTACGCCACAGTACATCCCCATCCAATTCAGAAACAGCGGCTGCGCCACCGCGATAACTGCCAATATAAACGACGCCGTTCACCTCAATGGGATCGACATCTAGATCCACCAGCCTGTCTATCTCGGAGCGGCCTTTGGGAATGGCAATACTGGTTTCCCAAACATATTTGCCATCAGCCAATCGTAAAGCCATTAGTTTGCCATTGTCGTATCCTTCTATGACATTGCCTTCTACGACAATGGGTGCGCCCACACCACGGACACTTAAAGCCGGGGCATTATGCTCATAGCTCCATATTTTTAGCCCCGTTTTTTCATTAAGGGCAATAACAGCACCATCGGTTGTGCGGATTATTACGATGCCCTTGGCGATTACCGGAACAGACAGCACTTCACTGGAAACGGTCGCCTTCCAAAGCAAGTCGCCAGTTTCACTATTTAAGGCCACTACGTCTGCCTTGCTGCTTCCTAAAATAACCGTGCCAGAACCCAAACCGGGCCCTGCTGAAAAACGAACGTCGGTTTCGGTCTCCCAAAGCAAGTCACCCGATGATAGCGAACGTGCCTGCACCAATCCGTCCAAATCTGCTGCATAAATTCTGGCGGCACCAATTGCCGGGACTAATTTTAGGGACTGCTCATCCGCACCATCACCAACCGATTCATCCCAGAGTTCTTCAATTTCTATCTCCGGCGTATACTCCACCAAGGCAGCCGGGGGCTCGGAATTATCCTCACCCCCGTTAAAGTAATTGGAAATACCGGATATGCCTTCTGACAAGCCATCCATTGCAGAACAGCCAGCCAGGGCCAAACTCAATAATATCAGCGTAAGCAGGCGCATTATTTTTTAATTTCTGGAGTTTCTGGTGCGTTCAAATCATCAATTTTAAATTGCAGCAGCGGTGATTTATAGCCATTTTCAAGGGCTTTTTGATAAGAACTACGTGCTTGATCCAAGCGATCCAAGGCCACATATAAATCCCCCACCAGTTCATCATAATTGCCTGAAAAACTTGAAGTGGTTGCCGGATCTACATCGTTGATCAATTTTAAGCCTTGCTCATATTCACCTTTGGACAGCATGATGCGCACTTGCCTAATTTTGGCTATATTCGCAAGTTCCTTATTGCTGCCCGCCGCAATGCCAGCCAATAGCGTTTGCGCTTTGGCGACATCACCTTGCTGGACTTTTAATTTTGCCAGCAACAAAGCACCATAAGCGGCATATTCAGTTTTGGGGTATTGCTCCTGCAAACGCCCGGCCAGTTTTTCTGCACTGTCTTTTTTGTCGGTTCCCAAGGCTTGGATGAGCTGGCTGTATATTGCCGAAGCTTGCTCTGCTTGCTCCTTTTTATGGTCTTGCCAGAAATTCCAACCTAAAATAATAGCTACACCGACGCACAACCCAATCAGGGTCGATTGCCCATTTTCTTTCCACCATCTTTTTAATGCTTCAAGTTGTTCTTCTTCAGTATCGTAAATTTCCACGTGTTTTCTCTTTTAAATTTTTGGTAAAAGTAAAATGTACCCAGTTTACGCTAGGCCAGTAAATAGCTTAGCTAGAAAATTTTTGCAAAAAATCCATGGCTAGTGCTTGGCTAAGTGTCTGTTGTTCACCGACACCCCGCAAAGGTTTGATACTGACTTCACCCTGGCTGGCCTCATCATCACCGATAATAATGGCGTATTCAGCACCCGATTTATCCGCCTTTTTAAATTGGCTTTTAAAACTGCCGCCGCCACAATTTAACTGTAGCTTCAATGTGGGTACCGCATCCCTTATTGCTTCGGCAAAACGCAAACCTTCCCGTTCTGCGGCCTCACCCACCCGTATCATGAACACGTCCACTGATCTTGCCACTGGGATATTATCCAAGGTTTCCACCAAAGCCAATAAGCGCTCAATGCCCATCGCAAAACCAACCGCAAAATTGGGTTTGCCGCCCAATTGTCCAATCAGGCCATCATAACGGCCACCTGCACAAACAGTCCCCTGAGAACCGAGCTCATCCGTCACCCATTCAAACACCGTTTTGCTGTAATAATCCAAACCGCGCACTAAGCGGGTGTTAATTTCGTAACTTATCCCCAAGCTATCTAAGGTTGTGGTCAAACCATTAAAATGTTGCAGGCTTTCTGCACCCAAAAAATCCATTAATGCGGGCGCATTTGATACGACTTGTTGCATGGCGGGGTTTTTGGTATCCAATATCCGTAGCGGGTTGCTGCTTAACCGACGAATACTGTCTTCATCCAAGGCAGTTATGTTGGCTTGAAAGTAACTGACTAAGGTTTCCCTATACGCTAGCCGTTCTTCAATAGTCCCCAAGGAATTGAGCTGTAAACGCACTTTATCGCGGATACCCAAGCGTTTCCATAAACGCTCCATGATCAATATCAATTCGGCATCGATATCAGGCCCTTCCATGCCATAAGTTTCAACACCCAATTGAATAAACTGGCGATAACGGCCTTTTTGTGGACGCTCATGGCGATACATAGGGCCGTAATACCATAAACGATGTACTTGGTTATGTAATAAGCCGTGTTCCAGACAAGCCCGAAGACAGCCTGCCGTCCCTTCAGGACGTAAAGTTAAGGAATCACCATTACGGTCTTCAAATGTGTACATTTCCTTTTCGACTATATCAGTCACTTCACCAATAGAGCGCTTGAAAAGTTCTGTTTTTTCCAGGATTGGCAGGCGAATTTCACTGTAACCATAAGCACCTAATACATCCCTGATAATGTGTTCTGCATATTGCCAAAGCGGTGTCTGATCGGGCAGCACATCGTGCATTCCGCGAATTGCTTGTATATTGTTTGCCATACTGTTCCAAATAGCCTTTTAGGGTAAATTGGGCTGGATTTGTTTTGCCTCGTTAGAAAGTGGAAATTTATCCAACAATAATTTTTGATATTCTTTTGCAAGCCCATTGTTGCCTAGCGCCAACTCTGTTTGCATTCCAAACCATAAGGTGCCTGGGGTATGGTTTGCAACGCTCAGATAGCGCTGTAAATAAGCTTTGGCTGGCCAATATTCACCGCTTTGATAACTGAGCTTTTGCATTTCCATCAAAGCAGGAGGATAGGTGTCATTAAGCAACAAGGCTTGTTTAAAATAAGCCTTGGCACGCTGTTGCTGCCTAACTGCCACCTGACAACGCCCAGCATTGGTTAAAGCTATCCATTGCCTATCATTCAACGGGTTCGTAGCAGCCTGGGTCAATAAACCCATGCCGGCTTCATATTCACCCCGGTCACAAAAAAAACGGCCTGCGTTGTTTTGTACGCTCCAATCATTGGGTGACAGTTTCAGCGCTTTTTCATAATAATTTTTAGCCTGATCATTGTCATTTAACCTTTCGTATAAAAAGGCCAACGCATTTTGTACTTCAGCATTATCAGGTGCTTTTTTTAAGGCCAACAGCAAGTTCTCCTTTGCTACCTCCAGTTTGTTCATATCCATATAACGAACACCTAGCTGTAAATGGACATCGGCAGACTCGGCATTTTTGCTTTTGGTTGATGCGCAAGCAACCACCAGCATTGACAAACATAACAAGAGCATAGTCCGGCGTAACGCATTGACAAATTCAAGCCACACGTTCACTTCCCACTACCTTTAATTTCAGGTGCCTACGGCTCTTATCTTCAACTTGACCCACTAACTGCCCACATGCGGCATCTATATCTTCACCCCGGGTTTTTCTGACGGTCGTAACTATGCCGGCATCATTTAACACAGTTTTAAAACGGTTGATAACTTCATTGCTGGAACACCGATAAGCATTATTAGGAAATGGGTTAAACGGAATTAAGTTGAGTTTTGATGGCACGGTTTTTAACAGCTTAATCAGCCCTTTGGCATCCTGCATAGAATCATTGATACCATCCAGCATCACATATTCAAAGGTGACTGTGCGTCGGGGTGCTAGCTTTGCATTATCCCGGCAAGCTTCCATTAATTCCTTTAACGGGTATTTTTTATTGATCGGCACCAACTCATCCCTTAGCTCATCCGTCACGGCATGTAAGGAAACGGCAAGGCTGACATCACAAGCCCCAGTCAATCGGTACATGGCCGGCACAACCCCTGATGTGCTGATGGTGACACGACGTTTGGACAGGCCAAAGGTAAAATCATCCATCATCAAATTCATTGCGGCAACCACATTGTCAAAATTTAGCAAGGGCTCGCCCATGCCCATCATAACGACATTAGTGATTTTCTTGCTAGACCCTAGACGTTTTTGCGCAATAATGACTTGGCCGATAATTTCTGACGTCGTTAGGTTACGGTTAAATCCTTGCTGGGCCGTTGAACAAAACGTACAAGCGAGAGCACAACCGATTTGTGATGACACACATAAAGTGCCACGACCTTCTTCTGGAATAAACACAGACTCGATACGGTTGCCACAACGGGTTTGCATCGCCCATTTGCGTGTTCCATCGCTGGCAATTTGCTCAACCACAATTTCTGGCGTGGCCAAATAGCAGTTTTCCTTGAGATAGCTGCGCAAGGGCTTGCTTAAATTGGTCATCAGGTCGAAGTCTTCAACACCTTCCTGATAAATCCATTTAAGAATTTGAGTCGCCCGGAAAGGCTTTTCACCAAGTCCGACAAAAAAGGCCGCAAGACCTTTTCTGTCGTAATCAAGCAAATTAAATCCTGTTGGCTTAACGGGTTCTTGCACAGATTTCATTGTCCGCGAAAAAATATGCAATTTCCCTTTGCGCAGTTTCTAGCGCATCTGAGCCATGCACGGCATTCTCATCAATGCTGTTCGCAAAATCAGCGCGGATAGTGCCTGGGGCAGCATCTTTCGGGTTAGTGGCACCCATGATCTCACGGTGTTTCAGGACAGCGCCCTCACCTTCCAGCACTTGCATGATCACTGGGCCGGAAATCATAAAGGCGATTAAGTCTTTAAAAAAACCACGCTCACTGTGTTCAGCGTAAAAACCCTCTGCTTGTTCTTGGGTCAAATGCAGCATTTTTGCAGCAACCACTTTCAGGCCATTTTTTTCAAAACGGCTGTAAATTTCGCCGATGACATTTTTTGCCACAGCATCAGGTTTGATAATTGAGAAAGTGCGTTCTATTGCCATTGTGTTTTAAAACTCCTAGTGATTTGTGAAGGGTGATTATAGCCCAATAAAGGGCGTGAAGCACGGATGTCACAGATTAGCCCTATTGGCTAGGCTAGCCTGCAACATCCGTAAATCCTATTAAGGCCTATGGTCAATATCCGCGCCTTCTTTAACGGGGATCATCAAGTCTTCAGGGCTGATGCCTAAAATCAGGGCCATAGGGCTGGCGATAAAAATGGATGAATAGGTGCCGAAAAACACACCAAATAAAAGTACGACTGAAAAGTTATGGATAACTTCACCACCCAAGAAAAACAATGAGATCAATACTAATATAACCGTTAAAGAGGTCATAATGGTTCGGCTTAAAGTCACATTGACGGAAATATTCATAATTTCTTCAGTTGATTTGTTTCTCAGCAAACGGAAGTTTTCACGGATACGGTCATAAACCACAATAGTGTCATTCAAGGAATAACCAATCAACGCCAACACTGCCGCCAACACCGTTAAATCAAATTCCAGCCCTAAAACCGAAAAGAAACCTAAAGTAACAACTACGTCGTGTAATGTTGCGATGACCGCGCCCGTTGAAAATTTCCATTCAAAACGCCAAGCGATATAAATCAAAATGCCGATGGTTGAATACAGCAAAGCCAAAAAACCATCTTCTGCCAAATCGTCGCCGACTTGTGGCCCGACAAATTCAACCCGTCTGACACTGGCAGGCTCTTTAGTGTTTTTATTGATGGCCTCAAGCACCTTGGTGCTTAAGTCCACACTGCTCACACCTTCATGGGGTTTTAAACGGATCAGCACATCTTTTGCCGTGCCAAAATTTTGTACGGTTGCATCGCTAAAGCCTTCGGTGTCCAAGGTATTGCGCAACACGTTCAAATCAGCCGATTGTTGATAACCAACCTCTATCAATGTGCCGCCAGTAAAGTCGATGCCCATTTGCAAGCCACGCACAGCCAAGGATGCTATGGATATTATCATCAGCACACCTGAAAATATCAGCGCGTATTTTCGGTTGCCTATAAAATTAATATTTGTTGTTTTCATAGTTTATTCTTCTAAAAGTAGGGGCAAGCCTATCGGCATACCCTCAGTATTTTTTTGGCACCAGCCCATGGGGGCAAACCGAAGGGTTTGCCCCCAACAAACTTAAATAGATAACTTTTCAACCCGACGATTACCGTAGTACCAATTGATAACCATCCGGGTTCCGGTAATCGCAGTAAACATGGATGACAAAATTCCAATGATCAGCGTCACCGCAAAACCTTTAACCGAACCCGTACCGTAGGCAAACAGCACCACCGCAACCACAAGGTTGGTGAAATGCGAATCCAGAATTGTTGCAAAGGCTTTATCATAACCAATAAAAATTGCGGCTTGGGGGGTGTTACCTATCCCAATCTCTTCTTTGATACGTTCAAAAATTAATACGTTGGCATCGACCGACATACCGACAGTCAAAATAATCCCGGCAATGCCCGGCAATGTAAGCGTGGCCTGTAACATTGACAAAATAGCCACCACTATCACAACGTTAAACGCCAAAGCAAAATTGGCTATCATGCCAAATAGCTTGTAATAGCCAGCCATAAACAACACAACCAACACAAAGCCGACCACAAATGACAACATGCCTTTGTCGATATTGTCTTGGCCCAAGCTAGGCCCTACAGTCCGTTCTTCAACAATATCCACAGGTGCAGCCAAAGCGCCAGCCCTTAACAATAAAGACAAATTACGGGCTTCTTGAGGGCTGTCCAAACCAGTGGTTTGAAAGCGCTTACTAAACACGCCTTGGATAGTCGCTACGTTGATAACTTTTTCAACTTTTTCCTTGTGCCGTACTTTTTCGCCATTGATTATCTTAGTGTCCACTTTATATTCAATAAACACCACCGCCATCGGCTTGCCTACACTCACTTGTGTGGTTTTGGCCATTTTGGCCGCACCCACACCATTTAAGGAGATGTTTACCGAAGGCCGACCATCTTGGTCAACACCAGAAGACGCATCAACAATTTGATCGCCCGTCACAATCACCCGCCTATCCAAAAGGATGGGGTTGCCATTCCTTTCGTAATATAAACGGCTACCCACTGGTGGATGGCCTGCAACCGCTTGCTGCACATCATGTTCAACGTCAACCAAACGGTATTCCAAGGTAGCGGTGGTGCCCAAAATTTCTTTTGCGCGGGTGGTGTCTTGCACACCGGGCAATTGCACAACAATACGGTTTTCACCTTGTTGCTGGATCACTGGCTCGGCAACCCCCAACTCATTGACCCGGTTACGCAAAGTGGTCATGTTTTGTGCGACGGCAAATTTTTTAATTTCTAGGGTTTCTTTTTCGGAGACTTTTAACCATACTTGGTCTTGGGCTTCTGGCTCAGTGATTTCGAGGGTACGGAAATCCTTGTCCAAGAGCGCCAACACTGCTGGCTTATCTTCCAATGCCTTCAATGTCACTTTGATAAAACCGCCATCTTTCGTCACTGCCTGATAACGGAGTTTTGCACTTCTTAAGGCCAAGCGCACATCATCGGTATAGCGTTCTTCCGCTTGTTTGGCGGCGGCATTCATGTCCACTTCCAATAAGAAATGCACCCCACCCCGCAAATCAAGCCCCAAATACATGGCATCCGCACCCAAAGCCCGTAACCAGGGCGGTGTCGTTGGCGCCAAATTGAGTGCAACCGTGTAATTGCTGCCCATTTTATCGCGCAGCAAATCCGCCGCTTTAAGCTGGTCATCCGTGTTTTTAAAACGTGCCAACACACGCCCGTCATTGAACTCAAACGCCTTGATGGCCAAACCTACCGATTTGATGTCAGACTCAATCTGGTTGGCTTGTATCTGTGAAATAAGCGTAGTTTGCGTCGAAGACACTTGGACAGAAGGGTCATCACCGTATAAATTTGGCAATGAATAAATAATCCCGACGACAAAAACGACCAGGATCAATAAATTTTTCCAAAGGGGGAAATGGTTTTGCATGTGTTATTCCAATTGTTAAAGCATATCGAACGATAGATAAAGCTTCGCGCCGCTTGCTGGCAAAATGGGCTCATCCTACGATATGTACTGATTTGCGATGGGGCTGGCCTGATAAACCACCCTATTCGCGAAAGCCTGTAAATCTGCTCAAGCCTTATTTAAGGTCGCTTTTTTAGTAATTGCTTTAAAAGTGCCCTTGGGCATCATGCTTTCAATGCTTTGGCGTTGCACTTGAATAAAGGTATTGTCACAAACTTCAATTTTGACAAAATTATCGTCCAAATCAACCACCTTACCTAAGATACCGCCAGAAGTGACCACTTCGGCACCTTTGGCCATCATAGCAATCATTTGTTTCTTTTCCTTGGTACGCTTGGCTTGGGGGCGCAGAAACAAAAAGTAAAAAAACGCCAATATACCTAGCGGAAACAGCATACCTTCTATGCCCGGCTGTTGTGCAGCAGGGGCTGCCGCTGCTAAAGCGTCAGAGATAAAAAAACTCATGATTATCCTCAATTAATTATAGTTATTTAAAAAATTTCTCTATTATGCCATAGACGGCACAGCTTTTCCTCGTTGTTGATAAAATTGGCTGACAAAAACATCTAGGGCCTGTTTTTCAATGGCCTCACGCAAGCCTTGCATTAGGCTTAAATAATAATAGAGGTTATGGATGGTGTTCAGCCTAGAACCCAACATTTCTTTGCATTTATCCAAATGGCGCAAGTACGCACGGGAATAATTTTGGCAGGTATAACAACCACAAAATTCATCCAGCGGCTGCGTATCAAACTCATACTGGCTATTGCGGATTTTGACCACCCCAAAACGGGTGAACAAATGCCCATTACGCGCATTGCGCGTAGGCATGACGCAATCAAACATATCGATGCCTCGCCTGATCGCCTCAACCAAATCTTCAGGCGTACCCACGCCCATTAAATAACGGGGCTTATCTGCTGGCATTTTGCTGTGGATAACATCCAAGGTCGCCATCATTTCCTCTTTTGGTTCGCCCACTGACAAGCCGCCGATGGCATAACCATCAAAACCAATGTCCATCAAGCCGTCTATCGATTCCTGCCGCAAATGTTCATACATGCCACCTTGCACAATCCCAAACAAGGCCGATGGATTATCCGCGTGGGCTGCCTTACTCCGTGCTGCCCAGCGTAAAGACAAACGCATGGAATCGGCCGCCTCTTGCACGGTTGCTGGATAGGGCGTGCATTCATCAAAAATCATGACGATATCTGAACCCAAGTCACGTTGCACTTGCATGGATTCTTCGGGCCCCATAAAAATCGCGCTACCATTAATCGGCGACTTAAAAGTGACACCTTTTTCAGTGATTTTTCTTAACGCACCTAAGCTGAAAACTTGAAATCCGCCCGAATCGGTTAATATCGGCTTGTCCCAGCGCATAAAATCATGCAAATCACCATGCGCCTTGATGACCCCGGTTGCGGGCCGCAACATCAAATGAAAAGTATTGCCCAATATAATTTGCGCGCCTACGCCTGCCAAATCATCCGGAGTTAATGACTTAACCGCACCATAAGTACCAACAGGCATAAATATTGGGGTTTCGACAACCCCACGGGCAAAAGTAAGTCGACCACGCCGCGCGTGACCATCGGTGTTGAGTAAATTAAATTCCATGCCTAACCGCTTGCCCCTATGCAAATTCTACAGATTATCCAGCTTTTTTAGACATTCGCGCAATAAACTCTCATTTTTTACTTAATTTCATCACCGCGCCCTAAACAATCAATCGCCTACTAAATATCACGATGTTGGTAAACAATAAAAAAGTTCATTGGCTATTCAGTTTTGCTTTGGTATCCTCTAATTCCAGTCCAAAAACTTAAGAGTCAAAATTATGCGAAATAATAGCCTTTTACTCATCACATTACTTATCACCACCACCCCTGTAATGGCTGAACAAAGCCTGCTAAACAGTGCCAGCAAACAATTGGTGAAAAACGCGGCGACATCAGCTCTGCCCAAAGAAGCCGTTAGTGCCATTGATTCTGCCAGTTCCGCTAAGCAAACTTTGGATACGGCCAGCAAATTAACAACAGGCGTTAAAGCTACATCCGACTCCCTTAAAGGGACTGCGCAAGACGTGGTGACAGATACCGCTAAGCAAAAGCTGCTTGATGCTGCACCGGCGGATATAAAATCCTTAGAAAGCGCCACAAAATCAACAAAATTGCTTACCGACAAATTGCCTAAATCTTCAACCCCAATAAGCAAAACGGTTAAAGATCAGGTACAAAAAGAAGCCACTAAAAGTGCTCTTGATTTATTGAAATAATGGTCACTTATATTGTCCGGCTGTTTCGATGTTCACATAATTCTTTTTTGTGCCGCGTCAAGCTGCTAGTCGAAGCCGAATCGCAGACCGGACAATGCACCAAAATCCCAGATGACTACTGCAAACCCTTACATGAAATGCACCCTCTGGTATAGATGCCATTTTTTTCCTTTAAAAGGCCATTCTGTGGGCGAAGCCATGGGTGGAAAAGTCAAATAGCCGAATTTGGTACGAATGATCAATATGGAAGATGTTTTTGGGCTGGTCGTTAATGGTTTAAATGATGCTGCGTCTTCTCAACAAAACGTTATCGAAGAGGGTTACTACCAGCGCAATGATTTCACTCTCACAAACTGAATGCACCCTGAGCCGTTATCCCGTTTCTTTATCCGACCCCAACTGGATTTTCTCCCAAGCCAAGATGAACTGTTGGCAAAAATCGTACCCATCGCAAAAGCGTGTGTTACCTTCATGGCCGGCTGCCCTTTATAAATGATTACTATTTTTATACCGATTATGTTTTTTCATATTTCTAAGGGCTACCTCGCTTTCTTTATCCAAATCAAGCTGGTTTTCAGTAGTTACTCACCTTTCCCCCCGAACAGACAAGTTTTGGTTTTCATCTGATAGCGACCACACCGAAAAAATCGACAACGAACAGCGCCAAATGTAGCCCCCCCTATAAAGTAGAGCTTATGTGCATTTCTTATAGGGTGACGTAGAATTCTGCCCCAAAGATCGTTGGAATATCCCTGTGGAGTTCAGCTATGGACTGCCAACTAAGAGGGAGCATGACCGAATCAACGTCATCGGGGGCATTATAATTGGGAAACGACTTGGTTTTCAGGGGCAAAGCGCTTGCTAAGTTAAAGCAATCGGCTTGCTTTTATCTGCGATCTCAAAATACCGATTTCCATAATGTAGATGGCTAACTTAAGCAGCTAACTTTAATTTTACCCGTTGTTTAATGATTGCAGTTATATGCTGAATGTATGAATGTCAACTTAACAATGTGCGTTCCACCAACCAATAAACACCCGCCATACAAACCAAGACCGAACAAATTGGCGTAAGCTTTGGCTCTATCAAAGGTTTTGTGTGCAGCCACCAAATAATTGGCAGAACGATGGCAGCAACGGTAATTTGTCCCACTTCAACACCCAAATTAAACGAGAATAGCGGCAGCATAATACCTGTTTCGTAGGAAGAAATGCCCATTTCACGTAATACCGACGCAAAGCCAAACCCATGCACCAAACCAAAGAAAAAAGTCAGCCATTGCCTGCCTTTTGGATGCCCATCACGTAAAATATTTTCTAGGCTGACATAGATAATGGTTGCTGCAATCAATGGCTCTACAATAAAACTCGGAATATCAACCACATTAAAGCCAGCCAATGCTAAGGTTATCGAATGCGCTATGGTAAAAAAAGTGATAATTTTAATGGCTGGCCAAAAATTTCGGGTGACAACCAGCAAGGAAAACAAAAACAGCAAATGGTCATAACCTGTCAGGATATGCTCGATACCCAATATAAAAAAATCACTGAATGTGGCTAATTTTTGGCTCTCCAGTGGGGCATTTGGTAATTGTGACAATGTTAAGTCGATCATGTTGTCAGCTTGCGACAACATTTTTTCAGCCATACTTTGACCTTGGGCATTTTTTATTGTCAAAAATTGCTTATGGCTTGCAGGAAGTTCATTTAAGAAATCTGCTTTTAAATTTAGATGATCGCGTGGTGTTTGGGGATATTGAAATTCAATGAACGCATTATTTTTTTGGTCAAAACTAACGACTCCCATCGCTACGGGCTGGACAAGCTGGCCATCTAAATTTAACTGGACACCCTTTAAAACCCAAGAGGCAATTTGGGGTTTTGCCGCATCTTGCTCGGCAAGGGTTACGTCAGCGTCTTGGTCGCTATCCATAGGTACGAACGCTTCTATATCCTGCAAAGAGAAAGTTATTTTCGCTGCTATGCCCTTCCCATCAACAATAAGATCTGCTGAACTCAAGCCAGGATCATGGGCGAAGCTAAATGGTGCGTAGCCAATCAGCAAAAAAAAAAGTGCTGCTTTAACCAATTTTGATAACTTCACTGATGTCCGCCTTTCACTTTACGTTTTTTTAAAAACCACACTACACCTGCAATAATCAAGCACAGCAACAACACTGCCCCACCACCAATCAACATCAGCGTTTTTTTAGGTAAGGCATCAGGGTCGCCACCAACATGAAAAGGAATGCGCATTTTATCTTCATCGGAAATGGCTTCTTCGCCGCCAATTAGTAAAAACAGGGCGTAATAGCCATTTTTATCTATATCAGCTTGGGCCTCGACCACGCCTTTGGTATACATTTTAGGTGGAACCTCACTGAGCACGCGCAGTTCTTTAAAGTCCTCTGGCTTTTCCTCATCTGTACCAATAAACTCAAGCTCAACGATTCGTATCCCTATCGGTGTCTTACGAATATCACGGTCAATTAAATCAGCGGCAAAGAACACTTTGCCAGGGGTAGGCAGCTCTTGGCAAAAAGGCCGTAATAATGCCGCCCTATCGTTTGCATCTTGTTTACCTGCGGTAGTTTTAACATACACACTTAAGTGTACCGCATAAAAATCATTGGTAATTAAACAGCCTACGCTATTAAGATCAGGAATTTGTGGCTGGGTACCCAGCTGCTCCTTATTACACCCTGAAAAAAGAGCGGAAAACACTAGCAGGCTAAAAAGCCAGATGATACGGTTTATGTTTTTCATACTCAGGGCGCCTTGATGGTGAATGTATATTTACCAGTAACAATATGTGTGTCTATCGAAACAACGCGGTATCGCACGGTGTAGATACCGGGTGACAAAGTCGGGACAGTGGCAAATAGATGGGACTGGTCAAACGTTTCTTGTTGGATGTCTTTATTGTCTACCCGCTTGCCTTTACTATCAATGACAGCAAGGGCTTTGTATTCGCTGCCAACTTTATCGTTAAACCAGACATCAATTTGCTTTGGGGATTCTGTCAAAGTTGCATTTTGCTCTGGTGCCGACCTTACCATAATGGCATGGGCAAATAAAGGCAAAGGCATAACCAGCCCCACCACCAAAACAAAGCATGGGAGTAGCGGATGAATTTTTTTAGGTAGTTGATAGTAAGTCATAAAATCTACGGATGAATGGATAAACTGCCAGTGGCCCAGCATTATATAAGTATTATTGGGCAATATCCAATAGCGGAAGGATTCAAACCATTACCAGTTAAAGCTGTAACTTCTTATTAGTTGTAGGCAATGGAGGCAGACCTGCCACTAATAAGAAGTTGCTTAAAGCTGTCAATCAAGCTTTTTAACAACCCATAGCGCTGCTTGATTCCCTTGTTTTTCTGTCCACATGGACAGAAATCCTTGCGGCGTAGAAACAACGCGTGGATGCGTAGCAAATTTACCGGTTGTTGATAAATGGACAGGGGTTGACCATGTTTGCCCCCCATTATTAGATATGGCGAAGAAAACAGCCATCCCATCAGGTTCGCGCTCATCCCAAACCATAACAACACGTTGCGAAATGGCAGCAATATCACTATGGTTAGCCGTTTTGCCCCCACGAACTTTCGGTTCATCCCAAATTTTGCCTTGATTGGCGGAACTTAGGGTATATAACCCAGCCAGCCCAGCTTGTCCAGTCCACACACTCGCGTAATAGGCTCCATCCCCAGCTATAGCCAAACCACCCCCATTATGCGGGCAACCATCAAACTGCCATTTGAAATCGCCCACCACACCCGCGCGCTGCCAAGTTGAACCTTGGTCGAAAGATTGTATTAAAGCCATATCACGGGGAACCATGTCCCGATAAAGCACGCTTAACACATTTGTTGAAGATAACGCTAAGGTGTTCCAGCAACAAGAACATGTCGAGTCATCGAGGGTCAAACTTGCCTGCCAATGCTCCCCGCCATCAACCGAACGGGCGTAGCGTAGGCTTTGGTAGCCATTTTCTTCGGGGTCTGCCAACCAAACGGCATGAAAATAGCCTTTGTTATCAGCAATAAGATCGATATGGGATTGATCCCCATTGTTGTCAATCGCCGGATTAGGGCTGGGATGCCAAGTTTTACCGCCATCATGGGAAAAACGGCTGGCTATGGGCCCCATATTTGGCAGTTCGCCTTGAGTTTGCCACAAGGCCACTAAATTATTATTTACTGCCGCAATCTGCACATCATTTCCCCGGCTAGCCGTCAAGTTAGCATCACTGGCGACTTCTACAGGTAATGACCAATGCCCACCTAGGTCATCCGAAAACAAATAGTGTAATGAAGGGGGATTATTTGAGTTATTAGATTTACCAGCAACTAATACATGCACTCTGCCATTTATGCTCACCACATCAAAACTGCTGATGGATTGCAAACTCAAAGCGGGGATTATTGAACTGGTAAACGGCGGGACTAAGTTCCTCGGATTATTAAGACTTACATACAAAGGCAAGGTCAAGACACTGATTACTAACCCAATTGTTATACAAAATCGACACATATCGCTTTTTAAATGGTGGTAGCAAAAATCGGCTGCACTTTAGCGCAAAGCAATATACTATACTACCTTTGAATCTTATGTTCGAAAATAATAATTATAACGGAGTATGCCATGGTAACCAGTAAATTGCTAAACCTCGCCTTAACCTTCGCCTTAACCAGCTTACCGCTACATGCCGCTTATGCGTTTGAGTATCAAGTTTTTGCCGGAATCCGATTTGTAAAAATGGAACCAGGGTGTTTTTTAATGGGCAGGGATACCGATATAAAAGAAAAAAATGCCTCTGAATTACCACAACATCGTGTCTGTATTGAAAAACCCTTTTATTTAGGGGAAACCGAAGTTACCCAAGAAAAATGGGAAAAAGTCATGGGCAACAACCCAAGCAAAGTAAAATCCCTTTACAGACCAGTGGACAGAGTCAACTGGAACGATGTCCAAGCTTTTATTGACCGCTTGAATAGCCAAGAAGGCGGCCATTTTTTTCGCTTACCCACGGAAGCGGAATGGGAATATGCAGCCCGCGCCGGAAGCACCTCACTGTATTCTTTCGGTGGCAACGCAAAAGATTTAGCCAACTATGCTTGGTATGGTGACGAAGGTTATCACGGCGCCAGCCATGAAGTAGAAAAAAAACAACCAAACAATTGGGGGCTATACGATATGCACGGCAATGTCTGGGAATGGGTGCAGGATTGGTATGATGCCAGTTATTACCAAAACAGCCCGGATAAAGACCCGAAAGGCCCGCCAAATGGCCAATACAAAATCTATCGTGGCGGAAGCTGGGTCGGTAAACCCGTTAATTTACGTTCTTCTATTCGCTATAGTGGCTTACCAACTACCCGCACTAACGATATAGGGTTTCGGTTACTCAAAGAAATCCCTTAGGCCCGGAAAATTGTTGGCCCTTGGTAATTAACAAAGTCAGCTTAGCCTGTCACGATACAGGATATGTGTGCTAGAATGTCGGTTAGCAAAAGCCATTCGCTGATGATCTAAATGACTCTTGTTAGCATTTTAAACTATAAGTATTTTTACCAAACCACATAGGAACGAACAAAAATGAATTTATTGAAAAAAATTGCAGTATCTGCTTTTTTAACTGCATCATTATCAGCTGTTTATACCCCCGCATTTTCTGCTGAAGCGCACCAAGACAAAGGTCTGGTTGTTTTAACAGCGGCAAAAAACACTGAAGCAGCACTATTAGAAGCCAAAAGCTTATTGGAAAAAGGCGGTGATACTGAGCAAGTTCTAAAAGCAATGAACGAAGCCCGCCAAGCACAAAAAGAATTCCGTTACGAGCAAACTGAACGTTTACGTCAAAAACTAAATGACAAATTAAGCGGTGCACGTAAAGCATTTGAAAATAACGATAATGCAAAAGCACTTGAAAATATCAATGCTGCTTTAGGCTATTACGCAGACATGAAAAAAATCTACGATGCAGCCCACTAAGTAAGTCATCTTTGCTACTTGGCCACTTCAATTGCTTATTATTTAAGTGGCCTGTTTTTAGTTAGTGCTTACTATGTGGTCAATTCGTAAATATACAATTTTATGGAAAGCTAACTGCTGATAACTCAAAATTGCTAATCTTGGCATAAGTTACTTGCGAATTTATCATAAAAAATGTGGTAGAATCTCAAAGGTAGTTCATTTTGAAACCAATGGGCTGCCCATTCATTTAAATAATAATAACTTGAGGATTTAGAAATATGAAAACCTTGAAAAAAATAGCTTTGGCTTTGTGTATTGCCGCCTCTTTGGGTGCAGTTTCAACCTCAGCACTTGCTGAAGCAGACGCAGGTAGAATTACTTATGCCCCAGCTGATGCCATTGACATGGTAGCTGCAAAAGTTGGTGTCGCTATTGCGGCCTTAGAAAAAGGCGAAGATCCAGAAAAAGTTTCAGGCTTGATTAAAGATGTTTTGTCAGCAAGCAAAGAAATTAATGCTAGCGACAAAGTGTTCGCCGCAAGGGACAAAGTTCACAGCAAACTGAAAGCTGCGCGTAAAGACTTAGCCGAAGGTAAAACCCAACAGGCAGAACAAGCTTTAAGAGATGCCCAAAAAGCATTTTTGGCGCTTAAAGACATTTTATAATGCATCTTTCCACGTCAGTTTGAATGTAACATCTGCATGACAAGCTAAAATAAGCCCCAATTTGTTGCCTATTTAGTTTGCCCGCTTCATAAAGCGATTTACCAAATTGATCTGAAATTAAAACCTCGCCACACAAAGTAGCGGGGTTTTTTTTTCACTTCTAAATATAAGCTTACTTTAATTTGGATTGATCAGGCACAAACACCTGATTGGCAAACGGGTTATAGTTAGGCCGTTGCACTTGGTTAAAACCAAACTCAGTTGCCAAATGACAGGCGTTACAGGCGGCGGTCAGGGTGTCGTAGGCTTTTTTAAAACCGTCCACATTGCGCTGGTCTATCGCTAAAGCCAACTGCGCCATTGGTGCATCCATATAGCTTGCCAGCAAATCGGGCAATTTTTGTTTAATCTGCTTATGACTGGGATGATAGTGACCGGCATCGGCAAAACCTTCTTTCAGCTCATCGATTTCATAAGCGGCAAGTTGCCAGTTTTCGGCTAGCCCCGCGTACCATAACTTGATGTGCCGGGTGGCGGTTTGCGCCATGATTTCACCCAAGCCGGGCGTGTATTCGGCGTGGGCGGTCGGTGTAAAGGTACTGGCGATCAGGATGATGCCGCCAGCAAGCATTTTTAGGGTGTTAATAGTAGGGTTCATCAAAGTGGCCTGTGCGGTAAGGTCTTGGTATTAATTACGCCGTATGCTTTTGCTAAAGCGGGTCAGTTTTTCAAGCAAGGCTTGCAAGATTGCGCCGCTGTTGGCCTGGTTCTCGGGGGCGCAAAAAGCCGGGGCGTTTTTAAACTGGCGCATGGCTTTGTCGAGTTGCATCCCCATAGTGTCATCACGCGAGGCCATATCGGAAAAATCCCCAACTAATATTTTGAGTTGCTGTTTTGCGTGTTTGAGATGTTGCTGGCAAGCGTTGCTGTCTTTTGCGTTACTGGCCTCTAGGGCAGCTTGCGTAAATTCGATGGCTAGCTCAAAATCACCGGCCAAGGCGATGCCTGTCACCCCTTCAGTAGCCCACGCGGGGGTGCTGGCTAGCAAGAGCATGGTACATAATCGTTTGTTCACCGTTGTTATCCTTCTTTTATGAGTGCCAGTCGGCTTATGCCGCTTGCTTGGTTTTATTGATGCTATTGGTTACTAAGCCCACGCTCAGGGCAATAAATGCAATACCACCCAACACCCATAACCATTGCCCGGCACTTGCGCTGGGGCCTGGCGTTATCAGTGCCACTGCTAATGGGATATGCAAGGCGGTGGTTAGAGGGTCAGTGTTTAAATCAGGGTCATCGACGTACAACACTACATCGTACTGGCCTTGGGCGGTAAAATTTACGGTGGTGGTCAACACGCCTTCTTTATTGATACTGGGTTGGGTTTGGGCGACCACAGTTTTGTTGCGGTCAAACACTTTTAGCCAGACGTTTTTTTTGCGTACATCACGGTCTAACAAATCGAGGCTGAGTTGGCTCATGCCCGTAAACGGCATGTCTTGGCAATACGCCACTATTGGGGTTTTGCTGTCTTTAAGCTGGCTAAGCGGATAAACGGCAAAATTGGCGATGTAATAGTCGTTGCTCTGCATACAGCCAAACATATCAATTTTGCCATTAACCCCCATCCTCGGCGCTAGCGGCACAGAGGCCATGACCGAACCCGACAGCCACCAAAACAGCATGATCTTGATTAGGTTTTGCATGGTTTTACACCTTAATTTCAAAGCGGCTGATGCCGCTGACGATGAGGCCATCTTCGGTGACGACTCGGTAACGGATGACATAACGGCCCGAGGCCAGCGGGCGCGTGCTTGCGCTTAATACGCTGCGGCTGCCTAAGGTGAGGGTTACGTCTTGACGGTCTACGCGCGTCCCCGCACCATCAACCACGACCAGGGTCGGCGCACGTTCGCTGACATTGCCTGAAAATGACAGGCTGACTTTATTGTCAAAGGTTTTGACGACGCTATTGTCTTTAGGGATGACCTCCATCAATTTGCCTTCGGCAACACTGTAAGTGCTTGCTGACGAAAGGATGACCGCCGCCAACACCGCACTGATTTTACTTATGCGCATAGCCTTAAACCCCCAACATATCGCGGATAAGGCCAATAACAGGATCAACCACCGGATGGATAAACCCCAATGACACCATCACTAAGCCGCCTGAAAAAATCGGCAACCACGCTTGCACCGACAAATCTTGTTTGCGCCACAGGCTATGAAAAACCGCCCAACTGACGAGCCAAACCAATAACGCCAAGGCTTCTTTGCCGGAATAAGAACCTGTGCTGCCTAAGGAGCCGCTGCCCAAAGATCCTGGAATCCAGTGTCCATAAGAATGGATTAATTGCTCCAAGGGCTTAGAGACCCGCGAAACATGGTGCGTGACCATTAGGGTGTAAAACCCCAACAACGGCGCTAGGGTAGCCGCAATAATGGGGCCGGAATAAACGGGCGTGTTGTCCATCAGCCTCTCCTATAAAAAATGTAGTTTGGCGAGCGTTAAGCCCGACACAAACCCTAACAGTAAAAACAGCCATACGATTAACATCAACAAACCTACAAAACTCAGCAAGTCGCGGCGTGTCGCCAAGGCATCACCGTAATAAAACAATACAAACGTCACTGCCAACATGAGCGGAAATGGAAACAAGGAGACAAACTCCTTAAACTCCATCATCACGTTATGGAAGCTGGGCGCATGAGCCAAGATCCAGTCTTTTGCCCCGCCTTCACCGCGATAGCGCATATATACCCAGTTGCCGCTGACTGCACCGAAAAAATTCAGCACAGTTGCCGCCAAAGCCCAATAGCGTAAGCTGCGCATATTGATATGCACGCCACGGATCAAGTGATACGCGCGATGGGTTAAAAACGTAGCAACCACCATCGCCGAAATGGTGCTCAGGCCATGCACACCTGCTTGTAAACTAAAATGACTGGGAAAAAAGAAATCCAAGCCGCCTAGCCATAGCAAAACAAACAATGCCAAGGCGGCTTGGGTACGCACTAAGGTTTTCGACAAAGTGCCATGTTGCTCTATCATTACCTGTCCCTCCCTCGGTAGTGCCGCTGTCAGTTTGCGCGTGCAAACTGACGGCGGACGCATCTATTAAATGATGCTTTTTAAGTTATCTATTTCTTTAAGGGCGTTTTGCAACGCTTCTTCCACTTCGGCAGTTTTGCCTTCTTTTACTTTTGTGCGGATGGCCCTTAAGTGAATAATTGCGGTGTCGCGTGCTTTGTCGGTTTTATAGTTGGAATAGATTTCACCTGTCGCATCCATCGCATCACGAATCAGCTTATTCACATCTTCGGCACTAGAACCCGCTTTTACCGCATTAATGACCACTTGTACTTTAGCCAAGGCAATTTCAATGGCTTCGGCAGGTTTTATGGTTTTTTCCGCCGCCGACACGTTAACAGAAACCGTCATTGCCAACACAACCAACAAAGACAACAGCATTTTTTTTACTATTTGCATACATTTATTCCTAATAAAGCATTGAGTTATAAAGGTTGGGTAGTGATAAAGCGAAAACTGCGCTTTACTTTTCATGGACGGAATACCGCCCATCCGACGCACTACGCGGCATCGTTTGGAAAACTGCTAACTACCAAGAAGCGTTGGTTAAATCAGGTCTTTTCAATGGCTGAACTCGGCCAACACAGCTTGCAATTCTTGCTCAGCTTATTATTAATGAATAAAAAAGCGGCTCCCGTTCCCGTGTCTACTACCCACGGAAACGGGGCCAAATTAAAAAAATCCCCGGCCTTAAAGACTAGGGTTTATCTGAATGACGGCTACAAATGTTTAGCCATTCAATTGTTTAGTGGGCAATTTTCCGCCGCTACCATCTTGGTCATCAATGCAACCTGACAAACTGACAACCATGATCGCCATCGCCAATAATGAGATGATTTTTTTCATTTTTTCCTCCTAAATAGGTTTTATAATAGATTTAAGTTTCGTAGTTGCCGCTGTGGAAAATCCAACAGCTGCGTTAAGTGACGCTATCGCTAGTTCACCCGACACACTACGCGCATCGGTTAAAGGCAATCTACACCGGGATTCTTTTCAGTGTTTGCATCATCACCACCGCCAACAAAATGCCTAAGCCATGCAAGAGTAAGGTGGCGGTTAAAAAACCTAGGCTATATGAGCCTAAATCCGCCGAACCCGCCACTTCGTAGCCATGCGCAAGACCATGAAAAAAAGCAAAAAAGGCCACAATCAGACTGTTGATTTTCATGCTAAAGCAGATGTTTTTTGCTGCCAGCACAGTTAATGCCACGGCTGATAACATAACCAGCACCTCCACCCCCGACACCTGATAGCCCAATATTGCCAGCCATCCGCCTAGCCCCATCACCGCCACAAAAGTCAGCGCCAATAGCCAATAGTTGCGTGTGCCATATGCCGCCCAAAAACCCACGGCGACCATCGCAACAACATGATCCATGCCTTGTTACGGGTGCAATAACCCACTCCCCCAGTCAGCGGTGTGGATTGCCATGCTGTGGGCGTTGGCTAGCATCGGGAATAAGCCTAGGCTTAGGCCGCCAAATAGTGTCTTGCTATAACTTGTTTTCATAATTAAGCCTGTAAGGTATAGCCCAGCTTTGTGCCTGCCGTCGTTAATAGTTTCTGTAACCGTTTTAAAGTATTACAATGCCCATAGTTATACACAAGTACCCTCCCACCGGACGCTAAGCCTAGCCGTCACTCTGGTTGGCGCTTCCCTAGCGAAAGGCAAGCTTTAAAGTCATCGGTGCTAGCATGGCTGCTAGAGAGAAGGACTTGTGTATAACTATGCGCACTTTGTGACCTATTGTTAAATTCACCATCAAACCCACATATTCCTAAGTGTTCTGCCCCACCTTGTTTACCATGTCTCTGATTATCTCGGCTTGCACAGCAAAGCGGTTTCAATTCACCGGACTGATGCGAAAAATGTCGTTGATCAGCTTTGTTGGTTTATCGGTGTAATTGTCTTGTTCATTTTTTAGCAAACACTACCCGTAACACCTTCTAACGTGATAAGTAAGGCGTTATCATAAGAGTTAATTATTCAACGTTTAGCTAGGCTGTCCTTAAACTTCCCAACTAAACGCTTATTGATAAATACCTTTCCCGATAATTAAAAACTCGCCGATAAGGTCATCCTAAAGCTAATAGGCTCTACCGGATGGAAGTGGATGTCATTGACAGGCGCGGCTTCGTTTCTGAGTTGTGACTCATAATAGTAATCAATGCCACTGTCTTTGCGGTTTAGCAGATTGAACACTTCGGCTTGCACTGTCCAATTGCGGTTAAACTTGTAGCCGACCATCCCTGACAACATGATTGTGGAATCTGAACGCACACTATTGTCTTCAATCAATGACCGTGGACCAAAATAACGTAAACGCGGGCCACCAAAAAATCCGCCCCAAACGTCATGTACAGTTACGCCCGATGCCAATACGGTTGAAATAGAGCCAGGGATATAGTTGCCTTCAGGTGCATTTCCACGAAATTGTGAATGAGAGGCGCTGTAATCCATGTCAAAAGTTAGCCAATCGGTAGGCGAGTAATAGTTGGCAAATTCAACCCCATAACGGCGGCTTGGGCGGCTGGCTTCGGTCGTGCCCGCATCGCCGACAAACAATAGCTCAGAATCAATATCTAACCACCAAAACGCCAAGGTGCTTTGTAAGCCTGGCACCCAGGTTGAACGCAAACCTACTTCGGCACCGTAAGTACGCGCCAAGGGTACGGCTTTGTTTATGGCATTGCCATCAGCATCCGTGTTATTGCCAGTAACCGGATCGACTTGGGTGTTAATCCCACGAGCATCATTACTATGAAAGCCTAGGCCACCGTTTAAATAAATCTCGGTATCCGCCCAGGGTCCAAAAGTCAGTGCTAATTTCGGGCTAACCATGCCATCGTAGCGCGTGCCGTTATTGGCGGCTTGGTTGCTGTTACTGACATCAAACTGATAGCCATCAAACCTTAAACCAACGCTACTACGAAACCAGTCATTCCATCGGGTTTTGTTCTCGGCATAAGGGCTAGCGTTAGTGACCCACACATCATCCTCGCGAATGATGCCGTATTGGTAGCGGCCTTGGTTTAAGGTTAATGCATTGTGGATGTTGTCGTTGCGCACTTGCAGGCCAATTGTCGTTTCAGACTCGGCACCGACAATTTTATGGAAAAAGGTGTGCGTGGCTTTTAGGCCAGAAGTCCAGCGTTTGTCTGGTTGTCCAAATTGGTCTCCGCGCACAGGATCATTTAGATAATATGTAAAGTTAGAGTATAAATTTAGCTTAGAAAACACGCCATACGCCATGACTTTGCTTTCGCTATCTGCCGCTTGCCGATGCCATTCGCCTGTAACACTATATCGTTGACTATTGCCGCCATCAGTTGCATCGATTGCACCAAAGCGGTTGAGGGAACCGTCTTTCACCGCACGCTGGGGGATTTGGTCGGTAGAGTTCCAATCGGCTTTATATGCCATTGCAGTAATACTCCAACCGGTCTCCCCGTGTTCTTGGCTATAACGTAGTACACCGTTAAACTTCATGTATTCATTACCCACCTCCCATGGGCCATTATTATGTACAACTTCCCCAGCAAACAATATATTCCCTCCGCCAACACTTTTTGACCCTAATGATAACCCCCGATAATAGTCATAACTGCCCCCTGTAAACTTAACAGTAGTTTCGGGCAACTCATTAAAGTATTCAATATTGGCTGAACCGGTGCTGGAAAAATCTCCCGTATCGGCGTAGTAATTACCTTTTTGATAATGTAGGCTTTTAACCATTTCTGGTATCAGGAAGTTAGTGTCCATCCAACCCTGACCATGCGAATGTGATGTCATATTAATGGGCACACCATCGATTTGGGTTAAAAAGTCAGTGCCATGATCTAAGTTAAAGCCGCGTAAATAGTATTGGCTGGCTTTCCCCTCCCCGCTATGTTGGGATGAAATCATACCGGGTACTGTTTCGAGTATTTCGCTAGGGCGTGTTATAGGTCGATATTTGATTTGTTCTTGTCCAATATTACCCTGGGAGGCGCTGGTGGCAATGCCAACCAAGTTATCTGCGCGCTGGATTGCAGTTACTTCCATAGTAGAAAGTTCTAGCGGCTCTTCATCTTTAGGCTGCGCTTTTGATTTAGCATTTTTTTTATCAGCCTTGGTTTCCGTTGTGTCAGCAACGGAATTATTGGTGTTATTTTCAGCTTTAGCTGGCTCAACATAATGCAGCAAAATGCTACAGGTTAGTAAAACTAAACCGATCTTTTGGATGCGCATTGCTTTCTCGGAACTGAATTTATTAAGCGGTGTAAGGGTTTGTCTGGCGTCCATTGTTATCCTTCGTGTTATTGTTATAAGTATGTTGGGTAGTGAGTGTAATTAGGTACGGCCGTGGCGGGCGGTCTTTTAGGCGCAGCAAAGCGTACAGATGTGCCTTATTAGGGGCTGTATCTGTATATATATGTAAAGGCAGAAATAGCGGAATAGCGCGATTTATATCGGCGTTATAGATGTTGAGTAAACACGCCAAACTTGGGCAGGTTCGCATAGGGCTGGCGAAAACGGGCAACGTGTGGATGCCGCGTTGGTAATCTTGGCTAGTGGTGGCTGTGTTGTCTAGGGAATATAAAGATAATTCGAGGGATAAAGCAAGGCTGGCAGCAACTGCAACAGGGGGCGAAGTAACGCCTACACCATTACTTAAAAAGCTGGTGGCTAAACGATAAGTGGGGATAACTAAACGCGCCGTTTGTACGCATATGCGGCGGCTATCGGTTACATCTGGGGCAAAAACGAGGACGGCAGGGCAATAATCGGGGCTGGCGTGGTCGATAACGGCGTGTGGCGGCGAGGCCAAACCGACACCGCTGGTTAAAAAATGTCGTCCTGGCTGGTGGCACAAACCGGCTGACCACTTATGTGATGGCTTGGTTTGCAAAACCTCAGGCGAGGGTATGCCTAAACCATAATAGGTCTCTGCTTTAGCGCTGGTTAGGACAGATTGTACACTACCACTTTCAATGTGACGGCTATCGGCAACCTTGGCAAAGCGGGTAATGCTGAAATAAACACTGTCTGTTGCGGCAACAGATTGAAGCGCAGGTATATGATCAGCCGTGGTCTGGGCAAAACTGAGCTGGCTGATGAAAAATCCAACTAACAACACACATACGCGCACCACTAAAATACCTACACCATGCAACAGCAAGGTGGCAACCATAAAGCCTAAAGTGTAAGAGATTAAGCTTGCGGAGGTGGAAATTTCCTGTCCGTGGGCATAGCCGTGGAAGAACGCGAAAAAGGCTACAATCAGCACATTGGTTTGGCTGCTAAAACGGATTTTTCGGGTAATCAACCCGACGAACACCAAGCACGACAGTAATACCACAGCTTCTGCGCCAGGCAATAATACCCCGGTCGCGCCTGCCAATCCACCCAAGCTCATAACCCCGACAAAGGTAAGTGGCAATAGCCAAATTGCTGAACCACGCATTTGCGCCGCCCAAATGCCGACTGCCAACATGGCAAGCAGATGGTCTGCACCGTGTAGCGGATGAATAAATCCACTACTCCATCCAACTGTATCAATCAATCCCGTCATGTTTTTACATAACACAAATCCAATAGCTACCAGGAACCCTAAAACCTGAATGATTTTAGTGTTGCTGAATAAACAACTATTTTTCAAAAATTGGATTTTGTGCATTGCAAATTATTTCGTCTCAAAGAACCAGTTTATATTATCAGCTAATTTATACTTACCTTCAAGTTTTCTTCGAACTCTACACTTGGCTGGGTTTCTGCCTCTTTCTAAGCCATTAAAAATTCCGACTATAAGCATGGATTTATTTAGGTTTATTTTTAACTATTCGAGAGGTTTTTTGTTGCACAACTTAAATTTCTTAGAAGGAGTTCGCCATAAACATCATCTACATTTGATGATTTACTTTCTCAAATTCGGTATTGAAAAATACTTGCTATCTTTTTGCAATTCACTCATTCATCCAATCAGGATACAAACAACTTTTCGATTTTTACTTATATTTTGAATTATAACGTTTACTGATACTTTACTCATCGATTCTAAGCATGATATTGATTCAATACAATTACAAAAATATTTTCCAAAAAAAAACCCCTGCTACAAAAGTAGCAGGGGTCTCTTTTAATTCCTTAACTGAAAATTATCAGCTAATTATTTCATTAAATGAAAGATGGAATTAATGGAGCGTCAATTGTAATCATTTGACGGTTGCCAGCATCATCATAGAAGAACAACAAGCCAGCAAAACGGCTATCTGGATCATAGATCAAGTCAGCTAAACGATAAACTTCCCATGCAGCATCAGAAGCAGTTACTTGAACAGTTCTTGATTGGCCAGGAGCAAGTGGGCTGTTATCGCTAACAGTCAAACCTTCTTCAGCCAACAAGTCATCTGGATAACCTGATTCATCAACAGATACAGCTGGATCCATGAAACGTACACCAGCAGTGTTAAACTCACCTAATCGAACAGGTGCGTCACCATTGTTAGTGATAGTCAATGTCATTTGCATTGCACGACCAGGTACACGGTAAGTTGCATCTTAAACTTTAACTGCAACAGTTGGGACTGGCATTTCAATCGTTTTCATACCACGCAACAAACCAGCTTGCAAAGGTGTAGTGATTGGGAATTTTTCGTTTGTGCTAGCCATAGAAGCAGCAATCAAAGCGATAGTACCAACAGCAAAACCCAAAGCAACTTTTTTGTCAGCAGCAGTAATTAATGAATCACCTTTACCAGCATCAACAGCAATCAAACGTGGAACAAACAATGGTTTACGAGCCCAGTAAGCAACCCACAAAATTCCAATGCCATACCATAATGCGTGCCAGAAGTATGTGTTACCCAAGTTATAAGTTTCAAGGTCAATTGTTTCGCCAGTCAAAGTAGTGATTGGGTTAACAAATGAGCCCATTGAACCAGTAACAGTTACCCATTTACCTGGACCAATGATTGGGCCACCGCCTTTTACGTTCATCATAGAGTGAACGTGCCAGTCACCTGGACGACGAGCTTTTAACAATACTTTAAACTCATAAGTTTCACCCAGTTCCAAAGAAACTGAACGTGGAACTAACTGACCGCCGATCCAAGATCCTGCACGAATAAATACAGGACCAGGAATACCAACGTTCAAAAATGAAATTTCTGGTTTATCAACAGTTTCTGGCCAACCAGAAAACACGAAGAATTTACCGGAAACAGTCATTGTATCATTAACAGCCACTTCTTCTTTTGACCAGTTAAGGTCAAACCAGTGAATTGTACGCATACGCATGAAAGCTGCTTGCGACTTTTCACCATGAGCAGATGCAGTTGGTGTGTAAAACATCGCTGCTGTCATAGTGATCAGCAGTGCGACAAAGGATAATTTAGCAACCTTGTCTTTGAATATTTTCATATATCCTCCTCTATAATAGAGAATCTATTGTTTTTTGAGTATCTAATGACAACTTAAACATTATCATCAGTCTTTTTATTTTTCGCTGTAACAGTCTTATGCAGCTTCTACGAAAGCGGTGCTTCCGAACCATTTGCCGAAGAAATGCCACAAGAAGTATATTAAGATACTCACGAAACCAGAGAAGAACGCTGATACTGGAGCAACGTCTTTACCGAATGTTCTTAATGTACCTTTTTCTACCATTCTGATGTATTCAGGAGTACCAGTTCTTACATAGTGGTAACCTTGTAAATCAGCAATAGTCATCATCATACCGTTATATTCAACTGGCACGTGTAATGGAGCAATAACTGGCCAGTTACCTGGGTAGAATAAAAGGCCATAAGCCAATCCACCGATAACAGCAGTTACAGTCATACTACCTGACAACATCAATATAACATCAAGTACAACTGCACCTGGCATTAAGTTAGATGGGAAGCAGAAATTTACTGGGAAGTAAGTCCAACCCCAGAAATTCAAGTATCTGTTGATCCACTCACCTAAAAGCAAACCTAAAATACAAACTACCGCACCGAAAGGTAAACGGTATCTCCACCACAATACAGCTTGAACCGCAGCTGGGAAAGTGATTGAAACGATTGGAGCTACAGTTACCCATAGGCGTCTATCTTTCCAATCTGTCCAGAAATCCCAGTCACCACCGGTTAACATATAGTGAATGTGATAACCACCAAGTACAACGAAGAACAATGTAAACAAAATTAGCCAATCGAACGTGCGTGAAGCTTTTACTGCTTCAGCGCGTGAACGTACAGCTGATTGAGATGCGCTCATTAGCTTACCTCCTAAAGGATTTAAATTATTTTTATTAATGACTATCTTTCCACTTTACTGTTTCGCCTTGAAATAGGGCGAAACAGCGAGGAGATAGCTATTACAACCAAGACTTATTAAGCTAAGTCTTTTTTCAGAAGTTTAGCGATAGCTTGAACTTCTATGTTTACAACACCCATTACACCTAAAGCAGCCCATCCGAAGAATACGAAACCATAGTGTAAAGGAGCAACAAACAACTCTTCCATAAACCAGAATGTATGACCCCATTCATTCAAGCCAACATTTGGCAAGATCATGAAAGGACCAACAACTGCTACCAAATACTGAAGAGACAAACCTTTTTGATAGGTTGGCAATCTTGTTTTAGCGTATAAGAAACATGCGCCACCAGTAATGATATAGATAGGATAGCTCAAGTAAAATTCAATGATGTGACTTGGTGTAAAGTCAGTATCACGAACGATAGTTTGATGCCAAGTACCATCTTGCTCAGTGAAGTAACTAGCGCCATAATAAATAGCCCATGCGTACATTACTAACCAAGTCCAATGTGTAAAATGTCTTCTCAACTCTTCTCTAGGAGTGATTGACATTACTTTACGATCACGAGATTTCCAGATGTAACCCCACAGAATACCTGCAGTAGAAACTTCTAAAACGAATTCGATATATAGGAAGTTCATCCAATATGTTTCGAATTCTGGTGCAAATGAATCTAGACCAGCTGACCAGCCATAAACGCCTTCGTACCAACGTACCCAACCGTAAAACAAGATATAGACCAAAGAGCCCAATATCATATTTCTTACATTTAACAGCGGTGCTTCCGCAGCATCAGTTTTCACTGATTCAGTTGTAGCTGCCATTTCTACCTCCTAAAAATTAACAAATCCCCAGTCAATTGACCAGGACTCTATAGTATATTTCCATTTTCCCATCTATTCTTGATAAACAAGAAATCAATGCCACCAAGTCAATTTAGTGAGGGATCAGTCTACCAGCTCAATCATCCTTGTCAAGTCAAAAACTATCTGACATTTCATTTTTATTCGTTTTATTTCGATATAAAAAACCTGGCACACTTAATTCAATTCAATATTAATAAGTTATAACCTATTAACTATATTTAATAACACAATCTCATTAAAAAATGATTCTGTTAAGTTTACAATCTGAGGTTACATTTACAGTTCACACAACCATTAATACCTCTAGTTATGATTCGTTTTGTTCATATTTACGCCTTATAGCATCTTCACGCGCATCGTTAATTTCTCTCATCACACTACTTACATCAGCTCGCTTTTCATTCTGCTTAAAACTTCCCGTCAATAAAGACTCAGGCTTCAAATTTCCACTTTCGTAAATCTTCCACATTTCTTTACCATAATTTGTTAATAAGAGTTCAGGTGCAAATTGCCCAAAATATGCTGCTAAATTACTTACATCACGCTCCAACATACTCGGAGCATTATTATTAGCTGCGGCATCTACTGCTTGCGGCAAATCTATTATAACTGGCCCAGTTGAGTCGATTAATATATTAAATTCTGACAAATCTCCATGGACAATACCTACACAAAGCATCTTAACCACCTCTTTTATAAGATAACCATGATATTCTATTGCTTGTTCGTGGGTTAAAGTTAGATCATTCAACCTTGGCGCTGCTGCGCCTTGCTCATCCACAACTAATTCCATGAGTAAAACGCCTTCGACAAAATTATATGGTTGTGGTACGCGCACACCTACTGCTGATAATTTATATAGCGCTTCAACTTCTGCGTTTTGCCACACTTCTTCCTGTTGCTTCCGACCAAAACGACTATTTTTTTCCATCGCTCTAGCTTGACGGCTATTTCGAACTTTTCTACCTTCTTGATATAATGCTTGTTTATGAAAACCTCGCTTATTTGCCTCTTTATATACTTTGGCACAACGAATTTCACCTTCTGATTGCACTACATAAACAGCAGCTTCTTTACCACTTTTAAGTGGCCTCAATACTTTATCAACTAGACCATCACGCACAAGCGCCTCTAGGCTTTTGGGGGTTTTCATAGCTTACCTCTTTTAACGCTTTATATATTTATCTACATTTGATCAAATGCATCCATTTTACTTTATACCCTTGCTGTCATTTAGTTTAGATTATTACTTCACAATCTTTTCTATAAACTATTTTAAACTAGCAATTACCCCCATTGCTGCAGCTCGACCCAGCGAAAGACAAGCTGTAAGTAAATAGCCTCCTGTTGGTGCTTCCCAGTCCAGCATTTCTCCCGTACAAAATACGCCCGGTTTTTTTACTAACATTTGATTTTGATCGAGCTCAGCAAATTCAACTCCACCTGCTGCACTAATCGCTTCAGCTATTGGCCTTGCCGCAACTAATTTAATTGGTAGGGACTTAATTAAGGCACAAAGCTGTTCGGCATTACTAAAGTCTGAAGCGTTAACGATTTCTCTTAACAAACCTGCTTTAACACCATTAATTCTTAGTTGCTTACGCAAATGATTAGCCATTGATTGCTTACCACGATCTTGTGTTATTTTATTAACTACTGTAGCTTTGTTTACACTAGGAATTAAATCCAAATAAATCATGGCATAACCGTTTAAAGTAATTTCTTCACGCAGTCCTGCTGCTAACTTATATATCACTCCTCCCTCCAAACCATATTCAGTTATTATTAATTCACCTTTAAGAAACCCATCAATTTCTTTTATGGTATTACTCGAAATACCAATCGATTTCAATGGCTTACCAGAATAATGCGTTTGAAAATATTCACTCCATATAACATCAAAACCACAGTTTGTTGGACGAAGTGGTGACACCTTTACTTCTTGCTTTGTTAATATGGGCACCCAAGCTCCGTTAGAGCCAAGTTGAGGCCAACTTGCTCCACCCAATGCCAATATGACAGCATCTACTTTTATTTCAATACTATTTCCTTGTACATCGAATATTAATAAATGATTACAACCCTCAACCCACCCCATCCATTGATGACGCAAATGAAAGTTAACACCAGATGATCGCAACCTACTCAACCATTTACGCAATAATGGTGCCGCCTTCATATCTGACGGAAAGATTCTACCCGATGAACCTACGAATGTGTCAATGCCCAATTCATATATCCATTGCCTCAATTCTAATGAAGAAAACTTTTCAATTGCTCCCTTTAAATTACTCTTGTGATCACCAAATCTCGATAAAAAAACATCGATTGGTTCGTCGTTTGATATATTCATACCTCCCTTTCCAGCCATCAGAAATTTTCGACCAACAGTTGGCATTGCTTCATATAGATCAACTTTATATCCAGCTTCAATTAAAACCTCTGCCGCCATTAGACCAGATGGACCTCCGCCAATTATTGCTACAGATAACGCCTGCCGTTGCTTAGTTAATTTTATATATTTACTACTGATTCCGCCTTTCCCATCTATTAATTTTGCAAAGTCCATAATTGCTACCAATGTATTTTATGCGTATAAAATTGCGACTGTCTTAAAAAACTATGCTTCTGCTTTTCTACAGACTATGCATACCTATTTATATATTACATAATATGTATTTTACCTATATGCAGCTAATCACGCCGTGAATATTATTTTCGTTAACATAATATTACATAAATTTTATACGCAAAAAAAAACCCAAGCACTTGTGCTTGGGTTTTAATATTAAGAGCTTGGCAATTCCCTACTTTCGCATGGCAAACTGCCACACTATCATCGGCGCTAAACGGTTTCACTTCCGAGTTCGAGATGGGATCGGGTGGTTCACGTTCGC
Source organism: Methylococcales bacterium (assembly GCA_026399075.1). Lineage (GTDB taxonomy): Bacteria > Pseudomonadota > Gammaproteobacteria > Methylococcales > Methylomonadaceae > Methylobacter_C. Next base: position 98,955 of record JAPLRR010000038.1, read on the forward strand.
TATGGTCACCAAGCAAACTGGTGTAGTCGGTTTTCAC